>NZ_JBCNNP010000001.1:0-359823 GCF_039594315.1 Pantoea sp.
GCTAAGCCTGAGGAGATCTAAGGTTAGTTCAGGGACGACATCTGTGAATTGTTCCGTACGACATTAGCGCTTTGGAGTAACAATTAGAGTGCACATAATCATGATTATGTTAAATGAGGTATCCCAGAACGCACTCAAACACGATTATTCATCTCACCTGCCTCTATCTATGCTGCGCATTCATTTTCATCCCAAGTGTTCCCATTCAAGATATTCTCATCCCTACCCTTTATGACAAAAATGCCGGCGATGTGGCCTTTTAGACATCACATTGACCACTCTGGTCAGTAGTTGAATTAAAACTATGTTTTATAATAAATATTTAGTTGCCTGACGCTAGGCGAGATTTAGCTTTTTCGCAGATTTCAGGGGCGCTTTCTGCTATAAAAGGTTCATACATTTTAAGGTTGAATGATGGAAACACTATGAATGTAAGTGAAGCAGCGCTTCTGAAGTTCGGGAATCCTGTAACAGCATTGGGAGTTATTAAAAGATTTTTTGATTATGCCATCTTTTATTAAAATATTCTTTAATATAGATTGCGGGGATTAAAATATTTTTGTCTTCCGAGTGAGTCATGAGAAGAACGGTATAACTATGATCAGGGGTTCAGCGAGCTTCATGAGACCAACCTGTTGGGTTCCACTACAGCAAACTGATGGCAACATATTCCTAACCTCCGTTTTCCCCCCATTCTTCTGACCAAAACAAACATCTCTCAGAAGCTGAAGTTGGCGATTATTATAAAATGCCTATGTATGTTGTAACTAGAGAGGCAAGGTTCTCGCCATATACATCAACCTTGAAACGCATGCCCGCTCCCCCAATCCAGGAGAGCAGGCAATCAATTACTTACGTGCATCAAGCAGTTGCTGTGCGTTGTCTGCGGTTACCGTGGTCCACGGAATATAATAATGCTTCGCGGTGCCGCCATCCCAATTCAGGTCTTTGGCGTATTGTTTCCAGATATCCGATTGCGGCTGATAGCTATCACCTTTAACCGCACGCAACGCCACGTCGATCGAACCCTGCATTTGGCCTTTGGCATCCTGCAAAATCGACACCATTTCACCGGCCTGCACCGCATGAATCGCATCTGAAACGCCGTCTACACCGGCGATGGCGAAGTCTTTCACATTCAGGCCAGCGCCTTTAATCGCTTCAATCGCACCCAGCGCCATTTCGTCGTTCTGGCCAATCACGCCATTGATTTTGCCGCGATGTTTTTGCAGCCAGTTTTCCATCAGCGGTTGCGCTTCGGCACGTGACCAGTTAGCGGTTTTACGCTCTAACACCGTGACTTGCCCTGCGCCACATTCGGCGATGGCTTTATCGTTGCCCTTGCCGCGCTGGATTTCACCGCTGCCGCCTTTCGGCCCTTCGATGATTACCACATTCACTTTTTTGGTTTTACATTCCAGCTTGTCCAGCACCGCTTTGGCTTCGAGATAGCCGCCCAACTCATCGTTTGAAACCACTTCAGAAGTCATTGCTTCGGTATTCAAGCGCGCGTTGGTTACCACCACCGGAATTTTGGCTTCATTGGCATTGGTAACAATGTCGATATTGGCTTCGAAATCCATCGGGTTAACGATGATGGCGTCGGCACGCGTCTGGATTGCGGTAGCTGCCTGATCGTTTTGTACCGAAGCATCATAGCGTCCATCATAGAAAGTCAGCACTGCTTCACCGCTTTTCACTGCTGGATGCTCTTTGCCGTAACGCTCCATTAACTGCACGAATTCGGCTTTGTTGCCGTACATTAACACGGCAATTTTAACCGGCGCGGCTTGGGCAATTGTCATGCCCCCCATCATCATTGCCGAGGCGAGCAATGCGAGTTTGGTCATTTTCATTGTTTTTCTCCTGGTAGGGTTTTTCATATCAACAGAGTTAGTCACGTTGTTGTTTACGTGAAGGATCAAGCAGTACCGCCACTACAATCAAAGCGCCTTTGATGATCTGCTGGTAATACGACTGCACACCGAGCAAATCGAGGCCATTGTTCATCACGCCGATGATCAGCACGCCAAAGAAGGTGCCGACCAGTGTACCGACGCCGCCCGCCATGCTGGTGCCGCCGATGACAACCGCCGCAATCGCGTCCAGTTCATACCCCGCACCGGCATTGGTTTGTGCCGAACCGGTACGCGCCGTCAGAATCAAGCCAGCAATGCCCGCCAACGCGGCGCACAAGGTGTAAACCAGCACTTTGATGCGCACTACGTTAATGCCTGATGTGCGAGCACTTTTCGGGTTGCCGCCCACCGCATACACGTAGCGACCAAAGATGGTTTTATTGAGTAATAACCATGCCAGACCAAACAGAATCAGGAAGATGATCACCGGCAAAGGAATGCCCGCCATGTAGCCGTTGCCGAGCCAGCGGAAGTCCGGATTTAACTGTGAAACCGGGTTGCCGCCAGTGGTTAGCATGGTTAAACCGCGCGCCGCAGACAGCATGCCCATGGTGACGATAAATGGCTGGAGGCGATAACGCGCCAACACCGTGCCGTTGATCAGGCCACAGACAATGCCGATGCCCAATGCGACAATCATCGGCACCATCACCGCTGTCGCCGTATCGCCAATCGATAAACCAGCATTGATGGTAGCGAAGCGTGCCGCGACGATGCCGCTTAACGCCAGCACCGAACCCACCGATAGATCGACGCCCGCAGTGATAATGACAAAGGTCATGCCGATGGCGAGAATGCCGTTGATCGACACCTGACGCAGCACGATCAACATGTTCTCATTGCTGAGGAAATAGTTGCTGCTCCACGCGCCTTGCGCGACCTGATATTCACCAATTGCCGCCACAATCAGGCACAGTGCAAAGAAGGCAATAATGATGCCGTACTTGTGCATACGCCGTTTATTGCGCGTGAAAAACGAAACCCCGGGTGTTAAAGATTGCGTACCGTTCATGTTTTTTCTCTCTATTAAACCGCTAACTTCATGAGTTCGGCTTGAGTGGCGTCGGCTGCCGACAACTCACCGGCTAACCGGCCATCGCGGAACACCAATATGCGATCGCTCATGCCGATGATTTCCGCCAGCTCGGATGAAACCATGATGATTCCTTTATTTTTCAAAGCGAATTCCGACATAAAGCGGTAAATCTCTTTCTTCGCGCCCACGTCAATGCCGCGCGTTGGTTCATCCAGCAGCAGCACTTGCGGATCGAGCAGCGCCCAACGTCCTAGCACTACTTTTTGCTGGTTGCCGCCGCTCAAATTGCCGACGATCTGCTCGCCGTCCGGCGTTTTGACGTTAAAGCGTTTGATCATCTCGTTCGCCCGCTGCTGCTCGCGCTTTTCATTGATGAATCCCGCACGGCTGATGCCACTGAACGACGAGATATTGATGTTTTCACTGACCGAGCGGCACAACACCAACCCGGTTTCTTTACGATCTTCAGTGACATAGGCGATGCCAGAATCAATGGCTTCTTTCGGCGAATGACGTCCCAGCGTTTTATCACCCAGACGAATGGTGCCGCTGTCGGCGTGATGCACACCAAACACCAGATCGAGAAATTCGCTACGTCCCGAACCGACCAAACCATAGATGCCGAGGATTTCGCCGCGCTTCAGATGCAGACTGATATCATTGATTTTGTTACGCCAACGCAGATTATTGACCTCCATCATCACCTCTTCGCCCGGCTGATTGAACTTGGCGAATTCACTGTCATATTCCCCGCCGATGATGTGTTCGATCAGCTGTTCACGCGTGATGTCGGCAATAAAACCTTCCTTGATGTACGCGCCGTCGCGAAAAATGGTGTAGCTGTCGGCAATCTGGAAAATCTCCGACAAACGGTGTGAGACATAGATAATGCCCTTGCCTTTTTCCGCCAGTTTTTTGATGGTCTGGAAGATTTTCTGCGCATCTTCCTCACCAATTGCCGAAGTCGGTTCATCCATGATGATGATGTCGGCGTTGGCGTGTGACAGCGCTTTGGCAATCTCGACCAGTTGCTGCTCAGCAACGCTGAGATTGCGCATTTTCTCGGTGGCCGAGATCTGGAAATCCAGCTCCTTAAGCAGCGCGGTGGTGCGCTGATTTAAGGTGGTGAAATCGACAAAACCGAAGCGCTTCGGTTCGCGACCGAGCCAGATGTTTTCCGCCACGGTGAGATCGGGAATCGCGCTGAGTTCTTGCTGCACAATCGCGACGCCGGCATTTAACGCTTCTTTCGGATGATGAAACTCGCAGCGTTCACCGTTAATAAAGATGTCGCCGCCATCCGGGCGAATAAAGCCCATCAAAATGCTGAGAAAAGTCGATTTCCCTGCTCCGTTGCCGCCGCACAGCGCGTGAATTGAGCCGCGACGCAGGCAGAATTCGGCATTTTTCAGTGCCACCACCGGGCCAAAGGCTTTGCGTACGCCAGTGACCTCCAGCAAATAAGCGGGCTGTTGGGTTTGTGCATCGTGTGTCACAGTTGCACCTCCGGATAGGCTTGTTGCAGGCGTTGTAAATAGCGCTGATACAACGCGTCGTATTGCTGCTGACGGGCGGCATCAGGCTGCGTGCGAGTTGACTCATCGAGTGAAACAAAGCGCTGGCAAAGTTGCTGCAACACGGCATTGGCATCTTGCTGCGCATCATCAGCCAGCGTGGTGGCCCACATCGCCTGAATCGCACCGCCAAGGGCCGCCGTCTCTTTCACGTCCGGGCAAATCACCTCACAACCCATTACATCCGCAACGATTTGCCGCCAGCGTGCGCTGCGTGCGCCGCCGCCAGTCAGACGAATTTCACGGGCATCGATGCCTTGTTGACGAAACAGCTCAATGCCGTAACGCAGGCCATAAGTGGCGCTCTCCACCACCGCCATGCACAGATTGGCGCGGGTAAAATTATCGCTATCGAGGTTGTGCAAACTGGCGCGTGCATGCGGTAACTGCGGTACGCGTTCGCCGTTGAAAAACGGCAGCATTTCCACACCGCCCGCACCCGGCGCCGCTTGCTCCAGCAGGGTGTTGAAGCCTGCGATATCTTCATCGAGTAAAGATTGAACCGCAGTAGTTGCCGACGTCACATTCATGGTGCAAATCAGCGGCAGCCAGCCGTTGGTGCTGGAGCAGAAGCCAGCGATCATCTCTGATTCAGCAATCACCGGTGCATCGGCGCAGGCAAACAGTGTGCCGGAGGTGCCAAGGCTCATGGTGATCGTGCCCTGCGCAATGTTGCCGGAGCCAATCGCCGCCATCATGTTGTCGCCGCCGCCGGTGGAGACGCGGGTGCTAGCGGACAATCCCAGCTTCTCCGCCGCTTCGGCACGCAGCGTGCCAATGCATTGATCGGCGCTAAGTAACTTGGGCAAGGCGTTCCACAAGCGACCGCTATCATCGATCAATTCCACTACATGCCGATCCCATTGGCGCGTGCGCACGTTCAGCAAACCGGTGCCGGATGCATCGCCGTATTCGGCAACACGCTCGCCAGTCAGCCAGAAATTCAGGTAATCATGCGGCAACAGAACCGTATGCAGGCGTGGCCAGCTTTCAGGATGCTGCTGCTTAAACCACAAGATTTTCGATGCGGTATAGCCAGTGGCGATCATCACACCTAATTGATCAAGCGAGCCTTTTACGCCACCCAATTGCTGTAACAGCGCATCGTTTTCCGCTGCGGTTTCGGTGTCGCACCACAATTTGACGCTATGCAGCACTTCACCGCTTTCATCTAGCGGCACAAAACCGTGTTGCTGACCAGAAACGCCGAGTGCCTCAATCTGCTGACCGTTGACGCCGGCATTTTCCAGCGCCTGCTTAAAGGCAACGATCAGCGCATCGATCCACCATTGTGCTTCCTGTTCGCGACGCCCATTGGAGTCGCTGATCAGGCGATGAGTGGCGCTGCCTTCACCGAGGATCACGCCTTGTTGGCTGTCGACAATCACGACTTTGGTGCCTTGTGTACCACAGTCAATGCCAGCAAAAAGCGCCATGATTACTCCATTTCCAGCATGATTTTGATGTCGGAGGCGTGTCCTTCTGCTGCGCGCTCAAACGCGGCAACGCTTTCTGCGAACTTGTAGGTTTGGGTGATCAATGGCTGCACGCGCAGTTTGCCGCTGCTCAGCAGACGCAAGGTGCGTGGATACATGTTGGCGTAACGGAAAATGGTCTTGAAGGTGATCTCTTTGGCCTGCGCCGCGACGATATCCATCGGCGCTGCATCAATTGGCATGCCGACCAGCACCGCTGTTGCGCCCGGCGCGGCATGCGTGGCGATACTGGCGATAGCCGGTTTCGCGCCGCTGCACTCAAACACCACATCTGCCCCGTTGCCGCTGGTCAATGCCGCGACTTTGCCTGCTAAATCGCCGGTTTTGATATTCACCGCGTGTAAGCCTTGATAGTTGGCGGCCACGGCCAGTTTTTCGTCGAATAAATCGCAAATGATCACGTCGGAACAACCCCCCGCCAATGCAGCCAGCGCGGTTACCACGCCGATCGGGCCTGCGCCAATCACTAACGCGATATCACCCGGTTTGATGCCCGCTTTGGTGGCGGCGTGCATGCCGATAGCTAATGGCTCAACCATCGCGCCCTCAGCAAAACTGACGTTGTCCGGCAATTTGAAGGTGAATGCGCCCGGATGGATCACGGTTTCACGCAGGCAGCCGTGAATCGGCGGCGTGGCCCAAAAGCGCACAGCAGGATCGAGGTTGTAAATACCGGCGCGCGATTGCGCAGAGTTAAGGTCAGGAATGCCGGGCTCCATACAAACGCGATCGCCCACTTTCACATGCGTGACACTTTTGCCGGTCGCTAACACCACACCAGACGCTTCGTGTCCTAACACCATCGGCGCGTTAACCACGAAAGGCCCGATTTTGCCGTGCTGATAGTAATGAACGTCGCTGCCGCAAATGCCGACGGAATGAATTTTGATCTGCACGTCGTTATCGCCCAGCACCTCATCAAACTCGCGATCTTCGATGGCAATCTTCCCGGCTTGTGCCAAAACCAATGCTTTCATATGCGCCTCACCTTAATCATTTTGATGGTATCGATATCATTTTCTTCTGGCGATATTGCGATAACTCAGGTGAGAGATCTGTGATGTTTGTTATATTTTGACCAAATATGTAAACGAATAGGATTATGTCGCGTGTGAATTAGCGATGTTCATCACAGAACATTGCTACCTAAGCCATGTTCAATGACATCGATACCATTATCTTGATTGGAGAAGAGGATGAGTCATTCAACTGAACACACGCAACGTACACTGGAGTTTTTGCAATTGGCTGGCATGGTGTTAACCGATGATGAACGGCAACGTATTGAAATTGCGTCATTTGGCTTGCCGGATTACCCGATTTCAGGCTTGCAGCTACTAACCTATGTTAATTCGCCACGTTACTGCGCCAAAGAGTTGGTGCTATTACCGGGACAAACGTGCCCAGAGCATTTGCATCCCCCTTTTGATGGCACGCCGGGAAAACAGGAAACCTTCCGCTGCCGCTGGGGCGAAGTTTATCTGTTCGTGGATGATGATAATTTGACGCCCAATGACGCCAGCGGCAGCAAAGTCTGTCAGGTGCCAGAAGGCAGCGAAGCGTGGTATACCTGCACGCGCTATATTTTGTTAAAGCCCGGCGAGCAATACACCATTGCACCGAATACGCGCCATTGGTTCCAGGCGGGTGATAAAGGCGCGGTGGTATCGGAGTTCTCGTCGGAAAGCCGCGATGAACTGGACATTTTCACCGATCCACGGGTCAACCGCTTAGCGTAACAAACTGCATTCGCGTCCTGCTGCCAAATCTGTCATGATTCGTTAATGATACAAAATGATGCTTTTCACTAAGGAGTTGCTTTTGGCTGTTGGGCGAGGACGAAAGGCAACGCTAGCCAGCGTTGCAGCACAAGCGAATGTCAGCAAAATCACCGCCTCGCGTGCGTTTTCGCAGCCGGATAAAGTGCATCCGGAAACGCTGCAACGTATTCGCGAGACGGCTGAGCAACTGGGTTACGTGGTGAACACCGCAGCGCGCAGCTTGCGCGCTAAATCGAGTAAAACCATTGGCATCGTTAATCCCGATATGGCGAACCCGTTTTTTGGTGGCCTGACACGTCTCATGACGCTGGAAGCGCAAAAAATGGGTTATGACACGCTGGTGTTTGACTCTTATGAATCGCAGGAAACCGAAAATCGCATTATCGACAAACTGATTGGCTATAACGTCGATGCGATTATCTTGTCGGTGATTTCCAACGATCAACATTACCAACCCGCTTATCTCAAGCGATTGGAAACGCTGAATATTCCGGTGGTGCTGGTCGACCGTGAACTGGATTCCCGCCATTGTAGCGGCGTCTATATTGATAACCTCGATTGCGGCTTGCAGGCCGGACGTTGGTTACTGGAACAAAATGCGCAACGTGTGGTGGTGGTTTCCGGGCCGGAAAACTCCAACGTGGCACGCGAACGCGTCATCGGTATTCAGGCCGCTTTGCAGGGAAAAGTCAGTTCGTTAGAAGTGCTGCATGCCGATTTTTTTATGGATATCGCCTGGCAGGAAACCAGCCGCTGGCTGAGCCAAAATCCAGCGCCGGATTATTTTGTGGGTTGTAACAACCAGATTTCATTGGGCATTGTGAAAGCCTGCATTGAACATAAGCTCGCGCTTGGCCAGCAGGTTTCATTGTTCAGCATCGACGAAGTTTCACATGCAGGCATTTATGGTTTCCACTTCCCTTGCGTGTCGCATGATTTGCAAGAAATCGCCTGGCAAGCCACGAATCTGGCGATTCGCCGCGTCAGCGATGCCGAAATTAAGTCGGGAAAAGTCATCGTGCGCGGCAAAGTGATCGCCTGATTACGACTGTGCTAGCGATAACTCATACACCACGCACGGCACATCGTAATGGGTTTCGATGCCTTTATGCTTCATACCTAAACGCTGCATCACTTTTTGCGAGGCTTGGTTTTCCGGATCGGCGACCGCGACTAAATAGTTAACGCCAATCTGCTCAACTGCAAACTGCACGATCGCCTGCGCGGCTTCGGTCGCAAAGCCTTTGCCATGATGATTGGCATTCAGTCGCCAACCGATCTCCAGCGGCGCGCCATCCTGATTAGCCAGATGTTGCAAGCAAGCCGCGCCAACCACCTCATCTGACTCTTTTTCACAAATCGCCCACCAGGAAAAACCGTATTGCTGCCAGCGCTGCATCACCCGTTCAATGGTTTCGCGCGTCTCTTCCGGGGTTTTAACCTTGCCGTTGCTGATATAACGCATGATCTCAGGATCATTTTCCATTGCCCGTAAGCCATCGAAATGCGCATGTTGGAAAGGTTCAAGGCGTAAACGCGTCGTCTCTAATTGCATAGCAGCTCCTGTTTTGTCTTGGCATTGCCTACATCCTAACAATATTTCAGACATTTCATACAAACCGCCCTTGCCCGCTCTGATTTTTATCCGATGGGTATCTCTGTCTAATAAGGAAATTCTTGGGATGGAGGTGAACATGTTGTCATTAACGATAATCGACAATAACAAATGGATTTCTGAAGGTATTTCGCGCTTTTTTGCGGGCAAATTTATTCAGGTGAGAAATATAGGACAAGAAAGTCTTGATGGCGTTCTCAGCCAAATTGCGGGAACGGATGTGCTAATCACTGAGTTAACCGCGTACGGACGCGACGTGCAGTTCTTTACTGAGCTGTTGCTTAAAGTGCAGTTTTCATCGCCGGCAACCCGCATTGTGGTGTTAACGGAGCTGAATGAAAGCGCGGTGATCAGCTACGTGGCCAGCGTGCTGCCCAAAGTCACCTTTCTGGATAAACAGTGCAGCTTAAAAGAGCTATCGAATGCGGTGCTGGGATTGCAATATGCAACAGCGTTCGATCATAGCGCGCGTCGTACCAAACAGACGCTGTCACCACGCGAATTTGGCCTGCTGCGACTATTCGGTCAAACCAGCAATCTGACCGACATTGGCCATTCACTGAGACTGAGTTGCAAAACCATTAGCCATCATCGTCAGAGCATTATTCGCAAGCTGAATTGCTCAAGCAATAAAGAGTTTTTTAGCCGATTGAATCGTATGGGTTATCAAGCGAAAAATATGCAATAAACTGGATTGGGTGCGTATCCTGCGCACCCCACGTCACGCTTGATGCCATACTCTCCGATATGATGCTTTCCATAATAAATATCTTATTGGAGCAGTATGAAAATAAATGGCCTTGAAATAACCACCGCAACCCAACGCGATATTCGCGGCATTTCTCAACTGCAACAGGAAAACAGCGCTGCCAACAACGGGTCGCTTTCCGCAGCGTTACCTGAATCCACCATTGCTGCCATGATTGACGAAATGCCGGTGATCGTGGCACGCGCCGGCGATAAGGTACTGGGCTTTCTTATGACATCCTCTATGAGGAAAAACATCGAGTTACCGATTATCAAAGCCATGCTGGCAACCTATTCCGGCGGTAATAATGCGTTTCTTTATGGCCCGATTTGCGTCAGTGCAGAAGCCAGGAATCAAGGTTTGGCCAAAAAGATGTTTGCCGAGCTGCGCCCATTGGTTGCGGGCAGAGAAGGGATTTTATTTATTCGCAACGATAATGCGCCATCAATTAAAGCGCATGTAAATATGGGCATGAAATTAGTGGCGGAGTTTGAGTTTTCAGGTGTTCAGCATTCGATATTTTCGTTTATTGCTTAATTAATTCTTCTTCCATCCTCCTTCGTAGGGTCGCCATTTATGGTGACCGGTTCTGCTTACACCAAAGCCTTCAACCACTCTGGAAAACAGGTCACCATAAATGGCGACCCTACGGATGTTTTGCGCAAATTTTGTGTGATTGCGCTTGCAAATTCGCCACCTGCTGCTGGTTAACGCATCATATCAGGGCGCAGAATGGAATATATAACCATCACTGAATATATATTCACATCTAAAAATCATCAGCCAGAACAATGACGATTAGCGCAATCATCTGAGGAGAATGTCTTATGAGTAGCTACACCTATCCAAAATTCGGTGCCGGATTGTGGCACTTTGCCAACTATATCGATCGTTACGCCGTTGATGGTTATGGCCCGGCGCTCAGCACTTTGGATCAGATCAAGCTGGCGGGCAGCGTTGAAGAACTCTCTTACGTCGATGTGCCTTATCCATTCACCGAAGGCGTGACCGTGGCGCAGGTTAAACAAGCGCTGGAAGATGCCGGATTAAAAGCCATCGGCGTTACGCCTGAAATCTATCTACGCCGCTTTTCGCGTGGTGCATTCACTAACCCCGATGCCGCTATCCGCAAACAAGCTTTTGATTTGATGCACGAAGCCGCAACGGTGGTGCGCGAATTAGGCGCCAACTACGTTAAGGTCTGGCCGGGACAGGATGGTTGGGATTATCCGTTCCAGGTCGATCATAAAAATCTGTGGAAAATGGCGGTGGACGGCATGCGTGAATTGGCGAGTGCCAATCCCGACGTCAAATTTGCCATCGAATACAAACCCCGTGAGCCGCGCGTAAAAATGACCTGGGATTCGGCGGCGCGAACCTTACTGGGCATTGAAGATATTGGCCTGGATAACGTCGGCGTGCTGCTGGATTTCGGTCATGCGCTATTTGCCGGGGAATCGCCAGCTGATTCCGCCCAGCTCATTATCGATCGTGGTCGCTTGTTTGGTATGGACGTCAACGACAACCTGCGCGGCTGGGATGACGATCTCGTAGTCGGCACCGTGCATATGACGGAAATCTTTGAGTTCTTCTACGTCCTGAAGATCAACAATTGGCAAGGCGTGTGGCAGCTCGATCAATTCCCGTTCCGCGAAGATCATGTTGAAGCCGCTAACCTGTCGATTCGCTTCCTCAAGCACATTTACCGTGCGCTGGATAAATTGGATATTGCCGCTTTGCAGGAAGCGCAGCGCGAGCAAAACCCGCTTAAAGCGCAGAAGATCATTCAGAACGCGCTGTTAACCAGTATTGAGCAAGAGTAATTCCGCAATACGGTGGTCAGGAATGGCCACCCAACAAATGTTGGCACTTTCCGCTTAACTTCCCTTTTCTATAACATTCAAACTCATCGCACTCTACAATTTAGCGGGCGCCATTTATGGTGACCGATTTTCGCACTCAACTATTAATCATGAGGTTTCAATGAGTTTACTGTTTAGTGCCACGCAACTGGGTAAGTTAACCCTCGACAATCGCATCGTGATCGCTCCGATGTGCCAATACTCTGCGCAAGACGGTAAAGCCAGCGCCTGGCATCGCATTCATTTAGGCCAACTGGCGCTTTCTGGCGCGGGTTTGCTGATCATCGAAGCAACCGCCGTTGAAGCCGAGGGGCGTATTTCTCCAGGCGATTTAGGTTTGTGGAATGATGAAACCGAATCAGCGCTCGCAACGGTTTTGCAGGACATTCGCCAATACTCAAACATGCCGATTGGCATCCAACTTGGTCACGCCGGACGCAAAGCATCCTGCGCTGCGCCGTGGCAAGGTGGTCATCAATTGCCACTTGAACAAGGTGGCTGGCAAACTGTTGCGCCTTCCGCCCTCGCCTTTAATGCTGAAGACCGCCCGCCAGTAGCCTTAGAAAAACAGGATTTGCAGCGTTTGAAGCAAGCCTTTGTCGCCAGCGCCAAACGCGCCGAGCGTTTAGGCATTCAACTGATTGAGTTACACGCTGCGCACGGTTATTTACTCCATCAATTCCTCTCACCGTTGAGCAATCAACGTGATGATGAGTACGGCGGCTCGCTGGAAAATCGTCTGCGTTTCCCGTTGGAAGTGTTTAACGCGGTGCGTGAGGCATTGCCGCATTCCATCGCGGTTGGCGTACGACTTTCGGCCACGGATTGGGTTGACGGCGGTTGGGATGTAGAGCAATCCGTTGCCTTTAGCCAAAAATTGGAAGCGGCGGGATGTGATTATGTGCATGTATCGAGCGGCGGCCTTGACGCGCAGCAGAAAATTAGTGTCGGTCCGGGCTATCAATTGCCGTTTGCGCGTGAAATCCGCCAGCAGGTGAAGATGCCAGTGATTGGCGTGGGTTTGATTACCGAAGCACAGCAGGCTGAAAAAGCGTTGCAGGAGGGTGATGCCGACATCATCGCACTGGCGCGTGCGGTATTATATACCCCGCACTGGCCGTGGCAGGCAGCCGCTGAACTTAATGCTCAGGTGCAAGTGCCGCCGCAATATCTGCGTTCAGAGCCACACGGTTTGAAAGGCACATTGGTAAGCAATAAGCGCTAGTACGGCGCAAAACGGTGCGCGTCCATGCGCACCGTTTTGCAATCACTGATAAAACGCCGGCTTCACTGGCATATTGATCGCCTCAATCACGCCCGAATTCTGCGCAGCGACGCACGCATCGGCGGCAACTGCCGCAGCATAGCCGTCCCACGCTGATGGACCGGTCATTTCACCCGACAACACGTTATTGATGAAATCCTGCAATTCAACGTCATACGCATCGATAAAGCGCTTCTTCCAATCAATTAAAATGCTGGTTGAGAGTTTCGCCGCGCTGCGCGTTTGCACTGACATCGGTTCAGGTAGATTAGCGATGCCGGTTTCGCCAACCACCTGGCACTGAATATCGTAGCCGTAGGCACAGTTAACGAAGATTTCCACATCAATGCGCACGCCTTTAGCGGTTTCCAGCAGCACAATTTGCGGATCTTTCAGATGTGAAGATGCTTTGCGCGTTTTGCGTGGATAAATCACCTGCGCGCTAACGTAATCATCTTGCAGCAGCCAGCGCAGCACATCCAATTCATGGATCAGCGTATCGGTGATCGCCATATCGGTGGTGTACGAATCACCCACTTCAGGATTGCGGTGCGCGCAATGCAGCATCAGCGGCTCGCCGATCTCACCGTTATCAATCACTGCTTTCAGCGCACGATAACCGCTGTCGTACGGGCGCATAAAGCCAACCTGCACCAACTTTTTACCAGCGGCGATTTCGGCTTGCACAATGTTCATGCAGCCTTGCGCGGTTACCGCCAGCGGCTTCTCGCAGAATACCGCTTTACCGGCGTTGATGGCCGCCAGCACGAACTCTTCGTGCGTCGGCCCCCATGAAGTCACCAGAATAGCCTGTACTTCTGGCGCATTGATCAGGTCATGCGCGTTGTCGTAGATCTCGGCCTGAATGCCAAGATCGTTGATGATCTGTTCGCAGTTAGCGCGGTTGATATCATTCAGCGCCACTACGCGAGAATGTTGCAGCACTTTGCTGCAACGACGAATGTGTTCGCGACCGATCGCGCCCGTGCCAATTACACCGATATTGAGCGTCATGGAGTGTTCCTTAGTTGTTCAGGTAAGCAATGCTGGATTGGATTTCACGGGCGATGTCATCTTCGCTCCATGCATCCATCACGGAAGAAAACGGTTCAAAGGCATAGATGCCGCGATAGCCCATCTCCTCTAAACGCTGCACTTGCTGCTTCGATCGCAGCAGATCATCGGCGCTGAGCATGATGCGTTCTTCATCAGTTAATTGCGCGGTTGGACGCGTATCGGTTACGCCGGATAAATGCACCAGGCCGATGTTTTGCACATCCACGCCGCCAGCGAAATCCTGTTCCGCGCCTTCGTATAAATGGTGGTGAAAGGTATCCAACACGATTTTGAACGGTGCACCCGCTTGTTGAATCAACTGCTGCGCCAGTGCTGCCGAGCGTAACGAGCTTTGCGGGAAGCCAAGCGGCTCCACCAGCCCCAAGATGCCGTATTCGGCAAACAGCGGAGCCAGGGTTTTTAGTGCGGCTTCCGTTTGCTGATTGGAAATAACCGTTCCGTCATTTAAAGGGCAAAGCACTAAAGCTTTAGCGCCGGTTGCTCGTGCGTCTTGTAATAATCCGCGCGTTTTTTCCAATACTTCATCGGTTAATTGATTAAACGGATAAACCGCATTAATGGTTTCAATGGTGAATGCGTGTTGCGCGGCTAAATGGCGCACGTCTTCACCGGTTAAATTATCGCTTACGCGGCCACTTTTCATATCGTTGCGTATTTCAACTTTATTTAACCCCAGCTTTTCAATCAGATTGAAAAATTGTTCAATGCTGAGATTCGGTGCAATTTTACGATTAACGCAGAGACGATCATGGCTTATTTTATACGTCATGGTGCTATCCTGAAATATAGGGTTAAGGATGTTCTGTTTTGTTGTGACGCGTGAATATGGCGTGATAGTAAGCTATCTTTTTTGCTTGCTCTGCCGGAACCTTGAGTGATTTACATCAGGGTTTGCCGTTATACAGTTCATAGAAATAATGCTCGACCTGTTCGAGGCTGCGGCCTTTAGTTTCCGGGATAGTGCGCAGGACAAACATCGAACCGCCGATGCCGATCACCGCGAAAGTTAAGAACGCGCCAGCTAAACCAAATGCCGCCAGCAAAAGCGGAAATGCCATGGAAATGGCGAAGTTTGCCATCCACAACGCGAACACCGCGCCGCCCATGCAAATGCCACGCATCCTCGCCGGGAATATTTCAGATAACAGCAGCCACGTAACCGGCGATAACGCGCCTTGCTGGAAACACAAGAACATCAACATGCCCGCCAACACCAGATAGGCGCGCAGTAAGTTCACTTCGCCAGCTTGAAGATATTCCGGCATGAAAAAGCACACCGCCGCGATGAAGAATAAACAGGCGGTGCAGCCCATTTGACCGACCAATACCAGCGGGCGGCGGCCAATTTTGCCAATCATCCAAATCCCGACTAATGTCATCAACACCGAAATCACGCCGTTAGCGATAGTGGCAAACAGCGCGGCATCGTTGCTCAACCCTGTAGCGGTCAGCATGGTGGGCGCGTAATACATGATGGTATTAACGCCGGTTAATTGCTGAATGGCGGCAATACCAATACCGAGCAGAAATACTTTGCGCAGCCACGGCGTGCGCAAATCGCGCAGGCGACCTTTGCCCTTTTGCCGGTTCTCTTCGATGGTTTCTTCAATCTCCTCCAGTTCCCAATCGACGTCATCCGCCGCACGGGTTTTCTCCAGTACTTTGCGCGCGTCCTGGGTATTGCCACGCATCACATGCCAGCGTGGACTTTCCGGCATAAAGATCATGCCAAACCACAGCAGCACTGCGGGTACAGTGGAGATGGCAATCATCCAGCGCCAGGTATGTTCGCCGCCCCAAATTTCATTGAAGGTGGCGTTAGAAACGTAAGCCAGTAATTGACCTGAAACGATCATCAACTCTTGTAGCGTCACCAATTGGCCGCGTTTGTTGGCAGGTGCGATTTCCGCGATATACACCGGTACGGTGGCGGCTGCTCCGCCCACTGCGATACCAAGGAATAAACGCGAGGCAATCATCGTAATGACATCAGGAGCGAAAGCGGAACCGATAGCGCCTAGCGCAAAGATAAATGCCAGCGAAATAATGATCTTGCGACGTCCCATGGCGTCGGCAAAATGTCCGGCGAGCAACGCTCCAAAGGCGGCACCGAACAGTAATGAACTGGTCACTAAGCCGGTGGTAAACGGCGTGAGTTGTAGGTCGCCGCGCATAAACAGCAATGCACCGGAAACCACGCCGGTATCGTAACCAAACAGTAATCCACCGAGCGTGGCGACCAGCGCAATAATTTTAACGAAGGGTTCGGTACGCGTGGTGCTATTCGGCCCCGACGCGGTGTTGGTGGATATATAAAGTTCTCTTTCCATAATACCTCCTGGTATAAAACGCTTAAGGAAATACGGCAGAACAAAACAGAAAGTTCACGCTAACGGTGTTTTTATTTCATGTTAATTATTAATTGAAATTTGTTTTTCGAATTGTGAGATCAAGCCGTTTAGTGTTTTTGTTTTGATGGAATTACATCAGGATGGGGTTAATTAATAGTGGGATAATGGCGATCGCGGGAGATTATTAAATTACTGAAATAAAAAGGTCGCCAAAAATGGCGACCCTACGATTAATCTGAGATGGGTTAATTAAAACATCCAGCGCACGCCGGCGTTATAGCGCCAACCTTTGGTGCCATTGCCGTCAATTTCCTGGCGATAATCCGCTTCAGCGTACAGCGAGACATCGCTTTTCAAGGTTGCGGTGCCACCAATGCCAACATCCCACATTTGCCCGAATTTACCGCTATCGAAGCTCACGCTATCCGACGAGCCATTGGCGCTGGCACGCGTGGTAGCAGAACCGCCCCAACCGCGCGTATAGCTGGTGCGCAGATACGGCGTATACTGCTGACCGGCCGGATCCTGCCAGGTGCGATCCAGGCGTGCACCGACGCGACCAATGGTTTGATTGTAATCACCCCACGTCACGCGCGTGTTATCACGATCGACGACATCATCCATATTCAGTTGCAGGTACATCAACTGCGCCTGCGGTTCGAGGCGAATGCCGTTGGCAAACTGCCACGGATAACCACTCTCTACCGACGCACCCCAACCGTTGCCTTTCAGATGACCGACTTCTTTCTGGCGCGCAATATCGGTATCGCCGCGATGCCAATCAAATGACAGCGCACCATCGACGTAGAAGCCGCTGTCGCGCAGCCAGGTGGCGTAGAGCGAGAAGGTATCGTTATCGAAGCTGGTTGAGCTGTAGCCATCTACCGCTTGCGGACGAATGCGCGCATTACCGCGTGTGTAGGCAACGCCCGCACGCAGGCTGTCGGTTTCGCCTTGCAGATGCAGCAGATTGCCGCCGAGCTGTACCGCGCTGTAATCGAGGTCAAAGTCATAACCGTATTGGCTTTGCTCGCGATTGGATTTGTACTTGAGGTTTGAACCGAGGTAGCGAATAAACATCTCGCCGCTGCCGTTGCTGTCATCTGCGCGCAGTTCCCCCAGACGCTTATGCAGATCGTCCATCACCGCCATGTTGTAGTAGGCCAAACCGACCGGCGCGGAGATATACGATGGCATCTGCGGCGTCACTTTCGGCCGTTCAAGGTTGCCCGCCGCATCAGTCACAAAATTGTTTGCCAGGCGATAATCCCACGCCGAGCCACTTTGCGTGCCGTAGATGCCGTATTGCCACGGACCGCTGGCCACATAGCCATTGCTCAACGCGAAGCTGTTGGCGCTGGCGTTTCCTGTCACTTGCGCCAGCGCAATGCCTTGATCTGGCGTAATGATTGCCGCGCTGCCAACCAATGGCGTGACGTCCAGCAGCGTAGTGCCGCTGGTATTGCCGTTGACTTGGAGACGATCGCTGCTACCGCCTGCGGCAATTTGGGTGTTGAGTTTTACGTGGCCGCCGGTGGAATTTAAATCACCGTCAACCGTGAGCGTGTTGCCTGGCGCGCCGCTGCCGTTAGTGAGATCCAACGTACCGGCATTATTCACCACCAGCGAACCGTCGCTGGCACCGCTGAGCAACGGATTTACGCCATCGCCGACAAACAGCGTTGATCCGCTATCAATATTGATGGTGCTGTGCGCCAACTTGAGGTTATCGGTTAACGTCCATTGTGTGTTGTAGAAGTTGATGGTGCTCCAGCCACCGCCGAGGTTAGTACCTTTGCTGAGATCATCCGCTGCCAGCGAACCGCCACGCGCGTTGATCTCGTTAAAACTCAGGGTGCTGCCAGCGCCATTCTCGGTAGTGATATGGCGCGTATTCGCCAGGCTCACGTTTTCGACCAGCGCCTGATTATTACCGGTACCCATCGTCAAGCTACCGTTAATGGTGCCGCCAGAGAGTTGCAGCGTGTCGTTACCGTTGCCGGTATTGACGTCGCCCAGCACATTACCGGACAGCAAGGCGAACTGATCGTTACTCGCGCCGCCTGCCACAATTACCGTTTCCGGGAAAGGCGCGCTGATATTGCCCTGGTTGATAAACACCGTTTGCCCGCCGCGCAAATCAATGATTGGCGATTGGGTGCTGAGCGAAATAATGCTGCCCTGGTTGATCACTTCGCTGGCGGTACTGGTGACAATCGCCGACCCGCCGGTCATGCCATCCTGGTTGTACACCGCTAAGGTGCCTTGGTTGATGACGCGCCCGGTGGTGTTGGCGCGCACACCGGTGCTATTCGGGCCGGTAATGAAGAAATAATAATTCGGTCCGATCAGCAAATCATTGCTGGTGGTCGAACCATCCTCGTTTTCGAACAGATAGCCGGTACCTTCCGAGACGCCGATGTAGGCGCTGCCGTTGGGATCAAAAGAGGTGGCTGAACGAATCGCGTTGCCGCCATTGATATCCAGACGTACGCGTTGCAGTGAAATGTTGCTGATTTCGGCGCGGTTGTTGATCACGTTACCGTGGTAAGCACTGAGTACGGCGTGATCGGCACTGAAGCCGTTCGCCCCATTATCTAGCAATACCGCGTCGGCATTGCCACTGGCAAAAATAGTGCTGGAGTAGCTGTTATAGTTATCACCTTGCCCATCGCCCACAATATTCAATACGCCGCCCTGACCGACGCGCATGGCAGCAATCCCGCTATCGACCTGCAATTGACCGCTCATTTGCGTGTATTGGCCGTAGCCATTGCTGACATCCACACCCACGCCATTGGCGACATGGATATTGCCGCGGTTAACCAGATTGCCGCCGTAATAGAGTCGCGCACCGATGTTATTGCTGCCCGTAAGGTCAATGCTGCTTGAATTCTGGATGCTAGCGCCATTGCCGCTGCTCAATGCCGTGACGTTGTCACCTAAGCCGGTAATCGGTGCAGTGACGTAAAGCACCGCACCGCCGCTATCAGTAGCCGCACCGACGCTGTTGGCACCGCTCAAAGTAATGGCATTATTGACAATGCCGTAAGCGCCATCGCTCGCTCGCACCGCCGTCGCGCCGTTACCGGTCACAGTGTATTGATCGGTGCCAAACAGCGTGGTGCCCACGCCAGTGGCATCGATACCGGTGGTGTTCGCCCCACTTAAGGTGATATTGGCCGGTTGCAGCGGATAGAAAATGGTGCCCGCGCCTAAACGATACAGGGTTGATCCTTCAGTGCTGACATCCGTTTCACCGCCGTTGGAGACAATGTTCGAGCTGGCATCGGTAGAGAGATAGCCAACCTGATTGGCATCATGGAAAACCACCTTGCTGTTTTCGCCCAGATTCAGACCGGCACCACTCAACAGTTCCACCGCAACGGCGTTGCTGCCGTAAAGATTAATGGTGCCGTTTTGGTTGATCTGCACCCGATCGCCAATCGCCAAAATACCGTCGGTCGGTGCGTAATCTGGCGCATTGCCCGCGGTGACATTCAGCGTGCCGCTGTTGTTAATGGTGGCAGGCGTAATGCCGTCGCCGCTGAAATTGAAGCCTTGCGCGTACAGCGCGCTGCTGCCATTGGTGACGCTAATCGTGCCGCTGTTGGTAACATTCGCGCCCCAAATCGATTGAATACCAAAGGCATTTTCGCCACCCAGCGTGATGTTGCCGGTGTTCACCAACTGCGCCTGATTTTGTGCCACCAAGCCGATTTGCCCGCCAAAGTCGCTGTTGATATCGGCGTGGTTCGTCATGCTGGTGTTGCTATAAGGGAAAGCAATGCCATTGGTGATAAAGCCAGTAAGATCATGCTTATTGCCATCTACTAACGCCGCCGTCGCACCAGAACCGGTAAAGTTGAGCTGCGTCGCCGCATCAATGGTGCCCTGCGCGCCGCCTTCGACGACAACGCCAGTGGAATAGCCGCCAATATTCAGGGTTGCACCGTGAGTGTTGATGTCGGTGCCTGCGCCGCTGCCCATCACGCCAGTTGAGAAAGAGGCATTTGGCGTCAGCGTCATGCCGCTGCCATCAAAATCAGCGCCATCCTGCATACGGAATATGGTCGAGTACCAACCGGAAACGCCATAACTGCCATTGCTCGGCAGATTGATTTTGGCATCCGGGCCGATGGTCAGGAAGTTGATCTGATATTGCCCGCTACCCGAATTTGGCACCGCGCTTTGCGCCACATTGACGGTGGCATTGCCTTCTGCGCGAATGCCGATTGCCGCGTCACCGTCAAGATTGATCGGCCCACTGAGATCCGCCGACGCCGCGCCGCCATCAACACCGTTAACCCACACGGCGGTGTTGCGCGTGCCGTTGAAGTTGTCGGCGTTGCCATTAACGTTAATCGCGCCGCTTGACCACGCATGCGCGCTGTTGCCTGCGCTGGCAGTGACTTTCAGGCCGGTGCTGTTATCGCCATTAAGATTGATGATCCCGGCGTTGCCCACGTTGCCGCCGCTGCCGGAATCGATCACCTGCATGGCGATATTTTCCGCCGGTTTAAACTGCGCGCGACCATTGACGTCAATCACCCCGTTGTTCAGCGTGGTGGCATCCGGCGCGCTGGCCACGCGCATGGCGCTGGCATTTTGCGTTAACGATCCAATTACGATATCGCCGTTGTTGACCACGCTGGAATCGAACAGCTGGGAAATGGCGCTGGTGCCGCCGCTTTGATTGATCGCCACGTCGTTAGTGGCATCGGTCTGAGTGTTTTGCGGCGTGCGCCCGATGTAAATCGTGCCATTGTTGGTGAAACTCGACGTGGTGCCGCCTAACACCACGCCCGAACTGCTGCCGCTGCCAATGGTGTCCGTGACACCCAAATTGAGAGTACCGTTATTAACCGCACTGCCATCCTGCACGCTGATCGCGCTGGAGTTATCAGAGAATGCGTGGTTGAGTACGCCATTGTTGGTAAAGCGACTGTTACTCACATCCACCGTGGCGGCGTTGTAACCCAATGTGCTGCTATCAACGCCGCTGCCGTCGGCATTATTGAAGAACCCGCCATTGATCACGCCGTTATTGATGCCGGTGCTACCGTTGGTTAACACCAGCGCATCGTTGTCGGTGGTGCGCGTTCCGGTGCTGGATAATTTGCCATTGATGGTGGCGATGGCACCGTTATCGGCTCGCATCGCGCCACCGCTGGCGTTTGCCACTTCCAGCGTTTTACCCGCATTGATCGTCGCGCTGGCTTGCGATCCATCCGCGCTCAGTACAATGCGATCACCTATCGGCAGCAGCACTTCATCGTCAGGATCGCGCAAGCTCAGTGCCCAGACTACGCTGCCGGTGGTGAAGCTGAAGGCTTTGTCGAATTCGCTGTTATAGCTGGCGGGATCGAGATTGGCGCTCTGCAATTGGCCGATGAGCCAATCATTGTATTGTTGCAGTTGGCTGAGGTTGGTGACGTTAAATTGGCTGACGTTGCCATCTTTGGTGGTGACGCTAAAAGCGCCGCTGTATGTGACTAATTGGTCATCACTGAACGCCCAACGCGCGCCATTGGGTGCCTGAATGGCGGTAAAATCAATGCGATTATCCCCATCCCAATTCATGTTGCCGCTGCCAATGGCAGTAAACAGTCGGCTTTGTTTGGCGGCCATTTCCCAGCCATTTTCAGTGGTGGATGCGCCTGGCGTACCGAGCTGAACATTAATCGTGCCGTTGCTCACCGACGCTACGCGAGCATTAATATATTGTTGATCGCCAACATCTTCATAATCCGTCACAGCTTGATTAAGACTAATCGGTGCCAGATTACTTAATGCCGCGGTATCGTAAGTGGAATAATGGCTATAAAGCCCATTCGCCACATCAGAAATTAAAACATCATAATTTTGTGTGCCCAATGAAAGCCGTTCTCTGCCGGTCAAGCTGTCGGTAAAAATACGCCCTTCATCTTGTAACTGACCTATTGTGGTTGCTACCGCTCCGCTTTTTCCCGGTTCGAATTGTGGCAGCCCGGTTAAAGATTGCGTGCTGCCATTACATACGCAAAATACACCGACTTTGTTGTCGTTCTTTTCCGGGGTAAAAGGTTGAATAACGGCAGCCCAGGTGGGTAATGCTGGATACATCAAGCCCTGCGCGGCCAATAGACTGATCACAAGCGGTTTTAGTTTGAACGACATCCTTTCCTCCAGAGAGAAAATAGTTTTTTTCCGCATGGCGAAGCGCCGCCAGGCATGACGTTTTAGAAAAGTGAGTGTGAAAATCAGGAAATACATGATGTGCTGTGTTGAGATATCACAACACTTTGTAAAGAAAACGTCTAGATGGGGTAAAAGAATTAAGCGTTGATTAAGTCAAATTAAGAATTAACCCTTGCGATACAACATTAAATAAATTGCCGATTAATCGTTGAAGTATTTTCAAATCAAACGAATAGATAAATAAGTAGCGCCAGAGTTAATTGAAAAATTGCTTGTTGCATAATCCGAGATTGGTTAATTAGCGCCATCTATTATTGATATTTGTATTAAAAGGGTCACCATGAATGGCGACCTTACAGGCATATAATAAGAACGAATGACGACCTTGCAGGTATAAATAAATCGGTAATCAATCCTGGGTTTTCGCGCCAGCGTAATCGCATCCATTCTGTGATCATTTTCGCAACAACGGCTTAAACATCCTTGTATGGTAGTCTAACAATTATTCTACAGGGATTCGCAATGGCTTCCTCCACCATGACCCAGACGTCAGTCACCGAGAAAGATAACACTTCACTGATTAAACGCGTGGCGAGTGCTTCTGCTATCGGCACCGCAGCAGAGTATTACGACTTCTTTGCCTACGGCACCGCGGCGGTGCTGTTTTTCGGTCATCTGTTCTTTCCCAGCCACGATCCGTTGATCAGCACCCTCGCCGCCTTTGCCACCTATGCGGTTGGCTTTCTGGCGCGTCCGATTGGCGGCATCGTGTTTGGCCATATCGGCGATAAAGTGGGACGCAAAAAAGCCTTGGTGGCGACCATTTTGATTGTTGGACTCGGTACTTTCTGCATTGGCCTGCTGCCGACTTACGAAAAAATCGGTATCTGGGCGCCGATTTTGCTGATTCTGATTCGTTTGCTGCAAGGCTTTGGCGTCGGCGGTGAACAGGCGGGCGCGGTATTGATGACCGCGGAGTATTCGCAAGCATCACGGCGCGGTTTTTTCGCCAGTTGGGTGCAAATTGGTGCGCCCGTCGGCTTTCTGCTGCCGCTGGCGCTGTTTGCGGTGTTGAATGCCACGCTTTCAGCCGATCAAATGATGGCTTGGGGCTGGCGCGTGCCGTTTTTGTTAAGCGCAGTGCTGGTGATTGTTGGCCTATTCATCCGCTTACGCATTGATGAATCGCCGGTGTTTGCCGCAATTCGTGAAACCAAAGCGGCTGAATCTCGCCCACTGAAAGAGGTGATTCGTGGTAACCCGCGTTTGGTAATCAACGGCGTTGCCGCGAAGCTGATTGAGGCCTGCGCTTTCGCGCTGTTCACGGTGATTATTTTGGCGTGGGGCAAAGCCAATAATCTCGATGCCGGCATTTTGATGAACAGCATGATCGTCGCGGTGATTCTTGAAGTGTTTTCCATTCCACTGATGGGCGCGTTATCCGACAGAATTGGCCGCAAACCGGTTTACATGATGGGCGCACTGTTGATTGTCCTCGCCATTGTGCCGTTCTTCCTCGCCTTGCAGCAAAACAGCTATTGGCTGACGCAAATCGCCATGATTGTGGCGTTAACGCTTGGACACAGCATGTGTTATGCGCCGCAAGCGTCCTGGTTCCCGGAGCTGTTTCCTACGCATATTCGTTGCAGCGGCATTGCGGTTATATGGCAAGTCGGTTCGCTGATTGGCAGTGGCGTGTTGGGTTTGGTGGCGGTGAAAATCCTGCAAATGACCGATGGACATTGGTACGGCCTGGCGCTGTATGTCGCGGTGCTGGGCGTGATTTCGGTTATTGGCTTGCTGCGACTGCCAGAAACCGCGCCACGTCGCCGCAATGGCGAATACCACGAATGGCAGCAACATTGATTTTTTAACCAGAGCGGCAATCCGCCGCTCTTATGCATTTAACGCATTAGCATTGCCGATTTATGGATTTGCGAATTGAAGCCAATGCAATAGCATGATTTTCATCATTTTCTCCTGCACTTCCCGCCGAATCGGATCGCCATCATCATGCGCAACATGCATTCGCGTTGTCTTTCATTAAATGACTTCGAAAAATACGCCCGAAATCACCTGCCGCATCCGCTGTTCGCTTATGTTTCTGGCGGCGTCGAAGACAATGTTGCACTGCAGAACACGCTGGCATCTTATGCACGTTACAGCCTGATTCCTGAAAATATGGTGGATGTATCGCAGCGCGATATTGAAGTTGAGCTGTTCGGTCATCGTTATGCTGCGCCTGTTGGCATCGCACCCATGGGGATCTCGGCGTTAACCGGTTTTGATGGCGACAATACGCTGGCGGGTGCGGCGCGAGATAAAAACGTGCCGTTTATCATGAGCGGATCGTCATTGACGCGGCTGGAAGATGTCGCTCAGGTCAATCCCAACATGTGGTTTCAAGCCTATCTACCCAAGACTTTGGCAGAGATCGATGCGTTGATTGATCGGGTCAAACGCGCGGCGATTCCGGTGCTGGTGATTACGGTGGATACGCCGGTCAAAGCCAATCGCGAGAATAATCAGCGTGCTGGATTTGCCACACCGTTTCGTCCCAGCTTACGTTTGGCATGGCAAGGCATCACCCATCCACGCTGGTTAAGCGGCACCTTAATGCGAACGCTTCTTAAAAGTGGCATGCCCCATTTTGAGAACAACAACGCGCAGCGCGGTGCGCCGCTGTTTTCGAAAAATGCGGTACGCGATTTCAGCGGTCGCAGCCATCTGACCTGGCGACATATCGAGCATATTCGTGCGCGCTGGACCGGCGCGATGGTGATTAAAGGCATTCTCAGCCGCAACGATGCGCTGCGCTGTAAAGCCATCGGCATTGACGGCATTGTGGTGTCCAATCATGGCGGTCGCCAACTCGACACGGTGATTCCGCCGATTTATGTGCTGCCGGAAATCGTCGAGGCTGCGGGCGATATGACGGTGATGTTTGATAGCGGCATTCGACGTGGCACCGATGCGATCAAGGCCATTGCCTTGGGTGCGCAAGCTTGTTTTGTCGGCAGGCCGTTTAATTATGCCTGCGCTGTCGGCGGCGCGGCGGGCGTGAATCTGGCGATTGATTTGATAAACAGTGAAGTGAGCCGGGATTTAGGCATGTTAGGTGCGCCATCGCTGGCGCATTTGGGCGAGAAATATCTGCGGTTAATTGCGTGACAATGTCACGCAATCTTATTAACGTCATTCAAGATGACCGCTTCGGCAGCGAAACCAGCAACAAACCAATCACAATCAACACCACCCCGGCGAAACTGCTCCAGCGGAACGTCTCGCCTAACTCTGGCAATGAAATCGCGGCCAGCCACACCAGCACATAACTCAAACTTAATAACGGATAAAGTCGATTGAGCGGCATGTGGCGCAGCGCCAGCATCCAGCACAACATCGACAACGCGTAAGCCCCGAGCCCAACCGCCAGCATCAACAACGTGGAGAGATGCTGCAACAGCAACACTTCAAGCAATGGCGGAAAATCCTGCATCGCCATGCGCAACACCAATTGCGCCAGCGACACCAGCAGCACGCTGCACAGCGCTAACAGTAGCCCTTTCATAGATGACTTCCCATTAGCGCCACGCCTGCGACAATCACCAGCGTACCGATCCATTGCTGCAAGCTATAGGTTTCACGCCAAATCAATTTTGCCGCAATCGCCACCAACACGAAGTTAAGACTGAGCATCGGATAAGCAATGCTGACCGGCACCACACGCAATACCGCCAGCCACAACAACATCCCCACGCCGAGCAGCAAAATACTCAACGCCAGCAACAGGATAAGCGTTTTTTTGCCGTGTCGAGTGCCGAGATACGCCGCCTGTTTCTGACACAACTGCGCGGCGCAGCTCAGGATGCTAACCAATAAAATCAGCAATAAATTCATGGCTTCGCATCGTAACCGTAGTACACCAGTCGGCCCTGACGATAAACATCATCGGGTTCCGGCAAGCGTACATCTGGCGTTTTTTCGTCTGAGTTCAGCATCATGATCAACGCGACTTTGCCCTGACGACGGTGCACTTGCAGCCAATCGGCAAACGCATCAGCATCTATATAGTGCGATTGCGCATCCGGATAACTCAAGCCGTATTGCAACTCACCTTTGGCATCATAGAAATTGATATCACTGCGCTTCAATTCCCAGGCAACCGCCGACGCCACGCCAGGATTGTCTGCCAGCAGGAAACGACTTTGTGCCAGTTGATCATGCACCGCGCTAACAAAGCTCTGCGGCTGCTTGGAGTCGCGCACTTTGTTCGGAATGGCGAACCCAACCAGCAACGCCAACGCCAGCGGACATAATGCCGCCAGTTGCCAGCGTCCGTTTTCCGGCTTGCGGCTCATCCAACCCATCACGCCCCAGCCAATGAACGCCAGCGCACCACACAGCACACCCACCATTTCATCGCTGGTATACACCGGACGATGTGATACGCCCCACGGCGCAATTACCACTAACACCACCAACGCGGTGATAGCGCCAAAGATCAGGTTGATCCAGCCATTCACTTTCAACGCTTTGATGACCTGCGCTGAGCCGCTGTGCGCGTAATGCGCCATCAGCAACGCCAGCGGTGCGAAGCACGGCAAGATATAGGTTGGCAGCTTGCCTTTGGCGATGCTGAAAAACAGCAGCGGCAAGATGACCCAACTCAACAAATACGCTGCTCCTGCATGCTGCGAGCGCTGACGCCATGCGCCAGCCAGCGAACCGGGTAGCAATGCCAGCCACGGTAAACAACCGGCCAGCAGCACCGGAATGTAGTACCAGAACGGCGCTTTGTGTTGCGCATCCGACTCGGCAAAACGCTGAATGTGCTCAACCCAGAAGAAGTAGTGCCAGAAATTGGCTTCTTGTTGGTTAATCGCCAACGCCCACGGCGTGCTGAGCAGCGTGGCAACCACAATGGTCAGCGGTCCCCAGCGCAGCAGTTCCATGAAGCGGCGTTGCCAAATCATCCACGGCACAATCGCTAACACCGGTACCGCTAAGGCGAGGAAACCTTTGGTCATAAAGCCCATCGCACAGGCGGCACCGAGCAACAGATAGCCACACAAACGCTGCTGCGTGGTGCTGGCCTGCGCCGCCAACCAGAAGCTGCACATCGCTGAGACCAGCCACAGCAGCAGAATCGGATCGAGCACCGCATAAGTGCCGACGCCATAAACCAACAGCGACGTCAGGAAGATGATGCTGCCGGTCAGCGCGATTTTACAGCTGGCAAACATCTGTTTACCCAGCCAATAAATCAGCAGTGCACTAAAGCTGGTGCTGAATATCGAACCGGCGCGCACACCGAAGTTGGTATGGCCGAACAGCAACTGGCCGATGTTATTAACCCAATAGCCGGCAATTGGTTTTTCGAAGTAGCGCAAATCGAAGAAATGCGGCACTACCCAATTGCCGCTGACCAGCATTTCACGGCTGATTTCGGCATAACGGGTTTCGTCCGGTTGCCATAAGGCGCGGAATTCAATCGGGATCAGGTAGTAAAGTGCAAAGAGTGCAATCAGCCACGCGGTTTTGGTGCCTATACGCATTTAAACAGTCCTAAAAAAATTATCCCTGGCAGCCCAGCCAACCTTCACGTCCGGGAATATGCCCGCGCACCACTTTGCCTTCCGGCAAGGTACTGAGATCGTCCGGCAGTAATTCGCTTAACGGGCAGAAACGAATACCATTTTGTTCAGCTCGCACCAGCAGATCGGCAAACGCTTTCAAGCCAACAATCCCTTCGACCTCGGCATGAATGGTGTAAACCGGTGAACCTTGCGCCGCCAGCATTTGCTCGAGGATGAAATCATTAAAACCCTCGGCGCTGACAGATTGGCCGACCACCTCGTCCCAGGTTGGCAACGTGACAGGAATCTGCACCGTGCCAAGAGTGCCATCTGCCATGCGCGGCAGAAACGGCCCGCTGCCGCGACAATCGCTGTTGTAGTGGAAACCAAACGTCTGCTTCGCGGCTAACACACGACCATCAGCACGCCAACCGGCTACTGCGGAACATGTGACATTGTCACCAATAATCGTTTCCAGCGCTTTTTTGCCACGACCAATCTGCTCTAACAGCTTCTCTTGTGACCACACGCCAGCCCAGGTTTGCCATGCAAAGTGATCCCATGCATGCAAACCCACTTCGTGATGATCGGCGGTGGCGCTGATAATTTCCTCAAGGCCGCGACCAATGTCACGTCCCGGCCATGCGGTGCCTGCCAACAAAATATCCCAGCCGTACAGCGATGCCGCGCGCGAACGCAGCATTTTCCACAAGAATTTAGGCTTGAGAAGACGCCACAAGTGGCGTCCCATGTTGTCTGGACCAACGCTGAAGAAAAAACTGGCTTGAAGCTGATGCAAACTGAACTGCTCTAACAAGGCGGGAACCCCTTTTTGGGTGCCGCGCCAGGTATCGACATCAACGCGCAAACCTACTTTTTTCATGGCTTATCCTGCAACTCGACGGTGCGCAGGAAGAAGTCCAGCGTGTTATCAATGGTGGTATCCATCTCAACGGTTGGCGTCCAATCCAGCAGACGGCGCGCGTTTTTGATCGACGGTTTGCGGTGTTCTACGTCCTGATAACCTTTACCGTAATAGCTGCTGCTTTCCACTTCACGGAAACCGGCAAACGGTGGGAAATTGCTGCGCAGCGGGTGACGCTCAAAGCTCGCCAGCAGACGTTCAGCCAACTCTTTGATGCTGGCTTCGTTTTCCGGGTTACCAATGTTGACGATCTGGCCGTCGCAGTTGTTGTGCTTGTTCTCGATAATGCGGAACAGCGCTTCAATGCCGTCGCGGATGTCGGTGAAGCAACGTTTCTGCGCACCGCCATCGATCAGTTTGATCGGCGATCCTTCCACCAGGTTAAGGATCAACTGGGTGATCGCGCGTGAGCTGCCGATGCGTGCGGCGTTGAGGTTGTCGAGGCGCGGCCCCATCCAGTTAAACGGACGGAACAATGTGAAGCGCAGGCCTTCTTTCTCGCCGTAAGCCCAAATCACACGATCCAACAGTTGTTTGGAAACCGAGTAGATCCAGCGCTGTTTGTTAATCGGGCCAACCACCAGGTTGGAATGATCTTCGTCGAAATGTTGGTCGGTGCACATGCCATACACTTCAGACGTGGATGGGAAGATGATGCGTTTTTTGTATTTCACGCAGTCACGAATGATTTTGAGATTCTCTTCAAAATCGAGTTCGAAGACGCGCAGCGGATTACGCGTATACTCGATTGGCGTTGCAATCGCCACCAGCGGCAGCACCACATCGCACTTCTTAATGTGATATTCGATCCACTCGGAGTGAATGCTGATATCACCTTCAACAAAGTGGAAGTGAGGACGATCGAGGAAACGACTGATGGCATCAGAACCGATATCCAAACCGTAAACTTCGAAATTGTCATCCTGCAACAAACGCTCGGTTAAGTGGTTACCGATAAAGCCGTTAACGCCGAGGATCAGCACGCGCGTGCGACGTTTGATCGCAGCAACCGGCTGCGAATACAGCAACGCGCCTTTCACCACACCGAGGCTTTGTGCCAACTGACTGCCGTTCATATAAACGCCGTTGTCCGTTTGGCCGGTGACGATTTCCAGCGCACCTTCGCCGCAGGCAACCAGGAACGGTTCAACAGAGAGCACGGTACCCGGTTTTGCCGCTGGCGCATCAGCATGTACACGCCCTTTCCACACGGTGAATTTCACGGTACCAACGAAAGCAAACGCGCCCGGCCACGGTTCACTGACCGCACGTACCAGGTTGTTAACCTGCTGCGCGGAGTGTTCCCACTGGATACGGCCATCGGCAGCGGTACGGCGACCCACCACAGTCGCTTCGCTGTGATTTTGCGGCGTTGCCACAATCTCACCACGCTTCAGCGCTGGCAAAGCAGATTCCAGCACTTGCGTAGCGCAAATTACCAGCTTGTTATGCAGCGTCAACGCGTTGTCTTGATCATCAATCGCGACACGTTTTTGCTCGATGATATCGCCGGCATCAGCGCGTTTCACCATGCGGTGCAGGGTTACGCCGGTCTCTTTTTCACCGTTCACTAGCACCCAATTCAGCGGTGCGCGACCACGATATTTTGGCAGCAGCGAGCCGTGCAGATTAAACGCGCCAACACGCGCGGCATTGAGGATGTCCTCGCTCAACAATGCACGGTAATAGAAGGAGAAAATCATGTCCGGTGCCATAGCTTTAATGCGATCAACCCACAGCGGGTGGTTCACATCTTCCGGCGCATACACCGGAATGCCATGCTCTGCCGCCAGGCGCGCAACGGATGGAAAAGCGTGGCTTTCCGGCGAGGTATCGGCGTGAGTGAAAATGGCGCTGATTTCAAAGCCAGCATTCAGAAGTGCAGAGATCCCCGCACAGCCCATTTCGGCATAGCCAAAGACGATAGTTTTCATTGTTCAATTTCCTGTACCGAAGCGGCATTTTGCTGAGAATTAATAACACGTTGAATGAAGTAACGCGGACGTGCGCGCACGTCGTTGTAGATGCGTCCGATGTATTCGCCAAGTAAGCCCATGCCGATAAACTGCGCGCCGACAAAAATGAACAGCACGGCAAACAGCATGAACACGCCGTCGCCGGCCCAACTGGCACCAAGGAACAGACGCAGCACAATCAGAATCAATGAGAAGGCGAAACCGGCCAGCGCAATCAAACTGCCGACAATACTCAGCAGGCGCAGCGGCGTGGTGGTTAAGCATGTCACCAGGTCGTACATCAGGTTAATCAACTTCATAAAGCTGTATTTCGAATCGCCAAACTCGCGCTCGGCGTGTTTCACCGGCAGCTCAATGGTGCGGCGCGCAAAGGTGTTGGCGAGGATGGGAATAAAGGTGCTGCGTTCATGACAATTCAGCATCGCATCAACAATGTGACGACGGTAAGCGCGCAACATGCAGCCATAATCGCCCATCGCTTTGCCGGTAACGCGCTGGATCAAACCGTTGATGGTGCGTGACGCGCGGCGGCGGAACCAACTGTCCTGGCGGTTCTGACGCACGGTACCGACGACGTCGTAACCTTGCAGCGCTGCGTTCACCAGATTTGGAATCTCTTCCGGGGGGTTTTGCAGATCGGCATCCAGTGTGATGATCAAGTCACCCGTCACATGGCTAAATCCCGCCATGATCGCCGAGTGCTGGCCATAATTGCGGTTGAGCAACACGCCAACCACATGGCTGCCAGGCATATCCGCGGCGTCGGCGATCATTTCGCCTGATCGATCGCTGCTGCCATCATCGACCAGCAGAATTTCGTAGTCCAAACCGACTTGAGCACAAGCGGCATCAGTACGACGCACTAACTCGGGCAAACTTTCCTGTTCGTTGTACACCGGGATAACCACGGAGACTTTACGAATGGCTTTTTCTTCCAGCATCTCAAACTCCAGCGATTTGACGCAAAGCGCTAATCACGCGTGTTACGTCGTCGTCGCTCATATCAGGGAACAAAGGTATTGAGCAAATGCGATCGCTATTCCATTCCGTGTTAGGTAATGAAAGGTCGGGATAACGTTCGCGGTAATATTTGTGGGTGTGTGCGGCGCGGAAATGCAGGCCGGTGCCGATGTCTTGTGCTTTCAAGGCTTCCATCAATGCATCGCGGCTGATGCCACATTTCGCTTCATCCACGCGAATAATGAACAGATGCCATGCGTGCTGATGTGCCCAGGCGGGCTGCGCCAGCGGCAGGAATGGCGTGTCGGCCAATTCAGTCAAATAACGTTGTGCAATCTCAGCGCGGCGCGCATTAATCGCCGGCAGTTTGCCCAACTGCACCAGCGCAATCGCCGCGCTGATATCAGGTAAGTTGTATTTGAAGCCCGGCATGATCACTTCTGCCTGCGGCTTGCGACCATGCGTTTGACGATCATAGGCATCTACGCCTAAGCCGTGGAATTTCAGGCTGCGCATGCGATCGGCCAATTCCGCATCATCAGTGACAATTAGGCCACCTTCGGCGCAGGTCATGTTTTTAATGGCGTGGAACGAGAAGATGGCGGTGCCCTGATTGCCAACGTGTTGTCCATCGTAATAACAACCCGTAGCGTGAGCGGCGTCTTCAATCACCGGAATGCCATGACGTGCTCCAATGGCACGCATCGCGGCGATGTCCGCTGGCGCACCGGCATAATGCACCGGAATAATCGCGCGGGTACGCGGCGTAATGGCGGCTTCGATCGCTTCAGGCGTGACCATTAATGTGTCGCGGTCAATATCGATCATCACCGGGGTTGCGCCAAGCAGCGTGATGATATTGATGGTGGAAACCCAGGTTAGAGAAGGCGTAATCACTTCATCGCCAGGCTGAATGCCCAACGCGAGCAGTGTGACATGCATCCCTGCGGTAGCGGAGCTGACTGCGATTGCATGTTGATTGCCGGTGAGAGTACAGAAAGCCTGTTCTAATTCGGCACATTTGGGGCCGGTGGTGATCCAGCCAGATTCAAACACCGCTTTTACTGCTGCTAACTCTTCCTCACCCAATGACGGGCGCGAGAATGGAAGGAAATTCATAACCCTACCTTAACTTTTAGGTCCGCAAATTGCTTGTGATTAGATCAACCTCTACATCAGGCTTTCACGCGCATCATTAGCCATCCGTAACCAACTGATTAACCGCAAGTTAAACTAACATCTTGGTTATAGCACAAAGTGCTAATTTAAACCGTAGTACATAAAACCATAAGCAGTACTTTTTTGTTTATCTGTGAACAAAAATACGTTGGAAAACTTAACGCAACATTAAATGAAGTAAGCGAATTCTGGCTTTTTTCCTGGTTGTTGAAGATTGGTAGAGGAAAAATGCCGATTAGCAGCTAGCGATTAATGGCCATCAATGTTGCATCATGATGATCGCGCTGGTTATGAAGTAAGCGACGGTGTTTGCAGGGATGAATTCCCACTAAGATCAGTGAGAAAAGAGAAAATTTAACAAGACTTTAGCGCTTTACCTATACTCTTCTTAAGGTTAAGTTAAGCTTCAAACCCTACTTTGAGTCGGGCTATTGGCTGATGATCGAGGAGGAGAAAATTATGCGCACCAATAATGACCGGCTAGCTCAAGCGGCACTGCGTCGACACCATATTGGCGTGAAGACTAAAGGGTTGCGCTTTCGCGGCGATTTGTATGTGTTTCGCTATAATGCGGGTCAATACGATGTGTTCCTCAACAACGATCGCGTGATGTCACTCGCTACCAGCAACGTGCAGGAAGCAATCCAAATGTTTAAGCAGCAGTCGTAATTATTACGGCTGTTTTATTTAAGCTGCCTTAGACTCCCTGCATGTTAGTTTTAGAACCCATCCAAACTTCATCCTAAAAAATTCGAGAGTGCTCTCATAGTGATTGTACCGCTCATACTTTACATTAAATTTGAAATGCTGTTTTTATGCTCCTTAATTTTTGCCAAATTGGCTTTATTGGGCTGGGTGGTTTTTCGTCCAGCCATTTTTATTACGGAATTACAATGTTAACAAGACACTCAAAACCATATTTTCTCCCTATGCTGTTAACCGTTATTAGCACCAGTCTATATCATTAGTCCTCAGGTTCTCGCTGAGGCAACTCACTGCCTAAACCCAAGAGGATAAGCAGTGGCGCACTAATGTTTATGGCTTGGTTAAATGACCGGTAGCAACTTGAGGAGGATACATGATCACCAGTGAACAAATCATTGCTTTAGTCAATATTGAAAAGCAAGACTTTAATAACGTCTTCTCTCTTGACTGTCGCTATAATCGCCTGCATTTTACTGGCATTAATATCAGTATCAGCTTAAGTGAAACGCAAAAAAGGTTAATGATTTGCCTATTAAACAACATCACATGCAAGCAAGATATTATAAAAGTAGTATGGAATGATGAATATGACCGCATTCGTGATAATAATTACCACCAATTAGTCTTTCAGTTTCGTGCATTATTACAGCGTAACGGCTTGCCACAAAACTTAATTGTCACCATTCCTTATTATGGCCTAAAAATAAATGAACCTTTACTTATAAACCTAAACAATTGCAATGCGCATTCTAACGCTAACCCTTCCCCCGCAGAAAACCGCAAGTTGCTCCCAAAATTAATTACCTTTGCCAGGTCAATTTTCTAAAGACAGCTCGTTGCACTCTCATGCTCGTCTCAAAGCCAGTATATGAACTACTGGCTTTATACCTATGTCACACGTTTTATTGTCTTAATATCTCTTCCCTGCGATACACCTCGTAAAACTGCATGAAATTAGGCTGTAACCACAGCACCAGCTAGTGCAATACATCAATAACGATTAACGTCTCTGGCTCCACATCTCGCTTAACGAGCTTGCATTAAAGGAAGGCAATTGAAATGGATCAGGGAACGATGAGCTGTTTGTTAGGCTCTTGGATGTTGAATGAAGTTCTATTGGTGGCTTTAGCGAGTCTGGTTGCACTTGCAGTCGGTAGTTTCCTCAATGTGGTGATCTATCGCCTGCCACAGATGCTCCTTTATCCAAATCAAGATTTAACTCTTATTTCGCCGCGTTCGCGCTGTCCAAACTGCCAATCGAAGATTCTTCTACGCGATAACGTCCCGTTGATCAGTTGGCTAGCATTACGTGGGCGCTGTCGTCACTGTAAGAGTCCAATCAGTGTGCGCTACCCGATTACAGAGTTGGCTACATTGATGCTTAGCTTAGTGCTGGCTGGATTGTTGCCATGGAATTTAACCTTAGTCGCAGCATTGCTGCTGTGTTGGATGTTACTGCCGTTAGTGCTCATCGACATTCAACATCAACTTTTACCCGATATTTTAACGCTTTCATTACTGTGGCTAGGTTTGCTATGCCACACTTTTTCTGTGATTCCCGGAACATTGAGCAATGCGGTATTGGGCGCAGTAGCCGGATATCTTTTGCTATGGCTAATAGCCACAGTTTATCGCAGCTGGAAAGGCATTGCGGGTTTGGGACTAGGAGATGCCAAACTCCTCGCGGCACTTGGTGCTTGGTTAGGTTGGCAAGCATTGCCGAGGGTATTGTTGATTGCGGCAACCAGCGGCATTGTTTATGTTTTGCTGCGTTATGCATTTTTCCATCGTTCAATAAAACATCCTCTGCCTTTTGGCCCGATGCTGGCTTTTGCGGGTGTTATGACATTTATCCCTAAACTGATGCAGTTCGCTGAAGGGACTGCAACAAGGCTTTAGCTGCTACCACTCTTTTAACCCGCTATTGGCTCTAACTTGCAGGATGTATGCACCAAAGTCGGTGGCGGCCATCAGCATTAATCGCTGATTTTTAGGTCCTAACGAAACCGCAATGGCAGCTGAAAAGCTGCCATTTTTCTGTCATAGATGAAAAAAAGAGGTTCTATTCATTTCGGCATGCTGCTGGCGAAATAATCTAAGCGCCGAATTCTTCAGCAAATCCCTGATTCTTAAAGCTAAGCGGTAAATAATTCTAAACAAAATTAATCATTGTGATGTACGTCAAAAGGCTTTATATTGGCGGCGTTTTTTCACAGCTGTTTCTTTTTTGTTCAATTAGTCAATTGGCGAGCCATACGAGCCCCGGTTGAAGGAGAGATATGATGACGGATAAAGTCCGTATTGATAGTTTTGGTGCCAATACATTTAACGGAAACAACGACGCATTCTTAGCCCGTCAGGCTGAGTTTGAATCAAACGTCAGGAGTTACCCGCGTAAATTGCCTTTAGCGATCGCTAAAGCCCACGGCGTGTGGATCACAGATGTTGAGAACAAACAATATCTTGACTGTCTGGCTGGCGCAGGGACGCTGGCACTAGGTCATAACCATCCTGATGTTCTCCAGAGCATTCAAAATGTCATTACCAGCGGCTTGCCGTTACATACTCTTGATCTGACGACACCACTGAAAGATCAGTTCTCAGAATCTCTGCTCTCGCTGCTGCCAGGCCAGGGTAAAGATTACTGCTTGCAGTTCACCGGCCCTTCTGGTGCCGATGCCGTTGAAGCGGCACTGAAACTGGCTAAGAAAGCCACTGGCCGTAGCGGCGTGATCAGCTTCTCAGGCGGTTACCACGGTATGACGCACGGCGCACTGTCCGTGACCGGCAACCTGGCACCAAAAGAAGCGGTTGATGGCATGATGCCAGAAGTACAGTTCATGCCTTACCCACATCAGTACCGTTGCCCACTGGGTATCGGTGGTGAAGCGGGCGTGAAAGCGCTGACTTACTACTTCGATAACCTGATCAACGACGTTGAAAGCGGCGTGCGCAAACCTGCGGCTGTGATCCTTGAAGCAGTTCAAGGTGAAGGCGGCGTGAACCCAGCTCCGGCTGAGTGGCTGCAACGCATCCGTAAAGTGACTCAGGAACACGGCATTCTGCTGATCCTCGACGAAGTTCAGGCTGGCTTTGCCCGTACCGGCAAATTCTTCGCCTTCGAACATGCTGGCATTGAGCCAGACATCATCGTGATGTCTAAAGCCGTGGGCGGCGGTCTGCCACTGGCGGTTCTGGGTATCAAAAAGCAGTTCGACGTTTGGTCTCCAGGCCACCACACCGGCACCTTCCGTGGCAACCAGTTGGCAATGGCTACCGGCCTGACCACGCTGAAGATCCTGAAAGAGCAGGATATTGCTGGCAAGGTAGCGGCACAGGGCGAATGGCTAAAAGAGCAACTGGCTGCGATGCAGAAGCGCTTCCCGGTTATCGGCCACATTCGCGGTCTGGGTATGATGATCGGTATTGAGATCGTTAAACCAAACGAAGCAGCTGATCACATGGGCAGCTTCCCGGCTGACGGTGAACTCTCTGCGCTGTTGCAGAAGAAGTGCTTCGAAGCAGGTCTGATTCTGGAGCGCGGTGGCCGTCATGGCGCAGTATTGCGTCTGCTGCCTTCACTGCTGATCACCAACGATGAGTTGGCGATTTTCCTGGATAAATTTGAGCAGGCGCTGATTGGCGCTGGCGTCAAACCTGTTTGATTGGAAAAGTAAATGTCTGAAGTAAACCCGATTCTGGCCGCCTCTGCACAGAGCATTGAGGCGTACCAGCAGGCGATTGCCCAAAGCAGCGCCGCGGTTGTGCAGTGGCTGCAACAGCCTGAGATGTATCAAGGCAAAACGGTTGCCGAACTGCGCGAGCGTATCACGCTCGACTTCAATCCAAACGGCCTGGGTAACCAGGCCGCGATTGAACGCGCGATTGAATATTTCCTGAAAGACAGTCTTTCAGTGCATCACCCACAATGTGTTGCGCATCTGCACTGTCCTAGCCTGGTGGTAAGCCAGGCGGCAGAAGTGCTGATTAACGCCACCAACCAGAGCATGGATTCGTGGGATCAAAGCCCTTCCGCCACCATCATTGAGATCAAATTGATCGAATGGCTGCGTGCGCAAGTGGGCTATCCAGCGGGCGACGCAGGTGTGTTCACCAGCGGCGGTACGCAAAGTAACCTGATGGGCCTGATGCTGGCGCGCGATGCGTTCTATCAGCGTCAAGGTCACTCGGTGCAGCAGCACGGTATCACTGGCGATCTGCGTAAGATCAAAGTGCTGTGTTCTGAGAATGCGCACTTCTCCGTGCAGAAGAACATGGCGCTGCTGGGCCACGGCTATCAGTCTGTGGTGCAGGTCAAGTCTGACGAATTTGCCCGTATGGATGTGAACGACCTGAGAGCCAAACTGGCGCAGGCCGAAGCCAACGGCGAACAGATTCTGGCGATCGTAGCAACCGCCGGCACCACCGATGCGGGTGCTATCGATCCGCTGCGTGAAATCGCTGGTATCGCGGCTCAGCACAACATCTGGGTGCACGTTGATGCAGCCTGGGGCGGCGCGTTGTTGCTGTCTGAGAAGTATCGCGATTACCTTGACGGCCTGGAGCTGGTGGATTCAGTAACCCTGGACTTCCACAAACAGTATTTCCAGACCATCAGCTGTGGCGCGTTCTTGCTGAAAGACGAACGTCACTATGAGCTGATGCGCTATCAAGCGGCTTACCTCAACTCTGAGTTTGACGAAGAAGCAGGCGTGCCGAATCTGGTTTCCAAATCACTGCAAACCACGCGTCGTTTCGATGCGCTGAAACTGTGGATGGGTCTGGAAGCGCTGGGTCAGAAACAGTACGCTGCGATCATCGATCACGGCGTAACGCTGGCACAAGAAGTGGCGAAATTTGTCACCTCTGAACCGCGTCTGGAACTGGTGATGCAGCCACAACTGGCTAGCGTGCTGTTCCGCTATCGTCCAGAGCAACTGACCGATACCGCGCAGATTGCCCTGTTCAACCAGCGTATCGGCGATGCTCTGCTGGATTCGGGTCGCGCCAACGTCGGTGTGACCGAGAACCAAGGCGTTACTTGCCTGAAGCTGACCTTGCTGAACCCAACCGTTACGCTGGAAGACGTTAAAGTCTTGCTGGCGCTGGTTGAGAAAACTGCCAATCAGCTGCTGAACGCTTAATACTGCGAACGGCTAAAAAGGGTGCTTATCTCAGCACCCTTTTTTATTTGCTGTCATCCGCTTTAGCCGGTGGCGTAAACCAGTTATTTCTCGCCACCATTACCGCTTGTTCGGGCTGGCTGATAAAGTTAGGCGACATGATCTGTACGCCAAACTCATTAAACACATCCTGAATATGGCCATGCAGTGTACTTCGTACCCCCGTCAGTGATTCGCCCGCGTTAATTCGCACCTGCAACTCATAGGCGATGTACCAATCCTGCAATGCCAACTGACGCACAATGGGCGGAATGTCATGTTGAAGGCCGGATGTGCGATGAGCCGCCAGTTCCAACATGGCTTCAACCTGTCGCCACGGCGTGTCATAGCCAATGGTGACGCTGGTGGTCATATTGATGCCCTCGCCTTTCAGCGTGGCACTAAGATTGACAATTCTGCCACTGACCACCACCGCGTTCGGTACCGTGACTTCGTAATTTTCCCGTGTGACGATCTTGGTCGCCAGCATACCAACCTCACTCACTACGCCCTCGTGTTCCGCAATTCGAATCACTTCGCCTTTACGCAACGCCCGCGAATATGTCAGTACCAAGCCACTCATGGCATGATTCATTACGCCAGCGGAACCCAAAGTCAGCATCAAGCCAAAGAACACGCTGATGCCTTTAAAGGCCAGCGAATTGGCGCCTGGCAGAAAGGGATAGGCCGCCGATAAAGCGAATAACCAAATCACCACGCTGATCAGTTTGCGCGTCACGCCAACGGTATCTGGATGCAGGCCCGGCAAATGCAATTGTCCGGTCTCGACACGCCTGAGAACCAATCTGAGCAGGCGCGTTACCAATGCCGTAACAGCAAATATCACTGCAACAATCACGATGCCCGGCAACGCGGATAGCACCGCCAATCCGAGCCCTTGTAATAGCGCCAATGCATAGCCGCCTAACTCGATGCCCCAAATACGCGTCCATGGGAACAGTCGCAGCACCCAACTCACCCAAAGGTAAAACGCCACAATAATGGCTGAGGTGAGAACCAGCGCGTATAAGCGCACTTCGATAGGGCCGAGAAAAGCCCGCAACGTGCCGGGCACTCGATGTTGTGGCAGAACGCGTCGCGCCGCATATTTGCGCTTCAACCATCCTTGAGAACGCAGGCCAAACAGCATAAATGCCGCCAACAACAGCGCCCCCAAAAGCGCCTTGCCGCTGGAGAGCAGCAGATAGTGGGACGAATATTGTTCTGCCAGCGAAAGGCGCAGCGCATCCAGACGCTGCCGAACGCGTTCCGCCGCTTGCGCCAGCGTCAAGTCATCCCCTTCATCGAGATCGCCTTGCGCCAACAACATAAAAGGTTTGCCGTTAATCGAAAACAGCACGACGGGCTGGCCATAACGGGTTAAATCGTGGGTTTCAACGGGCCGAGTGAGGTCATTATCTTTCAGTGTTCGAACGGTACTAACGATGCGCTGCACCCGCTCTTCCGGCGTAGTGAGACCAAATTTGGCCTGTAGCATGACAACGGGCTGATTAAGTAGCGTTAACGTCCTGGCCTGTTCTTGCGGCGATGGTGCCTGACGCGGCTCGGCACCCTGCACCCAAGGTACAATTAGCAACATCAGGCAACTGAATAGGCACGCCAATGCACTCTTCATACATTCTCCTGAAACCGTGTTGTCGTCAGTTACTGATTTTTTTCCGGCACGCACTGTGCCGGATCAAACACCGTTTTCCAGTCCTGCTGCATATCCACGATCGTCCAACCCTGTTGCGTTGCCAGCGTAAGTCCTTTCACCAGTTTGCCGCTGGCGGGTGGATGAACGTCATACGCGTACTCCCGCGCGGCATCGGTGTGGTGCAGCAGCAAACCAAAGGTTTTGTAATGTGGATTAGCCGAGGTGTATTGCAGCATCGGCACATCGCCGTCGCTATTACCAAACGCAGCCACCGGCTGCCGTCCCATAAACAGATGGATGGCGACCGGCTTCATCACTTCGTCATCGTAAAACGCCCCATTAAGCGTTTTACGCAATTGCGTGCCGTTGTCGCTGATCGAGAATTCACTCAATGAGAACGATCCCACCACTTGTTCGGGCGGAATGCCGTACATCTTCTGCGCTAACACGCGCATGAAATCGATGCCGCCGCCGGAAACGATCCAGGTTTTAAACCCGTTGGCGCGCAGATAATCCAGCAATTGCCGCATCGGCTGATAGCCAAGCTGATCGTAGCGGCAGCCAAAGCGTGCATGGCGCTGCGTCTCAACCCAATGACTCACGCGCTGTGCAAAGTCGTCGGTGGTCATGCCGCTGTGGGTCAGCGTCATGAGATGCATCAAGCCCTTCTTACCTGATTGCATTACGCTTTTCAGGTCGTTATTGATCACCGCTTGCACCAACGCATCCTGTTTCCACTGCGGCTGTTGTGGTGCCAAACGCTTAATTTCATCGAGCACAAACTGCAACTGAAAGGTCAGCGGCGCTTCCGGCCACAACGTACCATCGTTATCAAACACCACGAAGCGCTGATCAAGTGGAATGAAATTCTTGCCATTAGTTTGTGTCGCTTCAGCCACCCACTTTTCAATCGCTTGCTTGCTTTGTCCCTCATTCCAGCTGCTGAGTGGATCGTCAGCGGCGCAAGCCACTCCCAGCGGTAACGTCAACAGCAAGGCGAGTAATGCGCTTTTCATTATCTTTTCCTTTTAGTTGGAGTGAGATCGGGCAATGCCACCACGCGCCAAAAATCATGCGTAAGTGCAACAACGCGGCGTAAGGCCCGCCCAAGCGGATGACGGAACAACAACGCCAGCAGCAGCAACAGCAAAAAAATCGCCCCCCAGATTAACCACGCTTCCCACTGGAACGGCGGACGCGCTTTCAACGCCTGTTCGCTGCCCGCCGAACGTGCGGCGGCAAAGGCATAATGCGCGCCGGGCAGTTCGGCGAGTTGCCACTGTTGTTGTCGTGTATCCCACCAGCGCAGGCGCAGTGGCGGGATGGTCAATTCACCCGGCTGTGCCGGCAAATAACGCAGCCGTTCCTGACGCTGTGCGCCGACAATTTCATCGCGGCCCTGTGTCAGATCGCTGTTCGCCGCTGGCAAGCGCTGCGTGTCGGTGCCGGGAATGGCATACAGCAATTGCGGAATTTGCGCGGCAATAACGTCGTTGGCGCGCAGGGTGACAACGCGCTCAATCACATCACCAACATGCAACTGCTTATCCTCTACCGCGCGATAGATTTTCCATTGTTGCGTCAATTCAAGTTTGCTAGCGGGTAAGAATCGATCCGGCTGGCGCACATCAACCGGCCAAACCACCGCTTTCGCCAGCTCGGGCAACGACACGGTTTTCGGTGGTTGATTCGCGGATTGCATCGCCACATCCACCGCGGGAAGGCGCAAACTGCCTTGATCCCATGTCAGGATCTGCCGCTCCATGCGGATGCCGCTCCAGCTCACGCCGCCGCTATTGCGGGTGACTAGCTGATTTGGCAGCGGCGTACTGAGGAGATTACCGTTCTCGATCACCATTTCCGGCCACTGCGGCGGCGGATTAAACCAACTGTCGGTCCAGAAGGTGATGGCAACAGTCACCGGCTGCCCCGGCACCAGATGCGCTGGCGCGACCAGTTCGCGCGTCATGTTCATGTCCGCTCGCGCGGGCAGAGATAACAACACCAGCAAAGCCAACAGCAGCGTCTTCATGGTTGCTCCGCGGGGGTTGCATGATAAAGGTTTTCCAGTAAACCACCGGGTGAAAGCGTGAGGTTGTTGTACCACTGCTCCGCCGCGGGCGCGGCAGCGGCAATCGGTTTGATATCCCGTTGATTGACGCCCTGATCGGGTTTGAGATCGTGTTTGATCGCATCGGGATCTTCATCTTTTTGTTCATGCTGATCGGCCTGACGATCCCGCTCCTGCTGGCGCAATTGCATGATGATCTGCGCAATCTTCGCCCGGTTCTGCTGCGCCATCGCCCATTCCGGTTTCAGGCTCAACGCCTGATCGTAACTGTTCAATGCCTGTTGCCAGGATTTCTGCTGCGCATAACAGTTGCCGATCCACAGCAAACTCTCAGCGCTTGGCGCTAACTGGCGAAACGCGCCCAGCGCCGCGACATAATCCTGTGCGTAATAGAAGGCGATGCCACGCCGCAAAGGATCGTGAAAATGATTGGCCGCCGCGCCATATTCACCGCGCTCAAAAGCAAACTGCCCTTGTACGTCGGGACGAATCCAGGCATCCAGCCAGGATGCTGCACTGTTCGGCGAATAGAGCATCGCGGGCAGAATCAGCACCAGCAGACACAACATCTGTTGTCGCCACACCAGTAGCAATAACAGCATCGGTATAACCAGCAGATAACCACTGTTCTTCCATTGCAAATCTTCGCGACTGTTTTGCTGCGCCGTCACGCTTTGCTGGATGTGGTTACGGATGGCAGCCAGGTCGTCGTCCTCGGCTGAGACCAATGTCACCGGAATACCGGCATCACGTGCCTGCTCAAATTGCGTCACGTTGAGTCGCGTATCGATGCCCTGCGCAGCGAACTCATCCGGTAAGCTGCCGCCACGCGCCGTGCCAGGCACCCAGATTTGCAACGGCAAATTCTGCTGCTTCAGCCAATCCAGCTCTTGCGGCGACAGATGATCGGCGATGAGGATAATGGCCCGAGGCGCATCGGCTGCCTGCGGGAGATTGTTTTGCGCCAGCGTAACGGCGCGCTGTAATCCTGCGCCGGGTTCTTGCGGCAGTAATGTCGGCTGCTGCGCGTTTAAAAACAGTGAGAAGAAATCGCTATCGTTGGTCAGCGGCGTGGTGAGCCAGGCGTTGCCGCTGTAAACCACCAGGCCAAAATGGCTACCCGGCAACTGCGTCATCAGTGCGGCAATTTTCTGCTGCATACGCTGATGTCGGCTCGGCGGTACATCTTGCGCCAGCATGCTGAGATCCTGCTGTAAAACCACCATCACGTTATTTTCCGGCGTAAAAGCCGCGGGCAACTCACGCTGCCAACTCGGCCCGGCCAATGCTAGCACGCCAAAACCCACTAACCACGGCAGCGCCTGACGTGCCGATTTACGCTGGCCTTTAATTAACGCCTGAGCAAAGGGCTTCGCCATTATCTGATGCCATGCGCTGCCCGCCTGTCGGAACCCGAAGTAAAGCAGCGGGCAAAGCAGCAATCCCACTAATCGCCACGGATAAAGGAAGTGAAAGTCGTTCATGCGCGTCGCCTCGCAACCATGCTGAACACTCCGGATAACAACATCAGCGTTAACGCCAAAGATAACGGCCAGGCAAACAGTGGACGATGCCACGACAAACCGAGCGTTTTGACCTGTTCCGGCGTTTGCGCATCAATTTGTTGCCACACCTGTGCCAGCGCATCGCGTTGCGTGGCGGCTCGCCATGCATGACCACCAGTAACATGAGCGATGTTATCCAGTAACACGGTATCGACTTTGTCTTGCTGATCGCTGTTTTCATCACCAAAGGCGATGGTGTGCACCATCACGTGATGTGATGCCGCCAACTGCGCCGCGACTTTGGGGTCTAGTTTTGAAGCGGTGTCGTTGCCATCGGTCAGCAAAATCGCCATTTTCGATGCATCACTTTCCAGGCTGTGATCAAGCAATTTTACCGCCACGCCTAACGCGTCGCCGATAGCGGTTTGTTGACCAATCATGCCGGGTGCGAGCTGGTTGATGCGAAATTGCAGCGCCTGTTTGTCTTCGCTGATCGGCGCAAACGGCCATGCCTGGCTGGCAAAAATCACTAGGCCGATGCGATCATTTTTGCGCTGAGTAATAAAGCTGCGTACCGTTTGCTGCACCGCTTGCAGCCGCGTTTGGCCATTCATCCCGTCGTTCTTTTCCATCGAGCCAGACACATCAAGGATCAGTACGATGTTGCGCATCGGTTTAATCAGCGTTTTAGGCGGCATCAGATATTCCGGGCGCGCCAGCGCAAACACCAGCAAAACCCATACAGCCCAAAACAACATACGTTGCGCGATGGCGGGCTTAGGCGCCGCCTGCGTCAGTTGCAGTTCTTGAGCCAGAACCGGCAGAAACGGCACGCGCACCTGCTCACTGACCTGCGGCTGCGGCGTGATGAGAAAATGAGTGAGCAGCGGTAAAAACAGCAATAAGAAGGCCCACGGCCAGGCAAAATCGATACGTGATAACCATTCAGACATGAGGCAAACTCTCCAGCCAGTGGCGCATTTGCCCAGCAACCCGCTGATTGGTCTCCGCATCCAGTTGATTATCCGGCTGGCAATAACGGCGGCACATCAGGTTCCGCACCTCATCATCCAGCGAGGTATGCGCCAGCAGCTGTTGCGGCGTTTGCCATTGGCTGACTTCAGCGCGTGAATGCTGCACCAGCAACACCTGTTTGATTAATAACAGCCAGCCATCAACCTGCTGCTGTCGCGCCAGTTGTTTGCGCGCTTCGCGCCGCCAGCGATCACGCCGGTAACGTGCAAGTAACAGCAACGCGCCAATGATAATCGCGATCAAGAGCAGCACGCCCAGCAGCGTCCAGCCGGGCGGCAACGGAAACCATGATACTTTTCCTGGCAGCGCCGGATGTGCCAGCTCCGGCGTGCTAAATCCTTTTGCCAGCATGCACGTCCTCCTGCTGAAGCTGCGTCAGCACTGCCTGACCGGTGACGATGGTTTTGACCTTGACGCCAACACGTTGCAATCGCCGCTGCTGCTGCGCCAGGCGTTCGGTCACGCTGTGATTGATGCGTTCGCCGAGTTGCGTGGAGAGCGAGATCGTCGTGTTAACGTCGTGGTAATAAGCGCCAAGTTGTCCCCGCGCAGGCAGGCGGCGATGAAGGTCGTCGAGCGTGACAAACGCAGTAATCTCACAGCGGCGACGAAGATGAGCCAGCACCGCATCGCAACGCGCATCAAGATCGTGAAAATCACTGATAATCCCTAGCCAACTGCCGGACGGCAGCAAGGCGACGATGCGCTGGAGCGCCTGAGATAGCGACACGCTTGAAGAATGATTTTGCGCATAATGTTCAGGAAGCGTGCTGTTGATGCGCTGGATGTCGTTGAGGATTGGCATCAGATTACGCTTCGGCGCGCGGCAGGGATGCAGCGCCAGTTCATCATCACCTAAAATCGCGCAGCCTAAGCGGTCGCCGTCATGCCAACTGCGCCAGGCGAGCAACCCGGCGATGTTGCCCGCCGCCACCGATTTCATCTGCAAGCTGGTAGCGAAATACATATCCAGACGTTGATCGAGCAGAATAAACACCGGACGCTCGCGCTCTTCGTTGTACAACCGAATCCACGGTGAGCGCAGACGCGCTGTGGCTTTCCAGTCAATCAGCCGCACATCATCACCCGGCTGATAGCGGCGCAGGCTGTCAAAGTTCAAGCCGCGCCCTTGTTGCCGTGATACGCGTTCGCCAGTCAGCGCGCCGGGCGGAATCTGTCCTGGTGGATTATCCAGGCGCTGTGCGTCAGCCGCCAGCGCCAGCAAATCGGCCAGTTCAAGCGTAAGCGGAGTTGCCATTACGCCACCACTGCGTTGAGCAGCATGCCAATCGCCTGATCTGGCGTGCAGTTGTCAGCATTGGCCTGATAGCTCAACAGCAGACGATGACGCAGCACCGCCGGAGCAATGCGCTGAATATCTTCAGGCAACACCGCATCACGCCCATCCAGCCAGGCGCTGGCGCGGCCACAGCGATCCAACGCCAGCGTGCCGCGCGGGCTGATGCCGAGGCTAATATAGCTGGCAAAAGTTTCACTGACCTGTTCAGGATGGCGCGTCATTTCCACCAGATTGACAATGTATTGTTCAACCGTTGGCGCGACATAAATTGAGGCGATATCGCGCCAGCAAGCGGCAATATCCTGCTGGCTAATCAGTAACGCGTCGCGTTGTGCGGCAGAGCTTGCCGCTGGAGTTGCCTGATATTTGGCCTGTTGCTCAGCGCGCACCAACTGCATCACCAGCTGCTCATTCTCTTTTGACGGATAATCAACCATCACTTTCATCAGAAAACGATCCAGCTGCGCTTCCGGCAACGGCCAGGTGCCCTCTTGATCGACCGGGTTTTGCGTCGCCAGCACCATGAAAATGCCCGGCAGCGGCCAGGTTTTTCCCGCTACGGTAACGTGGCGCTCTTCCATCGCTTCAAGCAGCGCCGATTGCACCCGTGCAGAGGCGCGGTTGATCTCATCGGCGAGGATGATGTTGCCGAACACCGGACCAGGGCGAAACCGGAACTGATCCTCTTCGCGCGTGGCGTTCTGCTGATAAATTTCGCTGCCGGTAATGTCCGAAGGCAACAGATCCGGCGTGAACTGTATCCGGCGAAATTCACCTTCGATATGGCGCGCCAGTTCGCGAACGGCACGGGTTTTCGCCAAGCCCGGTAAACCTTCCAGCAATACATGTCCGTCACACAGCAGCGCCACAATCAACATCCGCACCAGCTCCTGCTGACCAATCACTTGTTGGTTCATGCTGGCTTCCAGCGCCAGCAGCTTTTCACGGTTATTCATCATGCTTGCTCCACCGGCTGGCGTTGCAGCAAAGTTGCGATACCAACCAACATCGGCTGCGCATAATCGAAGAACGCTTTAATGCCGGGGCACAAATAATTCATGCCCAGTTCGCCCTCTTCGCTTCTGACGATGCGGTTTTTGGGGCATTCGCCATAACAGAGTTTTAAATACGGGCAGCGTTTGCAAGCGGCGGGCAAGGTATCGCGCTTACCTAAGCCAAAGGCTTTTTGCCGTTCGGAAAACGCCATGTGCGCCAGTTTGGTGCTTTGCACATTGCCGAGTTTGTATTCGGGATAGACGTAATGATCGCAGGAGAAGATGTCGCCGTTTTTCTCAATCGCCAGCCCTTTGCCACAAAACTCCGAGGTGATACAAATCTGCGCTGGCATGCCCATGGTCTGCGCCACCGCCGTTTCAAACAGATTGACCTGCACGCGACCTAAATCGTTATTCACCCACTCTTCGAAAACCGCAATCAGGAAGCGGCCCCAATCATCCGGGTCCACCGACCAATCAGTGACGATGGAGTCGAGGTCGCCGGGGCGCGCACGGCGTGAACCGGTAAGTGGAATGGTGTCATCACGCCAGAATTGTGGTGCGGTGTGTTTGAAATCCACCGGTTCAACGCAGGGATTGAACTGAATATAAGTGGCACCCAATTCACGCGTCAGGAAGCGGTAGACCTCAAGCGGGAAGCGCGCGTTGGTGCGGTTAACGGTGACCAGCGCATTGAAGGGCACCTGATGGCGTTTCAGTGCCGCCACACCAGCCATCACTTTCTCGAACGTGGGTTTCCCGCTGCGCGTTACACGATAGCGATCGTGCAATTCTGCCGGGCCATCAATGGAAATCCCGACCAAAAAATGGTGTTGGCGCAGAAAACGTGCCCAGTTGTCATTCAGTAGAATGCCGTTGGTCTGCAAATCGTTTTCGATGCGCTGGCCGGGCTTTTGGTATTTGCGTTGCAGCGCGACGATTTTTTCAAAATATTCCAACCCCATTAGCGTCGGTTCGCCGCCTTGCCAGGAAAATACCACCTGTTCGCCATCCTGACTGTCGATGTATTGCCGGATAAAGGTTTCCAGCACCTCATCACTCATGCCGCTATGTCTGTCCTGCTCCAGCAGCTGCTCTTTATGCAGGTAAAAACAGTAATTGCAGTCGATATTGCAACGCGATCCGGTTGGCTTGGCCATCACATGAAAACGACGGGTGTACGCCGGGCCTTTACCATTAAATTTTTCCGCCGTCGGCAGGGGTTTAACTGGCACAGTGGTGCTGTATTTCATGATCGCCTCCTGAATACCGGGTGAATCACATCACCCGGCGTGGTGGTCAGAGCATCAGTTAGTGGCCGGGCTGCCTTCATCAATCATTTTCTGTACATCAGAAACGGTGAATGAACCCGGTTTTTGCCGTGGAGGGAAATCTTTGAAGCTTTGCAGCATCTCCGCAGCGTATTTCTGCGCCCCGCCCAGCAGGAACAGACGATCATAGAACCAATGGTTGTAATCCATCCCATCGGTGCCTTTTTCCAGCGGATCGATTTTCAGGTCAAAGATCAGCGGTACACGCAGTTTGACGAACGGGTATTTCCACACGTCCATACCGCTATGTTCCTGAATCATGAAGTGCGCCTTCCAGCGACCATAGCGCATCGCGAGCAGATCGCCGTCATCGCTCCAGTAGAAGAACTCTTTACGCGGATCGTCCTGAGTTTTACCCGTGAGGTAATCAAGTTGGTTGTAGCCATCAAGATGCACTTTGTAAGTCATCGCGGTGGTTTTGTAGCCTTTCAGTAACTGCTCTTTGATGTCCGGCACACCCGCAGCGGCCACCAGCGTTGGGAACCAGTCGTTGCTGCCAATGATGTCGTTAACCAGCGTGCCCGGTTTGATGTGCCCCGGCCATTTGATCATCGCCGGTACACGGAAGCCACCTTCCCAACCGGTGTTTTTTTCACCGCGGAATGGCGTGATACCGGCATCCGGCCAGGTGGCGGTCATCGGTCCGTTATCGGTGGTGTAAACCACGATGGTGTTATCTTCGATGCCAAGATCTTTAATCTTCTTCAGCACTTCACCGATGATTTTGTCATGCTCCACCATGCCATCGGCATAATCACCCAATCCGGTCACGCCTTTATCAGCCGGTTTAATGTGGGTTTTATTGTGCATACGCGTGGTGTTGTACCAGGTGAAGAACGGCTTGTTGGCTTTCACCTGTCTTTCCATGAAGTCGTTGTTGGCCGCCAGCGTCTCTTCATCCACCGTTTCCATACGCTTGGTATTCAGCGGTCCGGTATCCTCAATTTTGCCATCCGCGGTGGACTTAATTACGCCGCGCGGGCCGAACTGTTTCTTGTATTCCGGATCTTGCGGATAGTCCGGGTTCTCCGGTTCTTCTTCCGCATTTAAGTGATAAAGGTTGCCCATGAACTCATCGAAGCCATGTGCGGTCGGCAGAAATTCGTTGCGATCGCCAAGATGGTTTTTACCAAACTGGCCGGTGGCATAGCCCAACTGCTTGAGTATGCTGGCGATGGTGGGATCTTCTTTCTGCAATCCTTGCGGCGCGCCAGGCATCCCCACTTTACTCATCCCAGTGCGGAATGGCATTTGTCCGGTGATAAATGATGATCGGCCAGCGGTGGAACTTTGCTCGGCGTAATAGGAAGTGAATTTCGCCCCTTCGGCGGCAATACTGTCGATATTTGGCGTTTGATAACCCAACATTCCCTGGTTATAAGTGCTGAGATTCCAATAGCCAATATCATCACCAAAGATCACCACAATATTGGGTTTGCCCTTATTTTGTTCGGGCGCGGTAGCAGGTTGGCTATTGTCCGGTGCGGCTTGCGCACTGAAAGAGCAACAGGCAACCGAGAGCATTGAGGCTAACATCGTTTTGCAAAAAGGCATTCGAGACATTTTGCACTCCACTTTTTGATAGGCCCTTGAACGGCTGGACTAATAGTTGTCCGCCTGGAAATGGTCATAAACTGCCGATCTCTTCACCTCCTTAGTTAATGAGTTGCACGTTGTTGCTTAAGATAAAATTCAGCGTGGAGAAGTGGCGCATATTGTTTTTTTTGCACACGTCATCCCCTCCGACAGTAAGTCAGATTGAATTTTTCCTGTGTTTGAAACCAACCAGGCTCGGCTGGAAAAGGACTGCGAAATGAGGTCAGAATTATGGAATGGTGAAATGGTGTGGATTAAATAAAACATTTCGCTTTAAACAGTAGTAAAGCCCTTAATCTTCACAAGCTGAAACATATGGACAAATTCGCCAATTCTCAAAATTATGATGTCCATCAAACTTTATCTTTTCGATGTCCCATTTGTTTATTTTTAATTATCAATTTGATTTAAATCTGTATTTTTTATTTAGCTGTTAATAAAAATCACTCTGAATAAAACTTAATATGAAAAAATAAAATCGCGTTGGCATGCATCTCTTGCCTGTTTTCGGATTTTACTGAGCAGTAATCCAGTCACTTCTGGGCAAGCCTCATTTCGGTGCAGCTCGCACCGAATTAACGCAGCAACATCCGATTAATCAGCCAAAACTGCTGATTCAGCGCCATTCACAATCTGGCATGCCAATTGCTTTGCTCTCCATACCGCATCCTGCCTCGCAGGAACAGGCGCCGTAGTCTGGTAAGCGGTTTGTGGCTGCATGTCACTCCAATACATCGATTTCAGGCGAAGAAGCCCCACCGGCAATGCTGTCGGCGGGGCTTTTTTTTGGAGTAAAACTATGAGCAAGTTAAAAGCGTGGTTTCAGGGACCGCAAGACATTACCGAAGCGGAAGCGGTAGAAGATTACGCGGTCGGCCGCGTACCAACGCATTATCGCTGGCCGATTCCCGCCATTATTCTGGTGCTGCTCGGCAACTCAACGGCGATGTTCTGGTTCAGCCTCGGTGCAGATATGAGTTACCAGGTCGGCTGGCCGCTGCTGCTGTTGCCGATTGGCTACATGGTGGTTTTCGCCACCATCATTGGTTCCTGCATCATGAAAATGGCCAGCAAAGAGGGTTTATCGCTCAACCTGATGACGCGCGGCTTGGGCTTTGGCTATATGGGATCGGCCTTCACCTCGCTAATCTACGCCATCAACTTCATCTTCTACTTCCTGTTTGAAGGCACCATCGTCTCACATGCGATTGCCAACTATGCTGGCGTGCCGGTTAATTCGGTGGCGGGCATCGCGATATTTGCGTTGATGGGGCTGGCAGCGATTTGGTTCGTGTGGAAAGGCATGTCCTCAATGCAATTCCTGCAAACCTGGGGCGTGCCGATCTTCATCCTGCTGTTTGGCTTCTGCATTTATCAACTGACGCATCATTATCCTTCGGTCGGCTTCAGCGGCTGGCAGCCAAAAGGCGAAGTGGATAGCAACGCGCTGTGGCTGGTGATGAACATGGCAAACGGTCAGATTGTGTTCCAGGGCTTGATGGCAACCGATTATGGCCGCTTCGCGCGTCCGAACATCAGTCACAAAGGCACCGCGACGATTATGCTCGGCATGCTGTTGCCAATCGTGGTGGTGATGTTGTTTGGTGCGTTTATGGCCTACACGCTGATGCCGCACATTGAAGGTGCCGATGTTTGGTCATTGGCGCTCGATCCTGGCTTTGTCTTCCCGCTGATTATTGGCCTGACCGGCGTATTGTTTGCCGTGATCACGCAAATTCGTATCAACGTGCTGAACCTCTATTCCGGTTCAATCGCGTTGTCGAACACTATGGATATGGCGTTCAACTACCGTCCAGGTCGTCAATGGTGGATGCTGCTGGTATGGCTGCTCGGCGTGGTGTTCTACGTCTGCAACATCTTGCAGTACACCGGTACGTTCTTGTCGATTACCGGCATTCTCACTAACACGTGGGTGTTCATTATCCTTGCTGATTACTTCGTATGCCGCAAAGTGCTGCATCTGGCCCCGTCGGATTTCGTTGAGTTCCGCAAAGAGTATCTGCGCATGTGGAATCCCTCTGGCGTGATTGCCTTGTGTGTGGCGGTGGCAATTGGTGCAGCAGGCGTTCTCGGCGCTTATCCAATGGTTTACGCCTCGTTTATCGCCATGCTGGTTGGCCCGGTATTGCACGTGGCGATCAGTGCCGCAACGCGTGGCCGCTACTACTTCAAAACCTTCCCGCAGGATATGCCGACCAACTGGAAACCGTCTGATGCCTATCAAGGGCCAAAACCGGCGTTCAATCGTGTGCTGAGCAAGGAGGCTGAATAATGAGCATCAAAGTCGCTACCATCCAGTTTGAACCGACGCTTTTTCGTAAAGAAGAGAACGTGGCGCGCTTGCTGGCGCTTTCCACCAAAGCTGCACGCGATGGCGCTCGGCTGATCGTGATGCCAGAAATGGCGACGACCGGTTATTGCTGGCAGGATCGCGCGGAAGTTGCCCCATACGTGGAAACCGCTGACGGCCCAACTAGTCAGGCGTTTGCCGCCGTGGCGCGTGAATTTAACTGCTATTTGGTATTCGGCATGCCAGAACGTGACGCGGTCACTGATATCTACTACAACAGCGCATTGCTGATCGGCCCGCAAGGGCTGATTGGCGTGCATCGCAAAACCCATCCGTACATTTCCGAACCGAAATGGGCGGCAAACGGCGATTACGGCCATCAAGTATTTGAGACCGAAATCGGCAATATCGCCTTGCTGATCTGCATGGATATTCACTTTATCGAAACCGCGCGTCTCGCAGCGGTGGGCGGCGCGCAGATTATCTGCCACATCAGCAATTGGCTGGCCGAACGTACGCCTGCACCTTACTGGCTCACGCGCGGCTGGGAAAACGGTTGTGCGTTGATTGAAAGTAATCGCTGGGGCTGGGAACGCGGCGTGCAGTTCAGCGGCGGCAGTTGCATCAGCGATAGTCATGGAAAATTACTAGCAAGCTGCGACAGTGGCGATCAGGTGTTAAGTGCCGAGTTGACCTTGCCGCAAGATAATCCGCTACTGAAAAAACGTCGTCCTGAACTGTATCAGCGGCTGATGACCAACACTTTTATGTGGAATCCGCAGGACTTCTTCGGCTTGTACGGCAACGATCCGTTGCCAACTGCCAAAGATTCAACCATCGCAGTGGCGCAATTCCGCCCGGAAAATGATGTTGCCGCCAATCTGCAGCACATCCGCAGCTGGGCTGAACAGGCCAAAGCACGCGGCGTCGAGTTGCTGGTGCTGCCGGAACATGCCTTAACCGGCTACGCAGGCAAAATGAATGCGCTGGCTCTGGATGATGCGCCGATTCAGGCGGTGATCAAACTGGCGATGGAGTTGGATATCGCCTTGGTGGTGGGATTTGCCGAGCGCGCGGGTAACCAGTTTTACAACAGCGTGATACTGGCGAGCAGCGCCGGATTGGGCGCGCATTACCGTCAAATTCACGTTAGCGATGCCGATAAACAGTGGGCCAGCGCGGGCGATCAATGGGTAACCTGCGATCTGCCCTGTGGGCGCGTAGGTTTACTGCTCGGTGAAGATTTGCTGGTGCCGGAAGCGGGACGCATTTTGGCGCTGGAAGGCTGCGATATCATCGCCTGCCCGGCCGCGCTGAATACGCCAACGCCGCTGGCGCATGCAGGCACGGTAATTCCACACAGTTGGCCGATTCCACGCGGTGCCGATCCTTATCATTGGCTGTTGCCGCGCGTGCGCGCCGGAGAAAACAATTTGTGGCTGGCGTTTGCCAATTGGCCCGAAGCGGCAGGTGAAAGTTTTGGGCTAAGTGGCGTATTTGGCCCGGATACCTTCGCCTTCCCGCGTAGCGAAAGCAAAGTGTTGCGTGATGATGGCGTTGCCTGTTTAGCCATGAGTACCGGTTTGGCTGAGAGCGCCTATCCTAATCATGTGGTGCGCCGCAAAGATTTGGTGCTGATGCGTCAACCCCATTTCTACACACCGCTGGTAATGCGCGATCCACAATAACTTGCAGGGTCGCCAATTTTGGCGACCCATTTTATCTACGGAGTTTATATGTCCCCAACCGCGCCGCCGCTTGCCAAAAACGTCATTCCGATTGGCATCCTCTATTCCGTATCCGGCGATTACGCGGTGATCGGCCGTGAAATGCTCAATGGTATTTTGCTGGCAATTGAAGAGATCAACGCCAATCCAGCCTACGGTTTTACGCTGGCGCCCGTGGTGCGCGATCCCGGCGGATCGCTGGATAAATATCATGAATATTGTCACGACCTGCTGCATCGCCACGGCGTGCGTCATCTGATTGGTTGCTACACGTCCGCGTCGCGCAAAACCATTTTACCGCTGGTGGAAGCCGCCAATGCGCTACTGTGGCATCCGGCACGTTATGAGGGGTTCGAAAGCAGCAACAGCGTGATTTATCTTGGTGCCACGCCCAATCAACATGTGATCCCGCTGCTGCGTTGGCTGCTGCAACAGCAAGATGCCGAGATTTATCACGTCGGCTCTAATTATGTTTGGTCGTGGGAAATGGATCGTATCACGCGTGAAGCGGTGATTCCCGCTGGCAGCAGCATGGTGGAAAGCAAACTGTTGCCACTTGGTGAGGAGAACGTTGATGAGGTGATCGCCGATATCCTCGCACGCAAACCGAAAGTGATCCTCAACACCATGGTCGGCAAAAGCGCGTACAGCTTCTATCGCGCGTGGCATCAAGCCAGCCTGCAACAACCGTGGTTGAACCAACCGCTTAAACTCAGCCTGACGTTATGTGAACCGGAAGTGCAGATGATTGGTGCCGCACCGTTGGAAGGTTATCTGGTTTCAGCTAGCTGGTTCCAAAGCATCGACAATGCCGCCAATCGCGAATTTCTGCGCTGCTATCGCCAACGCTTTGGCGATCAGGTGTCACCTTCCGTCGATAGTCAAAGCGCCTGGCTGGCGGGACATTTGCTGGCGCGCGCCATCGCGCGTCACGGCAGTGATGAAGTTGCAGGTGTGCGTCATGCGGTGTTGCAGGATGAGATGGATTCCCCCGCTGGGCCAGTTCACATCGACGCCGATAACAATCACTGCTGGCTCACGCCACATCTGGCGCGCTGTCACAACGGTAAGCTGGAAAGCTTCTGGCAGCAATCCGCGCCGGTGAAACCCGACCCGTGGTTGGCGTGGACCGATATTGATCATTTGGCGGACGGCGGAGAAAGCGCATGAGTCGAAAAAACGTGCAAATGCGCGGACTAAAAGTGTGCGTGATTGGCTGCTCCGAACGCGATAATCAACATTTGGCGCAGCAGTTTGCGCGCATGGGCATTCAAGGTGACTTTCACGCGGAATTTCCCAGCGACGCACAGTTAATCGAGCAGCAACTGTTGGTGTTTGATGGTGATAATCCGGCACTGTTTCACCCGACACACAAGCTGCCGTGGCCGGCGCTGCCGAAAGTGGTGCTCACCGCGATGGAAACGCCGTCGCGCTTACAATGGATCACCGAGCAGAAGATTGACAGCTACATGCGCAAACCGGTGCGTTTCGATGGCGTGATGACCGCATTCACGCTGGCACTCGATAGCGCCGCACGCATCAATCAGTTGGAAGCGCAGTTGAAACGTCAGGAAGAGCGCCTGCGCGCGCGCAAGTTTTTGTTTTCCGCTCAGCTGCGGGTGATGCGCGAATTACAGCTGGAGGAAGACGATGCGTATAACCTGCTGCGCCGCGCGGCGATGGCGCAGCATATGACGATTGAAAACCTCAGTTGCGAGCTGCTTAACGACAGCCAGCCGTGGTTGAATCTATTAAAGTTGCTGCAATCTGAACAGCCGCACCATCCATAGCGGCGCAATTTATTGCGCAATGCCTGGATGGGCTGAATGCCAGGTCAACACAACGCGATAAATCGCGCCGCTACGGTTTCGTGCGCTCATTTAGCTCACGCACATAATCCAGAAACGCCTGTAACGGCGCAGGGATCAGGCGGCGATCGTTGTAATACAACCACAAGCCGGAAAAACTCAGCCACCATTCGGGCAGCAGCGGCTGCAAGCTGCCGTTTTGTAATGCGGGTTTGATCCAATCTTCGAACAGATAGACCACGCCACTTCCGGCAATCGCCGCTTCCACGGTCAAATCCATCGCCGCGCCGATGCTGCATATCAATGGGCCTTTGGGTTGCAGTCGCACCGTTTCCTCGCCACAAGCGAACTCCCATTCCGCCACCACGCCAGTGGCGTAACGTCCATGCAAACAGCGATGCTGCATTAAATCGCGCGGATGTTGTGGCGTGCCGTGTTGCGCCAAATAGTCAGGTGAAGCCGCCAGCGCAAAACGCTGGGTGCGCGGACCAATCGGCAGCGCCACCATATCTTGCTCCAGATGGTCGTCATAACGAATCCCGGCGTCACAGCTGTCGCGGAAAATATCCTGCACGTTGCTTTCTGCGACTATTTCCAACTGGATATCGGGATAACACTGCAAAAATCCCGGCACAATCGCTGGCAACACCAAACGTGCCGCGCTGACCGGCACATTCAAACGTAACGTGCCGCCCGGCGTGTCGCGAAAAGTATTCAGCGCATCCAGTGCAGCATCCACTTCGTTCATCGCTGGCAACAAGCGCGACATCAGCGCCCTGCCAGCTTCGGTCAACGCCACAGTGCGCGTGGTGCGGTTAAACAGCCGCACGCCAAGCTGCTCTTCGGCACGCCGCACCGCATCGCTCATCCGTGAAGGATTACTGCCGGTCATACGCGCCGCTTCACGAAACCCACCGGCTTTCGCTACCGAAACTACCGCATGCAGCAATGCGATATCCAATGCCATTGTTCGCTACCTCGTACACTGTGTCCTGTTTTGTGCGGATAGTTGCACAGCCGTTCAGCGATTACAATCTAACCACACACTGACAAAGGAGCTTCCCATGTCTCATCCCGCATTGACTTACACACTTGGCGATCGCCAGGTTGCACGACTCGGTTACGGTGCCATGCAGCTGGCGGGACCGGGCGTGTTTGGTCCGCCAAAAGATGAAGCCCGCGCATTGCAGGTTTTACGTGATGCGGTTGCCGCAGGCGTCAATCACATTGATACCAGCGATTTTTATGGCCCGCATATCACTAACCAATTGATTAAAAAAGCGCTGCATCCTTACGCCGATGACCTGGTGATCGTGACCAAAGTGGGCGCACGTCGCGATGAAAAAGGCGGCTGGTTACCAGCATTTACCCCGGAAGCGTTGACGCAAGCGGTGGAAGATAACTTGCGCAATCTTGGGCTTGAGGTGATGGAAGTGGTTAATCTGCGTTCCATGCTCGACGTGCACGGCCCGAAAGAAGGTTCGCTGGAGCCGCAGGTTGAAGCGATGATCAAGCTGAAAGAGCGTGGATTGGTGCGCCACATCGGGCTAAGCAACGTTACCGCCAAACAGGTGGCCGATGCGCAAGCCATGACGCCGATTGCCTGCGTGCAAAACCTTTATAATCTCGCCAATCGCCATGATGAAGCGTTGCTTAACCAGTTGGCGGCGCAAGGTATTCCTTACGTGCCGTTCTTCCCGCTCGGCGGTTTTTCTCCTTTGCAGTCGGATCAGTTGACTGACGTCGCGAATGAGCTGAACGCGACGCCGCTGCAAGTGGCACTGGCGTGGCTGCTGCAACGTTCACCGAATATTTTGCTGATTCCGGGCACCTCGTCGCCGGAGCATTTGCAGCAAAACCTGGCGAGCGCGAAGGTGACATTAACGCCTGAAATCGTGCAGCGTTTAGACAGCATCGGACAACCATAAGCTTACCAGGTCACCATAAATGGCGACCCTACGAAAAACGCGTCATTTTGTTGTAGGGTCGCCATTTATGGTGACCTCTTTATCAAATAATCCCTAACTCCGCCAAACATCCTTTCAACGTACCAAACGCATCCTGGCATTGCCGTTCATCAACGCAGGCAAAACCCAGCAGCAGCCCGCGTCGTTCCTGCGGATGCATATAATATTGCGATAGCGGCCGCACCTTCACGCCGCGCCGCAACGCCAATCCTGCCACCGCCACATCGTCACAACCGTTTGGCAGATTCATCACCAAATGCAATCCCGCTTCATGATTCACCAGCGGCAAAAACGCCGCGCCAAGATAGCGTTCAATCAGGCTGATTAAAAAGCGCCGGCGCTGGCTGTAAAGTTTGCGCATGCGCCGCACGTGCGCCATGTAATGCCCTTTCTGGATAAATTCAGCCAACGCACGCTGTACCAACAAATGCCCGCCGCGATACAGTTCTGCGGCCGCCACGCGTAACGGCTGCGCCAGAGTTTTCGGTACCACCAGATAGCCAAGACGCAGCGCCGGATAGAGCGTCTTGCTAAAAGTGCCCATGTAGATCACTGGCGCATTCGGTTCAAAACCTTGCAAAGACGGAAACGGCTGGCCGGAGAAACGAAACTCACTGTCGTAATCGTCTTCCACCAGCCAGGTTTTGTGTTTATGCGCCAAATCCAGCAACTGCTTACGCCGTTCAAGACTAAGATGCACGCCGAGTGGATATTGGTGTGACGGTGTCACAAAAATCATCTTTGGTGCACGACTGCGCGGCGGTAAATCGGGAATTAATCCCTGTTCATCCACCGCAATCGCATTGATTTTCAGCCCATTTATGCGCAGTAAGTTACGCGTCCCCCAATAACCTGGTTCTTCAATCCACACGTGATCGCCGGGATCGCACAACACGCGCGATACCAAATCCACCGCCTGATGAATACCTTCGGTAATGATAATTTGATCGGCATCGGCGCGTACCGAACGTGCCACGCTGAGATATTCCGCCAGCGCCTGGCGCAGTTGTGGGCAACCGCCATTGCTGCTGTAAATCAGCCGTTCAACATCCGGTTCACGGTTCAAACGCGCTTGAATCTGGCTGAACAGTTTATGCGGGAATTGCGTGACATCCGGCGCGCCAGGTACAAATGCGCCCCACTGATACGGCGAAGCATTGGCATGACCGAGCAACGATGCACCGCGTTTGGAGATCGCCGCCGGTTTTGCCGCCAAAGGCGTATTTGCCGCCGGATTACGTGGCGTGTTGAGCGATCCTTCCGGCAAATGTTCCGCAATCCACGTGCCGCTGCCAGTACGAGCTGTAACGTAACCCTGCGCCATCAAATTTTCATACACGTTCAGCACGGTATTGCGTGACACCGCCAGCTCGCGCGCCAAATCACGCGTGGCAGGCAAGCGTGTAGCGCGCGGAAAAATCCCTTCAACGATAGCCGCTTGCATGCAGGCCAACAGACGCTGCTGCAAGGTTCCTTCCGGCATGAACTGCAATCGTTCTAATACATGATCGGCGTACAAACTCCGCAATTGGCTCCATCCTTTTCTCTAAAAGTGGCTCTGGCAACATACCGCAGCGCAGGGATAAATAAGCGTGTTTGTCGCGAATTGTAAAGATGCTTATCGCTAAGGAAAGGTTATGGAAGGTAAAAACAGCCAGTTGCAACAACGCAAAGATGATGCCCTGCCACGCGGTAACGGCAATCTTTGTCAGTGGTACGTAGAGCAGGCAGAAAACGCCACGCTGCGCGATATTGAAGGTAATAGCTGGATTGATTTCGCTGGCGGCATTGCGGTGCTGAACACCGGTCATCGCCATCCGCGCGTAGTGCAGGCGATTGCCGATCAGTTAGCAAAATTTACCCATACTGCGTTCCAGGTGACGCCATACGAAAGCTATGTCGCGCTGGCGGAACGCCTCAATCGCGTGGTGCCAATCGCCGGTAAAGCCAAAACCGCGTTCTTCTCCACTGGCGCAGAAGCGGTGGAAAATGCGGTGAAAGTGGCACGCGCCGCCACACGTCGTCACGGCATCATCACCTTTGGCAACGCCTTTCACGGCCGCACCTTTATGACCATGGCGATGACCGGCAAAGTGGCACCTTACAAACGTGATTTCGGCCCAATGCCCGCTTCGGTATGGCACGCACGTTATCCCAATAGCGTGACGGGTATCAGCACCGACGACGCACTGGCCAGTTTGCAGGACATTTTCACCCAGGACATCGCGCCACAAGACGTTGCCGCAATTGTGCTGGAGCCGGTGCAAGGTGAAGGCGGCTTCCACGTCGCACCGCCGGAATTCTTCAACCGCTTACGCGCACTGGCAGATGAACACGGCATTCTGCTGATCGCCGATGAAGTGCAAACCGGCTTTGCCCGCACCGGCAAGCTGTTTGCTATGGACCATTACGCGGTGAAACCCGATCTCATCACTATGGCGAAAAGCCTGGCGGGCGGCATGCCGCTCTCGGCGGTGAGCGGTCGTGCAGAGATCATGGATGCGCCTGGCCCTGGCGGTTTGGGCGGCACTTATGCCGGCAACCCGCTGGCGATTGCCGCCGCTCACGCGGTGCTGGATGTGATTGAAGACGAAAAGCTGTGTGAACGCTCGGCGCAACTTGGCGCGCAGTTGACTGATTTTTTGCACAGCGCGTGCAGTAATTGTTCAGCGATCACCGATATTCGAGGTCTTGGCTCGATGATCGCGGTGGAATTCGCGTCGGCACAAACCGCGCAAGCCATTCAACAACAAGCGATGGCACGCGGCCTGCTGCTGCTCACCTGTGGCCCGCAAGGCAATGTCATCCGCTTCCTCTATCCGCTCACCATTCCGGATGCGCAATTCGCGCAGGCGCTGGATATCCTCGGCAGCGTGCTGAGCCCGCATTTCGATTCGTAGCGCATTGTCTCACTTCCCAGCTCGCGCGCCGGGCTGGGCTTCTCACCTGTTGCAAACGGGCGGTGTAACACACTGCTTGAGAGACGCTTTGGAGAAATTTTGATGAGTTCACAGAATACTGATGTATTGGCGCAAAGCCTGAAACCGCGTCATGTGCGGATGTTGTCAATTGGTGGTGTGATTGGCGCTGGATTGTTCGTCGGTTCGGGGCATGCGATTGCTGAAGCGGGTCCAGCGGTGTTGCTGGCTTACATCGCCGCCGGTGCGCTGGTGGTGTTGATTATGCGCATGCTGGCCGAAATGGCGGTGGCTGCGCCAGATTCCGGCTCCTTCTCCACCTATGCCGACAAATCACTCGGCCGCTGGGCGGGATTCACCATCGGTTGGCTCTATTGGTGGTTTTGGGTTTTAGTCATTCCACTGGAAGCCAACGCCGCAGGCACCATTTTGCATTCATGGTTTCCGCAAGTGGCGGTGTGGGAGTACACGCTGGCGATCACAACGATCCTCACCATCAGTAACCTGTTCAGCGTGAAGAACTACGGTGAGTTTGAGTTCTGGTTTGCCCTGCTGAAAGTGGTGGCGATTGTGGCATTTCTCTGTGCCGGTAGTTTGGCGGTGTTTGGCTTGATGCCGGGCAGCAGCACGCAAGGAATTTCACATCTGTATGATACGCAAGGTTTCATGCCGAACGGCATCAGCGCGGTGCTGGCGGCGATTCTCACCACCATGTTCTCGTTTATGGGCACCGAGATTGTCACGATTGCCGCCGCCGAATCGCGTGAGCCGAAGAAGCAGATCACCCAAGCCACCAACTCAGTGATTTGGCGTATCGCGCTGTTCTATTTGCTGTCGATCTTTATCGTGGTGGCGTTGGTGCCGTGGAACACACCCTCGCTGATGAAAGCCGGTTCGTACCAAACCGCGATGCAGATGATGAATCTGCCGTATGCCAAGCAGATTGTTGATGTGGTGGTGCTGATTGCGGTGTGCAGCTGTCTCAACTCGGCGTTATATACCGCCTCGCGCATGATTTACTCGCTGTCGCGTCGTCAGGATGCACCTGCCATCGCTTCCCGCACCACGCGCAGCGGCACCCCGTGGGTTGCCGTACTGTTTTCCACCGCCGCCGCATTCCTCGCGGTGATCGCCAACTATTTGGCACCGAGCGCGGTATTTGAGTTCCTGCTCGCCAGTTCCGGCGCGATTGCCCTGCTGGTGTATTTGGTGATTGCCGCGTCGCATTTAGTCCTGCGCAAAAAGCGTGAAGCGCGCGGCGAGAAACTCAGTTACCGCATGTGGCTGTTCCCAGGATTGACGTGGGCAACCATGGTGTTCATCGTCGGCGTGTTGATTGCCATGCTGTTCAATCCACAACACCGCTCAGAGATTATCGCCACCGGTTTGTTGACGCTGGCGGTGATCGTCGCCAGCCAAATTGTGCAGCGCAAACGTGCCACACGTAAAAACGCCGAGATGGTGGCTGTCCGCTCATAACGCAGCAATCCCGGCAAGGATGCCGCGGAATCATTTAATCGTATTGCACGTCGATGCTGATCGCCTCTTCCGGGACGTTAAGCGTCACCACGCATTTTCGCCACACCGGCAAGCCATTGGTCATGTTGTTGTCGATGAAATACTGCTGAAAATCTTTCAGCGCCTCAGACAGATCGCCAATTGCGCGCGCATCGGGTTCAAACCAATCTGGCTCACCCTTTTCATCAATGTAATCGAACTGATATTGCCCGCCATCACCGTCGGTAAATAACTCAGCCTGCACGATCAATTCCCGCGCGCCTTCCGGGCCACAGCTATAGACGATCTGGCCGATACGACGATAAAGGTCTTCATATTGCATAGGTTTTGGGTTCCTCGATTAAATAGAAATCTATATGGGTCATTGACCGCATGTATCGTAGCGGCGCGATTTATCGCGCATCTTCATGGTATTTCGCTGCCCATCCAGGCATTGCGCAATAAATTGCGCCGCTCCGATGCGGTGCGCATTATATTGACTTTAGTCGGCATGATAAGAGAATGATGCTCCTCGAACGGTAATTCGTAAGAAATGGAGTTTATCATCGCCGGTTCATCACGCTTTCTCGCTGCAAAATCAGTCACGCTGCTTACGCTAGGCTTGCTGCTTGCCAGTTGCTCATCGCCGCCGCCAAAATCGCTGGTGACGCCCTTTCCGCCGGTAAGCAAAACGCCGTTGCCCACCAAACCGCTTCCCCGCCAGGAACCGATGCGTGGCGTTTGGCTCACCACGGTTTCGCGCCTCGACTGGCCGCCGATTAACTCAGTGAACGCCAGCCCGGACAATCGCATCCACCAGCAGCAGCAAGCGTTGATCGATAAACTCGATAAACTGAAAAGCCTGGGCATTAACACGGTATTTTTCCAGGTCAAACCCGATGGCACCGCGTTGTGGCACTCCAAAATCCTGCCGTGGTCAGATATGTTGACCGGCAAAATTGGTGAAGATCCCGGCTACGATCCGCTGCAATTTATGCTGGATGAGGCGCATAAACGCGGCATGAAAGTGCATGCATGGCTCAATCCGTATCGCGTCTCCACCAACGTCAAACCGTCCACGGTTAACGCGCTTAATAATACTTTGTCGCTCAATCCTGCCAGCGTGTTTGTGTTACATCGCGACTGGATCCGCACCGCCAGCGACCGCTTTGTGCTCGATCCCGGCATTCCTGCCGCGCGCGATTGGATCACCAGCATCGTGGCTGAAGTGGTGTCACATTACGCCATCGACGGCGTGCAGTTTGATGACTATTTCTACACCGAAACGCCCGATTCAACGCTGAATGACAACGCCACGTTCCGCCAATATGGTCAGGGATTTGCCTCGAAAGCCGACTGGCGTCGCAACAACACCTTGCAGCTGATCGAACAAGTGTCGCGCACCATCAAACAACTCAAACCTAACGTTGAGTTTGGCGTCAGCCCGGCGGGCGTGTGGCGCAATATTTCCCATGATGCTGCCGGTTCCGATACGCGCGGTGCAGCGGCTTACGATGAAGCTTATGCCGATACACGCCGTTGGGTGCAGATGGGCTTACTGGATTACATCGCGCCGCAAATCTATTGGCCATTTGCACGCCAGGCCGCACGTTACGATGTGCTGGCAAACTGGTGGGCGAACGTGGTGAAACCGACGCACACGCGGCTGTATATCGGCGTTGCGCTATATAAAGTCGGCGAAGCCTCGAAAAGCGAGCCGGATTGGACGGTAAATGGCGGCGTGCCCGAACTGAAAAAACAGCTCGATCTCAATGAATCTGTGCCACAAATCAACGGCACGATTTTATTCCGCGAGAATTACCTCAATCAGCCACAAACCCAACAAGCCGTTAATTATCTGCGCAGCCGTTGGGGGAGTTAATTTCATAATAAACGCCAGCAACCCCAGTTGCTGGCTTGATATTTAGATATATGGATTGGTAGCGTCGTTTAATGGAATACTCCACGCCTCACCATTGACGCGCACCTTCAAATACCGGCGCGTGCGATATTTACCGGGTTCATATTCTTCGACTTCCCCTTTAATCACTTCGCCCCGTAATAACAACTCTTTATTGTTGTTATAGCCAAAGCCAACGTCCTTATTTCCGATCCAGTGTTGTTCGAAAGCCACCACTTTTGCCGCATCCAGCGTGGCGCTCTCTTGCGCGGTGCAAGCCGTAAAGCTTTTACGGAAGATAAAGCACAATCCAGCCTGATAACGATCCTTGCCATTGGTGGTGACCAGCGCGGTGGAGAAACCGGTATACGCGGCGATTTTCACATACAACTTGGTTCTGGCACCATTGCCGGAGATATGCACTTTCACTACTGGGCTTGAACCTTCAGCATACCAACTACCAATAGAGTCGCCTTCGGCTCGCGCCTGCAAATAGATATTTGCCGCGCCTTCCGGCGTGCGGAAACTGTAATCAGTTTGCGTTTCACTTTGAGATAAATATTGTGCGGTGCCAACCACACGCACATGTATCTGCGAAGTGGCATCAGAGAAATTAAATTCGCCCACATAAAACCATTTATTGGCATCGGTGCGATTATCCATATGGTGCGGTGAACTAATGAAATCGTAATTTAAGCTTTGAGTAATTACGCCCCAATCCGACAATTCCAGTACGCCACGATCGCCTTCACCAATTAGCTTCCACTCCTCCAAACCATCGGTGCTGTAATCAAATCCGGCGCTCTGGTTGTGAATACTTTTTTGAATTATCGTGGCGCGGCAATAGCCCAATCGTAATGGTTTGGTGGTTGATTCAATTGCCAGCCCTTCAATGACCCATTGGCCATTGGTGAGATCGCCAGCGTAATCCGAATGCTCGATCCAGCCGTTGCGAATAAACGATTGCGTACAGCGCGGCAGGTCGAATACCGGTTTGTTGTTGTAACCAAATTGCAGATTGAAGTTGGAGAGTTCAATCGCGGTGCTATGATCCCACGCACCCGCTTCACGATCCGACCAACGGGCATAAATCAGGCTGTCCTGACAGCAGCGCGAATAAAACTGATCGATTTTACAATCCAGCGTATCAATCAAATCCAATGCTTTACCGCCGAGATAACGGAACTCCATACTACTGACGCGCAGGAATTGGCCGCCTACAATGGTGTTCTTAAAAAATCCCACCGTATTCACCGCCGTGCCGCCATCGCCATCGCCCCACATCGAGCCGCCGGGCCTGTAACTCATCCCTTTAATCACCAGTCCGGATATTTCCGCGTAACGCGCCTGAACTTTAAAGAAGTGCTCACCACGCGGTTGAGTTGCCCAGTTAAATACCAGCGTGGTGGTGGGGAAATAACCAAAGGTGACGGCGGCGCCAGAAACCTTAAAGCGATTGATCTCTTTGGCTGAGATATCAAAGGTCGACATGCTGAATACGCCTGCTGTGAAGCGTATTCCAGCTGCAGGTAATACGCGCTGCGACCATGTATACATACGTTTAACCGCTTCGATGCAATCGGTTTTACCATCAGGCACCGCACCAAAATCCAGTACGGTAACCGAGTTATAATCCAACACCACACGTTTCCAGCGCTTTCCTCTCGGTGTAACAAAAACCAGTCCACCATCATCCACCGAAGTGGTATCAGTAGCGTCATGCACAAACACGCCACCGCCAGCCTTAGTACCGCGCGTGTATTCCAGCACCGTGGCCAGTTCTCCGCCCACGGAAGGTTCTGTCGCTTTAAGCGTCGCGACATCGGTAATTTGGATAACGGGCGCGGTGGCGGCAACGGCATTTTGTGGCGTAGGATTCACATTGTTGGAAGCGTTGGTCATAGTTTTACCCCGGAAATGATAAGAGAAGTAACTGCCACATCGAGTATAAGTAACTGATAATTAATGTGTTGAGGAGTGCCAGTCATAATTACGGGTTAAAATTGACTCGATAAAGATATGCCAAAGTAACGTGATGATTAACGGTTAAAAGCGCAGCGGGAGCGCTAATTTTTACAGAGTTTTCGCAGGCAAGTTATTGCTAAAGCTGGATCGACTTACGCGGGGGAAATGGCTTGGGAAAAGGAAACAGCTTAACGCGGGAATACAATAATCTCGCGAATAATTAAGGCGTTGCGTGTTTTTTGTTTAGCCAAAATTTGCATAAGGCCAGTAACCACGAGTTACTGGCCTTGCTAGATTAAAACGTGGCATTAACCCCGACGTTCCAGGTGACCTGATGATAATCACTGTTGCCGCCGACCGCCGAAACCCCAGCAAACGCATTCACCGTTTCACCCAGCGGCACGTTGGCACCCACCGACATATCCAGCCAGTTCTTATCCCCGGCTTCGATACTGCGTTCAAACGAGGTTTGGGTGGATTTCAATCCGGCGCGCACCGTCGAATCGGTATCACCAAATTGGTGGTTATAACTGATCTGCGCCCACGGATTAATCAGCCACTGTTTGCTATCAACACGCCAGCCCACCGAACCAATTTGCGAATGGGTGGTTTGATCGGAATAGCGCATCGAGGTACTGCTGTCGCCGTTCTCGTGATAGCCGCCGACGCGCCCGTAATCCAGCGCATAGCTGGCAACGGGGCCGGTGCTCAAGTGATCGCCAAGTGGCAGCGTCCAACCGGTTTGTAGCCGCATGCCGAGCAATTTACCGCTGGTATTGCCCTGCTCGGTGCGTGTCGCCGGGCCGATGTGGATATCACGCTCGATGCTGTCGAAATCGAGATCGGCATAGTGCAGATCGGCGTTGATCCAACCCTGATCAAATACCGTTAACTGGCTATAAAGCGCCACTAAATTGCCGCGCAGTTTGTAATCGTAATTCGACGACGGTTCCTGACGCTGATTGCTGTTGGAGAACAGCACGCCGGTTTGCCAGTTATCGGTGAGCTGATAGCCAATACCCAGCGTGAGATTGGCGCTGTTGGCGTTGCCATTGTTCCAGGCATCGCCTTGATAATCCACATGCTGCCCGGCATAACCGCCGAATACGGTGAATTGTCCAGCGCTGGCTGGTTGCTGACGCTGCTGCTGCAAATGGCCATCCAGCGTGTTTTGCATATCACGCGTCATCATCAATGGCGCTTTCGACAATGCCGCCACTTGCGCCGGTGCATCCAGAATTGACTGAATGTAATCGGCAATCATCGCATGCACCGCTGGACTTGGATGCAAGCGGTCAGCGAACAGATAATCCTGCGCGGTTGAGAAGCCCGGCGTGCTGGATTGGCATTCATCTGCCGAGGTGCCAATCGGGCACGCAATGCCGATGGTGTTGCTTAAACCGTATTGCGTTGGATTGGCGATCACTTCGCTGAATAATCCGGCGATATCGACGCGCACGATATTGCCGTTGAGCGTTGCCAGCCCGGCTTCTTCCTGCTGGTTGTAGCCATCGGACAATGCAGTTACCTGCTGACTGAGTTTCTGCCAGGCCGCATAAAGCTGCTGCGCCAGCGCATCGCGCACCGCCGGAACCGTTGATACCACGCCCGCCGCCTGAGTAAATGCATCCTGCACCGCTTGTTGGCGTGCTGCCGCATCCGGCGTGGTAACGCTATCCAGCGACTGGAAGGCCGCCACCATCGCTGGCGTCGCTGCCGTGCCCAGTGCACGCAGCACCGTCTGAATCATATACGGCGTCGATCCGAGCTGCGGCACGGTCGGCACAATCACCGCACCCGCTCCGGCGTCTAACAAGGTTTTGATTTGCGCTACGCTGGCGTTCGCACTGTTGCCGATGGTTTCGGTGGCTGTCAGCGGATTGGTTACCGCCGCCGCGATGTCATTGGCACCAACCCAATGAATATACAATCCGTTACTATCGGCACGCCCGCCGGTGGATTGCAGGTAACTGGCAAGTTGATCCTGGGTATTTAAATCAGGATCGAGTTTTGGTACCGACACTGCACCGCCCTGCGCGTAGTTACTGCCGCCTTGCGAAGAACGCTGTAAATCTTGCCCTAAATGGGCGGCGAGAATTTCGTCGTAAAGCGGATGTTGCGCACCATCGAAGGTGAAGCGTCCGACATTGCCGCTGTCGCTCAGGCTATCGCCAAAAACGGTCAAACTGTCCCATGCCGCTGCGGGCAGCGGCGTGAGTAATGCGGTGCAGGTGGCAAGCGCCACGGCCGAAAGCGCGGATTGGTGTTTTTTCATCATCAACTCCATGAAAATGGCATGCGCCTGTCACAGCAGCAACGCACGCCAGAAAATTCGCATCAGCGATGCGGAAAGAAACAAGGTGTTAACAAGGACGCTTTAAGGTTTAGTCAGGAAGGCGGAGGAATACCAGCAACGGCAGCCAATTTAGGGGAAAATCATTAAAAAAGTTAACCATCGCTGCGCTTAATCCAATACCGTCGCAGCATGAATGTGGTGGAGTACTAATCCGAGTCATGTTCCATTTTGTGATCCATATTGTAGTACAATGTTAATTAATCGTACTACAATCATTTCTTATGTTAACGCTTCATCGCGTACATCAGCCCCATTTAATACATAGCCCTAAATAAAATAAAAAAATTATATTGCCCGGCTTTTTATCCGGCCAGGTATTTTGCTGTTTCAATCTGGCAAGTAAATAACTGAGGTCACTATGATTAGCTCCGATTTAAACAGTTCGACGCTAAGTAAGTTAAATAGCCGGATTATTCCCTTTATTGTCATCTGCTATTTTGTCGCCAATCTGGATAAAACCAATATATCGATTGCGGCGTTACAGATGAATGCCGATCTGGGTTTATCCGCCAGTATGTATGGCTTGGGCGTCGGCATGTTTTATATTTCGTATATTCTGTTCGAAATTCCCAGCAACGTCATCATGACCAAAGTTGGCGCGCGACGTTGGATCGCCCGCATCATGATCACGTGGGGAATCGTCAGCATGGGCATGGCGTGGGTTCAAAGCGCCAACCAACTCTACATCATGCGGTTTTTACTCGGCATGGCCGAAGCAGGATTCGCGCCTGGCATTATCTACTACATCTCCTGCTGGTTTCCCAAAAGTCATCGCGCACGTGCTATGTCATTCTTTTATATGGGTTCGGTAGCGGCATCGATCATCGGCCTGCCGATTTCAGGTGCCATTTTGAATATGCACGGCTTGGCTGAGGTTGCAGGTTGGCGCTGGTTGTTTGTACTGGAAGGCATTCCGGCAGTGATTCTCGGTTGCCTGGTGCTGTGGCGTTTACCAGACACGCCGGAGCATGCACCTTGGTTATCTCCGCAACAGAAATCCTGGCTGCGCCAGCGCCTGCATCAGGACAATGCTGGCGTCGAAATTGGCAAACATCATTCCTGGATCAGTGCGCTGAAAGATAAAACCGTGCTGCTGCTGAGTTTAGTGTGGTTCCTGCAAGCTTTTGGTTCGATTGGCATCACCTTATTTATGCCGTTGATTATTAAAAGCATGGCGGAGGATCAAAGCAATATGGTGATTAGCCTGCTTTCGGCGTTGCCGTTCGTGCTCGCCTGTTTATTCATGTATTTAAATGGTCGCCATTCCGATAAAACCCGCGAGCGCAGTTGGCACTTAGGTTTGCCGCTGATTATTTCCGGGCTTGCGCTGGCAGCCGCCATTTATGTGGGAAATTTATGGGTCGCCTATATTCTATTGGTACTGACTATCGGTTTTAACTTTGCGCTAACGCCAATTTTCTGGGCAGTTACCACAGAAAAATTGGCTGGTGTGGCTGCTGCCGCCTCCATCGCTTTTATCAATACGGTGGCAAATTTTGTTGGGCTCGGATTACCGCCGATACTGGGAAAAATCAAAGATGTGACCCACAGTTATCACTACGGTTTATTGATCGTAGCGGTGGCACTGATTATCGGCGGCGTTCTGGGCATCATTGTCTCGCGCCCCAGAAAAGACGCGTTGCCAGCCATGACGCGGCCGGAATCAGGTCACTAATTGCTCTTGTTGCATTTTAATTAAATGTTTCAACATCAGCGCCGATAATGGATCAGAATCACTTAAGCTCGGATCCTCACCGGTCCGGGCTTTAACAACATCAGGCAGCAATTAAAACCATGACATCCCGGCCTGCGCATCGCCTTGTGCAGAGAGACACCTTTAGAGTGGACGGCTACGGGAAATAACGCGCAACAGTACAGGTAGGCTCATTGCCCTGCTGAGCGCCTTTATGTTCAATGACATAATAATCGCCTGAGGCTTCCCATGTTTGGTGTGAAAAAGTCGAGTCTTTCGTTGTCGTTTCATAAAAACGGCGATGTTGCCAAAGATATCAATGCGATCAAACAACATGTTGCATGGATTGAGTTTTCGCCCAGCGGCGAGATTCTCACTGCCAATTCCCTGTTCCTGGAAACCACCGGCTATCAGCTGAATGAGATTCAGGGCAAGCATCACCGCATCTTTTGTAGCCCGCAATATAGCCAATCTTCCGATTATTACGCCTTCTGGCAAAAGCTGGCGTCGGGCGAATCGGTCACCGGCATTTTCGAACGCTTTAACAAGCAGCGTGAACGCTTCTATCTTAGCGCCACCTATTTCCCGGTGAGCGATGACAAAGGCCACGTGTATAAAGTGATTAAAGTGGCATCGGATATCACCGAACGTCATCAGGAACTGGAACATAAAGAAGCGGTGATCACCGCGCTCGATCGCTCTATGGCAGTGATTGAATTCACGCCAGATGGCCAAATCATCAGCGCCAACGATAACTTCCTTAAGCATATGGGATATCAGCTATCGTCCATCGTTGGCCAGCATCACCGTATTTTCTGCTACGACAATTTTTACCGCGAGAATCCCGACTTTTGGCGCAAGATCGGCAACGGCCAGCACTTTGTGGGCCGTTTTGAGCGTAAAACCGCGGGTGGCGAACGCATTTGGTTAGAAGCCAGCTACAACCCGGTTTATAACGCCGAGGGCAAAGTCTACAAAGTGATTAAGATTGCCTCGGATATCACCGCGCGCGTCGAAGCGGCGAAACGTGTGGCTGATATCGCGCTCACTACCTCGGAACAAACCTCACAAATCACTGACAACGCCAACGAAGTGCTGGATGAAACCATCCGCAATTCCGGTATTGTCGCGGTTCAGGTCAATGCTGCCACAGCGATTGGCGCGGAGTTGAATACCTCGGCGAAAAGCATCAGCGAAGTGGTGGAAACCATCAATCTGATTGCCTCGCAAACCAATATTCTGGCGCTGAACGCGGCGATTGAATCAGCGCGCGCAGGTGAAGCCGGTCGTGGATTTAGCGTGGTGGCGGGTGAAGTGCGACGTCTGGCGGCATCAACTTCCAGCGCGACGAAACAGATCACGCAAGTGGTGGAGCACAACGCGCAATTAATCGCCCAGATGGAACAGCAGCTAAATGAAGTGAAGCAGTTCGTGGTGACCGAGCAGGATAAAATCAGCGTGCTGTCACGCAGCCTGCGAGAAATCAACAGCGGCGTGCATGAGTTTGTGAACGTGATTCACCGCTTGGATGTGTGAAGATTTGCCCGGTGCGCATCATGGCGCACCGGGCAAACCTTACATCATCTGTGGTTCACGAATCGCATTGCCCTTGGCGAAACGCGCCAGGCTGTAAGGTGCAACATCGGTGAACAGCGGTTTGTTATTCACCATCTGCGCGCACAACAATCCCGCGCCAGGGCCAATACCAAAACCGTGACCACTAAAGCCGGAAGCGATAAACAAGCCCGGCAGGCTGTTCATTTCATCAATCACTGGTACCAGATCTGGCGTGGTATCAATCCAGCCGCCCCACGCGTGATCAACCTTGATACCGTTCAACTCGGGATAGAGTTGCACCAAAGTCTGTAACGCTTCCTGCACAATGGCGTTATCTGCCGCCGGATCCAGCGTGCGAATTTTCTCGAATGGCGACACGCTTTGATTCGACCAAGAACCGGCCGCTTCAGGGCCATTGAAGAACGAACCGTTAACGCGAATCTTGAGTTTTTTGGCGATTTTGCTGCGGAACATCGGATAGAACTTGGTGGCATAGCGAATGTTCTGCGGCGCGAGATCGATTTGTCCGCGTCCGGAGAGCGCCACGGTGTAGCTGCCATCCTGCCGACGACGAATACACAAGCCGCCGGTGCTAAGACAGCCTTTGATCACTTCCGGCGCGGCAGTGGTTTTAAACGCGGTGCCGAGAATGTTGGCGCTCGGCAGTTCGATGCCATATTGCTTGCAGAAGCGCGAACTCCACGCGCCGCCGCAGCAAATCACCCGATTAGCTTTGACCAAACCGCGCTCGGTCCACACGCCAGATATACGTCCGCCAGAAACATCCAGCCCGCGCACCGCGCAGTTTTGATGGATATGCGCGCCGTGATTTTTCGCACCGGTGGCGATAGCCGGAGCGGCTAACGATGGCTCGGCGCGGCCATCGCTGGGTGACCACACGCCGCCAATCCACGGCGCATTATTGCCAATGCGTTCACGCGCTTCTTTTGCCGACATTAAATGACTAACAAAGCCAATCTGTTTGGCCTGCTTTCCCCACGTTTCCCAACGCGCCATGTCGCTCTCGTTCAGCGTGCCATAGGTGATGCCCTGACGGGAAAAGCCGAGGTCGAGGCCAATTTCACTGCCAAGTTCGTCCCAGCGCTGCAAACTGCGAATCGCCATCGGCAATTCATACAGATCGCGGTTTTGCTGTCGCACCCAGCCCCAGTTACGTCCGGATTGCTCGCCGCCGATCACGCCTTTCTCAAACAGCGCCACGGAAACGCCCTGCTTTGCCAGCTCATAACTCACCGACGTACCGATAATGCCGCCGCCAATCACAATTACATCAACGGATTCGGGGAAACCTTCACTGTCTGCCACTGCATTGATTTTTATGCGCATCGTCTTAAGTCTCGCAAGCCATGGTGATGGCGAATTCAGCATGAAAAGGTGTGCAGGCTCGCTAAGGTATTGGCGCTGCAATCAAATCTTATCTTATGGGATATCGCGCGAAAGTTTCTGCCAAACCTGCACAAATAAACATTCGAATCTGTTAATTGCACCGCAATAAATCGCATCAGGTTTTAAACCGCATGCGTAATCTGAAATTCAAAACAACGCGATGAATCGCGCCGCTACGGAATGTGCGCTGTTCAATCATCGCACATTCCGTAGCGGCGCAATTTATTGCGCAATATTGCAGCGCATACGTTGCGTATCCATCAACACATATTTAAGGGAAATGATGAAAGTACAAAAAATCGCGCAACCCGCCGCAATCGCAAGCATGGAATCCTGGGGCAACGTAGAAGGATTGCCGGGCACCGGCAGCATTGCGTTATCCGGCATACAGAAAATTATTCCCGGCAAAGAAGACATCGACTGCGGCATTTTTGAGTGCGGTGAGGGATCGTATCGCCGCTCGGTGAAACAAGCGGAAATCATGCACATCCTTAATGGCAATGGCGCTTTCACGCCGGACGGCGAAGAAACCGTGGCCTTCCAACCCGGCGATTCGTTGTTTTTTGCAGCTAACACCGAAGGCACTTGGGTGATCGAAAACACCATGCGCAAGCTGTATGTGATTTTCGATGCCAGCTAATTTCATCCCAATGGGTCGCCATTACAGGTGACCCATTCCCTCCATTTCAACTTCCCTTTTCCTCGGTAAATTTTTGTCATTTCGCTGGCGCATTGAGCAAAAATGTCTCATATAAATAGCATCTGCTATAATTTATAGCACTGGCTATATTTCTCTGGAGACGATTATGTTCACTCAGCGCCTGTTGCCCGCCTTAACGATATTGCTGTCCATCACTACCTTCTCGGCCGTTGCCGCCGAAAAACTCAACGTCGTCACTACATTCACGGTGATTGCCGATATGGCGAAGAACGTGGCGGGTGATGCAGCAAATGTAACCTCGATTACCAAAACCGGCGCTGAAATCCATGAATACCAACCGACGCCCGGCGATATCCGACGCGCGCAAGGTGCCAATTTGATTCTGGTGAACGGTTTCAATCTCGAATTGTGGTTCAGCCGCTTCTACCAACGTTTGAAGGATGTGCCGGAAGTCAGCGTGACGCAGGGCATACAACCACTGGGCATTACCGAAGGTCCGTACAACGGCAAACCCAATCCGCATGCCTGGATGTCACCGGATAACGCGTTGATTTACGTCGATAACATCCGTAATGCGTTGCAGAAATACGATCCCGCCAATGCCGCAATCTATCAGGCCAACGCCGTGCGCTATAAAGCGCAGATTCAGCAGACCATTGCGCCGATGCGGGCGGCTATCGATCAACTGCCCGCCGATCAACGTTGGTTAGTCACCAGCGAAGGTGCGTTCTCATATCTGGCGCGCGATTTCGGCCTGAAAGAGTTGTATTTATGGCCAATCAACGCTGATCAACAAGGTACGCCGCAGCAGGTACGCAAAGTGATCGATGCGGTGCGCACTCATCACATTCCAGTGATTTTCAGCGAAAGCACCATTTCCGCCAAACCGGCGCAGCAGGTGGCGCGTGAAGCCGGCATTCATTACGGCGGCGTGTTGTATGTGGATTCATTGAGCAACAGCGATGGCCCGGTGCCGACCTATCTCGATCTGCTGCGCGTCACCACCGAAACCGTGGTGAAAGGCATCACCGCAGGAGACCAATCATGAACGCCGCCGCAGGATTAAACGTCGAAAACGTTGGCGTGACCTATCGCAACGGCCACACCGCGCTGCGCAACGCCTCGTTTATCGTCCCGGCTGGCAGCATCACCGCACTGATTGGCGTGAATGGTTCCGGTAAATCCACCTTGTTCAAAGCGATGATGGGATTTGTAGCGCTCTCTTCCGGTCAGGTGACGTTGGCTGGGATGCCCGCCAAAAAAGCCCTGAAGAACAACATCGTTTCCTACGTTCCGCAATCAGAAGAGGTGGATTGGAGTTTCCCAGTGCTGGTAGAAGATGTGGTGATGATGGGACGTTACGGTTACATGGGCATGCTGCGCATTCCGCGCGCGGCCGACAAACTTAGCGTTGATCAAGCATTACAACGCGTTGGCATGAGTGATTATCGCCATCGACAAATTGGTGAGCTTTCGGGCGGACAGAAAAAACGCGTTTTCCTGGCCCGTGCGCTGGCGCAAAGCGGACAAATTATCCTGCTGGATGAGCCGTTTACAGGCGTTGACGTCAAAACTGAAGCAGCGATTATCGCGTTACTCAAAGAGTTGCGTGACGAAGGCCGCACCATGCTGGTTTCGACCCACGACCTCAATGCGATTCCTGATTATTGCGATCGTTGCGTGCTGGTAAAAAACACCGTGCTGGCCAGCGGATTACTCAACGACACCTTCACCGCAGAAAACCTCGCGCAGACTTTTGACGGCGCGCTGCACGATCGCAACGCCGCATTATTGCAACGCATATTAGCCAATAATCCCGAGCAAGGAGCGCAGCATGTCGTGGATTATTGAGCCATTCGGCTACCAATACATGCTCAATGCGATGTGGATCGCGGCATTAGTGGGCGCGATTTGTGCCTTTCTCTCCTGCTTTTTGATGCTGAAAGGCTGGTCGCTGATTGGCGATGCGCTGTCGCACGCGATTGTGCCCGGCGTGGCGGGCGCGTATATGCTCGGTTTGCCCTTCGCGCTCGGTGCTTTTCTTTCCGGCGGATTAGCCGCGGGCAGCATGCTGTTTCTCAATCAACGCACGCGCCTGAAAGAAGATGCGATTATCGGCCTGATATTCTCTTCGTTTTTCGGCATTGGCCTGTTTTTGGTGTCGCTCAATCCCACCTCGGTGAATATTCAAACCATCGTGTTGGGCAATATTTTGGCAGTTGCGCCGGCTGATATCTGGCAACTGGGCGCGATTGGCATCATCACGCTGACCATTCTGCTCATCAAGTGGAAAGATTTGATGGTGACATTTTTCGATGAAAGCCATGCGCGTTCGCTGGGTTTGAATACGCTGTGGCTGAAAATTCTGTTCTTCACCCTGCTCTCCGCTTCTACCGTCGCCGCACTGCAAACCGTCGGCGCGTTTATGGTGATTTGCTTAGTAGTGACGCCGGGTGCAACCGCGTATTTACTCACCGATCGTTTTCCGCGCCTGTTGATGATTGCCGTTACCATCGGCAGCATCACCAGCTTCCTCGGCGCATGGAGCAGCTATTTCCTCGATGGCGCGACCGGCGGCGTGATTGTGGTGGCGCAAACCTTGGTGTTCCTGACCGCGTTTGTTTTCGCTCCTAAACACGGCGTGCTGGCTTCGCGTCGCCGCGCACGTCAAACGCTGGAGGACGGCATCAATGGTTGAATTATTATTAAGTCCATTCCAGTTTGAATTTATGAACATGGCGCTGATCACCACGCTGATGTTGTCTTTGCCGTGCGCGATGTTATCGGCTTTCCTGGTATTAAAAGGTTGGTCGCTGCTTGGCGATGCGATGAGCCACGCGGTGTTTCCCGGCGTAGTGATCGCCTGGTTGATCGGCTTGCCGTACGCAATTGGCGCGTTCGTCGCCGGGATATTGTGCGCAGTCGCCACCGGCTATATCAGCGAAAACAGCCGCATCAAACCGGATACGGTGATGGGCATCGTCTTCTCCGGCATGTTTGGCGCGGGTTTGGTGCTGTATTTAAAGCTGCAACCGGAAGTGCATCTCGACCACATTCTGTTCGGCGATATGTTGGGTATCAGCCTCACCGATATCTTGCAAACCGCTGCCATCGCGCTGATTGTCAGTGTGCTTATCGGCATCAAATGGCGCGATTTATTGCTGCACGCTTTCGATCCCAACCAGGCACGCGCCTGCGGTATCAACGGCAAACTGCTGCATTACGGCTTGCTGTGCCTGATTTCACTTACCATCGTTGCGGCACTGAAATCGGTTGGCGTGATTTTGTCGATTTCGATGTTGATTGCGCCCGGCGCTATCGCCTTATTGCTGTCGCGACGCTTTGTGCAGGTGATGCTGCTGGCCATCGCCATCGCCATCTTTAGCGGCTTCAGCGGCGTGTACGCTTCTTTCTTCCTCGACAGCGCACCCGGCCCAACCATCGTGGTGATCTACACCGTGTTGTTTGTGCTGGCATTTACTTTCGCCACGTTGAAAGACCGCCGTACACAGCGCGTTGCCTAATCCGCAACGCGGTGTAGCCGAGATACGATTACGCAATCAATCGTGCTGATGCTAGCCTTGAAACCTTGTTGGCCTGAATCCCTTCAATTAAGGAAGCATCATGAGCATCATCAATCCCGCCGGACTCAAAGCGCGTAGCTATTACAATCACGTCAAAATTCGTCCCGGCACGCCGGTATTTCCAACTGGCCAGGTAGCGTGGGATGAAAATGGTGAGGTGGTTGGCGTTGATGACATGCAAAAGCAGGTCGAGCAGGTGTACGCCAATATCGATCGCTTGCTGGAAGGATTGGGTGCGCAGCGCGACTGGATTGTGCGCACCACCACTTACGTGACGGATTTGGCATTGGTGCCACACATCCACCCAATTCGCGAGGCGTTTTTCGCCGGGCTGGAATTACCGGCCAGCACGCTGTTTCAGATTGCGGCATTGGCCGAGCCGGAGCTGCTGCTGGAGATTGATGTGGTAATCATGATGCCGCTGTAAAACAGCGGTTTCGTAGGGTCGCCATTCATGGCGACCTCTTCCACGTCCCGCTACAATCCCGCCAACTGATGAAACCCGCGATCCAAATACACCAACGGCTTGGCTTCTGCGCGCGGATGCAGCACCCCGGTCACTTCCCCCAAGAAAATGGCATGCGTATGCCAATCCACGGTTTTCGCCAATCGACACTCAAAAGAGACCAACGACTCAGCACACACCGGCGAACCATTGGCGGCTATCAGCCATTCGCCAGACTGGAAACGTTCTTCACGCCGTGCCGAATTACTGAAAATATCCACCAGCGGCAGCGCATCAGCGGCCAACACGTTGACACAAAATCGTCCGCTTTCGGCAATCATCGCGAACATCGAAGCGCTGCGATTGACGCACACCAGCAAGGTCGGCGGTTCGGCGCTCACCGAGGTCACTGCGGTGGCGATCATGCCGCCCTGTTGACCGGCATGTTGCGCGGTGATCAAACACACGCCCGCCGCCAGTTGACGCATGCCGCCACGATAGGCATCGGCAATGGTGATTGGATTAACAACAGTATCTGTCATGGCAAATTCTCGCGAACAATACGACCTTCAATCGGATGATGCGGATCAACCGGCCCGAGGCTGGTACCTTTGCCTGGAGACACCAAACGATCGCAAAACGCTTCATCTTCCGCTGACCACGGACAATCCAGCGCGGCAATGCCATCGCGCCACTGCTCGAAAGTGCGCGGGCCCACTAAAGTGCTGGTCACCAGTTGATTGCGCATCACCCACTGCTGTGCGACGTGCGCCGGTTGGCGTCCGCTGCGCTCAGCGTATGCCGCCAGTTCACTCGCCATTTTCAGCGATTCCGGTCGCCATTCTGCTTCCATCATGCGCGGATCGGCACGGCCTGCGCGGCTGTCGCTGTCTGGCGCAGCGCCGACGCGGTATTTTCCGGTCAGGATGCCGCGCGCCAGCGGGCTGTAACACACGGTGCCCGCGCCGAAGTAAGCCGCAGACGGCAGAATTTCTACCTCGGCCTCGCGGTTAGCAAGGTTGTACAGCGGCTGGGTAGCAACAGGCCCAGCAATGCCCGCTTCACGCGCTAAACGCACGGTTTCCGCTAAGCGCCACGCTTTGAAATTGGATACCGCGAAGTAACCGATTTTGCCTTCACGGATCAGATCGGCAAACGCCAGCACCATCTCTTCCAGCGGTGCGGCAAAATCCGCTTTGTGCATGTACAGCACGTCAATGTAATCGGTGCCGAGGCGCGACAACGATCCGTGCACCGCTTCACGAATCCACTTGCGCGACATGCCGCGTTGATTTGGGCCATCGCCCATTGGATTGCCGACTTTGGTTGCCAGCACCCAGTTATCACGCTCTGCGGCAATCGCGCGGCCAACCACGCGTTCGGATTCGCCTTTGTTATACATATCGGCGGTGTCGATGAAATTGACGCCGCTGTCACGCGCATCGGCAATGATGCGCTGTGAAGTGGCTTCGTCCGTCGCGCCGCCAAACATCATGGTGCCGAGGCAGATTTCGGAGACTTTCAGCCCGCTGCGCCCGAGATATCGGTATTGCATGCAAATGACCTCATTATTTTTAGGTGGTCACCATAAATGGCGACCCTACGAAAATGTGCACCGATTAAGAAGGAATCACCGCCGTGGTGGCGATCTCAACCAGAAACTCTGGGCGCACCATTTCCAGCTTCACGCAGAAACGTGCGGGCAGCAGCGCCGGGAAGTAGGTGACGTAGATTTCATTGAATTTGTGGTAATCATCCAGATCGCGCAGGAAGATCTGATTCATGACGGCGTGATCCATGCTGCTACCCGCCGCTTCCAAAACCACTTTGATGCTGTCGAGCACGCGGCGCGTCTGCACTTCGATATCGCCCACGCCGACGATGCTGCCGTCTACGGGATCGGTCGATAACATACCCGCGACATAGACATGATTACCGGCTTTGACGCCCCAGTTAAGGTGATTGAGGCCAGTGGCGGTTTTACCGATAATCCAACCTTCGGGATTGATTGCCTGATTCATCTGCTTCTCCTGATAAAAGTGTTAACGACCTGAGTTTCTTAAGAATGGACGCCCTAAATCACCGGGCGCAGCACCCGCTTTGCCCATCATGATCCAGGCAATCAGCGCCACCACAAACGGCATCGCCATCAGCAAGGCTGGCGCGATATCCACGCCAAGATATTGTCCCTGGAACTGCAACGCTTCGAGCAAACCGAGCACGATGGCGACGACCAACACGCGCAGCGGCATCCAGCGGGCGAAAATGGTGATGGCAATCGCCAAATAGCCACGCCCGGCGGTCATGTTGTCAACGAAGGTGCCGCCCGATGCGACGATGCACAGATACGCGCCGCCCAAACCTGCCATCAAACCGGTGAACAGCGTGGCGCTGAAGCGAATGCGCAACACGCCATGTCCAGCGGCATCGGCAGCCAACGCGTTTTCCCCCACCGCGCGCAGCAGCAATCCAGCGCGGGTGAAACGCAGCAAGCACCACAGCGCGATGGCGATGATCACCGCCAGATAAAACACCGGACTTTGCGAAAACAGCGCGCGGCCCACCAGCGGTAAATCGGACAACATTGGCAGTTTCAGCATCGAAACCGAGCGCATCGATCCGGCGGCTGGCGCGCCGCTCAGCCACAGCTGACGAATAAACGAGGTGGCGCCAATGGCAAACAGATTGAAGCCGATGCCCATCACGATTTGGTTGGCGCGCGCCAGCACCGTGCCTAATGCCAGCACAAACGCGGCCAGCAATCCGCCCAGCATGCCCACGCCCAACGCCATCACCGGCGAACCGGTCCAGGCTAAACCCAGCGCCGATGCCGACGCACCAAACAGCATCAAACCTTCCAGCCCAATGGTGAACACGCCCGCGCGTTCAGAAATGGTTTCTCCGAGCGCCGCCAGCAGCACTGGCACGCACAGGCGCAAGCCACCCGCCAAAAACAGCGCCAGCGTTACAGTGTTGAATTCCATACCGGCCTCCCTTTCACCAGCATCACGCCGCTGAGTACCGCTAAAATCAGAATCGGCATGCCGCCCAGCACATCGGCTAATGCCGCCGGAATCGAAAAGGTGGTTTGCAACGCCAGCGCCGCGCTATTGATCGCGCCAAAGTAGAGCGAAACAATCACTGCGCCAAACGGCTGCAAACCGGCAAGGAATGACACCGCCAACCCTTCAAATCCGAGGCCAGACGAGAAGCCATCAATCAAACGGTATTGCACGCCGAGCACTTCAAAGGTGCCAGCCAGCCCGCTCACCGCACCGGAAATCGCCATGCTGGAAAGGATGGTTTTGGCGGCAGATTGCCCCTGCAAGCGCACAAAGCGTGGACTTTGCCCGCTGGCGCGCAGTTTCAAACCAAAAGCGCTGTGATTGAGCATCACCCAAACACCCAAAGCGATCAGCAGCGCGAGGAACACGCCCGCATGCAAACGCGTGCCTTCAATCACCTGCTGGAACACGCCATCAGCGGGGATTTGCGCCGACATATTGAAGTTAGAATTGGCCGGACGCATCGGCCCTTGCACCAGATATTTCAGGAAATAGATGGCGATGAAGTTCATCATCAGCGTGACGATGATTTCGTCGATGCCGCGCCACACTTTCAGCAGCGCCGGAATCGCGCCCCAAATAGCACCGCATAACGCGCCGCTGAGAATCGATAATGGCAACAGCGCACCACCGACATCGCCGAAGGCGAGAAACGGCAGCATTGCGCCAATCGCACCCATTTGCAGTTGCCCTTCGCCGCCGAGATTAAACATGCCGCCGCGAATGGCGATTAACGCGCCGAGTGCCACCAATAAACGCGGCGTCATAAATACCAGCGTGTCGGACAGTGCGCGAATATTGCCGAACGCGCCGTCAAAAGCAGTCGCTAGCGCCGCACGCATCGGCACACCCATTGCCGCGATCAGCGCTAAGCCAATGATCAGCGAACCAACAAACGCACTCAGGGTGATCCACAACGATCGCGAAGCGCTGAGCTGCGCCAGCACGCGGCGCAATGAAGCGCTGGTTTGCGCCAGCGAAGTAACCGATTCAGACATGCGCACCTCCAGCGATCTGCGTTCCGCGCCCTGATGTCATCAAGGTGCCAATTCTTTCGATATTCATTTCATCTCCCGCCACCGCGCCGGTAATGCGTCCGCCGTTCATCACCACAATGCGATCCGACACGCGAATCAGTTCCTCAATGTTCGAGGAGATAATCATCACCGTGGTGCCAGCATCAGCCGCTTCGGCCAAGCGCATCAACACCGCCTCCGCCGCCGCCATATCCAAGCCGCGCGTGGGCTGATACACCACAATGATCGAAGCACCTTGCGCCATCGCACGCGCCACCACGATCTTCTGCTGATTGCCGCCCGACAACGAACGCGCCGGGCTGGCGTGTGAGTGAGTGCGAATATCCGACTGTTCGATCATTTCAACTGCGCGTTGGGCAATGGCTTGATGATCGAGTAAACCCAAGCGGCGATAAGCGCCTTGCATGATGTCGGGATAGAGCAAATTGTGGGAAACCGGCAGATCTAACGACAAACCTTCGTGATGACGATCCTGCGGCACCAAAGCTAACGTGACATTGTCACCTGCACGCGTCACTTCACCGCTGTCCGGCTGCATTTCACCGGCCAAAATCGCAAACAACTCGCTTTGCCCATTGCCTTCCACGCCCGCCACGCCAATCACCTCGCGCGCGGCAAGCGTGAGATTGATGTTGTGTAATCCCGGCGATCCGCTGCCCGCTTTCACCTGCACGTTGGTTAGCCGCATCTGCTCCGCGCCGCCGCTGCGCTGTAAGCCTAAACGCGTGCCGCTGCTTACCGTGCGCCCGACAATCTTCTCCACCAGTTCATCTGGTGTGCAGCCTTGAGTTAGCCCGCTGCCGTTGGTTTTGCCACGGCGCAAAATGGTGTAGCGATCGGTATTCGCCAGCACTTCATCGACGTTATGCGTCACCACCGCCACCGCCGTACCGCTTTGACAGATACGTCGCACTGTGGCGTACAGCGCCGTAATTTCATCTGGCGTCAAAATGGTCGATGGCTCATCCAGCAGCAGCACGCGCGTGTCGTTCACCAGCGCTTTAAGGATTTCCACCCTTTGCTGCAACGCCAGCGGCAACTCACCCACAATTGCGCCGGGATCAAGCTCAACGCCATAAATCTGCATAAAGGTGCGTACATCGGCGTGACGACGAAAGGCTTTGCGCCGATCGCCACGCGCCACCAGCGCAAGGTTTTCCGCCACGCTGAACGGCGCCACCAATTTGAAATGTTGATGCACCATGCCAATGCCGTTGGCGATGGCATCGGCCGGTCGACGGTGAATCACCTGCCGACCGTTCATCAATACGCCGCCTTCGCTCGGTTCGTGCACGCCGTACAAGATGTTCATTAATGTCGACTTGCCCGCTCCGTTCTCGCCCAGCAGCGCGTGGATCTCTCCGGGGAACAGCGACAGACACACTTTTTCCAGTGCCACGAAGCCATTCGGATAGCGCTTCGAGACGTGATCGAGTTCGATGAGCGGGCTGGACATGGCGTTAGTCCTCAATCTTGACCTTGCCGGATTTAATATCGTCAATCACCTTGAACACCTTGTCCTGCACCGCTTTATCGGCGTGGGCGAACGGTGTGGAGAGCGTCCAACCGTTGGTTTTCAGGTTCTCGGTGATGATGCGATTACCCAGTTGGTGATCGGCGAAATGTTTACCAATATCGGCGTAGGATTTATCAAAATTCATCACGGTGGAGGTAATGATCGAGTTCGGGAACGATTTGGCTTGATCGGTGTAAGAGCCGATGGTCAACACGCCCTCTTCATCGGCGGCCTGCTGAATGCCGGCATCAGCGGTATCCGCCGACGGAATGACGAAATCAGCACCGCGCGCAATCGCGCCGGTGGCGATCTCTTTGGCACGCGCTACGTCGGTGAATGAACCGACATACGCTGAATCCACCACCACTTTAGGATTAACATAAGCCGCGCCTTTTTTGATGAACTGCACGGTACGCTCTGCCGATGGAATCGGTTCGCCGCTGATCACCGCAATGTGGCCGGTTTTGCTGGCCGACGCCGCTAATGCGCCAAGCACAAAGCCGTATTCATCCCAATCTACTGACCACGCGGAATAGTTCGGCAAATTGTTGGTAGAACCTTCATAGGAATAAAGCACGAACTGGGTATTCGGGTACTGCGGTGCCACTTCTTTGATTGCTGCGGAGTAACCCGATGAGTGCGCGATAACCAGCTTCACGCCATCAGAAGCCAACTGGCGCAGCACGGAAGGCGCGGCTTCGTAGGTGGTGTGTTCGAGGTAGCTCGGCGCAAAACCTTCTTTAGTTGCCATCGATTTGAACGCGGCATAGCCCGCCATATCCCACGAACCTTGAGTGACGGTTTGGGTGAACAGCGCCGCCACGCGCGGTTTGCTCTCATCAGCCTGAACAACGGCGCTGCAACCGATCGCTGCTGCGACAGCAATAGCCAACATCATCTTCATTTTCATCGCTCGACTCCTGGCAATCCGCATCGCGGAAAAGGTGGATTTATTGTTGTGTGAAAGATTCCGGTCACCCTAAATGGCGACCCTACAAAACCGCTGCACTCGCCCCGTAGGATGCGCATTTATGCGCACCTGGTTTTACGACATCGATTTCTGATATGCCCGTGCGTTGGTGTTGACGCCGTGCTGCTCCAGCACTTCCAATACTTCGGTGCCGACGGTGCGCAGATCGTCGATAAAGTCCGGCACAATCACCGTTACACCATCAAGCTGCGCGCCTTTGATAATCGCTGCCAACTTAGTACCGATGGTTTCTGGCGATCCCACCAGAGCCGCGCGCGTCATCGAATTACGCTGCTCGCCCTGCGAGACAAAACGCTGCGCCATGGTGTTCTGCTTAAAGCTCTTGTCGCCGGAGTATTCGCGCGTTTGGTTATCCAGCGCGATGGTGTCGACGCCTGCGTCATACAGCGCCACGCGCTCATGCGCTTCCACATCTGTTGCGCCCGGCACGATGGTGAACAAGCCGTAAGTTTTGAAATCGGGTTTACCCTGTTGCGCCGCCAGCTCTTTGGCGCGCAGCCCGGTTTTGATGAAATCGTCATGATCGGAACCGAGCATAAAGCTGCCGGTGCAGTGATCCATGGTGAACAGAAAACCGCGATCGGAAGCGCCCGCACAGATGATCGGCGGCGGCGTGGCCGGTTTTGGGTTCGACATGCAATCAATCAGTTCGTAATGTTTGCCTTTGTGGTCCACGCGATCTTCAGTCCACAAACGTTTCAACACCGTCAACCACTCCGCAGCCAGTTCGTAGCGCTCGGCGTGGTCGAGATCCATCCACAAGCCCATTTGCCCTTGGTCGGTTGGGTTCGAGCCGGAAACGATATTCAGACCGAAACGCCCTTTGGAGATCTGATCCAGCACCGCGCTCATTTTTGCCACCACCGCCGGATGGAACACCATGGTGTGCACCGTGCCCCACACGCCAATGCGGCTGGTGGCTTCGGCGATACCGGCCATGGTGGTCAGACTTTCTAGCGTCACATCCCAATGTTGCGATGGGCCGCCGTAGCCGCGCCATTTCGCCATTGAAAGTGCAAAGTCAAAGCCCAACTGTTCCGCGAGGATCGCCACCTGCTTGTTGTAATCATAAGTTGCGGGCAGTTGCGGGCTGGTGGTTGAGGTGATCCAACCGCCGTTGCCCACCGGCAGAAACACGCCGAATTCAACATTCTTCATCTCAGACTCCTCGTTCAATCACTGGCGCGTGAATGCTCGCCATAAAGTCGCGGGTAATTTGGTTAAACAGTGGTGTTTCGGTTTCAGAAAAACTGTGACCGCCCTGCGGTACGATTTTTAACTGCGCGCCGGGGATCTTTTCCGCCAGCAAACGTGATTGGTATGGCGGCGTCAGGATGTCATCCTGCGCGCACATCACCAGCGTTGGCGTTTGAATCTGCGGCAGCGCGGTGCTGGCATCGTGCGCCATGATGGCGTCAATGCGGCTCAGCACCACTTCGCGCGCCGGGAAGCGCGTAGCCGAGGCCAGCAGCGTTGGCGATAACGTTTCGGCATTGGCTTTGATATGTTCCGGCGGATAGAGGAACAACGCGCTGCCGTGCACATACTCTTCCAGCGTGCTACCGAGCAGCAGCGCGCGGCGCATACGGAAACACCAGTTGAAATGCATGTCGGATTTCGCCCAGCTGGCGTACTGCACCATGCCCGCCAGCAGTTGCGGATCGCGCGCCGCCAGAATCTGCCCAATCGCCCCGCCAGTGGAATGACCAATCAGCACCGGACGATCCAGCTCCAGCGCGGCAATCAGCGCCTGCACATCATCCACCAGCGTTTCAATGCTGTAGGGGCCAGCCGGATGATCCGATTGTCCCGCGCCGCGTTGATCGTAAGTCACCACGGTAAATTCCTCGGCGAACGCCTGCACTTGCGGCTGCCAATACGCAGCGGTGCCACCCAGCCCGGAGACAAACAGGATGGCCGGACCACGTCCCGCGATTTCGTAATGGGTGCGAATTCCGTTAGTCATGATGCTCGGCATCGTTTTCCCCTCAATGGATTTTTGCCTGTATTCAGCGATGACTAATAAGTACCACGCGTTTTCCCACCCCAAGTAATACCGATTGCAGCACACCGCGTTGCCGGTTTTAGAACGCGATATGCGTGAGAAAACGCGACCTTCGCGAGCAAACGAAATCAGTTAAATTCCCGGCATACATGCTTGAGAAACTGGTGCGCGGCGAAGGACAGCGACCGGTCGCGATGCACACAAATTTCGATGTTGGCGGATTCCATCGCCTGGTTATCAATCGGAATGGCGATCAACATATTCTGCTCAATCTCCCGCGCGGCAATCTGGCGCGGCCCAATGGTCAGCGTGCGCCCGGCAATTGCCATCGCTTTGGTCAGCTCAAGGTTGTTAGTGTTAACGATGGATTGCGGATTGAGATGCAGGCTACGCGTGACTTTGTCGAAGGTTTGCCGCATGCCAAAGCTGGAAACCGGCAACGCCACCGGATAGAAGCAAATATCTTCCAGACTCAGCGACTGATGTTGGGCCAATGGATGCTGCGGTGATACCAGGCACTGAATTGGTGCAGGACAGCGTTTGATCACTTCTATTCCAGGGCGATCGCCCATGTTGAACACGATGCCGATATCGATTTCATCGCGGATAATCGCTTCGATAGTGCGGTCAGAGGATTCGCTGTTTATTGAGAATTGAATGGCCGGATAATTTTCATTAAAGCTGGTCATAATGCGCGGCAAAATCGCCTGCACCACTGCTTCAATCACCCAGATTTTTACTTCGCCTTCGCGCAGACCTTTGAGGTTTTTAATCGATTCGTGGATGCGATCGAGATCGCGACACATCTTGCGTGTAAAGCGCTCCAGCATCATACCCGCAGGCGTTAAACGGATGCCGGTATTGGTACGCTCAAGCAGCATTACGCCCAGTGTGTGTTCCAGCAGCGCAATCTGGCGACTGATCGCCGACGGCGCGACGTGCAGGCGATCCGCCGCACGTCTGATCGATCCGGTTGAGGCGACTTCGTTGAAGTATTTGTAGGTGTTGAGGTTCACGGTCATCGCCCTGTGGATAGGATTTATCGCACAGGGTGATGCAAGAGTTATTCCATTTGATGGAGCACTCATGTTTTTGCGGTCACCATAAATGATGACCCTACGGAAGTGGGCATTTGTAGGGTCGACATTTAGGGTGACCGATGGCTCAAAACGTCCAACGCACTCCCGCGTTATAGCGCCACATCGTTATTAATGGTGGCACTGCCGCCGACGCCGATGCCGGAAGCAACGAAGATGCTGCCACGGTTAGTTAAATGGCCGCCTTGTCACTATCGTAAGTGCCGACGCTAAATTCACCGGGCTTAAAACGCGGAAATCCGCTTAGGGTTTGTGTGCTGCCATTGCAAAGATAATAAGCGCCGACTTTATTGTCATTTACTTCAGGCGTGTAAGTCCTTAATATCGCGGCCGTTGTCGGCAATAGCGGGAACATCATCCCTTGCGCCGCCACCAGGCTCAGTAACACCGGATTTAATTTAAACACGTTGTTTTACTCATGCAGAGAAAAGACAAAGCGCGTACGGCAGAACGCCAATACGCTTCAGAGGTATTTAAGTGATTGAATTATTTTGTTTCAGGTTTTTAATTTTTGAAATCAGATGAAATGAGTATCAGCGCTAACGCAGGAAAGTGTCTAATTTGAGTTAAGGAATTGTGAGATGGGTTGGATGAAATTTAGAGATTAAAATATAAAATGGTCCTAACTAGATTGGAATTATAATTCTATTTAAAAAACACAAAATAATTTCATAATCGAACACGACAGAATGAGATTATATTAGTCTAACAATATCAATTGTATTTAAAACCTACCCAATATAAAAATTAAAACGCCTAAAGCATTAGAAATACAATATAAATATGGCTTTGCTAAAGTAAAGCATGTAGAATAGCTATTAATTGCGCTAAAACACATCGAGGGGTAAGTGATGTTTGATATTTTAAAAATCTTAATTACCTTCATTTTAACTGGCTTCGTAGGTGTGTTTATTTCTCATAAGTTCCAACAGAAGAACAATCAAAATCAGCTACGCATTAAAAAGGCAGAAAAGAAAGCTGCGGAATTAAAGGCTATCAGAGATAATTTTGAAAAATTGTCATCTGAAAGAATTTATAGAACTAGACAAATTATTTCCTCAATCAATGAAAAATCTTTAACTGATAAAGAGCGTGAAGGTTATCAAGACTCGGTCATTGATTGGAATAAAAATCTAAACGCTATGTTTTTTGATCTTAGTAGTCACAAACTCTATGAGTTCGCAATTAGGATTGAAATTGATGTTCATAATGAGCTTGCTACTGCACATTTAGAGATAAAAAAAGAGATTAAAAATAACAAAAGTGTTATTCCTGCTGATCTTGTTATGGCATTAAAATCAACCAACCGGGCTTATGAGTCTGCAAGGAAAGTTACCAAGTCTCTGACAGATATTGCTGATAACCGATGGGATGAAATAAAAGATTATGATAGCGAGCCATTGACATATAGCAATATTCATCAGGCTAGCACCATAACACTTTTAATCGCCTTGTTTCACAAATCGCCGCTTAGATTGCGCATAAATCGCTCTAGATTGAACAGATAAGAACCACTCTTCGCTTGGTTTCTTAGGTCTTGGTTTAAGCAGCATTGCTGCTAACTTAGCTTTGTCTAAAGAGTTCAATTCATGAATTTCTTTGTTATATATTTTCCTTGAAGTAGAACTAGCACCAATAAGGTGAGAGCCAAAAAAAGCATTATCCATGTAGCACTGCATAATTTGATTTTTTGTGAATTTAAAGTTTATCAAAATAGCCAATGTCATTTCATACATCTTCCTTTTTATTGTTAGCTCTTTATAATTCGTAATGGTTCTAACCATCTGCATATCGATAGTACTAGCTCCACCATGCTTTTTAAAGCTAACAATTTTCACCATTTCCCTAACGATAGAGCATAGATCAATTCCACCATGAGTTAAGTATCTCCTATCTTCTAAAGCCATAACAAGATAATCGAACTCATCAAAAACATAATGGTCATCTTTTATTTTAGAAGATATATCCATTAAATCCCTATTAAGGTTTATGAGTAGCCTTCTAAATTTATAATAAGTTCTAATGTTGAAAGGAAAGTTCATAATTTCCATTAAGCTCTTAGATAAGATCCAAAAATTAGTTTATACAACATTATTGTTTATTAGTCACTAATTTAAAAGATATAAATATCCCTGAAACTATACCAAAGGCCAAGCCGCCAACCCTTTTATCTCCTTCAACACAAACATGCTCTGCATCTCTTTAATCCCTGGCAAGCGGCGAATAACCGACATGGCAAAGTCCGCGTAGGTATCCATATCTGCCGCCACCACTTGCAATAAGAAATCCGCGTCGCCACCGATGCTATAACAGGAAACCACATTATCCAATGCCATTACTTCTTGTTCGAATTTACGCGCTTCGGCTTCGCTGTGGCTGTCGATGGTGACGCGTACAAATACCATCACATTAAGGCCAATCTTTTTTTGATTAAGGACGGCGCGATAGCCCTGAATCACTTCGTCCTCTTCCAGCTTGCGCACTTTGCGCCAGGTGGGTGACGCGGAGAGGCCGATTTCGTCGGCGAGTTGTTGGTTAGTGATGCGTGCATCCTGCTGCAACTGCTGGAGTATTTTTATATCTGTCTTGCTTAAGGCCATAGGTGGATATTCCTTTCCATTTTTTTGCGATTAAGGGATTTTTTATCCTTAATCCGTCCTTTTGGCAATGCATTGCGCAAGCACTTTTCGGGCGCGCTGCTGCATACTTTTAGTTCGCTTCTTGCTGCCAGCATCGTTCAGCAGGTTTGCAAGATGGTCTGGTCACCATAAATGGCGACCCTACGTAGAGTGTGCATTTTTGCGCACCGGGAAAGTTATTGGCCGCACTTTCATCGCATTTATTAGGAAAAAACAATATGGATTTCGACGCAAATAACCATCGCTGCACTATTGTGATCGACCAACAATTACCCGCCGGATTGGCGATGAATGCTGCCAGTGTTATCGGCATTAGTTTTGGAAAATTGATAGGCAATTTGGTCGGGCCAGATCAGCTAAGTCAGGATGGCATAAATTATCCCGGCGTGATTTATGCGCCGCTGCCGGTGTTATTGGCGAGTGGTAATTATCTGCGCGAGTTACAGCAAATAAGCGCTGCGGATAACGAGATCTTTGCCATGCCATTCAGCGCGCTGGCGCAATCCTGCAAAACCTACAATGAATACGGTGAACGCATCGCCAATACGCACAGCAATCATATTGAATTGGTGGCGATGGGATTGATTGGACCGAAGAAAAAAATTACCCGATTAACCGGTAATTTGAAGCTCTATCGCTAACTTTCCTCATGCGCCGCGAACCATGCGGGCGGCTGGCCGACGTAGCGACTGAACGCCACACTAAACGCGCTGGCTGATCGATAGCCAACACGCTCCGCCACTTCGGCCACCGCCATGCTTTTGTTACGCAGCAGATTTTTTGCCAGCGCCATGCGCCACGTCAGCAGATACATCATCGGCGCGACACCAACCGCATCACGAAAACGCACAAAGAAAGCGGAACGCGAAAGCGCGGCGGTTTTTGCCAATTCGGCAACCGTCCAGTTGTGAGCGGGTTTGGCGTGGATTTCGCGGATCGCCGCCGCTAAACGTTCATCGGCTAGGCCACTCATCACGCCAGGGCACGCATTGCAGATCGGCATCGAACGCAGCGCTTCTATTAATAGCAACTCCAGCAAACGCTCCAACACTACGTGGCGCGCCGGACGTTGCGCACGACACTCTTCCATCACCAATTGCACCAGCGTGGTCAGGCGCGATTCGCCGCGCACGCGGATAAACTGCGGCAACAGCGAGACGATCAATCCGGCATCGGGTGCGCCAAACTGGCAATAGCCGATTAACGTTTGCACGTCGGCGGGTTGTTGCTGATCGCCAATCCAGAACTCCCCGGGCGCGAGCATTTGCGGCAAGATGTCAGGCGCATCATCGGCTGGCGGTTCGGCGCTGGTCATGCAAAATTCCCATGCGGCAGGAATCAGCACAAAGTCACCCTGCTCCAGCATAATCGGCGCATGCCCTTTCATCTTCAACTGGCTGCGACCTTCCAACACCAAACAATAGAACGGCTGACCGGTTTCACTGCGACTCACGCGCCAGCGGCCATTGCCACGCGCGCGTTTGGAGAAAGCCGCTTGCGGTTGCAGCAACGACACCATTTCTGAGAGTGGATCGATCATTTGGACTCCTGCGAATGAAAGCTGGACTTTGCATTGTAGTGAGTCCAGCACGTTGACTTTATAGTGAACGTCTACCCCAATGCAATGCAGGAGTGAAAGATGAAAACGATTCTAATCACCGGTTGTTCTTCTGGCTTTGGTCACGCCACCGCGCTCTATTTTCTCGAGCGCGGCTGGAAAGTGATCGCCACCATGCGTAAGCCAAATCCAGAACTGTTCCCAACATCGGATAATCTGCATTTGCTGCCTTTGGATGTCAGCGATGCCGCCAGCATAAAAAACGCGATAGCCGCTGCGGGCGATATTGATGTGCTGGTCAATAACGCCGGAATTGGTGTGCTGACCTCACTGGAAGGCACGCCAATGTCAACGGTGCGCGACGTGTTTGAAACTAACACGCTTGGCACCATCGCGATGACGCAGGCTGTGCTGCCGCAGTTCCGCGCGAATCGAAGCGGCACAGTGGTCAATGTTACTTCTACTGTGACGCTGAAATCGCTGCCGCTGCTGGCGGTGTACACCGGCAGCAAAGCGGCGGTGAATGCCTTTACGGAATCGCTGGCGCTGGAACTTGAGCCGTTCAATGTGAAGGTGCGCCTGGTGTTGCCAGGTTTAGCGCCGACCACCGATTTCGGTAAGAATGCGATGCCGCGTATGGAGAATACGCAACTCGAACCGTATCAGCCGATGCTGGATGGTATCTTCAATGCGATGCATCAGCCGCAGCCGACCACCAAAGCGATAGATGTCGCCGAGGCGGTTTGGCAAGCAGCGACCGATCCGCATGCACCGATGCGTATTCCGGCGGGGGAAGATGCGGTGGCGTTGGCCAACGGCGCAGCGTGACGTTAATTGCCAGGCATCGCAGTTTGCCTGGCAACCTTTATCTCTTCGGGCTATGTTTTTGGTCTTGCTGATACTCACTCAGGATCATAAATGCACATCAGTCTACTGGCCCAACAGCCACAGTTGTTCGATGCAGTAACAGAGATGCTGCATCGCGAATGGTCAGATTTTCCCAACTGGCGCGATGCCTCGCTCATACGTCAACGCTTGATCGACCGTAATGCTCCCTCAGCGCAAACGCTGACGCTAGTGACGACTTCGGCGGAAGGCGAACTAATGGCGACTGCCAGCATCATCCACTATGAAATCAGCGATATTGCCGAACGTGAGTTTTGGCTCGGTGAAGTGCTTACTGCCTCACAGCATCGAGGCAAAGGATTGGCGAGCGCTTTGGTCACGCGCTTAATTGCGGAAGCGCATCAACGTGCAATCTCAGCATTGTGGCTCTATACGCCGGATCAACAAGCGTTGTACCGACGCTTTGGCTGGCAGGATGTTGAACAACGTATGATCGCTGAAGAAGAAGTTACGGTGATGAAACTACTACTTTAACTTGACTGTGCCAGCGCCTGAAGCGCCGCCAATCCATCGCGTTCCAGCCAGGTGCGCAGCGGTGCGAACAACGGATGTGGCAATTCTTCTGGTGCGAACCAATGCCAGCCGCTGCATTTGTTCGGTTCCAGCAGTTGCGGTTCGCCGCTGGCGTGCTGCGCGACCATTAGTAGCGTGATGTAGTGCTTGTTGACCTCTGGAAACACATCGCTGACGAACGCACCGTTTTGCAGTATTTCGAGTTGCAAGCCGGTTTCTTCTAATACTTCGCGGCGCGCGCAGTCTTCAGGCGATTCGCCAAATTCCAGGTGGCCGCCCGGTGCCGACCAATCGCCCGCGCCGTGGCTGTTTTTGCGTTGGCCCAATAACAGTTTTCCGTCGCGGAAAATTAATACGCCAACGCCAATTTGTGGGGACATGCGTGCTCCTTTGATGGTGAAGTCGCCAAAAATGATGTAATGACGATCAGTTAAGTAACGCTTTCAATCAACGCACAATTCCGTAGCGGCGCGATTTATCGCGTTCCGTTGATTTTAAAAGGTCAACACAACGCGATAAATCGCGCCGCTACGAATTAAATGCCAATCGGTTGATATCCCTGCCATTCTGGGCGGAACGGTTCACCATTAGCTTCTGGCGTTAAGTGGATATAGAGATCGCCAATTTTTTCCAGCAGCAAGCAATCATCCACATCTTTCAGGTTGTCTTTGTGCTGATGATCCGCACCAGGCAGCAGGTTTTTCATGCCTTTAGCTTTGGCTTCTGCGGCATCTTTCGCCACAAACAGATCGAACGCATGCAGTTCAGCCAGCGTTGAAGGATGGTACGCACCGGCATTAACAAAGAAAAGTTTCTCATGGCCTTGCGCGGCCTCAGGTGACAACGTCACGCGATAACCATCCGCCCAAGTCACGCGTGCATAGCCATCGACATGAATTTTATCGGCGTCGCCAAACCAGGCTTCGCGCAGCGCGGGCCAGGCATCTTCAGGTTTATCGGCTGCGACGAATTGGATATCGTGCACTTCAATGTTGGATTTTCCGGCATTACCGCCAACGTAAAAGATAAACAGGTTCACGTGTTCATTTCCTTTTGTTCTACCAAGAAGCGTGTGCAAAGCGTTATAAAACAAGACATATAACGTGACAACCGTTTCCTGTCGCAACCATGCCAATTAATGCTGTGGTTTGAAGCGTAGCGCAATGGCCATCAGCAACACAATGCCCACGCTCATGATAATCCACGCGCTATCCAAAGATGCCGCGCGATCACGCACGATGCCTGCGATCAACGGCATGATCGCGGCAATTAAATAACCACCGCCTTGCACGAAGGAGAGCAATGCGCCCGCTTGTTCTGGTGTTTGGGCGTGATCTAGCGTGACGATCAGCGATAAGGGAAACAGTGCGCCGATACCCAATCCCAGCAGCAACGTGGGAAGCCATGCATGCACGCCGCCGAATATCAGCAAACTGATCAAGCCGATTAAAATCAGCGTTAAAACCCCCAACAGCGGACGGCGGCGATCGTGGAAGCGATGAATTAGCGCCGACAACATAAATCCAGCGACCACTTCAGTTAATGTCAGCGCGCCCAGCACATAACCACTTTGCGCGGGCAGCCAACCATGCTGCATATAAAACGGCGGCAACCATGCCAGCACCAACGTGTAAGCACCGGTGCCGATGCCAAAGAACATCATCAATAGCCAGGCGCGTTTTGAGGGTTTTATTTGCGAGCGTGCAGCATGAATAATCGGTGCCATGCCGCGTGAACTGGTCAGCCACAACAGCAGCGCAATCGCCGCTGGAATCACGGGAATCGCCAGCGTCATGGCCAAACCTTGTGTATGCGCGAGCGGCGCGGCACTGGCGGCGGCAATCGCTGCGCCCGCCATAATACCGGTGGTGAACAGCGCCATTAGCGTGCCAGCTTTGGCGCCAAAGTGGCGTTTGATCTGCGCAGGCATCAGCGCCTGAATCAAACCAATGCCGCAACCTGCCACCAGCGCGCTGGTAATTAACATCGTGGCGGATTGATCAATACCGCGCGCCACGCTCGCCACAATCAACAATATCAATCCAACCGCAATGCCGCGCACTTCGCCAAGTGCACGCAACAGCAGCGGACTCGCCAGCGCTGCCAATCCCATCATGATCACCGGCAAGGTGGTTAATAAGCTCAGTTGTGTGGCGCTCAATTGCGCATCACGTTGAAGCAGCGGAAACAGCGGCCCCATTGCCGCCATGATCGGGCGCAGATTGAGCGCGATAACAAAAACCAGTAAGGCAAACATCCCAACCGCAGGTAAAGTACGATTCACTTTGCATCTCCTTGCACGTTGAAAGTATCTTAACGTTAAGATAGTTTTGCAAATTGAGATAGCCTGTGCGCACAAAGCAACAAATGAAGGAGAATCAGTTTGGCGGATCACGTAGATTTTGTGGTTGAACAATGGGCCAGCGCGATGCCGGAATTGGATGCATCGTCGATGGCGGTATTTGGTCGCATGCTGCGCATCATGAAACATCTGGCGAAAAACCGCGCCGAGGCGCTTGAGCCGTTTGGTTTTCGCGATGGCGAATTTGATGTACTGGCAACCTTGCGTCGTGCAGGTGCGCCCTACTGTTTGTCGCCGACGCAGTTGTATAAATCGTTGCTGGTCACCTCCGGCGCGATGACTAACCGACTTAATCGTTTAGAAGAAGTCGGTTCGATCAAACGTATCGCCGATCCAGAAGACAAACGCAGCATGTTGGTGGCGTTAACCGACGCGGGATTAGAAAAAATCGAGCAAGCGCTGCATGTGCATACGCAAACACAAAATGATGTGCTCGCCAGTTTAGATGCGGCACAGAAACAGCAGCTCAGCGCTTTACTAAGCCAACTGCTGCAAGCAAGCGAAACGGTGAAGTAAAATGGGTGTTGCGGATGTGTCAAATTATGAATTAATTCAGCACGTTTTGCATTAAAGTAGCTTTTTCTCGCCAGGCAATTACGGATTGAATATGAGTACAAAATACGCCCCGTCGCAAATATTCCTTCATTGGCTGACGTTCGTGTTGGTCGCCACCGCGTATTGCACCATGGAATTCCGTGGCTTAGCGACGCGCGGTTCGTGGCAAGGTTATGCCATGATCATCAGTCATTTCACCGCTGGCAGCTGCGTGCTGGTGTTGATGCTGTCGCGCATAATGTTGCGTTTCCGCCATCGAAGCCCGGCCATCGTGCCAAAACCGCCGCACTGGCAAACGGGCTTAGCGCATCTGATGCATTTGGCGATCTATGTGTTTTTCATCGTGCTACCGATACTGGGCATTTTGTCGCGCTTCTATATGGGCCGCACCTGGTGGATTTTTGGAATTCCAATGCCGGTGAGCAGCGATCCCGATCCTGATTTCGCCGATAGCATCGTCGATTGGCACGAAACCCTCGCGCCGTACGGTTATTGGCTGATCGGCATTCACGCGGTCGCCGCGTTAGCGCATCACTATCTGTTCAAAGACAACACCTTATTGCGCATGATGCCTTCGCGTCGCACTAAAATGTCAGACTAAAACTGTCGTCAAGCAGCGCCAGAATTTCACTGTCCGGCAAGCCATTCTCCAACGTGATACTGAGCCAATGCTCTTTATTCATGTGGTAAGCCGGATGCACACCGGGCAATTGACGCAGCGAACCGATCAGTTCGGGGCGCGCTTTGATGTTCATGACATCAACAACCGGGCCGTCAGGTAAACCGAGTTTGTGACTCTCCAGCGGAAAAACCAGGGCAAACCATTTGCGGTGACGCGGATGGCGCAGCACCGCGTACGCACTGTGCTTTTTCCACGGATAATCAGGTTCGACTTGATAAGTCTGATTGATGTGCTCGAACAACTGCTGGCGTTTCATGCATCCTCCGTGGTGAATGACGGGTAAAAACCGCACACGCGAAGCCGCAATAGTAATCAGTTAAGGCTACACTGCGTATTGTTTTTTTGCGCTGCGACAGCGCCTTCGACCAGGGAAGTAAACGATGTTTCATCTGATTTTCAGCATACCGAGCTGGTATGTTATCGCGCGTTTTTTGTTCCCGTTAGCCATGCCGCTGCTGTTAAAAATCGTCTTATCGCTGCTGGTATTGCTGGCTTCGCAGTATCTTCTGGTTAATAAATTCACCTCCGGTAGCGTGTTTTCGCCTGAAATGCCACGCACGGTGATCATCCTGTTTAACTGGTCGTACAGCTTTGTGCTGTTTCTCGCCATCACGCAGATTGCGCTTGATGTGGTAGCGCTGGTTTCGTTGCTGATCAGGCATCCGCTGGAGATCGTCCCCAACCTGCGTTATGCAGCTGCGGTATTGGCGCTGTTGCTGGCGACTTTTGGCGTATATCAGGCGATCCGCGTTCCGCCTTTAAAAGATGTGACGATTGAGATCGACAACCTTCCGCGTGAGTTCGAAGGCTATCAACTGTTACAGCTGACGGATATGCACATCACTAACCTGTTCAATGCCAAATGGACGGCGGCGACGGTGCAGAAAGCGATGGCGCTGAACGTCGATCTGATTCTGGTTACTGGTGATGTGATTGACGGCACGCTGGATAATCGTCGCGAAGATGTCGCGCCGCTCAGCGGTTTGCACGCACCGGATGGCGTTTATGCCACCACCGGCAATCACGAATACTTCTTCGAACAGCAGCGTTGGACCGAGCATTTGGCGTCGTTGGGCTTAAAGCCGCTACTGAATAATCACGTGGTGATTAAGCGCGATGGTGCAGAACTGGTGATCGCCGGCTTGCCGGATACTTCAGCGCCACGTCGAGGTGCCACTGGCCCGGATTTAGCGCAAGCGCTGAAAGGTGCGCCAGAAAATGCGCCGGTGATCCTGATGGATCATCAGCCGAAAAATGCACGGCAAAATGCGGTTGAGAGAGTCGATTTGCAACTGTCGGGCCATACGCACGGCGGCTTGATCGTTGGATTTGATCGGCTGTTTGTCAAACCCAATGCCGGTTTTGTCTCCGGGTTGTATCAAGTCGATGGCATGCAGTTATACGTGAATAACGGCACCGCCTTGTGGCCGGGCATGGCGGTGCGTTTGGGCCGTCCTTCGGAGTTAACGCGCATTACCTTAACGCGTAAGCCGTAATATCACTCAGCCCGGCCAGCGCGACTGGCGGATCACGCTACAAAAGTTGAGCGGCGTGAAATCGGGCTGTTTATCTTTGATCACATCCGCTTTGACGTTGCCAAACGTGGTATCCGGTTTATGCCGGATGCCCGCATAAAATGCCTCGATAATTTCCTCTTTAAACGCCGCCGGACGCGGATAGTGATGCGTTACGGCACCAATTTGCTCCTCAGCAAATTTCTCGTAACCGATTCCCAGCACATCCATTTCCACACCAGCGGTCACCAGCGCAATTTCTGGCGCCATAAACTCCGGAATGCCCGGCGTGGTGTGCAGTGCAATCGCCGTCCACACCTTATCGATATCGCTGGTTGCAATGCCGTAACCTTGTAAGAAACTGCGTGCCGCATTCGCACCATCCACTTCAAAGCGCTTATCGCAGCTGCAATGCTCGTGCGTCAAACCGATGTCATGGAACATGCAGCCGATGTAGAGCAATTCCTGATCGACCTGTAACCCGCGTTGTTGTCCCGCCAGCGCGCCCCAGTAATAGACGCGGCTGGAGTGGTTAAACAGCAAATCGGATTCGGTATCGCGGACAAATTCGGTGGCTTCGCGCGCCATTTTGCTATCGGGAATGCGGATGCCAGTGATGTTTAAGCTCATGTTATCTCTCCAATTTCCGGTTGAGAGGTCACCATAAATGGCGACCCTACGAAGGGTTGTTTTGTAGGGTCACCATAAATGGTGACCGGGCAAAAACGCCGCGTATTGCGTTTTCCCAGAATAGAGCGCAGGCTTAACGTCTTAAAGTGTCCTTTAGCGATGATTACGGACATCACGATTGATTGCGTCATGGGGATTGCAATGAGCCACGAAATAGCGATTTTGGCGGTGCCAGGCGTGCAAATGCTCGACGTTTGCGGCCCGCTGGATGTGTTTGCCGAAGCCAATCGCCTGCTGAAACGACAGATCTACTCACCGCGCATTATTGCTCTCGACGATCTCAACATTCGCGCGTCGTCGGGTGTGCGACTCAATGCCGACATCTTGTTAGCCGATAGCTATAACATCGTCCCGCATACTTTCCTGATCGCCGGTGCGCCGGGGATTGATCAATTGGCGTCGGCTCCGCTCATGCTCGAAAAAATCACCGCGTTATGCCAACGCAGCAAACGATTTGGCTCAGTGTGTAGCGGTGCATTATTGCTGGCGCGCACCGGATTGTTGGATGGCAAACGCGTCACCACCCATTGGGAAAGCGCGGCGTTGCTGGCCTCGCTGCATCCCGCTATCAAGGTGGAAGCCGATGCCATCTGTATCAGCGATGGACGGGTGCGCACCGCCGCAGGCGTGACATCCGGCCTGGATTTGGCGCTGCGACTGGTTGAAGAGGATCTCGGCCAGCAAGTGGCTTTAGAAGTGGCTGCACATTTGGTGATGTTTTTCCGTCGTCCGGTCAATCAGGCACACTTTGCGCGTAACAACAGCGTCTCGCTGCAAGGTCGATCGGCATTACAAGAGTTACAACGTTGGACGATTGCGCATCTGACCGAAGTGAAAAGCGTGGCGGTGATGGCGCAACACATGGACATCAGCGAAAGACATCTCACGCGCCTATTTCGCAGTGAATTGGCGATAACGCCCGGACAATGGCTGGAGCGCGAACGCGTGGCAAAAGCTAAACAGTTGCTGGAACAGCACGCATTGCCCGCCAAAACGCTGGCGGCGCAATGTGGATTTTCGGGCGCGGATGTGATGCGGCGCGCATTCAGCCGCGTGACGGGTTTAACGCCAGCGGCTTATCGAAAAATGATCGTGAAGATTTAATATCCTCGACGAATTTAGCGTGCATCTTGTTCATCAAATCTAAAATTTGCTGCCATGATTAGGTAGTTTCTTCCCGTGACTTCTTTCCGAAACATTAAGGATTGATATGCAACTGCGTTCGCTCCAGGCACTTTGCCTGGTGAATTTTTTTATGGCTGACGTGCGCGATGGTCTTGGCCCCTTTCTCGGCATTTTTTTAACCGAGCGCCACTGGAATCCGGCAGACATTGGTTGGGTGATGACAGCGGGTGGATTGGCAGGATTGCTTGCAACATTACCGGCAGGCGTCGCCACTGATGCAACACGCCATAAACGTTCGTTACTGCTGGCTGGCACCATTTTGATCACCTGCGCCACGCTGATGTTGTGGTATTTCCCACAGGGTTGGATAACGCTGCTGTCTCAGGTTATCACCGGACTCTCTGCGGCACTAATTGCCCCCATTTTGACCGGCGTTACGCTGGGTTTAACCGGCCCCGACAAGTTTGGCCATCAAATGGGGAAAAATGAAGCCTTCAATCACGCTGGAAACATGAGCGCTGCGCTTATCGCTGGCGCCTCGGTTTGGTATTGGGGCATCGGCGCCGTTTTTGTGCTGATGACGGCAATGGCGCTACTTGCTGGCATGGCGGTATTGGCCATTCGCAGCGCAGAGATCGATGATGTTGCTGCACGAGGGCTGACAATCGCTTCATCAAACAGCCCGCTTCCACGATTGAGCCAAATCGCCCGTCATCCGGCGATTATTATCACTGCGCTAACGTTGCTGCTGTTTCACCTTGGCAACGCGGCTTTATTACCGATGCTGAGTTTGCGCGTTGCGGTAATGCATAACCAGGAAATCAGCCCCGGACTATATGCGGCGGCAACAGTGGTTATTTCACAGTGTGTGATGATTCCCGTTGCATTGTTCGCGGCAAAACACGCAACACGTTACGGCTATGCAACGCTGATTACGCTGGCACTGCTCATACTGCCATTACGCGCTCTGATGGCGTCGGCTTTCGACAGCACCTATTCAATGGTGCCGGTGCAAATTCTGGATGGGATAGCCGCCGGGCTGCTGGGCGTGTCGATACCGGGATATATTGTCAAAGTCCTGCAAGGGAGCGGACATACCAATGCCGGTCAGGGATTTATTATGCTGATGCAAGGTATTGGCGCGTCACTCAGTCCAGCATTAGCCGGGAATATTGCGGCTGCCTACTCGTATCGCGCAACCTTTGCGGTTCTGGCCGTTATCGCCTTCGCCGCATTGGTTACGTGGTGGATGGGCAGCCGCCGAGCAGATAACTATCAGCTCAATTGAAAACGTCCAACGGTGTTGGCTAATTGCGATGCCTGATCTTCCAGTGAACTGGCTGCGGCGGACATCTCTTGCACTAGCGCGGCGTTTTGCTGTGTGGTGCTGTCCATCTCGTTGACCGCGATCGTCACCTGGCTAATGCCGCGCGCCTGTTCATCGGAAGCAATGACGATTTCACCGATGATGGTGCGTACCGAATTAACCGCCTGCGTCATCTCCTGCATGGTTTTACCGGCATCTTGCACCAGCTGCACGCCGCTACCGACACGCTGGCTCGACTCTTCAATCAGCGCCGCAATCTCTTTCACCGCATTGGCGCTTCGCTGGGCCAGATTACGTACTTCAGAAGCGACAACCGCAAAGCCGCGTCCTTGTTCACCAGCACGCGCGGCTTCAACCGCCGCGTTCAGCGCCAGGATGTTGGTCTGGAAAGCGATGCTGTTGATGATGGCGGTGATGTCGCCGATTTTCTTCGCGCTGTCGTCGATCTGCGCCATGGTTTGCACCACTTCGCCCACCAGCGTTTCGCCACGGCTGGCGATGCGCGTGGCGTTATCGGTGAGCGTGGTGGCCTGATGCGCGTTGGTGGCGTTGTGTTTCACCGTGGCAGTGATCTGCTCCATGCTGGCGGCGGTTTGCTCCAGCGCGGCGGCCTGCTGCTCGGTGCGTGAAGCCAGATTGAGGTTGCCGCTGGCGATTTCTCCCGCGCCCTGACGCACCGACGAACTGGCATCCTGAATTTGTCCGACGATGTCGCGCAGTTGGTTTTGCATGGTATGCAGCGCATAGAACAAGCTGCAGTTATCACGTGCTTTCAGCGTAATCACGTTATCCAGCTTGCCATCGGCCACCGCCAGCGCAATGGTCGCGGCTTCCAGCGGCTCGCCACCAATTGGCTTCAGCACTTTGCGGCTGAACAGCACGCCGAGCAACGAACACACCACTAGGATGCTGATCACCATCAGGATCACCGCATTGATCAACTGACGATGCGCCGCCGCCATCACTTTGCTCACCGGCGCAACTACGCCGAGGTACCATTGCTGATCGCTGTTGCCAATCTTCACCGGTTGCCAAGTCACCAGCGCATCTTCGCCCAGCAATGCATCATGCTGCTGCGCTACGCTGGTGCTGAAGTTGTGTGTTTCGCCCTTCCACGGTTTGCTGGTGAGGCTTTTGTCTGGATAGGACACCACATTACCGGCGCTGGAGAGCAACATCGCATAGCCGCTGCCTTCCCACGGTTTGATTTTGTTGACCTTCTCTTGCAGCGATGCCAGCGAAATATCCGATGTCACTACGCCCCACAATTTGCCCTGACTGAGAATCGGCGCGGCAACCGAAGTTAACAGCGTTGGTACACCGTTGTAGGCGTAACTGTAAGGTTCAATCAGCGTGTCTTTCTGGCTTTTCTGTGGCAATAAATAGTAATCGCCCTGACCTGGCGTGAAGATCGAGGCCAACGGATGCATTTTGAAATTGCCGGACTGATCGCGATCGACAAAGAACGCATAGCGACCTTTCGGTGCCGCACCGGGCTGTGTGGAAAACTCGGCATCGCGGCCATCAAAGGCGTTCTCCTGGAAAATCACCGAGATTGAGAGGTAATCGGGATTATCACGTAATGCCGATTCCATCACTTTATCCGCCACTTTGCGGTCTTGAATGCCCGCCGCGGGTAGTGCAATCAAGCTATGACCCAGATTATGCGCCACATCGCGCGCATAACTCAGTTCATGTTGGATTTGCAGCGCCTGAGTTTGCGCGATTTGTTGCAGATAATTTTCAGCGAGAGACTTTTGTTCGTTACTGGATTGCCAGCTGAGTACGCCGATGGTGACGGCAAAGCCGAGCGTGATGGTGATGGCGCCCGTCAGCAGCATTTGCGTGCGGGTGCTTATGGTTTTAGGTGATGCGTGTTTGGCCATTATGGCGCTCCTGGAGTTGACACTTTTCGGTAAAAAGAACCACTCCCTGTGCGCGTACATCCTGGAACAGACTATCGGCGGGATGTGCAGAAACTTGATGGCTGAGGAGGTCTGATCAGAGGTGTAGGGTTTGGCAGAAAGTTATTCCCGCACATTCCGTAGCGGCGCTAATGGGTTCGATTGTTTAACTGCTCGGTATCACGACATTTATCCGAACCTTACTGGTAATGAGCCGATTGGCCGCTATTATTCGGCTCATAATATGAGCCGAATAACCATTACATTCAGCTCAGCCCATTCAGGAGCAAAAGTATGAGGTTGCCTGGAAAATTACCCGGTCGAGAACGCAGCACACGTTATCAAATTAGGCACTAAACTTACTCAACCTAATTCCTCGGTTCTGGCCTTTGCAGGTGAGTTCATGATGAAACTTAATCTTCCTTGGTGGTGTGTGTCTTTAACGTTAAGTCCGCTGACAATCTACGCTGCGGAGGACAGTGCCGGGTTAGCAAAACAACTCAGCAATCCCGTGGCTAATTTAATTAGCGTACCGTTTCAATTAAATGTGGATGATAATGTTGGGCCAAATAAAGGCACGCGCACGCTGCTCAATGTGCAGCCTGTTGTGCCTTTAAGCCTCAATAACGATACCAATATTATTAGCCGAACTATTCTGCCCTTCACAACACAGAGTGATGTCACTGGAAAGGGAGAAAATCAAACCGGTATTGGCGATATTGTGCAGAGTTTTTTCTACTCGCCAAAAGCACCGACTGAAAGTGGTTTGATTTGGGGATTTGGTCCGGTATTACTGCTGCCAACCGGCAGCGAGAGCGTCTTATCTGGGCGTAAATGGGGTGCGGGACCCACTGGCGTGGTGCTAAAACAATCCGGCCCGTGGACCTTCGGCACATTGGCGAATCACATCTGGGATTACGCCGGTCAAAATGATCGCAAGCATGTCAACGCCACCTTTATCCAGCCTTTTCTCTCGTACACCACGGCTGATGCAATTTCCTATGGCCTGAACACGGAATCAACTTATGACTGGACGCAGAGCGAATGGAGCGTGCCAATTAATTTAACCGTCAGCAAAGTGACAAAAATTGGCGATCAAGTGGTGCAGTTTGGCGGAGGACTACGTTATTGGGCGCATACACCAGATAATGTGGGCCCGGAAGATTGGGGCATTCGTTTTAATGTGACCTTATTGTTCCCGCAATAAAACAACAACATTTGGCTGCGCACCGCAGCGCAGCCAAATAAATTAAATAATCAGGCCGCTTTAACCGAGCGTACCTTTTTTTCCGGCGCAGCCTCTTCGGCTTCACCTTCAGACTCAGCCGCCGCTGCAACCGATTCTGCAACGTCTGACGCCGCTTCTTTCACCACATCCGGTAACTTGCTGGTACGCAGAATATGCTGCACCGCGTCTTTTTGTTCAGCCAACAACATGCCCAATGCTTCGGCCTGCGCTTCATCCAACTCTGGCTGGTGCTGTTGCAGCCAATCGGTGAAAGCATCTGCCATATCGAGCATTTTGTCCCAGGCATCCGCGTCTTTTTTATTGGCAAACGTCATCTTCTCTTCACCCTTTCTGACTACAACATATTTGGTTTCGACTGCCATGATGCACCTCGGTTAACTGTATTTATATACAGTGTATTCTAATCCAACTTTTGCAGGCAACGCTTTTCTGCCTCTAAGCCAGTAATTCTTCCAGGAACAGCGCCAGCGCTTTGCGCGGATCGTCCTCTTCCGAAACGATCATTTCAATGCCCCACTGTCCTAGCACCTCTTTCGCCACCGGGTTATTGCGGTTAGTGAACAAGTAGGATTTTGGACGGGCGGTGGCTAATCCGGTGCGGCCCCACATTTTGGTCAGGCGGTAGAATAACAGACGAATATTAAAATCACTGATGCTATAGCCGACAAATAACACCGAATTGCCCATCACATCGTGGGTCAATTTAATATCCAGCGGTGAATCGAAATAGAGTCGCTCAAAGTAGCTGCTTTCGTCTAAAACGATCGAAGTATCATCGTCAAAATCGCCATGAAGTTTAATGATATGGCGTTTATCTTCGGTCAATGACACCAAATCTGCGGCATTCGCCACTTTGCTGTATGGGACATTGTGCGCTTCATGCGCCATCTCCAGCCAGCGGTCGTAATTGGTGGTGTAGATGCGCGAAAAATTGCCTTGGGTGATCATGGTGTGAATCTCTGAACTGCGCACGTCAATATCGGGACGATGCCATTCACGATCCATCCAGCTGCGCAGCGGCCCCAGCGAGCCTTTGCGCTGTTTGTAATATTCCGCCAGCGACAAATGCGTGCCATAGGTATTAAAGATTTTCGGGTCGTAGCCCAACTCTTTAGCCAGATGCGCAATCAGTTCATGCCACTCCGGCAAGCCCAGATTGCGCGATATCCCCGCGCCAGCAAACAGGATCAATTTCCCAGCATCATAGGCGCGTTTTAGCTCCGGTTTCATGCCAATCCCCGCGATGTTTTAAGAAAGGTGGCGAAGCGATCCAGCGCCAAACGACGCATGGAAATCTCGTTTTTCAGCTCGCCCATTTCGGCGAAAGTTTGCGTGTGGCCTTCCGGAATGAACACGCAATCCCACTGAAATTCACGTGGCCCGGCTGGTTCTTTGGCGATGGTGCCGCGCAGTTCCCCTTCAAACTGATACATTTTTTGCCCGTCACAATAGCCCAACACGGTTTTCGCCGTCACGCACGGGCTATCTAAGCCGTTGACCAGCTTAGTAAAGCGCTCCGCATTAAGTCGGCTCCAGAAAATGCGTGTCAGTCCCGCTGGTAAGCCGTTCAGGCCATCCAGATACAATCCGGTGTGTTCGACAAATAACGGGCGACCGATGATAGAAAACGCTTTGGTGAGCTTGTCGCGTACCAACTCGACTTCATTTTCCGTCTGGATTTCTTCGATACGGCGCGCGATGGGCAACACTTCAACGCCGACTGGCTCCAGAATGGTGCGCACTTCAGCCAGCTTAAGTTCGTTTGCAGATAAGAATCGTATTTTCATTGCAATCTTAAGAGTGAGTGATCATTGGAGAAACCGTTGTGCTTAAGCACTGAATTGCATAACCGCACATTCCGCTCAAACGCCTTTTTCATTCTAACGTGTGGATTTATAACTGGGTAGGAACAATCCACATCGCACTTTCCTCATTCGTTCACACTCTGCGCGCGAAAAGATTGACACATTTCATAATGTGTTATTAATTACCGGTTACATATTACACTTAACTTACACCGATAAGGGAGTTGTTATGTCCGCAAAGAAAAGCATTGCCGCCTTGCTGATGGGCGCTACGTTGGCACTGTCTCAGGCTTCACCGGCTCTCGCCGCAACGCCCGCAGAAATGCAGGTGCAAGCGGTGCCTGAAGTCGTCGCCTTAGTCCCCGATGCGATAAAAAAACGCGGCGTATTGCGCGTTGCCACTATGTCGCGGTATCAGCCCTTCTCCTTCGTTCAGGATGGCAAAAAGGTCGGCATGATCCCGGAGATGGTCACGGCGGTGGCGCAAACCATGGGATTAAAAGTCGAAATTAATCAGATGGATTTCCCTGGAATTTTACTCGGCCTGCAAAGCAATAAATACGATATCGGCATGGGTGAATTCTTTGTGCGTAAAGACCGGCTTGAAGTAGCCGATTTCGTCACCGAATGGAGTAATTTCGATGCGTTTGTAGTGAATAAAGGCAGCACTTATTTGCCACAAAATTTCGATGATGTGTGTGGACATAAAATCGCTATTTTAGCCGGTTCCTCTGGCGTACCGACCATGCAAGCCGGGAAAGAACATTGTGCCAAAGCAGGCAAACCGGCACCGATTGTCACCGCCTTCCCACAAATGTCTGATGCGGTATTAGCGCTATCCAGCAATCGCGTTGAAGCGGTTTTAACCGGGCGTGAAGTCGGTTTAACTTTAGTCGCCAGCGGCCAGCCGTTTGAACCCAGCGGACGCATTGGTGGTGGGCCATGCGCGACCGCCGTGGCACGCACCGAATACAGCGATGAAATGTTAAAGGCAATTCAGGCGGCATATTTGAGCCTGATTAAAAGCGGCAAGTATCAGGAAATCCATAAAAAATGGGGCACCGATTACGGCATGATCGATAACCCGACCATTTATCGTAAAAGCGATGCCTTGCCGACGTATCTCTAATACCTTCATCCGAATTAAGTAAGGGTTGTTTAATGCGGTCAAAATCTCATTATTACGCCATCGATATGCATTCGGCTGGCGCACAAGCGCGCGTGGTATTAAGTGGTATCCCGCTGGCGCGCGGTAATACCATCAACGAGAAACGTCTCTACCTGCAACAACATCATGACGACGTGCGCAAGCTATTAATGTATGAACCACGCGGCGGCTCGCAAATGAGCGGCAGTTTAATTATGCCCGCCAGCGATCCCCGCGCCGACATTGGCATTGTGTTTATTGAAAGTGGCGGCTGGCTCACCATGTGCGGTGCGGGCACCATTGGTGCGGCCACCGCGTTAATTGAAAGCGGCTTAATTAAAGCCACAGAACCTGAAACCAAAATCGTGTTTGATACACCCGCAGGTTTGGTCACCGCACGGGTGGCGATAAAAGATGGCAGTGTTCAAGGCGTCAGCCTGGATAATGTCGCCTCTTATTTAGCGGTGCGCGACCATAAAATACATGTTCCGGACTATGGCGACGTCGAGGTTGATATTGCTTACGGCGGCAACTTTTACGTCATCGTGCCGGCCAGCCGTTTCGATCTGCAAATCCGTCCTGATCAGGCCGACCAGCTGAAAAAAGTCGGCCGCGAGATCCGTGCCGCGACCAATCATTCCATCAGCGTGCAACATCAGGATGAAGCGATCATGCCGATTCCCAATCTGATTTTCACCGAGCCCGGAGCCAACAGCGGCACTTATCGCAATATGGTGTTGTTTGGCGAAGCGGGCGTTGATCGCTCACCTGGCGGCACCGGTACCTCGGCGCGTATGGCCCAGTTGTATGCACGTGGCGAACTGCAACCCGGTGAATCGTTTATCCATGAAAGCATTATTGGTTCGCGCTTCGAGGGGAAACTAATGAAGGTGGAAACGGTAAACGGCATCGAATGCGTATTACCGCGGATTACTGGCCGCGCATTTATGATCGCCATCCGTAACTTCTATGTCGATCCCGAAGATACCTTCCCGGAAGGTTTTGGCGTGGGTTATGCCGCCGATGCCAGGCGCCCCGCTTAATAACGTTGAGGTGAACAATGAAATCAGCGGTTCAATTTGCAGTGATTGACGCGCACAGCGCTGGCGCACCGGCACGCGTGGTGGTCGGCGGCGTAAAACCGGCACCAGGCACCACCATCGCCGAAAAACGTGAATATTTGAAAACCCATCATGATGACATTAGGAAGCTACTGATGTACGAACCGCGCGGCAGCTCTGAAATGTGCGGCAGTATTCTGATGCCGCCCTGTGATAGCGCAGCCGATATTGGCATCGTTTTCATCGAAACCGGAGGATGGCCGATTATGTGTGGCGCAGGCACCATCGGCGCGGCAACGGTGATGGTCGAAAATGGCTACATCGCGGCCACGGAACCGCTGACAAATATCATTTTTGATACGCCAGCCGGACGCGTTACCGCTGAAGTTGAAGTACGCGATGGCGTGGTAAAAGGTGTCACACTGCAAAACGTGGCATCGTATATGGTGATGCCGCAGCAGAAATTGCTATTGCCAACTTTCGGCGAAGTCACGGTGGATATTGTTTATGGCGGCAACTATTACGCGTTAATTCCCGCACAGTCGCTGGATATGCAAGTTGCGCCTGCTTTTTCTGAACAATTGGTGATTGCGGGGCGCGAAATACGCGATGCAGTTAATCGTGATTTGCATATTATTGATCCCACCAACGGGCAAACCTGCCATGTGCCAATGGTGATATTCACCGAGGAGAAAAACAGCCAAGGCACTTATCGCAATCTGGTATTTTTTGGTGAATCAGGCGTCGACAGATCGCCCGGCGGCACCGGAACGTCAGCGCGCATGGCGCAACGTTATTATCGCGGAGAGCTGGAATTACAGGAAAAATTCCCGCATGAAAGTATTATTGGATCCGTTTTTACCGGCGAATTAGCCAGTGCAAATACAGTAAATGGCGTAACCTTAGTGATTCCCAGAATACGCGGGCGTGCGCATGTGATTGCCCATTCCACTTTCCTGCTTGATCCGCAAGATCCGTTTGTCGAAGGGTTTGGCGTCGGCTACGGCAGCGATGCGCGCGCACCGAGTTAAAGCCTCATCCAATTCTGAAAAAGGCAGCGCGATAATACGGCTGCCTTAGTTGTATCTGGCACACTATTTTGTTTATTTCTCTTAAGTACGCTGATTATCATGATCTTCATTACCAGCGTCACGAAATGACCTATCCTATCTCAAATCCTAAAACAACTTACGCATATGTAAATAATGCGAAAACAATTATGACAGTCGCTTGGCTTAACTCTAATATATCGTTGATAAATATTAAATAAATATGACATAAAAACACGAGAACGACTGATGATCTCTTATTTTAGTTCAAGATATTCTATGGTGAAGAATTTACCTTTCATGTTGAAAGGTGACAGTCCAGAAAAGAAACTGCGATTAACCTTAATGATTGCGGGTGTTTCCAGCATCGTTGCGGGAATTTATATGGCATTACTCAATCTCGCCAGCGGGCAAGATAGTATTGCTTTCCTCTATTGCCTCACCACCACGCTCGGATTTTATACCGTCATTGCTGCCTTTTACGGCAATTTAAACAGAAATCTCTATATTATTACCCATGCATTGCTGTTCAGTATTGTTTTGCTTTTTCTGTTAGATAATGGGCATCTTGCGGCCAAGCACTCTGAATATAATTACCTGATCGCCTTAACCATTGGCGCCGCGTTGGTACTACGTCAGCAATCTGTCTACTTAAGCAAGCTATTTCCCATCATATGTTTAATGGTTTATCTGTTTTTCATTTCGACCGGATTAACCTGGCAGCGCGGTAACTTTCAACTCAATATCCCGCAAGAACCTAGCTTCTATATCGTTAATTGTTTGGTGCCCATTGTCGCGTTACTCCTCACCGTATTTACCTCGCGCGGCGATTATTCAGAAACCGATTTAATCAAGCGTGAACTCTCGTACGCCATCGAAAAGCAACAGTTAGATCTCTATTATCAACCGCAAGTTGATAGTGAAAAAAGATTGATTGGCTTTGAGGCACTATTACGCTGGAAGCATCCAGCCAAAGGGTTCATTTCGCCGGAAGTGTTTATTCCGGTCGCGGAAAAGAGTGGCTTGATAATTGATATCGGCAAATGGGTGATGGAGCGCACCTTACAGCAAATATCGGATTGGGATCGTGAACATAATCTGCGTGATTTGGTATTTTCAATTAATATCAGTCCGCTGCAACTGATTCATCGTGATTTCACCCATGATACGTTGTTGACGCTTTCGCACTATAAAATCCGACCGGAACGCTTAAAATTTGAAATTACCGAAACCACATTTATTTATGATCAAAAACGTATTGGTGATGTCATTAATCACTTTAGCCAGTTAGGGATTAAATGGGCGATTGATGATTTCGGTGTTGGCTATTCATCGCTTAAATCGATCAGTGATTTCGCTATTGATGATATTAAGATTGATAAGTCGCTGATCATGCAAATTTTCAAAAATGAATCATCAGCGATTGTGGTGCAGAAGACCATAGAATTGTCGCGCGAAATGGGAATCAAAGTATTAGCTGAAGGCATTGAAAGTGAAGAGTATTTCACTTACCTGCGTGATAAAGGTTGTCACCTGTTTCAGGGCTACCACTTCGCTCGACCTTTGCCCGCAACGGATGCATTAGCGTGGATTAAAAAAGGCAGCAAAATGCGATCTGTTGAGTAATTATTCAATCATCGCACAATTTTGTAGCGGCGCGATTTATCGCGTTCCGTTGATTTTTAAAGGTCAACACAACGCGATAAATCGCGCCGCTACGATACGTGCGCTTTAGAATTCTGGCAACAAATCCTTAACTAAAAGAAGTATTTCAGAATGATTATCCCTAATGTCATAGCACAAAGCTGACTTGCAGCAACCCACCTGACTTGAACCATCACCATTTTATGCAGATCAAACTCTTCATTTTTTACTGGTATGACATTAGATAAAGGTAATTGCTTACTTGAACACCCAACATCTTTTAGGATAATTTGATTTTTCGCGATCTGAAGATCGAGCTTACTAGCATAGTTGGCCTTGATTACTGCCATGTCAATTCTAAGTGATGATATTGAATCCTCTAATTCCATAATCCGCTTATGCATTCCATTACCTCTACAATATTTTTGCATGAATGTTATTGAAACTTAGGACACCCTATCATTTTATAATCAAAGCCAAAAATAATTTTATTTACAGCCTAAGCAATATACTTCCAAATTGAATGGGTAATTAATGAACTCACTAATAATATTTGTGATGGCGCATGCGCTTTTTTGAAATAAAAAAAGCCCACAACTTTTACCTTGTGAGCTTTCTCGCAATATTAACTCTGCATTTTATTGATAAACAATTCCCGGCGGATTCACCTGAGAAGTTTCAACTGCTTCTTCCTGTTCACCCCAGCGCGCTAAAACTTGTTTATATTGCCCGCTGCTAATTGCACCGTTAATCGCTTGCTGCAATGCCACATCCAAGCCGTTGCCTTTCTTCGTCGTCACCGCCACCCACGAGCGGAACGGGCTATGGCCGACGATCTTGGTTTGCCCGCGGGAAGCCACTTTCCAAGCCGCCATCGCCTGCGGACCAAACGATGCATCGGCCCGTCCGGAAAGCAGCGCCAGGGTTGCGGCGGCATCATCATTCAGGTAAATCGGCTGCACTGGTGCTAATCCTTGCGCGCGATTCTTATCATCCCAGCTGAGTAAAATTTTCTCCTGATTGGTTCCCGAACCGACAATAATGCGTTTCCCGGCAATATCCTCGCGCCCTTTGACCTGCAAGGTGCTGTCGTTTTTCACCATAAACGCATGGTTATCCGCGCGATAGGTGGCGAAATCGAATTTCTTTTTACGCTCCTCGGTTACCGCGATATTGAACATCGCCACGTCATAGCGCCCCGCCGTAATGCCCAGCGGCCAATCCTCCCACGCCGCAGGCACCAGTTTCAGCTTCAAACCAAGGCTATCCGCCAGCAGACGCGCAATATCCGGATCGCTGCCAATCAAGGTTTTATTATCCGAAGCCCACAAACCGATCGGCGGCGAATTATTTGCCGAGGTGGCGACGGTTAAATAGCCCGGATTGACGAAATGAAAATCCGGCGGGATTTTGGCGATGGCCTGTGGATTAGCCGCAATCGTGATCGGCGTTTCGTTATTCCGCGCATCCAGTTTTTCCGCCGCCAAAGTTGGCGCAGCAAAAATCAGCGTGAACATCGCCGTAATAATCATTTGCTTCATTACAGCACCCGCGCCAGAAAACGTTTGGTGCGCTCATGGCGCGGTTGATTCAGCACTTGATAACTGCTGCCCTGCTCCACAATGCGGCCATCGACCATAAACACCACGTTGTCCGCCACTTCACGCGCAAAACCGACTTCATGCGTGACGATCACCAGCGTGGTGCCGGAACGCGCCAGCTTTTTGATCACGTCCAGCACTTCGCCCACCAGCTCAGGATCAAGCGCCGAGGTCGGTTCATCAAACAGCATCACGCGTGGATTCAACATTAACGCGCGCGCAATGGCGATACGCTGCTGTTGTCCACCCGATAAATGGCGCGGCCACGCATCGGCTTTGTGGCGTAAACCCACCACATCCAGCAACTCACCGGCGCGTTCAATCGCCTCCCGGCGCGACAACTGGCGATGGGCAATCGGCGCTTCAATCAGGTTCTCCAGTACGGTTAAATGCGGAAACAGATTAAAGTTTTGGAACACGTAGCCCACGTTGATGCGCTGGCGCAAGATCGCCTGCTCTTTCAGTTCATACAGCTTGTCGCCGCGTCGTTGATAGCCAATGTAGTCGCCATCAATTTGGATGTAACCACTATCCACTCGCTCCAGATGATTGATGGTGCGCAGCAATGTCGATTTTCCCGATCCGGATGGCCCAAGGATCACCGTCACCGAACCCGGTTCTAATTCCAGAGAAACATCATCCAGCGCTTTGAGTTTGCCGAACGACTTACTGACGCCGGTGATACTGATCGCGCCGGTGCTGTGCAGATTGCGGTAATCAATGGCTTCGGACATGAGAAAGCTCCTCAGTTGCGGATGGGTTGCTGCGATTGCGCCATTGACGCCAGCGCGACGGTTGCGGTTCACGCGTGACGCTGCGTGCCAACCAGCGCTCAACGCTGTGTTGCAGCAGTGACAATACGGTGGTGATGATCAAATACCAGGCTGCGCCGACCATCAGCAGCGGGATCACCTGTTGCGTGCGGTTGTAGATCATCTGGATGGTGTAAAACAGTTCCGGCATCGCCAGCACGTAAACCATTGAGGTGCCTTTGGCGAGGCTGATGATTTCGTTAAAAGTGGTGGGAATAATCGCGCGCAGCGCCTGCGGCAGAATGATGCGGAAGGTGCGTCGCGAAGAGGATAAACCCAGCGCTGAAGCCGCCTCAAATTGGCCGTGATCGACACCCAAAAAGCCGCCGCGAATGATCTCGGCGCTGTAAGCACTTTGCACCAGCGTCAAACCGATCACCGCCGCCGGGAACTGGCCGAGCACGTTAATCGTCTGGAAATGTCCCCACGACAACGCGGTAAACGGAATGCCGAGCGATAACGTGTCGTACAGATACGAGAAGTTATACAGAATGATCAGCACTACAATTAGCGGCAGCGAGCGGAACAGCCAGATATAGCCAAACGCCAGCGTGCTAAGCAGCCACGATGACGAAAGCCGCGCCAGCGCCAGCAAACCGCCAAAAATCAGGCTAAGCACGGTACCAAACAGCGTCAGCAGTAATGTTTGTCCCAAACCGCTGAGGATCACCGGATCAAAAAACCATTTGGCGAACACGCCCCATTCCCAGCGCGGGTTAAAGGCAATCGAGTCAATCACGCTGGCAAGAATAAACAGCGCGACCAGTGCGCCAACGGTACGCGCCGGATAACGTGCCGGCACCACGGTGAGACGTTTTTGCTCGCTCATCATTGCTCCTTAGCTGGCCTGCGCGGTGCTGTGCACATCAATCACTTTAAGGAAACGCAAACGACCATCGTGCGGCGGCTGGCCGTAGACTTCCATATCCTCAAGCAGCTGAAACTGTGGCTGATAACCGTGTCCGATATACAGCTTCACCGCTTCTGGCTGGCGGAATCCGGTGGTGAGAAACACGCGCTGATAACCTGCACGCAACGCGCGCCGCTCCAGCTCTTGCAGAATCAGCAACGCCAAACCCTGACGACGCAAATCGCTGCGCGTCCAGATGCGCTTAAACTCGGCGGTAACCGCGTCATACGGCTTATACGCGCCCATGGCGATGATTTCGCCGTCGCGCTCCAGCACAATAAACAGCCCGCGCGGCGGCAAATACCATTCGGTCAGCTCCACCTCTTTTTTACGGCTAAAAAATTCACCATAACGCGCGGCGTATTCGCCAAATAAGCCGGTTAAGATTGGCTGGAGTTCAGGCGCTTCTGGCGACACTTCACGGAAAAATTGCTGGCTCATGCGGCCTCCTTAATCGCCCAATCCGGCAGGATTGATTTCTGAACTGTTGAGACGTTCCACGCCTTCGCCCCAGCGATTCAGCACTTTGTCGTAGTCGCCGTTTTTGATTACGCCGTTCAGCGCGGTATTAATCGGCTGCACTAATCCGTTATCTTTCTTCACCGTCACCGCGATATGTGCCGCTTTCGGCCAGCCGCCATCGACGCTGCCAACCAGTTTGGTTTGTTTGGTCAGCGCCGCTTTCCACGCGCCAATCACGTTCGGACCGAAATAGGCATCGGCCCGGCCCGACTGCAACGCCAGCGTTTGTGCGGCATCATCTTTGGTATAAACCGGGGTAAAGGGCTTGAGTCCTTTGGCCTGATTCTCCTTATCCCACGCCAGTAAAATCGCCTCCTGATTGGTGCCGGAACCGACGATGATGCGCAATCCAGCAATATCTTCAGCCTTGGTTAGCGACTTAATCGGGCTGCTGGCTTTGACGTAAAAGCCGAGTGAATCTTTGCGGTAGGTGGCGAAATCGAAGCGCTCTTTGCGCTCTTTGGTGACGGTGACGTTGGTGATCGCCGCATCGTATTTGCCCGATGCCACGCCGAGTGGCCAATCTTCCCACGAGGTAGGCACCACGTTGAGTTTCAGCCCAAGGCTATCGGCCACCAGCCGGGCGATATCCACTTCGCTGCCGAGCAGGGTTTTGTTGTCATCGCTGAAGACGGTGAGCGGCGGCGAGTTCAAAGCGGCAACCGCCACGGTAAACGAACCCGGCACGGCGAAGCGATGCCCGGCGGGGATTTGTGCCACGGCGGCAGCGTTTTTTGCCGTGTTGATCGGCGTTTTATTGGCTTCGATACTGATTTGCTGACCGTTAACCGCCACATCTTCAGCCAACACTGTACTGCTCAGGCCCAGCAACATCAGCGCGATAAGGGATTTTTTCTGCATAGCGTTGTTCTCGAATTTTATTGTTGTGTGAATTGGTTAACGGGCTCTGGCAAACCCAAGCTGGCGCGCAGCGTGGTGCCGGGATACTCGCGGCGGGTTAAGCCACGCGCTTGCAGAATCGGGATCACACGATCGACAAAGCGTTCGAAGGTGTCCGGCGTGCCGCCCTGAATGATGAAGCCATCGGTGGCTTCGCTTTCGAACCACAGTTGCAAACCATCGGCGACCTGTTCTGGCGTGCCATGGAACAGCGGACGCGGTGTAGCAGCTTCCAGCGCGGCCTGGCGCAGCGTGTGGCCGTGTTCCCGTGCCTTGCGTTTGATTTCGTCGGTGGTGCTGCGGAAGCTGTTTTGACCAATGTCGCCGAGCTGCGGGAAAGGTTCATCGAGTGGATATTGTGAGAAGTCGTGATGATCGAAGAAGCGGCCAAGATAGTTGAGTGCGTCTTTGATCGATACCAGCGCGGCGGTGGTTTGGTACTGCTGCTCCACATCCTCAGCATCATCGCCGACAATCACGCCCACGCCCTGGAAAATGTGCAAATCGCCCGGCTGGCGCCCGTTTGCCACCAACTGTTTTTTCACGTCTTGATAAAACGCCTGCGCTTCTTCACGCGTCGGTTGATGGGTGAAAATGGCATCGGCATGTTTGGCTGCCAGCTTGCGGCCATCTTCCGATGCGCCCGCCTGGAACACCACCGGACGCCCTTGCGGCGTGCGCTCAATATTCAGCGGCCCTTGCACCTGGAAGAAATCGCCGTGGTGATCCAGCGTATGCAGCTTACTGGCATCAAAAAATTGACCGCTTTCTTTATTACGCACAAAAGCATCACCTTCCCATGAATCCCACAATCCTTTCACCACTTGCAGATATTCATCAGCGATGCGATAGCGCAGCGCGTGTTCGGGATGCTGGGCGCGCGAGAAGTTCTTCGCCGAACCTTCCAGCGGCGAGGTCACCACATTCCAACCGGCGCGACCGCCGCTAAGATGATCGAGGCTGGCGAACTGGCGCGCCACGGTGAACGGTTCGCTGTACGAGGTTGAAACCGTGCCGACCAAGCCGAGGTGCTCGGTCACGCCCGCCAGCGCCGACAATAGCGTCAACGGCTCAAAGCGATTGAGAAAATGCGGGATCGATTTTTCGTTGATAAACAGACCATCGGCGACGAACAGGAAATCGAGTTTGCCCGCTTCCGCCTTGCGCGCGATGTGTTTGGCGTAATCAAAACTGATGCTGGCATTGGCCTGAGCCGCGGGATGTCGCCACGCCGACATATTGCCGGATGCGCCATGCAAAATGGTGCCTAATCGCATTTGTCTTGCAGTCATAATCGTCTCTCTTGTGGCAAAGCGCGGCCTGACGGCAACATCATGTTGCCGTGCAGATCGATGAATTTAATGGGGTTAGTTCAGGATGGCGTCGCGACATCGCGCGTTGAGGTGCTGCAACGCTTGTTGAGCCAATTGGCTGAAGTAATGTGCAGCGGGCGCAATTAGCGCTTCATCGGGATTGAAGCCGCCGTGGTGCAGACCAAATTCACTGGCGCTACCAATGCTGACGAACGCGCCGGGGATCTGTTGTAAGTAGTAGGCGAAATCCTCGCCGCCAAGATGCAGTTCAGCGGTTTGCACCTGATAACCGTTTTGCTGGGCGATGTGGCTGGCGAATTGTGCCCAGCGCGTATCGTTCTCCAGCACCGGCGGGCCGGGATGCCAGCTAAATGTGGCGCTGGCACCGCTGGCGCTGGCGATATTTGCCACCAGCGTGCGCGCACGTTGTTCCAGTTCCGCGCGCACGTGTTTGTCGTGGGTGCGCACCGTACCGCCAAATTCAGCTTCCCCCGGCAACACATTCCAGGTTTTACCGGCATCGATACGCGTCACGCTCAACACCAAACTATCCAACGTATTAAAACTGCGGCTGGTCAGCGATTGCAGCGCCTGGATAATCTGGCTGGCCACCACAATGCTGTCCACTCCTTCTTCCGGATGCGCGGCGTGCGCACCTTTGCCGGAAACGCGCACGATGAATTTATCGGCATTGGCGTAGAACGCCCCGCCGCGCGTGGCGAAGGTGCCGGTCGGCAATCCCGGCTCGTTGTGCATACCGAAAATCGCCTGCACATCGTCGATAACGCCCGCGTTGATCAACTGGCGCGCGCCAGTGGCGTTCTCTTCCGCTGGCTGGAACAGAATGCGAATGCGGCCGGGTAATTGCGATTCGATGGCTTTCAGTTGCAGCGCCGCACCGAGCATCACCGCGCTGTGTACATCGTGTCCGCACGCGTGCATTACACCGGCATTACGTGAGCGGTAAGCGAGTCCGGTGGCTTCATGAATCGGCAGCGCATCAATATCGGCACGCAATGCAATCAGCGTTTCGCCGCTGCCGACCTCCACCACCACGCCGGTTTCCAGCGGATAATCCAGCAAGCGCAAACCAGCCTCCTGCAACCAAGCGCGCAAACGCGCGGTGGTTGCCACTTCACGTCCGGATAACTCCGGCCAGCTGTGCAACTCGCGTCGCCAATCAATCAGTTGCTGTTCGCTAAATTGCGTCATCGCGATCTCCGCCTCACGCCGTCACTAAACGGTGAGTGGCTAACAGTTCGAGGGATTTCACCCGCGCCTGCTCTTCTGCCACCGGCGTATCAATCACGAACTCTTCAATACCGAAGTTCTGGTGCAGCGCGTCCAGCTTGGCATGCACTTGTGCGGCGGTGCCTTTCAGTAGTGACGGCGTACGCGGCTCAATCACGTAATCGCTGTAGCCGCCCTGATGCACATAGCGTTCGGCCTGTTCCACGCTGCCGACATTGACGCTCGGGCCATCTTTCACATTGACGTGATAGACGCGCAAGCTCTCGACCAGCAGATCGGCTTCCGCCGGCGAATCCGCCACCACCGCCTGCACCGCCACCAGCGCACGTTGACCGTTGCTGTATTGGCGATAGCTGTTGAGCACTTTTTCCATCAACAGCGGATCGCCGTTATGGTGCGCGGCAAACACCAGTTGCCAGCCCAACTCCGCCGCCAGTTTGGCGCTCTCTTCGCTTGCCCCCAGCAGAAAACGATTGGCAGGACGTGGCGGCTGCGGCGTCGCGCGCAGGATCTCTTCATCGCCAACCGGCGGCACGTTTAGCCAGCTATCCAGTAAGGTCAGTTGTTGCGGGAAACTGCCCTTTTCATTGAGATGCACACCGAGTTGCAGCGCGCGCGTCGAAAGCGGCAATCCGCCGGGCGCTTTACCAATGCCGATATCAATGCGTCCCGGTGCCAGCGACGCCAGCAGGTTGAAGTTTTCCGCCACTTTGTACGGGCTGTAGTGTTGCAGCATCACGCCGCCAGAGCCGACGCGAATGTGTTTGGTCTGGCCGATGATCCACGCAATCAGCAATTCTGGCGACGGACTGGCCAGGCGATCGCTGTTGTGGTGTTCCGCTAACCAGAAGCGATGATAGCCCCAGGCTTCGGCCTGCTGCGCCAGATGTAAGGTGCGATGCAGCGCGTAGCTGGCGCTTTCACCGTCCGCAATCGGCGATTTATCCAGCAAACTCAGTCGGTATGACATGCGCCTTATCCTTTTCAAAGTGAATATGGCGAGTAGTGTGGTGTGACAAACGCTATTTCGTAAAACAACAATTCCGAGATAGTGAATATGAAAAATAGAAAAGCCGTTTATTTAAACCAATAAAAATCGCACATATTTGTAGCGGCGCGATTTATCGCGTTGTTTTGACCTTTGTAAAACAACAGAACGCGATAAATCGCGCCGCTACGGGATTGTGCGATGATTGAAAGCATTAGTTAATTAAACAGCATTACGCCATTAATGGTGACCGAAACCCTATTTATCTTTTCTGGCAAAGCTTAGTGCAATTCATTGGTTCAACTCACAAGAGCGACATTCAATGATGAATGAAGCCGTACCAACATTGATAAAAAAGGGAAACACCATGACCAAGCATTTTCATTTGCAGGCGCTGAGTTTAGCGCTGCTCTCAGGGATTTTTAGTGCACACGCCGCCGATGCGCCGGTTAAAGGCGGCACGCTGGTTTATCTTGAACAGCAGGCGCACACCAACCTTTATCCACCCGCAGGCGGCTTTTATCCGAATGGCGGAATTCTGAATCAAATCACCGACAAATTAACCTGGCAGAATCCCGAAACCTTAAAAGTCGAACCGTGGATTGCCGAAAGCTGGAGCAGTAACGCCGATAAAACCGAATATACCTTTAAACTGCGTTCCGGCGTCACTTTCTCCGATGGCACGCCATTAGATGCCAATGCGGTGGCGAAAAACTTTGATACTTACGGTCTGGGAAATAAAGCCCAACGTCTGCCGGTTTCTGAAGTGATTAATAATTATGATCACAGTGAGGTTATTGATCCGTTGACGGTGAAATTCTATTTCAAAAAACCGTCGCCGGGATTTTTACAGGGCACCGCGACCATTGGATCGGGATTGGTTTCGCTCAGCACCTTGCAGCGTAGCTTCGATCAATTGGGCGATGCGCGCCATATCATCGGTTCCGGCCCGTTTGTGGTCAGCGATGAAAAGCTCGGGCGCGAAGTCGATTTAACCGCACGTAAAGATTATCAATGGGGACCGAAAAACCTCGCCCAGCAAGGGCCAGCCAATCTCGATGGCATCAAATTTATCGTTACGCCGGAAGACAGCGTGCGCATCGGCGCGTTGCTGGCGGGCCAGGCCGACTTTATCCGTCAGGTACAAGCCTATGACGAAAAGCAGGCGCAGCAGCAAAACTTCCCGATCTACGCAGCACCGACGCGCGGCGTGAACGACAGTATCAGCTTCCGCCCGGATAACCCGCTGGTTAGCGATGTGAAAGTGCGCCAGGCGCTGCTGCACGCCACTAACGCGCAGCAAGTGGTGCAAACCCTGTTCTCTCCCAACTATCCGCAAGCCACCTCGGTGATCGCTACGTCGGCGGCGGGCTACGTCAATCTGGCTGACAAGCTGAAATACGATCCGGCGCTGTCGAAAAAGCTGCTGGATGAAGCGGGTTGGAAGCCGGGCAGCGACGGTATTCGCGAGAAAGAGGGCAAGAAGTTGGCGTTAGCGGTGTATGAATCATTGCCGCAGCCGCAGAACAAAGAAGTGCTGCAACTGGTGGCGCAGCAGTGGCGGCAAATCGGCGTGGCGCTGGCGGTAAAAGCCGGTGATGCCGGCAGCCGCGTGCTGGATAACCTCGATCCGCAGAAAACTCCGCTTACCGTTTCTGAAGTCGGTCGCGCCGATCCGGATGTAGTGAAAAGCCAGTTCTACCCGACCAATCGCGATGCGCTGCTGCAAAAAGGTGGCTCTAGCGACAAAGTGCAAAACTTCCGCGATGACAAGCTCAACGCGCTGCTGCTAAGCATCTCCTCTGAAGTCGATCCGACCAAGCGCTTAGCGGTGACCGGCGATGCACAGCGTTATCTGCTCGATCAAGCGTACGTAATTCCGATCTTCGAAGAACCGCAGGTGTTCGCCGGTGCGCCGTGGCTGAAAGGCGTAAGTTTTGAAGCGGTTGGCCGTCCGTCGTTTTACGGCGCGTGGCTGGAAAAACACTAAGGCAGGTTAATGATGCAACGTTCACTGCTGCGAAAAGTGGGTCAAAGCGTGTTGGTACTGTGGGCCGCGTTCACCCTGTCGTTCTTTCTGCTGCAAGTGTTACCCGGCGATGCGGTGCTGATTAAGTTTCAGAATCCCGACCTCGGACTCAGCCCGGATCAAATCGCCGAAATGCGTCTGGCGTACGGCGCGGATAATCCACTGTGGCAGCAGTATCTGCATACGCTGTGGGCGATGTTGCGCGGCGATTTTGGATATTCGGTGCAGGCGGGCGTGCCGGTCAGCGAACAGTTGATCAGCAACTTGCCCGCCACGCTGCAACTGGCATTGCTGGGTTTTGCGCTGGCAACGTTGATTGCCTTTACGCTGGCGGCGCTATCGCGTTTGCCCTCGCTGCGTTTCTTGCGTGCGCTGCTGCAAGCGGTACCCGCGCTGTTTATCTCATTGCCCACCTTTTGGCTCGGCATCGCGCTGATTCAACTGTTCTCATTCCAGTTGCGCTGGATTCCGGTGATCAATCCGTCGGCGCTGCAAGGTTTGATCCTGCCGGTGATCACCGTGGCGATTCCGATCTCCGCGCCACTGGCACAGATTCTGTTGCGCAGCATTGATCAGGTCTCCACCCAGCCGTTTGTCGCCGTCGCGCGCGCCAAAGGTGCCAGCGAAAGTCATGTATTGTGGCATCACGTGATGCGCAACGCGCTGCTGCCGGTGCTTAACGTCGCCGGTTTGCTGCTCGGAGAACTGATCGCCGGTGCGCTGATTACCGAAACCGTGTTTGGCCTGAGCGGCATCGGTCAGCTCACCCAGCAGGCGGTGAATAATCAGGATGTCGCGGTGCTGCAAGCGGTGGTGATGATTTCGGCGCTGGCGTTTGTGCTGATTAACCTGTTGGTCGATGCACTGATGCCGCTGTTTGATCCCCGTCTGCAATCCATTGCCGGAGGTGCACGATGAGCCTGGTCGATTACTCAACGGCGCGGAAAAGTATCCGCACAGCGCGGGTTCTAAACATCCAGCCCGGATTATGGCTGGCGTGGGCGGTGATGTTGCTGGCGCTGCTGGCGGCGTTCGCGCCTGGTTTGTTTACCCATTTCAGCCCAACCGAAGGTGTGCCTGGCGCACAACGGTTAGCGCCGCAAGCCGCTTACTGGCTCGGAACCGATCAACTGGGCCGCGATCTCTACACACGCATTGTGTATGGCGCAGCGCAATCGCTGTCAGCCGCGGTCGCCGCGGTGGCGATGGGCTTGATTGGCGGCACCACGCTCGGCGTGCTGGCAGGCGCATTCGGCGGACGCACGGAAAACGCGCTGATGCGCTTGGTCGATGTGCTGTTATCGATTCCTTCGTTATTGCTGTCGCTGAGCATTTTGATTTTGCTCGGTTTCGGCACCGTGCATGCCGCGTTGGCCGTCGGTATCGCCTCGATTGCCAGCTTCGCCCGTCTGGCGCGCGGTGAAGTGGTGCGCGTGCGCCGCAGCGAATTTGTCGAAGCGGCTTATGGCAGCGGCGGCAGCTTCTGGCGCGTGTTGTGGCGCCACATCTTGCCCAACTCGTTGACGGCGGTGATCGCCTTTGCCGCGTTGCAGTTTGGTCAGGCAATTCTGGCGCTTTCAACCCTGAGTTTTCTCGGTTACGGCACGCCGCCGCCGACACCGGAATGGGGTTTGCTGATCGCTGAAGGACGCAATTATTTGGCAACCGCGTGGTGGCTCACCACCTTCCCCGGCATCGTGGTGGTGGCGGTGGTATTGGCCGCCAATCGCATTAGTCGTCAATTGGCCGGAGGTGACGCATGAGCGCACTATTAGCGATTGAAAATCTCACGTTGAGTTACCGCCAGCAAGGTACATGGCGCGAAGTGGTGCACAACGTCAGCTTCGCGTTGCAGCCGGGTGAAATGGTGGCGCTGGTCGGTGAATCCGGTTCCGGTAAAACCACCACCGCACAGGCGATTATTGGTTTGCTGGCGGAAAATGGTCGCCGCGACCGTGGCAAGATTGTGCTCAACGGCACCGATATTGCCGGTTGGTCAGCAAAGCGGCTGGATAGCTTGCGCGGCGTCAGTATCAGTTTGGTGCCACAAGATCCCGGCAATTCGCTCAATCCGGTGAAAACCATCGGCGATCAGGTCGGTGAGATGCTGCAACTGCACCTGAAAATCAACCCGGCGGAACGCCAACAGCGCGTGCTGGAGTTGCTGCAAAAAGTCGGTTTGAGCCATCCAGAGCAGCGATTGAATCAGTATCCGCATCAGCTTTCCGGCGGCATGAAACAGCGCGTGTTGATCGCCATCGCCCTCGCCTTGCGCCCGCAGATCATCATCGCCGATGAACCCACCAGCGCGCTGGATGTCACGGTACAAAAACGCATTCTCGATCTGCTGGATGTGCTGCGCCGCGAATCCGGCACGGCGGTGCTGTTCGTCACCCACGATTTGGCGTTGGCGGCAGAACGCGCCGATCGGCTGTTGGTATTCCGTCATGGTGAAGTGCAGGAGCAAGGCCCAGCGGCGCAAGTCATTGCCGCGCCAAAACAGCCCTATACGCGCCAACTGTTGCAGGATGCCGATCCCGGCGATGACGCGTTAACCGTGCCCGCGCACGCCGCGTTCTCCGCTCCGGCGATTCAACTTTCCGCCATCAACAAGCAGTTTGCGCTCAATCGTCAGCAGCAATTACAGGTGGCGAAAGACGTTTGCGTCACAGTCGCGCGCGGCACCACGCACGCCTTAGTTGGCGAATCCGGTTCCGGCAAAACGACGCTGGCGCGCATTCTGTTGGGATTTGAACCAGCCGACAGCGGACGCGTGGTGATTGATGGCATTGATGCCAGCGCGTTGCGCGGCGAAGCGCTGCGCCAGTTGCGACGCAAGATTCAGTTCGTCTATCAAAATCCGTTTGCTTCACTCGATCCGCGCCAGACGCTGTTTAGCATCATTGAAGAACCGCTGCGCAATTTTGAAAAACTCAGCCGGGATCAACGTCGTCAGCGCGTCGAACAGGTCGCACAGCGCGTAGCATTGCCGCTGGATTTCTTGTCACGTAAACCGCGCGAGTTATCCGGCGGTCAGCGTCAGCGGGTGGCGATTGCGCGCGCTTTGATTCTGCAACCGGCGATCCTGGTGCTGGATGAAGCCACCTCGGCGCTGGACGTCACGGTGCAAGCGCAGATCCTGCAACTTTTGCAGCAGCTACAACGCGAACTCGGCCTGACTTATCTGTTTATCACCCACGACCTCGCCACTGTCCGTCGCATTGCGCACAGCGTCACCGTGCTGCGCGCCGGTGAAGTGGTGGAACAAGGTGACACCGTCACGCTATTCAACGCGCCGCAGCATCCTTACACCCGATCGCTAATTGACGCCATTCCCGCTTTCCGTCCGCTGATTAAGGAGTCTGCATGACGCGTAAACGCATTGGATTTTTCACCCGCTTGCTGGATGACACCACCGCGCAGCAGCGCTATCGGCTGGCAACCGAACAGATTCAGCACGCTGAACGTAATGGTTTTGATAGTGCGTGGATTGCCCAGCACCACTTTCACGAACATGAAGGCGGCTTGCCGTCGCCGCTGCTGTTCCTCGCCCATGTGGCGGCGCATACGCGCACCATTCGCCTCGGCACCGCCATCATCACCTTAGCGATGGAAAATGCACTGCGCGTGGCGGAAGACGCAGCAGTGCTGGATTTGCTGAGCAACGGTCGCCTCGAAGTGGGTTTGGGATCGGGCGGTACGCCGACGTCATTCCTGCCATTTGGCTTAACCATCGAGCAACGTGCCAGTGTGTTCACCGATCATCTACATCAACTGCTCAGCGCATGGCGCGGCGATACGCTGGCGCATCCGGACAATCGCCTTTATCCGGCGGCGCCAACGCTGGCGCAACGCGTGTGGATCGCCACCTTCTCGGTGGACGGCGCAGCGCTTGCAGGACAAGCAGGACACGGATTGATGCTGTCGCGCACCCAACCGCGTCCGGCTGATCAGCCCGATTTAGCCCTTGATCAAATCCAGAATCCGATGATCGATGCCTATCTGGCGGCGCTGCCTGCGGGCGTTACGCCGCGCATTTTGGCGTCGCGCACCACGTTCGTCGCCGATTCCACCGATTACGCGCGCCGTCTGGCTAAACCCAACGTGATCGCCGATGCGCATTATGGCGATGCGAAAACCGTGCTGGCCTCGCTGCTGGCCGATAGCACGCTGCAACGCGCGACCGACATCAGTTTCCAGGTGCACTCCATCGATCCACCGCACGCGGACATTTTGCGTTCCATCGAACTGATTGCCGAATACATCGCGCCCGCGCTGCGTGCGCTTGGCCCCGCTTAACTGGAGAATGTTATGTCACAAAACACCGATTTATTGACCGCACTAGCGGATATCGATCCGGCATCTGAGCTGGCGCGCGCGCGCGCCGAACGCCCTGCCGCCACCCAACATGCGCAAGGCAGCTACGATGTGTTGTTCAGCCAGGATGATGAAGATTTCCCGTTGGCTGAACGCTTTACTATCGCCGCACAAGTCGCGGCGTGGCATGGCGCAACCCGCTTACAGGCGCATTACCAGCCGCAAAACGCCGTGCACAGTGCGCGGCTGGAAAGTGGCCGCGCGTTTGCCGAATTGCTGAGTCTGCATCCGGTCGATGCCACGCCGCAGCATATCGACAACCTGCAAAGTGCCGGTTGGTCGCCGCGCGGCATCGTCACGCTGGCGCAGTTAGTGGCTTTTGTCAGCTTCCAAAGCCGTTTGCTGGCGGGATTACGTCTGCTGAACGGCGAAGAAACCCCAACCCAGCCGCATGCAGTGGCCGGTAAATGGCACGACGCGCCGCGCACGTTGAGCGGCAAAACCGCGCTGACGGCGTTTACCCAGCAAGAATTAGGTTGGGAACCGTGGCTGGCCGCCAAACCGTTCAATGAATTCAGCGCCGAGGAGCAAGCCACGCTGAAGAAGTTCGGTCACGCCGATTCCGATTATTTCCGCCTGTTGGGACGCAATCAGCCGTTGCTGGAACAGCGCACGCTCACCGACAAAGGCATTTTCTACACGCCTGGCGGATTGTCCCGCGCGGAACGCGAGTTGGCCGCCACGGTGGTGAGCAAAGTGAACGGCTGCATTTATTGCGCTTCGGTGCATGCGCGCAAAGCCAGCCAGCTATCGAAAGATGAAGCCGCCGTGCAAAAGCTGCTGAACGTTGCGCCTGGCGCTGAGCTGTCGCACGGGCAATCAGCGCGCTGGGCGGCGCAGATCGATCTGGTTGCTGCCTTGTCGATCACGCCAACCGCCACCAGCCTGAATCAATTACAGGTGTTACACGATCAGGGATTCAGCACGCTGGAACTGCTGGATTTGATTCAATCCGCCGCCTTCTTTGCCTGGGCCAATCGCCTGATGCTGACGCTGGGCGAACCTTTCTTACCTGAACATCAAGGATGACCATGTCTGATTTTCTTCCGCAACAACTGCTGCGCTGGCGCCGCGAGCTGCATCAGCATCCCGAATTGTCCGATCAAGAGTTTGCCACCACCGAACGTATTCGGCACTGGCTGGAGCAGATGAACATCCAGCCGTTACCTTTGGCCTTGAAAACCGGTGTTGTCATTGAAATTGGCCACGGCGAACCGCTGATCGCCTTGCGTGCAGATATCGATGCCTTACCAATTGATGAACATACCGATCAGCCGTGGCGATCACAGCAGCCGGGCGTGATGCACGCTTGTGGTCACGATCTGCACAGCAGCGTCATGCTTGGCGTGGCGCAGCAATTGAAACGCATTGAATCCCAACTTCCCGGCCGCGTGCGTATTCTGTTTCAGCCTGCCGAAGAGATTTTCACCGGTGCCAAACAGCTGCTGGCGGCTGGCGCGTTGCAGGATGTACAGGCAATTTTTGGCTTACACAACGCGCCCGATCTGCCAGTTGGCACGCTGCGCACCCGTGGCGGCGCTTATTACGCCAACGTTGATCGCTTCCAAATCAATATCAGCGGTAAAGGCGCACACGCGGCGCGTCCGCACGAAGGCATTGATAGCATCGTGATTGCCAGCCACATCGTCACCGCGCTGCAAACCTTGCCGAGCCGGGTGTTCAGCTCACTGGAATCGGTGGTGCTGAGCGTGACGCGCTTCACCGCGGGCAACAGCTGGAACGTGCTGCCGCAAACGGTGGAGCTGGAAGGTACGGTGCGCACCCATAGCGCTGAGATTCGTTCTCGGATCCCCGATAAGATTACAGCCTTGATCAACGGCATCGCGGCGGGCTTCGGCGCGCAGGCCGAGCTGGTCTGGCAGGAAGGTCCGCTGTCGCTGGTGAATACGCCTGAATGGGCCGATTTCGCGCTGGAACTGGCGGCCGAGCAAGGATATCGAACCCAAGTCGGCACGCCGCAAATGGGCGGTGAAGATTTTGCTTTCTATTTGCAGCACCTGCCCGGCGCGTTCGTCAGCATTGGCAGCGCCAGCGAATTTGGCCTGCATCACGGCGGATTTGATCCTGATGAAGCGATGCTGGAACCGGCGGTGCACTACTTCACCGTACTGGCACAACGCGCATTATCGACGCTGCGCCAACAACAGGCGCTGGCATCGTGACCTTACGAACAAGGAGAAGACCGATGGCGATTTCTGTACCGGTTCCGCGTCTCGACCATGTGGTGATTAACGTAGCCGATCATTTAGACGACGCAGCCGCGCTGTTTCGTCGGCTGGGTTTCCAACTCACCGAGCGTGGACATCATTCGCTCGGTTCGAGCAATCATCTGGCGATATTTGGCGATAACTATCTGGAGTTGCTGGGTTTTGAAGCCGGCCGCGGCAATCTGCGTAAGGATTTGTGGCAAGCACCGATTGGTCTCAGTGGTTTGGTGTGGAAAACCGAGGATGCCGATGCGGTGTGGCGCTATCTGGAAAGCCAGGATATTGATGGCGATCTGCCCGCCAGTTTTTTCCGCCCGGTGACCTTGCCCGACGGCAGTGAACAACAGGCGCGCTTCCGCACCGTACGCTTGCGCCCGGAGTTGGTGGCAAATGGCCGCAGCTTCTTCTGCCAGCACGACACGCCGGATGCAGTGTGGCAAAACGCATGGCGCGACCATCCCAATGGCGTAACAGATATCGTGGAATTTGTGGTGGTGGCGCAAGATCCCGCCGCCGCCGCGCAGCCCTACAGCCGCTTGTTTGGCGCGGACAAACTCACCGCCTGCCAGGAAGGCGCGTTTGTAATGAAAGCTGGCGTCGCCACCGTGCGCTTCGCCGCCGAGAATTACGTCACGCAACGCTTCGCGGGGTTACCGATCGATTACGATGGCAGCGCGCGTATGGCCGGGTTGAGCTTACGCACTCGCGAATTAAGCAAAGTGAAAGCCAGTTTGTTGCTGGGCGATGTGGCGTTTCATGAGGAAGAAGCGGCGATCATCGTTGCAGCCGAACAGGCGTTTGGCGTGGCGTTGCGGTTTCAGCGGTAAGTAGCCCGAAATACCGTTCAGTTAAGCAGTGTTCCCCAACTACCGCATATTCCGTAGCGGCGCGATTTATCGCGTTCGGTGGATTTTAAAATCAACACAACGCAATGAATTGCGCCGCTTTGTTTTCGCTGAACTTTGTAGGTTCGCCATTTATGGTGACCTGGTTAAAATAATGCCATCAGCTCAATGCGCCAGCGAAGGTGAATATTGGTGACACCCCTCATTATCGAAACCTCCCGACTCATCTGCTCGCAAATAAAAGAAGCCGACTGGGACTTTTATCGTCAGCTACAATTAACACCCGCAGTAATGCACTACGTTGCCGATGAAAAATCCCCAGAGCAGATTCGCGCTGACTTCAATTCCAGACTGCCAATCTGGTCGCCACTCAGCGCGCATTGGCTATGTTTGGTGGTGCGCGAAAAACACACCGGCAATCGCATCGGCGTCAGCGGCTATATTCACCGCGACAGAGATAGCGCTGAAGTCGGGTTCCTGTTCGCACCAGAAGCGCAAGGCAAAGGCTATGCCTATGAATCGCTGCAGCCTATTTGTGACTATGCATTTAACGATGGCGGCATTCGACGCTTAAGCGCAACCGTCACCGCTGGCAATATGCCATCGCGCCGACTATTAGAAAAAGTCGGTTTCGTATTAGAAGGCGAACTGCGAGAAAGTTATTGGCTAAGAAATGCATGGCGGAATGATTGGTTATTTGGCTTAGTGCGTGGGGAATAATGTTTCGACATGAGAGTGGAATTTTGTTCGCTTTGGATTGGCTATATTCGCTTAGCAAGGGGAAACTGCTGAGTAACAGAGTGAGCATCATTAAAAGCATGATGTGTTAAATTGTAGACCGTAGGTCAAAGAACTAAGAAGCAGCATTTTTTTGGAGAATAAGATTGAGTAATGGTGTTTTTGACTGGTCACTTTTGGGTTTGTTTTGTGGCTGTTTCTGGGTAATAAGTGTTGTAACAAAGGCAATTAGAACCGGAGTAGTCACGGCAAGCATCAATCATAAAAAGCGATCATTTCATCGTGGAGAACGCTATTATATTACTGTGCTAATCATGCTCTCACTTATAGTGTTGGTCGGATTATGTATAGGGACATGGTTACTATGGTCTCGATATGTGTAGGAGCAATTGACTACGGGTTGATATATCATTTTTATATCATAATAGCTCACATCAGCAGGTAACTTCCGGCTTCAGCTTTTCGATGTATGCGAACCTATTAAAGCCACCTTCTGGAAGATATTTAGGTTTTTCAGCGTGCGACTACAGTCGTCATAACTTGAAAAATGGGAAATTAACTTTATGGCTAAGATTAAATACCACCTGTCCCGTGGAAGCGATGTCATTCGTGATGGTATGTTCCTTGAATTGTCTGAGGCTGGAACAGCCCCGCTCAAGCAAATTGCTGAAGTCTTCTATTCCGATGTAACTCACGAGTTCTCTTTTTCTTGCTATGAAGGAGGCATCCCTCTAGAAGAGATTGAAAAACTCATTCACGAAGCGAAAAAACGGCTTCCGCCTACAAAGCTGGAATCGTGATGGGCCTGAAAGTCTGCTGAGTGCCAAAAGCGGAAGCTGGGGTGCCAAAGACTATCTAATAGTGGATGGGTAGTTTTGCAGGGGTGTTTACATAGCGCTTCGCTTGCTGCCTTTTACTTAGGTTCTGACGAATACTTTTTCATATGCAGTTCATTGGTAATATAAGGAATATTCTCTTTTTGTTGTTTCTTACCTTCATGTCTAACCATAAAAGCAAATGAAAATATTGCTGAACGGGTAATCTGAATCAACTGACCGAAATGGTGAATAAACTCATTCTCTTTGATAAAAAGAATATCTTTAATCAATTTATAAGACTGGTAAAGATCTTCTGCTTTATCACTTTTGTGTACCACCAAAAATTTATGTTCTAGACCATTGCGCCACTCTTTATAAAAAGCCAATTCGCCACCTTTATTTTTATTCAGGTCAGTAGCAATGCTGTACAATGCTAAAAGTCCAGGTGACTTTATACCTTCAAACCGTTGTCTTCTGTTATCAACGTCTAACTGCCAGAAGCTTTGAAAATAGATATTTTTCTGTAACCCACCCTTCTGGGCAGGTGGATAAACTTTGTAAAGTTCACAGATACATACCGCAATCTTATCGAGAATACCAAAGCAGAGGCGAAATGCTGTTCTGATTTTCTCAATATCAATGCCTAAGATCTCGTCATTATGTAACTCTAGAAAATGGCATTCTTCTTTAATTTCATCCGTATCCTGAGGGTAAAGGTATTCAAAATAGAGATGGCGGGCAAGTGAAAACTCCGATTTAAAGCGGTTTAACGCCATCTCCATTGGAATAATAAAATCACCGGTTACACCAGAAGAAGAGATGACAAGATTATCGGTGGCACTCTCCACACAGGGGCAATAAACACCGTGCTCGGACAGCGTCAGGTGATTTATTAGGCAGAATTTCCTGTATGCACTTAATGCGTCAAACTCCTGTTGCGTGAGCATGTCATCATGCTCGTCCGTTTCGCCGTCTGCTGATATGCATTTTTCAATTTTATCGTTTATTTGTGCTATACGTCCAAGATAGAATGATTCCCATTGTGGAGGGATTTTTTTGGAAACAGATGCATTAATATAACCTTTTCGTATCTCCTTCAATTGCTTAATGGAGTATGAAGATGAAATAAGGTTTAGCTCAATGAGCGCGGCAGAACGATTGACCCAAGACTGTGGTATATCTAATCCCTTGCGATTAGTGAGATCATAATATCTCAGTGCCTCACTCAGCCTAAATTGGCTTCTTAGCGAATTGGCCAGATTAACGGATAGTTCCGCCTGAAACTCTTCGCTCTCTTGTGAAGAGAATCTAAAGGCTCGCCAGTAGATGTTTTTTAACGAAACAAGTTCTTCTATTGACTGAAATGTGTGGTCGTGAGGATTATCGACACTTATCTTATTAGACAAGGCATTACCATAATTATAATAAAAATGGCTCTCTCCTTGTACATGCGCTAATGCTTCCTTATTATTATCCATCAGCTTAAAACCAAGCTCTGCTGCATTTGTATGCTTGCTCATTTGCCCTATATCAACAAGACCACCAGCCACATTCCCCAACACTATAAAATAATTATCACCTTTGAGCTTTATCTTTTCCAGTTTTTCCAGAAATACAACGGATTGCTGATATGCCAGATCAAAATCACCACAATCAACCAGTCGGTGAATATTGAGACTTTCATCTATAAGTTCTTTTGTAATCATGATTCACTTTCCTTACTTAGATGATTTTTGCGTTTCAACAGTCGAATTAGCCTCACCTGATACGTCAATTACTATCGCGGACAGGCGGCCTCGCTTAACCATTGGCACAGATTTATTAAGAATGTCCTCCATTATCGCGGCGTTTACTGGGGGTGGCGTATCTTTTGCCGGGCGAGGGATAGCGTTTGGTCGAGAAGCACCAAACCAGAAGACTAGATAGATACCGTAGCCTGCGGCATCGGGATTGGTAGTATAAAGTTGGTCCAGTTGCTCGTTAAGCGAGCTCCAAACGTCCCGGTGATAATCACGTTTTATCTCAATGGGGATCTTTATTCCTGGAAGTGAAATGATGATATCAGCCCTTTTACCCGAAACCATGTGGCCTTCTGGCTCACAAATTATTTGTAACGGATGGAGTCGTGCTCTAAGCAGCTCCAGAAAAAAATTCCGACAGCTCTCTTCAGGCTTAGGCACTAAAATTTGACCATTGCCATTCTCATTCCAGAACTGTTTATAAACATCGGTATTTTCATAAGTAATTCGGTTAGCGATATCCTGCAAATGATCTAACAATAATGCATAGAGATCCATTACATTAGCTGGGGTCTGATTTTTCAGCGTATTCAACGCTTGCTTCCAGTTAGTGTGTTGAAACTGTGATTCCCGATACCGCACCTTCTGGTTACTTTGGGCGTGCAAGAGATAATCCCGGTAACTTGTACATTCTGGCAGTAATAATAAACGGTCAAATATTTCACCGGCATCATGTGAGGAAAAAGAAGAAACGTCATCAATCAATCTTTTGATAAAATCAGCATACTCCCAATTGTTTGCTGAGTTAGAGTCGTTACTTGCAACGCGATCTGCATTAGGAAAATGAGTAGCAGAGACAGTGATGATCGCTTCCAATTGTGTTAGTGATAAACGCTGCTCACTACTCCCACGACCTCTTTTCGCCTTACCTGATAGTTGACGAATAAGCGCTATCATTTCCGGCGCGGATTTTGATTCAGATAAAAATAGATCCTGACGCTGGTCTGGAGCGAGTAAATAAGTACATACCAGCCAAATTTGATAACTTGGCTTTTTAAGTTTTGAGGGTTGCGCTATCATCAACTCAGATAACTGCAACAACTCTGCATGACTCTCAGGATTCGCTAACAACCACCCCACCAGGTTTTGTAAATGGACAACATCATCAGGGTGCTCTTTAGCTAGTGTCATGATTAAAGGAACGGCATAGTCGATTGGAATGCAGGTATCATTTAACAGATAGTTAAGTGCACGGATATCTTGCAACTGATTATTAATGCAGAAATTGATAATGTGGTAATAGGTTTTGATGAAAAATGCTGTTTTGTTAAGTATCACATCCTTTTTCCACGGTAATGAATAATCACTTACAACATTATTGTCTTTGGTGAAAAGTGCTAATACCACATCCAGAGCCAATAGCGTGGTTAATAGATCTTCGTTCCATTGTATAACATCAGGATGTTTTTTAAATAATTCATCGCTTCCTGCAAGTACCGCATACCACCATCCGTAATACTCCCCCTTCAGCAAAGCACAATTCAACTGGTCAATTGTGGGCAGATCTGAACGATTTAAAATCGCTAAAAGACCGGATATCGCATCAGTGACGTTTTCGGCACCTAATATGTCTGCACAGCGCTGCACTGGCGTCAATTTGTCATCAACATCGCTGTATTTCGAATAGTAAATATAGGAAATATGTTTGAGCCAATTCAAATGTTGGCCCGATACAATTTCCTGCCGACATAACTCAAAACTCTGCCTATCTTCATAACGAGCCGCATTTCGTTCTTTCTCAGACTCTATTTGGCTAAGATTATGTTTCACTCGCCAATCGTCAATCTCGCAGACAATGGAAGTCTTAAACACAGTAGTCAACTTTACATTTAAATGACAGTACGCGGAAAGAAATTCAAACGTCTCTTGGGATGGCTTGGTACATCTGTAAAGGACCGCAAATGTCATTCGATAAATACATTCAGTTTTATCTGAATTAGCTTCGGCATGGGATAAATAGTGGATAAATCGTGCCAGCAAAATCTCATCAGGAATAAGATAGAAGGTGCTTCCAGCAAAATCATGTAAGAACAAATAAAGAGTATCATAGCGTGTAAATGAAAGAATGGCGGCGTCTATAATATCTTCATATTGCCAGCTACGATTTTTTATCTCCTGAACGATAGATTTCTGTACATCGTCATAACCGCGATAGTAGTGACTATGGGAGTAGCTATAGAACGTTTTTAGGCACAACCATATCTGAGATGCGCTGTAACCATTCTTCTCGCTGAGTATCTGCAATAATCCAGCTTCCAGAAAATGCATAATCTCATAATGATTTTTAGCTGAAGAATACCAGTCTTTACTATGAGCGGTGTGGTACCGATCGAGATGCTCAAAGATAGCGAGCAGATCAGCTGCCGGTACAATATTTTTCAGCTGCCATAATGCACCTATCGGTAATCGCTCATTGGTTATATTTAATGTGTCAACCAGCAGTTGTGCTATATCCTGCGGTACAAAGTAATCTTGATAGATCAACTGAATAATATGGTTGCGCAACCGGATGCTGTCATGATTTTTGTCTTTTAATTCCGCAAAGAAACGTACCGAAAATTCCTGGCCAGACACTCCAAAATGGATTAATGCCGTTATTGCTTCCTCTTTTTCCGCATACGAGGAATCCTCCGATTTGGCAATATTAATTAAGTCATCGCTCAGTGTGACTATCGGTGTAGTTAACGATAAGGATTCCAAAACGATCATGCGCAGAGAAAAAGACGAATGAGGATCGCGGACTATCTGTCGCAACAGAGTTTCCATTTCTACTGTCGCGAAGCCATTCAGATATGAATTGAGACCGTGATTTCTAAACCAGGGATCACGTTCTGAAAGCTTTGATAGCGCCACCAGTAGATTTTGTTTTTGTGCTATCGGTAATGAAGCTGCATCGCCATAGATCAGAACGCCGTAAGGATCGGCTTCAATAAATACCTGGGCGTATTGCGGTAAAAAAACCGCTAGCCATGCGTGTAAACCTCTCAATTCTGAAGACGGATACCCCTCAAATCCCAGCATACTTCTCAAACGTCCCATGGGTAGCCCTTTGTCAACGATCCCGGCTAACCATTTTGCCGCTAAATACTCAGCAATTGTCCTGTGACTGTACTCAACAGTCTCAAGCTCATCTCCGGCAGAAAAAACCCGCCTCGATAACGCCGCTCTAATTATTTCATGTGAGAAGAACGTGATGGTTCTGTAACTGGGGTATTCTTGTCGAATATCGTTCGGAAGCAGAGAAACCCCGGAAACATCACTCAATATGCGCAACGCGCAAATTGATCCAGCAGGATACTCTAGCTCCTCACAGGTATAAATTCCTGAAGTTAGCCGCGTATGCTCTTGGCTATGTTCAGTTAAAAGGAACTGTGTCGCAGAGTGGAAAAGTTCAGACCTTGTACGGGGCCAGTTTCCTTCTTTAACGGCTTCAGCCAGCATTATCAGATTTTGTGGGTTGTAAAGAAATTCGCTGGCGGCATGTTTTTCTGCTTCAACCAGAAACGCTTCGGGGTGTTCTACACCATTAGCTTGTAGAATCGCAGTCTGCTCTTCTTTTGAGAGCGACTGCAAATGTAAAACAACATAGCCTCCCGTCTGCTCAAAATAGGGTAAAAATGCTGACAAGTCTGATTCGCCTAACCAATCCTGAGAGCGACAAGAAATTCTGACATTTTGTGGCGTTTGGGAAAAAAGCCTACGGACGATGTCATCTACAACGTCACTACTGTTACTGGCACTCCTCTTCTCATCTAATGCATCGATGAATAACGTTTTCTGGTTATCAATAGGTACGCCACTCAAGAAGTGACGTACTGTCAGATATTTTGCCTCTTGAGATGCCGCAAACTGTTTGAAGAGGTGCGTTTTTCCAGCACCGGGATCACCAAGCAGAACAATGTTTGGAAAGTCAGAATAATCACTAAATACCACTGTTTGGGTACCTTTATCCTGTTGAGGATAGATTTGCCTGACTTGCCTGTTTAGCATTCTATAGGTTCCTGAGTATCTATTTTTGTTCTACCAAATCTGTATGGCAGGTTTTACTCCAAATTTACCATAGACTTTCAGCCGATACAGTAAACCATCTAACCCACCATGGTTGCTATGATGTTACGTTTTAGATTACATGACAGGCTCATAGTGAGCAGAACTGGTAGCTAGGACGTCGAGTGCTGATACCATTCAAACATTGATGGAATCCGGGATGACGCTGGCCCCGTTGCATGGGCTGCATGTCGCTCTTAACGGACATATTGCCCAGACGAGATGCAATCGCCATCCCCAGTTTTCTACCCGTAGTCACTACTTGCTTGCCATCAGTCCCAAACCGTCAGGCCCGGTACGCCGGGGAGCCGAAGGGAGCCATCTGGCTATAGAAAGTTTCAGATGTGATGCAATGACCAGGCAATCTGGGACGCAGCTCCATTTATCGCGCGGGTTTTAAAAAGCGTGAAATATTTCGGTCGCCATAACGGCGACCGGTTCAATTAAAACGACCAGCGCACGCCCGCGTTGTAACGCCAGCCTTTTGCGCCGTTGCCGTCGATCTCTTTGCGGTAATCCGCTTCGGCGTACAGCGCCACATCCTTGTTCACCGTCGCGGTGCCGCCCACGCCGACATCCCACATTTTGCCGAACTTGCCGCTGTCGAAGGTTTCACTGCCGCCAACATCCGCCGCGCCGATCTTCGCTTTCGCGGTGCCGCCCCAACCCTGCGTGTAATTCACGCGCAGATACGGCGTGTACTGATTCGCGCTGCTGTCCTGCCAGGTTTTATCCACACGCGCGCCGATGCGGCCAATCGTCTGGCTGTAATCGTCGTAGGAAACGCGGGTGTTATCGCGGTCGGTGAAGCTGTCCATCTTCATTTGCAGCCAGGTGATCTGCGCCTGCGGTTCGATGCGCACGCCGCCGCCCATTTCCAGCGGATAACCGGTTTCAACCGAAGCCGTCCAGCCGTTGCCTTTTGGTTTGGCGACATCTTTCTGCCGTGCAATGTCAGTCGCGCCGCGATGCCAGCCCCAGCTCAGCGAGCCGTCCACGTAAAAGCCGCTGTCGCGCAGCCAGGTGCCGTACAGTGAAAGCGTGTCGCTGTCGAAGCTGGTCGAGCTGTAGCCATCTGCTGCGTGCGGGCGAATACGCGTGTTGCCGCGTGTGTAGGCCACGCCGCCGCGCAGGCTGCTGTCCGCGCCATCCACGCGAATCACATTGCCGCCGAGCTGCACCGCGCTGTAGTCGAGATCGAAGTCGTAGCCGTAATTGCTGAAGCTTTGATTGGTCTGGTATTTCAGGTTGGAGCCGATGTAGCGGATGAACATCTCGCCGCCAACCGCATCCGGATTTGCCTGCTGCTGGCGCAGTTCACCGAGGCGTTTATGCAGATCGTCGGTGATTGCCAGCGAGTAATAAGCGAGGCCAACCGGCGCAGAGATGTAAGACGGCACCTGCGGCGTTACCGCCAGACGCGCGGCGCTTGGTGCGCTGCCTGCTGACGGCTGGCACAAGCTGCCGTCTTCGCACACGAAGGCGTTCGCCAGTCGATAATCCCACGCGCTGCCGCCTACCGCGCTGCGGGCTGGATCATTGCTGCCCGGTGCGAAGCTGTATAAACCGTATTGCCACGGCCCGGATGCGATATAGCCGCTTTTCAGCGCAAAGCTGTTGGCATTCGCGCTGCCGGAAACCTGCGCCAGCGACACGCCTTCGTTCGCAGAGATCACGCCATCGCCGTTGCTGTCGAACAGCGGTGCTCCCGCAAGTTTTGCTTCAACCTGCGTTACGCCCGATGCCACGCCATTCACCAGCACCACATCGCTGCTGGCCGCTGTGGCGTTCAGCTTGACGCTGCCGCCCGCCGAGGCCAGTTCGCCGTCAATCGTTAGCGTGTTCGCCGCCGCGTTGCCGCCGTTGGTGAGATCCAGGGTGCCCGCGTTATTCACCACCAGCGAATCGCGGGTTCTGCCCTGCAACAGCGGATTGACGTTGTCACCCGCGAACAGCGTACTTCCCGCATCCACGTTAATCGTGCTGTGCGCCAGTTTGATGTTGTCGGTTAACGTCCATTGGGTTTTGTGGAAATTCAGCGTGCTCCAGCCTGAACCCAGATTGGTGCCTTTTGCCGCATCATCGCTAGCGAACGAACCGCCGCGCGCCTTGAGTTGGCTGAGATTGAGCGTGCTGCCCGCGCCATTTTCCGTGGTGATGTGGCGTGTATCAGCCAGACTCACTTTCTGCACCGTGGCCTGATTAGCCGCGCCGCTGCCCATCGTCAAACTGCCTTTGATGGTGCCGCCGGTGACAATCAGTTCATCGCGTCCGTTACCGGTGTTCACATCGCCAACCACCGCCCCCTCCAACAGCGCAATGACGTCATCGGTCGCGCCGCCCGCCACGACAACCTGATCAGGGAACGGTGCATTAATGGTGCCTTCATTGATAAACACCGTTTGCCCGCCGCGCAGGTCGACCAGCGGCGCAACGCGACTTTGCGAACTGATGGTGCCCTGGTTAATCACCTGGCTGGCGGTTTTGGTGACAACCGCCGAGCCGCCGTTCGCCGCCTGAATATCAATCAAGCCCTGAGAAATAACGTTGCCGCGGGTGTTGGCGATCACGCCATTGCCGGTTCCTGTCACCACAATCGAATAATCCGGCCCGATCACCAGATCGTTGTTGGTGGTTGAGCCATTGGCGTTTTCAAAGCGATAACCGGTGCCCGAACCGCTAACGTTAATTTGCGCACTGCCAGCGGAATTGAATGAGGTCGCTGAGCGAATACCGTTACCGTTTGCCACCTCTAAACGCACGTTATCCAAATTGATGTTCGGGGTTTCGGCGCGGTTGTTGATCGCGCTGCCGCTGCCGTACGCGCCGATAGTGATGTTGTCGGCTTCGAACCCATCCGCACCGACATCAAGTAACAAGCCGTCGGCGCTGCCGTTAGCCTGCATCACGCTGTAGCCTTGGCCGTCGCCGTAGATTTTCATCCATGCGCCGCTGCCGACGCGCATCGCTGCAATGCCATCATCGACGCGCAATGCGCTATCGACCGGCACATATTGACCGTAACCGCTTGACACATCGACGCCAATGCCTGACGCAATGTGCATGCTGCCGCGATTAATGAAGTTGCCGCCGTCATATACGCGCGCGCCGGTGCTGTGCGATCCGCTGAGATCCACCACGCCTTGATACTGATTAAACAGGCGCGCACCGCCGCTGACATCAAACGCCGTCGCGTTGGCGCCGTTGCCGCTGATGGTGGAGGCTGCGTAGATTTCCGTTTCGTCACCGCTGACCATCGCGGCGGTGGTGTTTTCACCACTGAGCGTAATGCCGCTGCTGATCACGCCCTCGGCGCGGTTGCTGGCGCTCATCACCACAGCACCTTTGCCGCTCGCCACATAGTTGTCGGTGTAAGACACTTGCGTGCCCTCGCCGCTTAGCACCACGCCGCGACTGTTTTCACCGCTGAGCGTCACGTTGCCGGGAGCTTGCGTGTACAGCCACGCGCCATTGCTGATGTCATACAGCGTGGAATTCGCAGTGCGCACATCTATATTGTTGCCGTTGCTGATTAATTGCGTTCCCTCATCGGTGGCGCGATAGCCGGTTTGATTCGGGTCGTTGAAGGTGATGCGGCTATCCGGGCCAAACGTGATTCGACCACCTAAAAATGCGTTGGCACCCATCGCGTTGTCGCCATACAGATTGATGGTGCCGTTTTGGTAGATGCGCGCCAAATAGTTGCTGGCGACCAGGCCAATGGTGGTGTTCAACTCAAAACTGTCGCGGTTGTAGATGTTGATGGTGCCGCTGTTGAAGATTTCGGTCAGCGGGGCGCTATCGAAGCTACGCTGCAAACCATAGGCATACAAAGCATGGCTGCGCAGCGTCATGTTAATGGTGCCGCTGTTGGTCACCTTCGCACCGTATTGCGCGTAAATGCCGCCGCTGTCCTCACCGGTAAAAGTGATGTCGCCGGTGTTGGTGAGCTGAGCTAAATCGGTGGCGATTAAGCCGACCTGGAAGCGGCCACTGCCGTTAATCTCAGCATGGTTGGTGAGATGCGTATCAGGATTGGATTGGTGTTCGGGATCAATCGTGTTGCCTTGCAAGGTGTCGGCTGAGCCATCGACTTGTGCCGCTACGCCAGAAACATCAAGGTTAAACCGTGTCGCGGCATCAATCGTACCCTGCGCGCCGTGAGCTACTATCAGCCCGGTGGCGAAGACGCCAACATTCAGCGTTGCACCGTTGGTGTTCACGTTGGTGCCCACACCGCTGCCATAGACGCCCGTGGTATTCCTTTCGTTCATGGAGAGTGTCATACCACGACCGTCAAAATCCGCGCCATCCTCTACGCGGAAAATCGTGCCGTATTCCACCGATGTCGAGTAGCTGCCGTTTTTCGGCAGGTTGATTTTGGCGTTTTCGCCTTTGGTGTAGAAACTGATTTGCCGTACCAGTCCCCAGATATCGCGCGGTCCGGCAACCGGAATCGCGTTGGCGCTAACGTTCACCGTGGCGTTGCCTTCGGCGCGAATACCAATCGCATCGTTGCCGCCAAGCTGAATCGGTCCGCTGACGTTGGCGACGGCGTTGCCGCCCTCTTCGCCGATGACCCAAACGGCAGTGTTGTGATCGGTTGTGCCATATTGGCCGGCATCGCTGAGGATGTTGATGGCACCGCGCGAATAAGCTTTTGCACTTTCACCCGCGTGGGCGATGACTTTTAGGCCGGTGCTGTTATAGCCGTTGAGGTTGATGGTGCCCGCTTTGCCATTGCCGACTTTGCCGCCGCTGCCGGAATCAACCACCAGCATGCCGATATTCTCGCGCGGCTGCCCTTCTGCCATCCCATTCACATCTATCACGCCGTTATTGCGTGCGGTGGCATTCGGGCCGTATTCAACCAGCATGCCAACCGCATTCTGCACCAGCGAGCCGATCACGATGCGTCCGTTGTTGACGATGCGGGAATCGAGAAAGCCTTGAATGGCGCTTGCGCCGCCGCTGAGGTTCACCGCTACATCGCTGGTTGGGTCGTTCTTGTTATTTTGCGGCGTGCGCCCGATGTAAATGGTGCCGCCTTTGGCGTTGGTGAAACCGCCTGCGCCGCTGGCGATTACGCCAGTCATCGAGCCGCTGCCGATGGTTTCGGTGACGCCGAGATTGATATTGCCGCGATTGACCGCTCGCGCATCGTAGAGCGTAATCGCCCTGCTATCGCTGTTGCCAGGCTGGAAGTTGATCACGCCGTAATTGCTGAAGCGACTGCCGTTGCTGACAAGCACGCCAATACCTGCGCCTAAGGTGTTGCTATCGACGCCTTTGCCGTCAACGTTGTTGAGGAATCCAGCGTTAATCACGCCGTTATTGCGACCGCGCGCGTGGTTCAGCAGCTCTAAGCCGGAGCCGTTACTGGCAAGTTTGCCGTTGATAATGGCTTTTGCGCCGTTGCTGGCGCGCATCACCGCGCTGTGGCTATCCAGCACTTCAAGGGTTTTGCCGCGATTGATTTTTACGCTGGCATCTTTGCCATCCGCGCTTAGTACCACTTGATCGCCCAGCGATTGCGCCACTTCATCGTCGTAATTGTTGGTGCTCATGCGATACACCACGCGTCCGTCGCGCTGGATGAAGGCTTTATGGAATTCATCGTTGTAGCGGTCGGTGCTGAGGTTGGATAAGGTGACTTGCTCGATCAGCCAATTATTATAGTGACGCAGATCGTTGATATTGTTGATGTTGAAGTTGCTGGTACTGCCATCCAGGGTTGAAACGCTGATGGCTCCGGCATAATCCACCACGCTGCCTACGTCGTACGCCAGGCGATCACCGCCATAAGGTGGCGTGGCCGCCGTAAAGGCGATGCGGTTATCGGAATTCCAGTTGAGATGACCTTTTTTGGTAGCGGTAAACAGTTGGCTTTGTTTCGCCGCCATAGACCAGCTATTAGTAGATGAATTAGCCGCCGCGCCATGTTCGCCAATATCGATATTTAGCCTGCCGTTGCTGACGGAACCGATGCGCGCATTAATATATTGTTTGTCGTTTACATCATAATAATCTGGCACTACGGTATTGAGGCCGACACTTGGTAAATCCATTAAATCGGCGGAGTTATAAACGTCGTAAGTTGTATATATCCAATCTTCGAAACTCGGTATTTGAATGGTGAGATTCTGCTGGCCTATTTGCAGCCGCGGCTCGCCAATCAAGTTGTTATTGATTATTCGACCAATACTTTGCAATTCGCCAAACGTCACCGTGGTTGCCCCGCTTTCACCAGGCGCGAATTGCGGTAAACCGCGCAGCGTTTGCGTCGAGCCATTACAAAGGCAATAAGCCCCAACTTTATTGTCATTAATTTCAGGCGTATAAGGTTTTAACTCCGCCGCCCACGACAGTGAGGTAGGGAACATCAAACCTTGCGCCGCCACAAGGCTTAGTAACACCGGATTTAATTTGAACACAAAGTATTCCTCAACCGAGAAGACAACGCGCGCATCGGTAAGTCAATGGGCTGGAAGTTAAGTCGCTGATATAATTTGTTTCAGAAATTTAATATTTGGCATCTGGTGTAATGAGTATCTACGTATTACGCGGAAAACGTCCAGTTTGAGTTAAGGAATTGTGAGGCGGGAGATGGGATTTAGGAATTTGGCCAGGATTAGCAATGTAATTATTGGAACTAAAAATAAGTAAGGCTGGTTAGTGAATATTCTAAACAGTCCGACTTATGACTCTAAAAACTATCTAGCAGGCTTCAAGGCAAAATAAGCAGGCATGTATTGCGGGGAAATGGCAAGGTTGGTGTTAGCGGCGATATACCTGATTGGCAGCGAATATGGGCGTAGTTCAGCCAGGCTTTTTCGCTTTGGTGTAAATATCAGGGCGGGTGATGGTCCATGCATAATTTTCCCGATTGACGGGTTCATAGCCCAACTTTTTATAAAGCCAGGGAGCAGTGGTTGTAAATAGCATGATCCTGCGAAGATGCTCAAACACGGGATGATCGTGTATGCATTCCATCACCCATCTTCCCAGCCCTTCTCCTTGATGCTTTTCAAGAACATAGACATCACAAAGATAAGCGAACGTCGCGTAGTCTGTGATTAAGCGAGCGAAACCTACCTGGGTTTGATCATGATAAACACCAAAGTTAAGGCTGTTCTCGATTGAAGCAGAAACAGTATCCAGGGGAATACCCTCGGCCCAGGTTGATCTTGTCAGATAACGGTGAATAGCCGGTATATCCAGTTTATCTCTGTCTGTACTTACCAGGTAACTGCCCTTACTCCATTGATGTTTTTTTGCAGTGTTCACGTTCGTTCCTGCTTAAAAGATTTAAGGAAATCTAACCATATTAATTGAACGACTTAGGGATAATCAGATTCCTGGCGGTTAGCAATGATGTGTTAATTACACTTCTCACTTATAGCAAACCGCTGAAACTGGGGTTGGACATCTTTGTGCCAGAAAAGGACGTGAATATCGAAACAAATATAAGCACTTTAGAATTTCTTTACCGGCAATACTTATCGTTAAGCTCATTAAATGATTTCACCTGCATTCGATAATCATCAACCAAGAATCCATCATCGACCGTATATGCTATGGGACGGCGCGAGTACTTTACATTTAATATTAGGTGATAGGGCTCAAAAGAGATAAATCTAGCGCCTATTTTACGATTAAGCTTTGTTCGGCCAGAAATTATTCCGCACACATAATCCGCACCACCGACGTGATGAGTGCTCATCTGAGAGAATGATATTGGTTGTGAGAAATCAATATCACCATCGCATAAACCTAGCATCATTTTCTTATTCTGATTATTAGTGAGATCTTTGGAATAAATGTTTTTAAAAATGTCACAGCCATCTGAAGGACCTGCTGCCCTAGTGAGAAAAGCAATCACACTCGGCTTAATTTGTTCATATTCAATATTTTCTTGACCATGAGCAACTGGAGCTGTAGTCATTAAAATTAGTGCTGATAAAATCAACTTTTTCATACATCTTCTTCCGTGAGTAAATTTCTGTAATATATCGGCAGCAAGTTTGCCAGCTTTAGAAGATATTGATGAAAACTTGGCAGTGGCATCATATTTATTAAAGAACATTGGCAAGGTCACCATAAATGGCGACCCTACAATGACCAGCTAAATAAGATGGTCAAAACTTTAATTGCGCACGCTGGGTGAACAAGCGGCGATAGGCTAAATAGGCGGCGATGATGGTGGACAAACTGGCGGTACCGATCAGCATAAACGTCACCATAATCTGATACTTAATCGCTTTCACCGGATCAATACCGGCAAAGATCAGTCCCGACATCATGCCTGGCAAACTCACCAAACCAACGGTTTTTGCGCCATCGACGGTGGGAATCATGGCCGCGCGAATACTGGCGCGAATAAAAGCGCCGGACGCCACTTTTACCGGCGCGCCCAAACTGAGCATTTCGAGAATTTTTTGCCGGTTATCGTCGAAGCGTTGATTGAGATTGGTGAAGCACAACCCCACCGCCACCATCGCGTTGCCAGCAATCATGCCGGAGATCGGGATCACCTGCATCGGAATGAATTCAATCGCGCCGCTCAGCACCAAAATGGTCAACGTCAAAGTGGTACCGGTGGTGATCGCCACAAAAGAGATGATAAAACCATGGTCGATATTGCGACTGCGTTTGCGCGCATTGATCGCCGCATTGACGCAGATAAACAACACCATCAGCAGCGTCAGCCAATCATTATTTAGGTCAAAAATCGACTTCAGCACGTAGCCGACAATCACTAACTGGACAATCGCGCGGCAAACGCTCCAGATAATGTCTTTGCCCATGCCTAACTTCTCTTTCTGACTGATCAGCAGCGCAATCACCACCAGCATTAGCGAAAGTAACAACGAGCTATCGGTAATATTATGCTGGCTCATGTTCAGCTCCCTGCGCTGGTGCGTGCAGCTTCAAGACGTTATTGGCGCTGCGAATCTCATTTACATCGTGGCTAATGCCGATCACGGCCAGATTCTTCTCGCGCACCAATGAGTCAATCAAACTATTGATAATCAACTTGTTCTCTTCGTCCAGGGCGCTGGTCACTTCATCCAGCAGCAACACTTTGGGCATAAATTGCAGATTACGCAGCAAGCCGACACGCTGCTTCTCGCCGCCGGAAAGTTGCTCAATGTTCTTATCCAACATCTCCGCCGCCAACTGCACGCTGGCCAATGAGGCCACTAATTGTTCACGTGTTGGCTTCTGCTGACGAATCTGCCACGGCAACGCCAAATTGTCGTACACCGTCTCGCCAAACAGCTGCGGCGTTTGGAAACAATAGGAAACTTGCTGACGATAGTGTTCGGGATTGAGCGTCGTGATGTCACGCTGTTCAAACGTAATTTTTCCGGCGCTGGCTTCCAGCAGCGAGGCGATGATCTTCAATAAGGTACTTTTACCGCTGCCGGACGGGCCGGTCAGCAATAACCGTTCACCGACGTGGAGTTGCAGCGAAACCGGCGCTAACAGCGTGCGCCCCTGCATGGCGTAGCTCACCGCTTGCACATCCAGCAAGAGGGATTCGGTTGTCATGGGTATCTTCCAAAAGTTTATGGCGTTTGCGATTTGCGCGCGCCGGGTCGCGTCAGCGCGTTACTAATTTCATACAGTTTGTTCATGCTATTCAAGGTGGCAATCGGCGCGGTCGCGGCTAATCCTAGCACCAGAATTTCCAGGCAGATCATCGGTGTGGCATGCACCGGCATTTTGTCGGCGGCACGGCTGCGCGGAATCTCAATCATCACATCGGCACGTTGCGCGAACATCGAATCGGTTGCGGCAGTCAGCAGGATAATCGGGATGCTGAGCCGCTGCGCCTCGGCAATTGTCACCCGGCCTTCAGGATGCGCACTTTTTTGCGCCATCATAATCAGCACATCGCCGTGGCGCATGTCAGCTATCTGCTCGCTGAGCGCAATGCCGGTGTGATTCAACACATATGATGCGCTGCCGTTGCGTTTGAACAGGCGCGCGGTGTAATCCGCCAGTATCGCCGAGGCACCAATGCCAAAAATAGCCACCCGCTCCGCCTGTTGCAGCAGGTCAATCGCCTGTTGTATGGCTTCACGATTCGCGGCTGTCGCCAGCATTTCGCAGCTCATGCGATAGCTATCCAGCACGAAATCCACGCTGCCTTTCGCGTTCTGCGCCAGTTCGTTGACGGTTGACGCCACCCGCGCCGGTGAACGTTGCTGCACCCCTAAATATTCTGCCATCACAATTTTGAGATCGCGGAAGCCCGAAAATCCCAACGCCTGGATAGCACGAATCACTGTGGCATCAGAGGTTTGCGTATCAATGGCAATACCGAGCGCCGTCTTCTCTAGCACCGCGCTGCGATGTTGATGGATGTAGTGCGCAACCTTCAATAAGCGTGGCGAGAGTTGATGTTTGCAGGCATGGAAACGTTCACCATACAAATCATAAGGACGTTTCTGGGTTTTCGGCGCGGAATCAGTCACGGCAGTTTAATACCTTTCAGTGCATGCGCCGGAATAACCCTATTATTGGCGCGAGGATTAAGAAAACCTTAATGCGTAAAAATAAGACAAAACAATCAATCAACTAAATGTGCCACGACATCACCCACCGTCGAACAGCAAAATGTAGTGTAAATTATAGTGCACCACAAAAACTACAATCACTACTACATAATATCTTTATCATGATGAAATAAATGAAATTAAAAAACTACATTTAAATTTTATGTTGCAATCATTCATGTTTTTCTGCTGTCGAAAAAACGATTTATTTAATTAAAAAATCCGCAAGCGCGCTAATAAAACACAACAATTTTGCTGTAAATGAAAATCAATCTCATTACTATCCAGACTTCTTAATATTCCTGTTTTGATGCGGATTTAAAATAATGAAGTATCTTTGTTTCTTTTCACCAGTGGTTAAATATACCCGCTCTGGCTCTCAGGTTTTACTGGCTTCGACCTTGCTGTACGGCACTTCTGCGATAGCAGCCGACTCAACTATTACCGTTACGGCAGATCAGTCTGCGGCTAGCGGCAGCTATAACCAGGAAGATGCGGCAGCCACCTTGCGCACCAACACGCCGCGCAGTGAAACCGCGCAATCGATCAGCGTGGTTACACCGCAAGTGATCAAGGATTATCAAGTCACCAGCCTGAATGATGCGGTGAAGTTTGTCAGTGGCGTGACGCAAGGCAACACGCTGGGCGGCACCGAAGATGGTTTTGTGAAGCGCGGTTTTGGCTCGAATACCGATGGATCGATTTTCATCGATGGCGTGCGCAGCAATCAGGGCTTAACCATGGATTCGAGTATCGACCATGTGGAAGTGTTGAAAGGATCGTCCTCGCTGCTGTACGGCATTCTCAATCCCGGCGGCATCATCAATTTGGTGAGCAAAAAGCCGCAGTATGAATGGAACACCCACATCAGCGGCGAATCCAGCAGCTTTGGCGGCGGCACCGGCATGGTGGACGTTACCGGGCCGCTGGGTAACGGTTTTGCTTTTCGTATGGTGGCGGAACGCCAGCGCGAAGATTACTGGCGCAATTTTGGCGTCAATGAACACACGTTATTGGCACCTTCCCTCAGTTGGTACGGCGATCGCGCATCTTTCAACATCAGTTACGTCGAGTATAAATATGACGTGCCATACGATCGCGGCACGGCGTTTATCGGCGGCAAACCGGTAGATATTCCCTACAATCGCCGTCTCGATGACAACGCTAACCACGCGTGGGGCAAGAACAAACGTCTCAACGTGACTTACGGCTACAACCTCAACGATGTTTGGGAAACGCATCTCAATTACGGCTGGATGCAGCGCCGTTACGACAGTAATGAAGTGCGCGCCACCGCGATTAACACCACCACCGGGATTGTCTCGCGCCGTGCCGATGCCAACCGTGGCTTCAACCATCAAACCGAATACACCTCGTGGGATATCAGCGGCTCGCCGGTGATTGGCGGAATGCAGCACGATGTGTTGCTTGGCGTCGATTACGAGCAGAACGAAACCTACAAAGCCCGCTCCTATCGCGGCACGGTTTCGCGCAGCTTTAATATGTACGATCCGGTATACGGCGAAGAGCCGGTGGTGAGCGACAGCACTTACAGCGACAGCATCAGTAATCTGCGCACCAACCTGTATAGCCGTTCGATCTTTGCCAAAGACAACATCCATCTGACCGACAAATGGATTGCCGTTTTGGGAGGCAGATTCCAGCGCTATACGCAAACTTCCAGCAATGGCTGGAATGATCCCGAGACAACGCTCAACGATCGCGGCAACGCCTTCCTGCCGCAACTCGGCGTGGTGTATAAGGTTTTACCGCAAGTGTCGTTATACGGCAGCTACAGCAAGTCGTTCACACCATCAACGCAAACCGATGACAACGGTAATGTGGCTTCGACGGAAAAAGGCAGCACCTGGGAAGTGGGTTCCAAATGGCAGGTGTCACCGAGTCTGGCCGCGACGTTAGCGTTGTATCGTATCGATGAAACCGACATGTCGATTTTCATTAATGGCGTCACGCGCAACATTCCTAAAGCGCGTTCCACCGGCGCGGAGTTGGAATTAAACGGCGAGATCACGCCGGATTGGAATTTGATAGCCAACTACAGCTACGACAAAACAGAGATCGTTTCTGACAACGTCAATCCGGACAACGTCGGCAATCGTCTGGTGAACGCGCCGACCAACATGGGCAGCTTGTATCTCAGCCATACGCTGCGTTTCTCGTGGTTGCCGGGTGAATTGCGCCTCGGCGGCGGTGGTCGCTATGTTGGCACGCGTGCTGGCGATCCGGAAAACAGTTTTGTGATGCCTGCGTACACCGTAGCGGATGCGTTTATTGCGTGGGACAGCCAACTGGTGGGCAAACACACGCAGTTGAAGTTGAACGTAAAGAACCTGTTTAACCGTGAATACTACGAATCGAGCGCCGGTAACCTGCGCGTGATTGAAGGCGAGCCGCGCGTGATGTATCTGCAAGCGTCGGTGGATTTCTAAGGTGATTTGCTCCGTCCTAACCGGGCGGAGCCATCAGAGAGAACGGTAATGAAACGAATTCTGCTGGCAGCATTGTTATTGCTGCCTCTGCTTGCGCAAAGCAAAATGCTCACCGACAGTCTGGGCCGCGAGGTTGACGTGCCCGAAAATCCGCAGCGCCTGGTAATTGGTGAAAGCCGGATGATTTACACCCTGGCGCTGGTTGAAACGGGTAATCCGGCGAAACGCGTGGTGGGTTGGCCAGCGGATTTGCGCAACCTTGATAGGCAAACCTGGGATCGCTATGTAAAAGCCTTCCCGGAAATCGCCAATATTACGCAAATCGGCAATTCCAACTTTTCTCAGCTTAACGTGGAGAAAGTGATCGCGTTGCAACCGGATCTGGTTATATTGCCGGTTTACGCGCGCACGCCACCGAACAATTCACAGTTAATGCAGCAGTTAGCCGCCGCCCATATTCCGGTGCTGTTTCTCGATTTCCGCGTTGATCCGCTGAAAAATACCGTGGCGAGTTTAACCACGCTGGGCAAAGCGTTGAATGATGAAGCGAAAACCGAACGCTTTATTGCGTTCTATCAGCAACATATGCAGCGTATTCGTGAACGACTGGCGAGTTATCAAGGCGCGCGTCCCAAAGTGATGCTGCAACTGCATCTGGGTAAGAAAGCCGAATGTTGTACCACTGTCGCGCACGGTAATCTGGCTGATTTAATCGCGTTTGCCGGTGGCGATAACATTGCCGCCGGACGTTTCCCGGCAGTGTTCGGGCAACTCAATCCAGAAGCGGTGATCGCGGCCAATCCTGATATCTATATCGCCACCGGTTCAGCATCGCCTGCTGAGAGTGACTTTTTGCAACTCGGTCCGCAGGTCAGCGCCGACGCCGCAAGATCCACCTTCCTGCATGCGTTAACGCAAGACAGCACTGTCGCCGCGCTGCCCGCAGTGCAGCAGCAACGCGCCTATGCGTTTTGGCAGAATTTCTATATGAGTCCGTGGCACTTGCTGGCGGTGGAGTTTTTCGCCAAAACCTTCCATCCGGACCTGTTCCACGATTTGTCTCCAGATGAAACGTTGAAGGAGATGAGCCAGCAGTTTTTGCCGCTGCCAGAGACGGGAACTTATTGGACGCATAATTAGGCTGTTGCGCAGTTTAAGGTCAACACAGCGCGATAAATCGCGCCGCTACAAATCTGTGCATGCATTGAGCCCGAACCGGATAACCGCACAATTCGTAGCGGCGCAATTTATTGCGCAATCTGTGAATGGGCAGCAAAGGTCAACACAACGCGATAAATCGCGCCGCTACTAATCTGTGCATGCATTGAGTTCGCACCCGATAACCGCACAATTCGTAGCGGCGCAATTTATTGCGCAATGTGTGAATGGGCAATGTGTTGAGCAAAATCAGATCCATCCATTAATAAAAAAACTTTTCCAAGACCCAGCCTAATGTTCGCTTAATCTTCACCAGTGAAAATGCCCTCAACCTAAGAGGAATTTTTCCATGAAATCGATGTTGTCCCGCCCTTTTAGCGAATATGCCGCCCTTGCGGTTAGCACATTCGCCGTGGTGAGTTTTCTTGCCATCTGGTTCGCCGCCTAAAACGCCACGCTGTGGCGTTTTTTTATTCCTGTTGTTGATCAACTGTTTGGCGGGCCTCACGCCATTCCGCAAAAACTTGACGTCCACGCATCGCCAGATGACAAATTTGTCATCTTCCCCTTTCCTTTCTGTTCGGTGAGCTTCGATAAACTGGCACAAATAAGATTATCGCTCTGAGGCATCATGGCACTTAAACACAAGGGCACGCTGTTGCTCATCACTGGCTTATTACTCGGCAGCGCAAGCTGGTACTTCTGGCCGCGCCAACAGGCCGATGCCGCGGTGAAACCCGCCAATGCGCCCGCGCTGGTGAGTATGATCAGCGCCAGCGTTAAACCGCTGCCGATCACTCTAACCACCCAAGGCCACGTGGTGGCGCTGAATCAGGTGGATATCCAGGCACAAATCACCGGCACAGTGAAAAGCGTAGATTTTCACGAAGGTGATTTTGTCAAAGCCGGGCAGCCGCTGTTCACGCTAGACAGCGCCAGCCAACAAGCGGCTTACGATCACGCGGTCGCCACCGTCGGTGAATCCAAAGCCATGTTGGTTAAGGCACAAAGCGATCTGCAACGTGGTCGCGCGCTCAAAGCAAAAAACTACATTTCAATGTCTGATTGGGACACCTTGCTGAGCAACGTGCAGCAGTATCAGGCGCAATATCAAGCCGCCCAACAAGATGTGGCGACCGCCCGCGTTAATCTCGGCTACACGCACATTGTCGCGCCGGTCAGCGGCAAAACCGGTGCGCTCAACGTTCATCCCGGCAGTCTGGTGCAACCTGGCAGCACCTTACCGCTGGTTTCGGTGATGCAGTTTGATCCGATTGGCGTCTCTTTCACGCTGCCTGAGCAAGATCTCAAATCGGTACTGGCGGCGCAGTCGAAAGGTTCGGTTACCGTTTGGGTGGAAAATGCCAGCGGTACGCCGACCGCCGGCAAGCTGGACTTTATCGATAACAGCGTCAGTACCGCCAGTGGCACCATCAATCTTAAAGCCCATTTCAGCAACAAACAGAGTTTGCTGTGGCCAGGTCTGTTCCAGAACGTAAAAGTGGATGCCGGCGTCACGCCGGATGCGGTGGTGTTGCCGCCACAAGCGGTACAGAACGGGCCGGATGGGCATTTTGTTTATGTGATCGACCAGCATAATCAGGCCACGGTCAAACCGGTCACGCTGCTGCGCGTGCAACAGCAATTAGCGGTGATCACCGGCATTTCGGAAGGAACGCAGGTGGTGAATGAAGGCGCGAACAATTTGCGTCCGGGTATGACGGTGCAAATCGCCAGCAATCAACATCAGGCGGTGGCGCATCCATGAAACTTTCAGAACTCTGTTTGCAACGCCCGATTGCCGTGCTGTTGCTATGGATCGCTATCATGGTGGCGGGTTTTGTCTGCTGGCGTAATTTGCCGGTTGCCGCGCTGCCTACTTTTGATACGCCAACCATTAAAGTAAATGCCTCACTTTCCGGCGCCAGTCCGGAAACCATGGCGTCATCAGTTGCTACGCCGCTCGAGAAAAATCTGGCGACGATTGCTGGCGTCAACATGATGACCTCGACCAACCTCGAAGGCGCGACCACCATCGTGCTGGAGTTTGATCCGTCAGTGAACATCGATTCGGCTTCAGTCGATGTGCAGGCAGCGCTGTATCAGTCGCTGAAGAAATTGCCATCGCAGATGACCACCCCGCCAACCTTCAAAAAGGTTAACCCCGCCGATGCGCCCATTGCGCAAATCAGCCTCGATTCGCCGTCGATGACCTTATCCGATCTCAACCGCTTTTCCGATGATCTGATTTCGCCCGCGTTGTCGATGGTGAAAGGCGTGGCGGAAGTCACGGTAATTGGTCAGAAACGTTATGCGGTGCGTGTTGAAGTCGATCCGGCCAAGCTCGCCGCCACGGATATGACGCTGGAAGAACTGCACACCGCGTTGAAAGCCGCCAACGACAACTCGCCAGTCGGTGAGCTGGATGGCAAGCGGCAGATGATGATGCTGCAAACCAGTGGCGATCTGCGCAATGCCGATGATTTTAAAAACGTGGTGATTGCCACACGCAACGGGCAACCGGTGCGGTTAACCGATGTGGCCGATGTGCAGGACAGCATTGAAAATACCTTGAGCCACAGCGCGGTGAACAATCACACCGCGATCGTGCTGAGCATCACACGCCAACCTGGTGCCAATTTGGTCGCCACACTCGACACCATCAAACAGCTGATGCCAAAGTTGCAGCAGCAGATGCCCTCATCGGTACATATGCAGTTGCTCAACGACCGTTCTATTTCGGTGCGCAACGCGATTCACGACGTCAACCTCACCCTGTTGCTGACTATCGCCTTGGTGATCATGGTGATTTTGCTGTTCCTGCGCCACGTGCGTGCCACCGCGATTCCAGCGCTCAGCGTGCCGATTTCGCTGCTGGGCGCTTTTGGCCTGATGTACGCCTTTGGCCTAAGTCTCGATAACATTTCGTTGATGGGGCTAACCATCGCCGTCGGCTTGGTGGTCGATGACGCCATCGTGGTGTTGGAAAACATCATGCGCTACATCGAACAGGGCGAAGAACCGAAAAAAGCCGCGCTGAAAGGGGTAAAAGAGGTCGGCTTCACGGTGATTTCGATTTCCCTGTCGCTGGTCGCGGTGTTTATCCCGATCTTCTTTATGCCCGGCACCATGGGTTTGCTGTTCCACGAATTTGCCTGGGTTGTTTCGCTGGCGATTTTGGTGTCAGCTGCCGCGTCTTTGACCATCATTCCACTGTTAGTGCCGATGTTGTTCCGCCATCACGCTGGGCACGACAAGCCAGAACCGGCGTGGAGCCAGCTGTTTGAACGGATGTTTGAAAGCCTGCGCCTGCGCTATGCGCACGGCTTAAATTGGGCAGTCGATCACCGCACCGTGACGCTTTCCGTGGCGGCATTAACCGTGGCGTTGACTGCCTGGCTGTATGTCAGCGCACCGAAAGGTTTCTTCCCGCAGGAAGATATCGGTCAGGTAACAGCCAATATCGATACGCCGCAGGATATGTCGTATGACGCGCGTAAAGATGTGGCATTCAAGCTGGGCAACACGCTACTTAGCGATCCGGCGGTGCAAACGCTGGTGACCAAAGTGGATCACGACACCACACAGTTGAATATCACGCTGAGAGATCAAACCCAACGTCCGGCGATGGCGCAGGTACTGCAAAAAATGCGCGCCGAAACCGGCTATTTGCCTGGCATCAAAGTCTATTACAGTCCGGTGCAGAACTTTAAAGTTGGCGGCCGCTCGGCGAAAAGCACCTATCAATACACGCTGCAATCCGTCAGCAGTAGCGCAGGTCTCAGCCTGAATGACTATGCTAATCAATTGATGGCGGAAATGAACAAAAGCGGCGTGTTCGTGGGGGTTAACAGCGATGCACAGCTGAACGGCTTGCAAGCGCAGCTGACGATCGATCGCAATAAAGCCTCGTTGCTGGGCGTCGATGTCGATCAAATCAGAAGTAATCTTTACGCGGCTTTCGGTACGTTGCAGGCGTCCACCATTTACGCGCCGGAGGATAGCTACGAGGTGATCATGGAAGTGAAGCAGCCATTCCGCCAGAACGAAAGCGATCTGTCGCAAATCTATGTGCGATCCTCAACCAATGCCCTGCTGCCGCTCTCTACCTTCACGCACATTAGCCGCGTGCAAGGCGTCACCGCCGTCAACCATCAGGGACAACTCCCAGCGATTACTTTGTCGTTTGATTTAGCACCGGGTAAATCGTTGTCCGATGCGACGCAAGCGATCACGCAGGCTGAAAACAACATCAACTTGCCATCGACTGTGTTTGGCACTTACGCCGGACAAGCGGCGCTGTTCCAGCAGTCGCAAAGCAGCCAAATCTGGCTGATTGTGCTGGCATTGGCGGTGATCTACGTGATTCTGGGCATGCTGTATGAGAGCTGGATTCATCCGATCACTATTTTGCTCGGCTTACCTTCGGCGGCGGTCGGCGCGCTGCTCTCGCTGCGCATCATGCAGTTGGATCTCACCTTTATTGCGATGATTGGTATCTTGCTGCTGATCGGTATCGTGAAAAAGAACGCCATCATGATGATTGATTTCGCCCTGTCGGCGCAGCGCGATCAAGGACTCAGCGCACACGACGCGATTATTCAGGCCTGTTTGCAGCGTTTCCGTCCAATCATGATGACCACCTTGTGCGCCATTATGGGGGCATTACCGATTGCCTGCGGCTGGGGCGCGGGCGCAGAACTGCGTCAACCGATGGGCGTGGCGGTGGTTGGCGGCCTGATCTTCTCGCAGTTCATTACGCTATTTATTACCCCTGTGCTCTATTTACTGTTTGAGCGCACAGGCTCGCGTTTAGACGCACTGACCCACGCGGTGGAAGAATCATGAGATTGCTATTAGTTGAAGACCAAAATATGGCGGCGGATTACATCGCCAAAGGCTTGCGCGAAAATGATTTTGTGGTGGACGTTGCCGCCAACGGCATTGATGGCCTGCATTTATTACTGACGCACGATTACGATCTGGCGATTCTCGATGTGATGCTGCCCGGCATGAATGGCTGGAAACTGCTGGAACTGGCGCGTCAGGCTGGCCGCTCAACGCCGGTGATGTTTTTGACCGCGCGCGATGACGTGGACGATCGCGTTAAAGGGCTAGAATTGGGCGCAGAAGATTATCTGATCAAACCGTTTTCCTTCAGTGAATTATTGGCACGCGCGCGGGTGATTCTGCGCCGTCAAACCAGCAATGTGCAGGCGGTAAGCGACGAATCACAACTGCAAATCGGCGGACTGGTGCTGGATGTGGTGAAGCATAAAGTCACCCGTGATGGCACACGTATCGAGTTGACGCAAAAAGAGTTCCTGCTGCTGAGCCTGTTGATGCGCCGCAGCGGCGAAGTGCTGTCACGTACGGTAATTGCCGAGCAAGTGTGGGATATGAATTTCGATCCTGAAACCAACGTGATTGATGTCGCCATCCGTCGCTTACGCGGCAAAATTGATGATAACTACGCCACAAAGCTGCTGCACACCATTCGCGGTGCCGGTTATGTACTGGAAGAAAAAGAGCATGTTGATACCCCGTAACGTCCCGATCACCCTACGTTTAACCTTGTTCTTTTCGGTAGCGATGGCAGTGGTGCTGTATAGCGTGTCCGGCTTGTTGTATCAGACCTTACGCGATCAACTGAACACCAAAGATGTCAATGAGTTGCGCAGTACGCTGCAATTTCAGCAAGAGATCGCCACCACCATCAGCGAACGTCAGGGGCCGCAAGAGCAGTGGCAAAAGGAGCTGTTTGAATTTATTGCCGAGCAGGATCGCCTGTCGCTGCGCATTATTAGTCCGGAGGGCAAAATCTGGTCGCAATCAAAAAACATGCGCGTGCCAGTGGCCGATTATCCCGCGCCCACCGCCAATTTTAACTATTCCAGCTGGAAGCATCACGATGGCGAACTGCATGAAAAATACCTGATTACTGCCACCACCTTTACTTTGAAAGGACATGAACAGTGGTCGGTGCAGGCCGCGCTGAATGTGTCACGCAATAATGAAATCATCGAAAATTATTGGGCGCGCATGCAAATCGCGGCGGCGTTGGCGATCCTGGTATTTGCAGCCGGCGGATATTGGCTGGCGCGGCGCGGTTTGCGTCCATTGCGGGTGATGAGCCAGCAAATAGAGCAAATTAATGTTGAGGAGCTGCACACGCGTTTGGCCTCCGAACGTTGGCCGTCAGAACTCATTATCCTGGCGCGATCTTTTGACAATATGCTGACGCGTCTCGAAGCCTCATTTGATCAACTGACGCGTTTCTCATCCGATTTAGCCCATGAACTGCGCGGGCCGATTAATAATTTAATTTCCGCCGCCAGCGTGACGTTAAATCAGCAGCGCGCCAACGCCGAATATCAGGAAACGCTGGAAGCGATTGTCGAGGAAGGCGAACGTCTTTCCCGCACCATCTCTTCAATGCTGTTCCTGGCGCGTGCCGATAATAGCCGTGAGCCATTGAAGAAAGAGACATTAAATAGCGAAGTGGAATTCCGCCGTTTAATCAGCTTCTACGGCATTCTGGCGGAAGAGAAAAATATCACCTTAACCCAACGTGGCACGCTGACTTTTTCCGCCGATCCGCTGCATTTCCAACGCGCCTTAGCCAATTTATTAGCCAATGCGCTGCATTACACACCTGCGGGCGGACATATTTCATTGCAGTCGCAGCGCGATAATCATGGGCTGCATTTTAGCGTGATTGATGATGGCGAAGGCATCGCGCCGGAACATCTTCCGCATCTGTTCGAGCGTTTTTACCGCGCAGACGAATCACGCAGCAGCAACGAAAATACCGGTTTGGGTTTAGCCATCGTCAAAACTATTGCTGAACTGCACGGTGGAAAAGTCAGTGTAAAAAGCACGCCAGGCAAAGGCAGCACCTTTACCCTTTCATTGCCGGATACCTTGAGTCTGTCAAAATTGTAATCTGCATGTTTAAAGCGGGTCACTGCGGGCGAGAGATAATAACGCCATCAACACAAACGGTGTTGTTTTAACCCCGAGGTGACCTATGAAACATAAACTGATGGTAATTGTTTTAGCCGCTTTATCATTACTGGCCGTGACGCAGGTTGAGGCAAATAGTGGCGTCGAGCGTACCGCAAATACCTGGCTGCTGACGCCAGCGAGTTGGACACATAACCGCAATCAAATCGAAGAGAATTATCCGTTCGACCTGCATGAGAGCAAGATCAATAACGGCGATGGCGATCAGGCGCGTCATTACAATAACGGCAGCAATCAGCATCCGTTAAGCGATCAATCAGTTTCATCGCCGGTGTATCAGCAGAAGCAATAATGTTAAATCGGTCGCCATAAATGGCGACCTTACTTCCCTTCCGTTGTATCCATAAATTCCCCAATCTCTCGCCAAACGCTACAATTTGCACTGTCTTAATTCGTTCGAGTATTCAGCACATGCGCAAAACCGATCACCTTGGCGGCATTACCGCTTTTGTTACTACCGCTCAACACGGCAGCTTCACGGCAGCGGCGGAACGTTTAGGTTTGACCAAATCGGCAGTGGCGAAAAGCGTGGCGCGACTCGAAGCCCGGTTAGGGCTGCAACTGTTTCAGCGCTCAACCCGCCGCCTGAGTCTAACGCCCGACGGCGAGCGGTTTCTGGAAAGCAGCCAGCATGCGATTGAAATTCTTGAGCAAGCCGAAGCCGAACTCACCTCACATATCGTTGAGCCTGCAGGCAGATTGCGAATCGATCTGCCGGCGGCATTTGGCCGGCAACGCATCCTTCCCCATTTGCTAAACGTTCTGCGTCATCACCCTAATCTCGCCATCACCGTCACCTTCAGTGAACGCTTTGTCGATCCGATTGAGGAAGGCATCGATCTGGTGGTGCGCATTGGTGAACTGGCGGACAGCAGTGGCTTAGTGGCGCGTCGCTTGACCACGCAAAAACTGGTGATCTGTGCTTCGCCCGACTATCTCCAGCTACATGGCGTACCGCAACAACCCGCCGATATCAGCCAACATCACTGCATTGTCGGACTGCGCCGTAATCAGCCGAAAAACTGGTTGTTGAAAAATCCAGACGCCGAGATTACCCGCTTGATTCCCCCTGCAACCCATGAATTTGCCGATGGTGATGCCATGCTCGCGGCGGTGCGCGCCGGTTGTGGGCTTTCGCAATTGCCGCGCTGGTTAGTGGGAGAGGATCTGGCGAATGGGAAACTGCAAGAAGTGCTGAACGAGCATGCCGGAGCCGAAATGCCCGTCAGCGCTTTGTGGCCGAAAAGTCGTCAGTTGCTGCCTAAAATCCGCTATATCGTCGATATATTGGTGAAGGCAGCTGAAGACGGTTTATTAGATTAACAGTTAGTTTTGCTTGAGCGGGTTACAGGCAACACTAGCGGGATTGTCTGCGCGCTGCTTAATCACGATGCTAATAAAGGCCAGCAGTGCAAAGATAATGCTGCTGAACACCACTGAATGGGTGCCAAACTGCGCGATAAACCAGCCGCCGACCAGAGAACCCACGGTGATGCCGAGGTTGGAAAACGACATATATAAGCTGTTGGCAAATTCAGGTGCCTGGCTGGCTTCTCGCATCAACCAGGTTTGGCTGATCACCAGTCCTGAAGAGTGGAACGCGCCCCAAAAAACCGTTAACAGGCACATCGCCAGCACTGAACTTCCCACCAGCCAAATCAGCAGCAAGACAAACGCGAACAGCAGTGGATAGAGATACGTGGTTTTCACCACACTCTTTTGCAGGAAGCTACTGAAGACAAAATTGCCGATGAAACCACAAATACCAAACAGCAGCAGCATGGCGCTGATGTCGTTGTTATCCATCTGAGTGATGCGCGCGAGATAGTCCGCGACGTAGCTAAAGCTGGAGAACATCGCGGCAAAAATCATCGTGACCGTGACGATGGTTAACCACAGTTTGCCGTTACGTAACACGCGTAGCTGGCTGACGTAAGAGACCTTCTGCGTGGCGGGCATCGACGGCACAAACAGCAGGATGCCGATAAAGGCGACCAGACAAGCCGCTGCCGCAAACCAGAACGCCACCGCCAATGAGAAATGTTCGGCCAGCAAGGTATTCAGCGGCACGCCCAGCACTAAACCGACGGCGACGCCGGCAAAGATTTTGGCCGCGGCACCGGCAGATTTTTCTTTCGGCACCGAGTTGCTGGCGACCACTAACGCAACGGAAAAGAACACCGCATGCATCAACGCTGGCAAGATACGGAACGCCAACATCATGTTAAACACATCGGTGGTGGCGTAAATCAGGTTTGAAACCACAAATACCAACAGGATTGCCAACAACACGGTCTTTTTGTTTACGCCAGACAACAGCAGCGTAATAAACGGGCCGGTTACCGCCACAATCAGCGCGTAGATGCTGACCAAAAATCCGACCTGCGTGGCGGTAACATGCAGTTGTGAAACCAGTTTTGGCAGCAAGCCAATAATGCCAATTTCCGTGGTGATGACGCCAAAAACGGCGACAGAAAGCGTCAATAACAGCAGTGAACCTTTGTTTTGCATCGTACTACCTATAAGAATAAGCCTGTTTTGGATAGCGCTATTCTTAAGGAGTTAGCTCAACTCGGAAATATCACTCTACGCGCATCTTTGACGACATAAATTCGTCAATCGCCGGTAAAACCTCCGCGCAGCCAATACACCGACGGCATGCTGAGATACAGCGCCAGCATAATCGAGACAAACACATCACCCGGCCAGTGCATGCCCAATGCCAGGCGGCTGATAATAACGCCAGCGGCCCACAGCACAATCACAGTGGAAAGCAGCCATTTTCCGCGCGCCAGCAGTAAGCTCACCGCCATTAATGCCCATGTTGCGGCGAAAATGGTATGTCCTGATGGGAACGCAGGATCGGTTTGCGCCAGCCAATGCTGCTGCTGCCAGGCGGGAATCGCGCCGTTGCTGGCTAAATCCCGTTTAATCAGCTGTTGCCGCTGCGCGACATCAAGTTGGTAAAAGTGCTGATCGGCTTGGCGATCAGTTTGGCTCAGCCACACCACATAAGGGCGCGGTTCCTGGTTGTGTTGCTTGATCACATTAATCGCCAACTGACCAATAATCACCGGTAACAGCAACGCCAAGGCAAATTTCCCCCACTGAATACGCGGGATGCCGAGCGAATAAAACATCATTATCAGCAACACCAATGACGTTATATAACCAAAAGGTCGGCTGACGGTTTGCGTAAATAAATAAAATCCCCACAACAATGACGATTGTGCATTGGCATGCCATTGCCAATGTAATACCCACGCCAGCAACGGGATGCAAAATAACATCCCACTGATGAGTAAAAGTAAAAATAGCGGTTTGCGCAACAGTTGCATGCATATAACCCGCATCAGCTTTTGACATTCGAACGTTTCAATGAACCAAAGAGCCAATCATTCAATCGATAAAGCTTGCCAAATAGCGGATCGAATATATTTTCTGACTTTTTCACCATCCAGCCACAGAAGGTTGCCACTAATAGCGAACCTAAAATATCGCCAGGGAAGTGCACACCTAAATAGACACGTCCCCAACCAATAAACAGCGCCAATAACAACAAACTCATGCCAGCAACGTTTTTTTTGCTGAAGATAAAACTGATGGCAATGGCGCAGGCCAGCGTCATGTGGTCGCTGGGGAACGAGGAGTCGGCGGCATGGCTAATAAAGGTATGGCCGATCGGCACCATAAATGGCCGCGGATGCGTGAAGAAATGGGCAATCACCATGTTCGCGCTTAACGCCAACAGCGATGCCAGTAACGCCTGAAGTGCGATTTTCTGCTTGGTGTTATTGAAGCTGAACCAATAAATCAGCAGCATCAGCGGATAGAGAAAGATCAATCCGGAAGCACACAGATTGCCGAAGCCCAATAATAAATGTGATGCGTGTGCCGGGGCATTGATCAACAGAAACAATGTATCGTTAATATTTTCCGCAGTTTCAGACGTTAAAAACATATTCCTCTCCTTGTAAACTTAAATATGTGGCAGTGAAAGTTGAACGTTCAAACCTGATGACGTTTGTTTGGCTGAACTGAGTTTCACCCGCCCTTTCATGCGCGCCATCATGGCGCCGACAATGGATAATCCCAGGCCAGAACCAATAACGTCGCTGCCTTCAATGCGATAAAAGGCATCAAATACCCGCTCTCTTTTATCGGGCGGAATACCGGGGCCAGAGTCCTCAACTTCAATCGAGACCCAACCTTGATGATCATGCAGCGAAATATCTATTTTTCCGTGTACCGGCGTATATTGAATCGCGTTGTGAATGATGTTGCGCAATACCGTATACAGCTCAGAAGGACGAACAGAAACTAACGTATTGCTTTCGCCGACCACGCCGATATCCTGCGATTTCTCTTCCGCTAAAGGATGTAAATCTGAAATCACCTGTTTGATCACCGCAAATACCGCAATATTCTCCGGCGGTGGCAATTTGATATTTTCGCCACTTTGCGCCCGGCTCAGGCTTAATAATTGCTCGACCAGCGCCGCCATGCGTTTCATGCCTTCACGCAATACGCCGAGGCTGTTGCGGCTGGCTGGCGGCAAATCACCGGCCTCTAAGCGAGCGGTTTGCAGCAGCAACGCCGTCAGTGGCGAGCGCAATTCGTGTGCGGCGTCCGCCACAAATCGCCGCTGCAATTCCACCGATTCCGCCGAGCGCTTTAATAAACGATTGATCGCATTGACGAAGGGCGTGATTTCGCGCGGCAAGGATTCACTGTTAATCGCCGCATTTAAGCCATCACTTTGCGCATCCACATCATCGGCCAACTGGCGAATGGGACGGAAAATCTTGCGCACAAAATCGGCGACCAAATACAGCAGCACTGGAAACAGAATGAAGAATGGCACCAGAGTGCGCAGCGCCGAGGATAACGCCACGCTTTCACGCACCGAGGCGCGCTGCGCAACCGCGACGCGAATGCCATCATGCACATCCTCAATCAACACCCGATAAGCGTGCCGATTGATCTTTAGCGTGTGAAAACCCGTGTCTAAGTTGGCCGGTAACGCAAAGTGATCTGGCGTGGTTGCCAACGCCTGGCCTGCGGGCAGCAGAAAATGCACCACCACGCGTGACGCTTCTTCATCGTGCAGCGGCGGGCTGACAAAATTGTCGTTGCGCGGCGTGAGCATGCCATCTTTGGCGAGGCTGGCGATTTGCTGCAATGACGAATCCTGCAACTCATGCGCTTCATCCCAGGCAGAGAGAAAACCCAACACGCCGCTCAATAACGCAATGCCGCCCACCGCCATGCATAGCACGAACGACAGGCGCAGCTGCACCGACTCGTTCACTCGCCTTTTGAGACTTTCCATCCCACGCCTCGAATATTTTTAATCGCATCACTGCCCAGTTTTTTGCGCAGCGCATGGATGAAATACTCCACGGCGTTGCTTTCGATCTCCTCGCCCCAGCCGTAGATCTTTTCCTCCAGCTCGCTGCGTGAGAAAATCTGCCCCGGCTGCATCATCAGTGCGTGCAGCAAGGCATATTCGCGGCTGGATAACAGATGTTTTTGCTGGCGTTCGAGGTGCAGTACTTCACGCGTAGTGGGATTGAGTTCCAGCGTACCGTTGGTAAAAAGCGGCGTGGCGTTGCCCGCTTTGCGCCGCATCACCGCTCTGGCGCGCGCCAGTAACTCACTCATTTCGAAAGGTTTGAGCACGTAATCATCGGCACCGGAATCCAACCCTTGCAAGCGATCTTCCAACGCATCGCGCGCCGTGACGATCAGCAAAGGCACTTGATTACCGCGACGACGCAAATCGTTGAGCACTTCGAAACCATTACGCTGCGGTAATCCCAGATCCAGCAGCACCAGATCGTAATGGTGCGTTTCAATGCTGAGCAACGCTTGTGCACCATCGCGTACCCAATCCGCTGCATAGGCGGCATCTTTCAATGCTGCATGCACCGCGGCACCGATCATGCGGTCGTCTTCAACCAACAGCACTCTCACGGGCGCTCCTGCGGAATACGACTGTAAAAACTGGATGCGCCGATTAACGTCACCATGCCGACCAGGAAAATAATATTCACTGGTGTGGTGCCGTAACCCAACCCACCCTCTTTAATCGGCTGCGAGAACAGATCGGCTAACGCCGCGCCTAAAGGTCGGGTTAAGACATAAACCGTCCAGAAACACGCCACAGCGCTGAGCACGCGTAAGCGCCACAGGAAAGCGCTAATCGCAATTAACACCGCAAACAACAGCGAGGTGGATAAATATCCCAGCCCTAAACGTTCTGCGAGGGCATCGCCTAATGCGGTACCAAAGGCGAAGGTGATCATGATGGCGAGCCAATAATAGAGTTCACGGCTCACGGTATTGATTGCGGAGAATTCCAGCGTGCCTTCAGTGCGATGCCAGAACATTAAAACCATCACTAAAGCTGAACCAAACATCGCCACCGAATAGAGCAGCGGCACTTGCATTTGGTCGGTTAAATAATCGGTGATCAGCGTACCGGTAATACTGACTAATAAAACGGTTATCCAGTAAAGCCAGGAAATATAACGTGGTGACTTAAGCTGGAAAATAAGGACGATGAGGAATAAGCCCGCCGCGATGATTGAGGTATGGACCAGGCCAAAGCCCAGGCCAAAATTAATCCAGTCGGCTCCGGTTTCTCCCACCGTGGTCGACATCATTTTCAACACCCAAAACAGCAGCGTCGCTTGCGGGACCTTGGTTTTAAGGTCGGTTAAATGATCGGTCATGTTGGGATTCCCCGTCTGAGTATTGAACCCAGCATGACGAAGTAAACTTAAAGCTCCCTTAAATCGCGAAATTTTATCAGTGGAAAATGATGTGATTAATCGCGCCGCTACGCATCATGGCAAACCAAGACCTTGCCCCATATTAAATAAATCAATAAATTCAATTAATTAATCATTGGTTACAGATTTATGACTATGCTTAAGGTTCACTTAACCTTAGTTTCTTAAGCTTTCTCGCATCTTCACTCATACGGATGTTTTCATGACGTTTTCGCTGTCAAAAAGACCCACGTTAAGTCGGCTGGCTTTTATTGCCCTTTTTTCGGTTTATATTGCGGTTTTTCTCAACATAGCATTTTATCGCCAGGTTATTAGCGCCTTGCCGCTGGATAACCTGCGCAATATTTTGGTATTCCTTTCCATGCCATTAGTGGCATTTAGCGTCATCAATATTATTACTACGCTGGCCTCTTTTATCTGGCTCGACCGCTTAGTGATTGCGCTGTTTGTGCTGGTCTCTGCCTCGGCGCAATACTTTATCTGGAGCTTTGGCATTGTCATCGACCGTTCGATGATCACCAATGTGATGGATACCACGGCATCGGAATCAATGGCGTTAATGTCGCCAAAATTAATTGTCACACTGGTGATAAGCGGCCTGTTGGCTGCGCTATTAGCGTGGTGGATTCGCGTCAATAATGGCCCATCTTTCTGGAAAAGTGCCGCCAAACGCATTGCATCCATCGTGGTATCGGTGCTGTGTATTTCATTGGTAGCCATGTTCTTTTATAAAGATTACGCCTCGCTGTTCCGTAATCAAAAAGAACTGATTAAATCGCTTAGCCCGTCCAATTCCATTGTGGCGACCCTTTCCTGGTATAACCACAGCAAAACGGCGAATTTACCGCTGGTGCAAATTGGTCTGGATGCGCAGCAAAAACCCCAGATGTTGGCAGGCCCGAAGAAGAACCTGACCATTTTAGTGGTGGGTGAAACCACGCGTGCGGTGAATTTCCAGCTTAATGGTTATGAGCGTGAAACCACGCCACTGCTGGCAAAAGATGACGTCTCTTATTTCCCGAATACCCAATCGTGCGGTACCGCAACGGCGGTTTCATTGCCTTGCATGTTCTCGAATATGCCGCGCAGCAATTATGATGATTCACTGGCCAGCCATCAGGAAGGTCTACTGGATATTATCCAGCGCGCGGGCGTGCAGGTGTTGTGGAATGATAACGACGGCGGCTGTAAAGGTGCCTGCGATCGTGTGCCGCATCAGGATATGACCGCACTTAACCTGCCGGATATGTGCCACGAGGGCGAGTGTTATGACGAAGTGTTATTCCACGGCATCGAGGATTACATTAAAAATCTCAAAGGCAACGGTGTGATCGTTCTGCATACCATCGGCAGCCACGGTCCAACGTATTACAACCGTTATCCGCCGCAGTTTAAGAAATTCACGCCAACTTGTGATACCAATCAGATTCAGGATTGCTCGCAAGAACAACTGGTGAATACCTACGACAATACGATTTTGTATATCGATTACATCGTCGATAAAGCCATCAATGTGCTTAAGTCACATCAAGACCAATTCACCACCAGCCTGGTCTATCTTTCTGACCACGGCGAATCACTGGGTGAAAATGGCGCTTATCTGCACGGCATGCCGTATGCCATTGCGCCGTCGGAACAGAAACATGTGCCGATGCTGATTTGGCTGTCGCCGGATTATCAACAGCGCTATGGCGTGGATAAATCCTGCATCGATAAGAAAGCGGCACAGCAAGGTTTCTCGCAGGATAACTTGTTCTCTACCATGCTCGGCTTAACCGGTATTCAGACCCATGAATACAAGCCAGCTGATGATATTCTCACCGCGTGCCGGAGCGATCATTAATGAAAGCGCTGATCGTAGAAGATGATGAATTGCTGTTGCAGGGCTTAGTGATTGCCCTGGAAAGAAAAGGCTATATTTGCGACGCGGTTTCCACCGTGCGCATCGCCGAAGCCAGTTTGCAAAGTGGGCATTACAGCCTGATTATTCTGGATTTGGGTTTGCCTGACGACGACGGGATTAATTTTCTTCTGCGATTACGCCAAAACAAAATCAGCGTGCCGGTATTAATTCTTACCGCACGCGATAGCGTTAATGACCGAATTATCGGCTTGGATGCTGGGGCTGATGACTATTTGCTGAAGCCCTTCTCATTGGATGAACTATTAGCGCGCGTTCGCGCGCTGATTCGCCGTCATCTTAATGAAGGTGATGAGACGTTAAATGTCGGCGAGTTTTCGCTCAACATCAACAATAAGCAAATTTTCCTGGCGGGCAAAGCGCTGGAATTAACCCCGAAAGAGTATGCGATATTGTCGCGCTTGATGTTTAAAGCTGGGCAACCGGTACATCGCGAAGTGTTGTTTAACGATATTTATAATTGGTCCACCGAACCGGCCACCAATACCTTAGAAGTGCATATTCATAACCTGCGTGAAAAGATTGGCCGCTCCTTTATTAAGACCACACGCGGCTTTGGTTACACCTTAGTAGTGGATGAAGAGTAAACGTGCGATTTGGCGTGTTGATTTGTCTATAAGAAAAATTTAAGTAATAATGCCCTCCGCTGTCGAGCACATTCCAGGGAGGAATAGATGTCAGTTTTGCCTTATTATCTCGCGATTATTTTCATTCTCTGCATTGCCTTTATCTCTATTAGCTTGGTGCTCGACCTGTTTGATATGCGCTGCTGGATGCATCACACCACCGATTTCCTCGAACAAACATTAAAAAATTCACCAGAACCGTAGCGGCGCAATTTATTGCGTTGTGTTGACGTTTTAAATTCAACTGAACGCGATAAATCGCGCCGCTACGGAACGTGCAAAGGTTTGTGCCCTACGAAGCCGTTCCGCACCAACGCACCAGCGTCAACGCAATCGCCTTGGTGCACGCCACCAAATCGCTGATCGGCACATGTTCATTGGGTTGATGTGACATCGCCGGATCGCCGGGGCCGAAGTTCACCGTTGGCGTTTGACCGAGCGTACTCGGCAAGCCAATATCGCTGTGCGCACCGAATCCCGCCAGTTGCGGATTCAACGCCGCATCGCCCACGCCTTGCTGGAAAGTGGTGACAAAAGGATGATCGGCGGCGATTTCGGCGCAATCGGCATCCAGAATCCATTCAATTCGCGCTGGATGCTGCGCCAGATAGGGATCGAGCGCGCAAACCTTCGCCACATGCGCTTCAATCTCTTTTTTAACGTTGCCGCCCAAACCCATCTCATCTTTTTCGGCGGGCAAATATTGCACATCAATCACGATCTCGGCGCGACCGGCAATCGACGCGGGATGTTCACCCACTTTCAACTGCGTCACAATAATTTGATTCGGCATTTCCATCAGCGGATGATTTTTATTCGGTTGGGTTTGCCAGCGACGGTTGAGCACATCCAGGCCATCGAGCATTTGTCGACACAAAGTGACCGCATCCACCGGGCCGCTGCTGTCCCAACTGTTTGGCGTGAGTTCAGCGTGCCCGCCGATCCCATCGAGAATAATCCGTCCCCACAAAATGCCGTGGCAAATCGGTGAAATACGATTGGCCGTTGGTTCAGTCATGATGCCCGCATCGGCTTTAAAGCCGCGATCGACCATCGCCAGCGAACCCATGCCGCCAATCTCCTCATCGACCACGGTGGTGAACACCACATCGCCCGCCAGACGAATATTGAGATCCTGCAACAACTCAACTGCCATCAACATGCAGGCGACGCCGCCTTTCATATCGACTGCGCCACGGCCGTACACCGCCGCATTTTTAATTTCTGGTACGAACGGATCGCTGTGCCAGTGTTCCGGCGGCCCCGGCGGCACCACATCAATATGGCCAGTTAGCATCAGCGATTTTCCGCCGCCCGCGCCCGCTAAGGTGCCGCCCAGATTGGGACGTCCTTCAAAAGTGCGGCCTTTATTTGCGCCCGGTCGGCCCTGATATTTGTCGTACAGCGCCGGGCCATCGGGATCCCAAAGATCGGTTGTCATGCCCAGCGCTTCGAGGCGTTGTTGCAGATACCGTTGGCAATCACGCTCGCCCGGTCCAGCCTCACGCGGATCGGCCTTCACAATCGAGGGAAACGCCAGCAGGTCGCACAGTGTTTGTGCGATACGTTCGGCGCTGGCATCAACGTGCGCGCTGATTTGTTCGGTCAGATTCATGGTTATCTCCGATAGATGAAAAGTCGTTGTGCCATCAACACGATAATTAACAGAATACCCACCACGCCAAGTTGCCAGACGCTGTTCAGTCCCAACTGCAACATGCAGGTTTTGATGGTGACCAGCATCAGCGCCGCCGCTAATATGCCGATCACGCTGCCGCGCCCGCCAAAAATGGCGACGCCGCCGAGCAGAGCTGCGGTGAGAGATTCGAGTTCCAGATTGACGCCGATTTCTGGCCGCGCGCTGCCCAGCCAACTGAGAGAGACAAATCCAGCACAGCCCGCCAGCAATCCACTCAGGCAGTAAGCCAGCAAACGCAGTCGATCAACCGGAATGCCGACCAGCCGCGTGGCGTGTTCATTGAAGCCGCAGGCATAAATCCACTTGCCCCACGCGCTTTTGCTCAGAATCAGCCAGGCGATGAAGAAGGCCGGGATCACGCAGGTGAGAAACGGCAATGGGATCGCCAATTGCGCACCGCGTCCCCACTGGGTTAATTCCGCTGGCACCCCGGCAATCGCTGCGCCGCCGGTTAATGCCAGCGCCAGGCCGGAAAACAGATAGAAGCTGCCGAGCGTGACAATCAGCGGCCAAAGTCGTAACCGGGCGATCAGCAAGCCGTTGATCGCTCCCGCCAGCGTGCCGCTAAGTAAACACACCAACGGCAGCAGCGCCGGATTGAGTCCCTGATCGAGCGCCAGCATGCCGATCACCGCCGATAACGACACATTGCCGCCGACCGACAAATCAATGCCGCCACCGCCCGTCATCACCACCAGCGATTGGCCGAGTGCGACCAATGAAAGCAAGGTGGCGAATTGCAGAATCGAGGTGATCGACCAGCTTGCCAGCATCTGCGGCAGCACCAGCACGATACCCAGCGCCAGCAGCAGCCACAGTGCGATCAGTAGCGTGATATCCGGTGATTTGCGCCAGAAAGTCATGCCAACCTCCGGAAGGTGAACATGCGTCCGCTGGCCGCTTCACTGCTCAGGACAATCAACAGCACCGCGCCGGTGACCACGGTTTGCCACAGCGACGGAATCCCCACCAGCAGCAAACCGTTCTGCAAAATGCGCAGCAATAACACGCCGAGCAGCGTGCCCAACAAGCTGCACGAACCGCCGGTGATGCGTGTGCCGCCCAGCACCACCGCAGCAATCGCTTCCAGCGCTAAACTGCCGCCAACGGTCATTTCAACGTTGCGATAGGTGGCGATATAACAGGTGGCGGCGATGCCGCACAGCAAGCCGCTGACCATGAAGGTGGCGATGCGCACTTGTGTCACCGGAATGCCGGCCAGCCGCGCTTTCTCCTCTGAATTGCCCGCCGCCAGCAGCCACAATCCGTACGGCGTATGGCGCAACATCAACCACACAGCCGCCCACGCCAGCACGATGACCCACGCCATCAACGGCAATCCCAGCAGCGAATGCATTAATCCGCTGGTTAAACCGTCGGGCAAGCCGGAAAGCCACTGGCCGCCGAGCAAAGCGAACAAGCCGGTGCGCCACACGCCAAACAAACCGAGCGTGCCGACAATGGCCGGAATGCGGCCAATCACCACCACCAGCGCGGTGATCAGCCCTAACAACAATCCCAGCAGCGGACCGGCCAGCGCCGCCAGCCACGGTGATTGCGCCAGCAGCAGTTGCCCGACGCCCCACGCCGCCACGCCCATCACCACGCCAACCGACACATCGACGCCGCCCATCGCAATCACCAATGTCATGCCAAGTGCGATCAGCAGCAGTTCGCTGCTATTGCGCAGAATGGTTAGCAGGTTATCGAGCGTAGCGAACCACGGCGAAAACCACGCGAAACCGGCGCTGGCGAGCAGGGCAATCGCCAGCAAGGCGATCTCCCGTGAAGTCATCTGCATGCGCATCCCCGTTAGAATTTGAACTGATCGACGTTCTCTTTGGTGAACACCGCAGGCGAACCGAGCAGCAATACGCCGGTTTTGCTGTCAAATTTCACCGGCTCGGCAAAACTCGGCACGTTGTTTTCGGCGCTGAAGGCTTTGCCATCAATTAACTGTTTACCGGCCCACACGGTCAGATAGCCGAGTTTCTCTGGATCCCACAGCACGGTGTAACCAAAGGCACCGCTTTTCAGGTAGGCGCGTGCGGTGTTCGGGCTACAGAAGCCGCTGCCGATCACCTTGCCATTTTTGCCAGCGGTCTCAATGGCTTGCGCCACGCCAGGGCAAGTGGTTGATGCCATAGCAATCAAGCCTTTAAGGTCAGGATTGGCTGACATCAAATCGGTAGCGATCTGCGCCGCGCGGCTGGCGGAACCGCCCGCGTACTGCGGTTTGAGTAAGGTGACGTTGGGATATTTGCTCTTCACGCGCTGCTGCATGAAGCCAATCCAGCTATTGAGGTTCGAAGCGGTGGCTTCACCGGAAACGATGCCGATTTTGCCGTGATCGCCGACGCGCTTGACCATCTCATCAATGATGGTTTCGCCCAATCCCTGATCGGTGGCCTGCGCCACGTACACCGGACGGCCGCTATCTGGCGCATCGCTGTCGCTGGTAAACAAATGCACGTTATTGGCCTTGGCCTGCGCCATCACCGGCGCGATGCTGGAGGCATCTAACACGCTGATACCAATCGCATTGACCTTCTGCGCAATCAGGTTTTGCACGATCTGCAACTGATCCATTGGGTTGGTATCCACCGGCCCGCTGTAGACAAATTCAACACCCAAATCACTGGCAGCGCGTTTGCCGCCCGCTTCCATCGCCTGGAAATAGGGAATGCCGATAATCTGCGGTACAAACGCCACTTTTTCAGCGGCGAGCGCCAGCGTGGAAAACAGTAAAGAGAGAGAACAAACAGCTGTAGTTATTCGACGCATCTTTATTTCCCCTGGATTGATGAAGTGACCATTAGGCATTTTCAAAGGCGCGCGCATCGGGATGCGCGCCGGTAATTAATGAAACGATTTCATCGGGCGAGGTTTCGGCGTGACGGCGCTCGGCAATTTTTCGTCCACGACGAAACACCACCATGCGATCGGCTACCGCAAACACATCGCTGATGTTGTGGCTGATCAGCACCACCGCGCAGCCGCGTTCAGCCAGGCGGCGCGTCAATTGCAGGACTTTTTGCGTTTCGGCCACCGCCAACGCGGCGGTCGGTTCATCCATGATCACCAGTTGCGCATTGAGATTCAGCGCGCGGCAAATCGCCACCGCCTGGCGCTGCCCACCGGATAGGCTGCCAACCGACGCTTCGGCATCGGAGATGTGTGCATCGAGATCTTTCAGCAACTGATCGACCTGTTCACGCATCTCACGGCGGCGCAGAAACGGAATGCCCAACACGCGCCGCTTCAGTTCACGCCCCAAAAACACGTTTTCTGCAATGCTGAGGTTTTCCGCCAGCGCCAGCTCCTGATAAATGGTGGCGATACCATGTTCGGCAGCCTGGCGCGGCGAGGTGAATTTCACTGCTTTGCCGTCAATCCACAGTTCGCCGTCGCTGGCGCTGTAGGCTCCCGACAGCACTTTGGTGAAGGTCGATTTGCCGGCGCCGTTATCGCCGAGTAACGCCAGCACTTCGCCGCGATGGATGCTGAGATTGACCTGGTTCAACGCGGTCAAGGCACCAAAGCGTTTGCAGATATTGCGCGCCTCAATAAAGCAGCTATTCATCTTCACGCCCCGCTGCTGGGATAGGCGGCGTTGTGAAAATCGACTTCCCACTGCAACACCTGGCCGTACAGCACCGACAAGCGGCTTTTCTCTTCGGCGCTCAAGGTCTGCGCACAGGCATCCAGTTCGCCTTTCAGCCACAGCGCTTGTTGATAAAACTCATCTTCCGCATGCATATCGACCCAGCGCCGTATGTCGCTGTCGGCAATCGGCTGGCTACTGACGCGTGCGCACCAGTGGTAATACATCCACTCCGCGCCAAACATCAGCGTGATGATCTCGGCAAAACTGCCCTGTTGCGCCACCTTGAACATGCCATCGCGAAACGCATTCACGCCGGGCAGATCGTCGGGGTAATCGTTGGGATTGATGTTGCGCTGCGCCAGCACCTGTTCAAACCAGGCAATTTGCGTGTCCACCAGCGCATTCAACACGCCGATTAACCAGCGCTGCTGGCGAATATCCGGTGCTTTACTGACCGCCAAGGCAAAGATGTTGATGGCAGTGGCAACGAAATTGCCTTCAAATACCAGATAGCGATTGAACACATTTTCAGGCAGTTGATTGCGTTCAATATCCAGCACAAAGGGGTGCTGCTGCATCGCCTGCCACAATGTTTGATGCTGCTGCAAAAGCTGATCGCTGAAGCTCTCCATCACGCCTCCTCCAGCGCTGCTTGCGCGACTGCCATAAAATGCTTCACGCGCGCCAGTTCCACTTCGTTCCACCACACGCCATCGACTTTCAAGGTGCTGGCAACGATCACGCCTTGGGTACGTCCGAGGATTTGGCAGATATTGGCGGGCGTGACGCCGGAACCGACTAACAGCGGCAGTTCAGTGGCGGCACGGATTTCATCGATCTCGTCCAGTGTGGCGCTGTCGCCAGTACGTTGGCCGGTGGCGATCACCGCATCGGCTTCGAAGAAATCGACGTCGCGGGTTAACTCCTGGATTGAGCGATCGGCAACAATAGCGTGGCTGCCGTGTTTTACGTGGCTGTCGGCGAAGACGCGGATGTGTTCAGCGCGTAACTGGCTGCGATAGCGCAGCGCTTTAGCGGCAGCACCTTCAATAAAACCTTCATTAGCGATATAGGCGTTGGCCCACTGATTCACGCGCACAAAGTCGGCACCGCCCGCCAGCGCGGTGGCGAAGGCGGGAATCGCCGCATTCGCCAGCACGTTAATCCCCAACGGCACGCCAAAACGCTCACGAATCTTTTCGGTGATCACCGCCATAAACGCGGCGGTTTCCGGGCCAATATCGTCGGGTTTGGCAAACGGAATATCGCCATGATTTTCGATAATCAAGCCGTGCACGCCACCGGCAATATAATTATCCGCATCACGCAGCGCACGCTCGATAATATCTTTCAATGGCTTATTGCGATATTTTGGCGAGCCAGGAAAGGCATCACAATGCACCACACCAATCACTGCTTTCTTTCTGGAAAAAATATCTTGTATTGCGCTACTTTTTCCTGCTGATATAGAAACCATCTTCTTCACCTTATTAACGAGAACCATTATGCGAGTTTATGTTGCAGGGAATATTGTGGTTGATGAAACCTGGTCGATTAACGATTTACCACAAAAAGGCGCATCGATTCACGGCGTAAAAACATCGCAGGATATTGGCGGAAAAGGCGCTAATCAGGCGATCGTTATTTCACGCTGTGGTATTGAGACACGTTTAATTGCAGCAACGGGTAATGACAGCAATGGCGCTTTCATTCGTCAACAAATTGCGCATGAAGCGCTAACCTTATCACCCGAAAGTTATTTAACCACGCATAGCGACACCTCAATTATTCTCAACAGTAGCGACGGTGATAACGCGATTATTACCACCACCGCGGCAGCAGATGCTTTAACACTAGAAAAAATGCTGCCCTATTTAGCCGATGCGCAACCCGGCGATATTTTATTGCAGCAAGGTAATTTCTCACTGGAGAAAACCCGCGCGCTGTTTATCTGGGCCAAAGCCAACGGCTTGATCACCGTATTTAATCCTTCACCGGTTAATGCCGATTTCGCGCAACTCTGGCCGCTGATCGATATCGCCGTGGTCAATCAATTAGAAGCCGAGTTGCTTCGTCCCGCCGGTGTGAATCACTTGGTGATCACCCAAGGCGCGCAAGGTGCCTGGCTAATCACCGACCACGAAAAGTGCTTCAGTCCGGCTTCCACGGTGCGCGCGGTAGACAGCACCGGCGCGGGCGATACTTTTCTCGGTGTAATGCTGGCTTCGGCGCTGTTGCGCGGCATGCCACCCGATGAACTTGCCCTGCAACATGCCAGCCTGGCCGCCGCGATCACCGTCAGCCGCGTTGGCACCGTTAACGCTTTTCCTACCCAACAAGAACTCGCTGCGCTCCTGGCGACGCGCAGCGCGTAAACCTTACTTGAACAGCGGACGGTAACTATCTACGTTCGCTTTGGTCACCACGGTGGCGGGCACCAAAATAGTTTTGCTCACCGTTTTGCCCTCAGAGATGGCGTTGAGGGCTTTCAGTGCCTCTTCGCCCATCTTCTTCGGATCCTGCTGCAACACCGCCGTGACGTAGCCGCCATCAATGCCGCTGATAGCTTTCGCCGTCAAATCCCAGCCAAATACTTTAATATCTTTCTGGCGGCCCTGGTTTTCTACCGCGGCAATCGCACCCAATAACGCCGGTTCGCCGGTGGCATAAATCGCGGTTAAATCTGGGTTGCCGGTGATCAGGTTTTCCGCCGCCGTCATGGCGTTATCCTGAATATTTTGTCCATCAACCACATCCGCCACGGTGATTTTGCTGTTGCTTTTGATGGTGTCTTCAAAGCCTTTTTGCCGTTGGTTTTGGATGGCCGAATTCAGCGCACCGACAATACCCAAACGCGCTTTGCCGCCCATCTCTTTCGCCACATAATCGACGAAATATTTACCGAGGATTTTGCCGCCTTCGAGGTTATCGACACCCACTTGCGCCGCTTGCGGTCCTGCCGGTAATACCGCATCAATGGCAATGACCGGAATTTTAGCCGCCGCCGCTTCTTTAATGGCTGGCATGATGCCGTTAACATCAATCGCATCCACCAAAATACCTTTCACACCTTGCTGAATATAGTTTTCAATCGCATCGTTTTGCGCTACCGGATTATCGGTAGCATTGAATATCACCAAATCTTTACCGCTGGCCTTTGCGGCTTCTTGCGCACCCTGATTCATTAAATTAAAGAACAGCGCTTGCTGATTAATCTGTACTAACGCATAAGTTGGCGCGGCTTGCGCCACAGAGAAAAACGACCCCGCAGAAATAAGTGTGGAAGCCAATACCAATGAACGCAGTTTTCCGGTGAAAGATAACATCATGGTGTTCCTCGTCGGGAATAAACAATAATCAGCGTATCCCAGCGTTTTAACGCTGAGTTTATGTGGCGGGCAAATATCGATGGAATGAAGTAATCCACTGCAAAATGCAGTGTGGTTAAGGCAGCTGGGTTAAGCGTTTTTCGGATTCCCATCCGTTAGGAATACCTGGTGAATTAGCTTAAATCAGTTTGGGAATAGATTCCCGGTCATGCGGTAAACTGAGCATACAATTCGCCGAGTGAATATTTTTGTCAAGTGTTTATTTGGTGAGTGATGTGCAATGATTAAGTGTTTTGAAGGAACGAGTAGCCAGAATTCTAAAGCGCACGTATCGTAGCGGCGCGATTTATCGCGTTGTGTTGACCTTTGAAAATCAACGGAACGCGATAAATCGCGCCGCTACAGAATTGTGCGGTAATTGAAAGCATTACTAAACTGGTTGGCATTAAATTTCGCGACCAGCAATGAATATGGCGAGGAACATGAGTACAAAACGCGTGTTGTTATCTGACGTGGCAAAACTGGCCGGGCTATCGAAAGCCACGGTTTCTCGCTACATGAATCACAGCATCGTCTTGCCGCAAGAGACGATTGATCGCATTCAGGCCGCCATCCGCCAACTGGATTATCGTGGTAACAGCCTCGCGCGTCGTCTGAGCAAAGGCGGCAGTGAAACGCTGGGTTTGGTGCTGCCAGATATCACCAACTCCTTCTTCGCCGAACTGGCGGATGCCGCCGAAGAAGCGGCCTCGGCGCGCGGTTATAGCCTGGTTTTGTGCATCACACGCAACAATCCCGACAAAGAAGCGCAGTTTATTCGCTGGCTGGATACGCGTCAGGTGGATGGTTTGCTGTTCACCACCAACCGCCCGGATAACGGCGTGCTGTGCAAAGAGGTGCAGCGTCATCAGCATATCGTGTTGCTGGATGAAGACATCCCCGGCAGCAGCGTGCCAAAAGTGTTCGCCGATAACGTGCAAGGCGGGCGCATCGCCACCGAACAGCTGATCGCCGCGGGACATCGCCACATCGCATTTATCGGCGGACCGGAACAGTTGATGAGCGTGCGTGAACGTTATCTCGGCTTCTGCACCGCAATGAAGCAGGCCGATTTATCCGTGCCGCCGGAATGGGTGATGTACGGCAATTATCAGCGCGAATTCGGCCAACAGGCATTGCAGCAGCTGTTTCGTGGAACCAAGCGCCCCACCGCCGTGTTCGCCGCCAGTGATTATTTAGTGCTGGGCTTGCTGGATGGTTTGCGTGCCAGCGGACTGCAAGCACCTGAAGCACTTTCACTGGTTGGCTTTGATGATGCCAATTACACCGATCTGACGCAGCCGCGCATCTCCACCATCCGCCAACCCGCGCGGCAGCTGGGTTACACCGCCGTAGACATCATGCTGCGCCTGCTGAATAACGACGCCGACATCCCACTTGAAACCCGTTTGCCGGTGGAATGGGTGGGACGTGATTCGATTCAAATTCTCCATCCCTGAACCACAATGGCGCAAAAACGCACAACTTTGGCGCAAAACATCAGCAATCAATGCGTTTTTTGCCAATGCAAGTAAACCGGTTTACTAATAACTCAAATTCTATCTTGCTGAATTCACGTCATTTATCTGTTGCTTGAAGTGGCTAATTAATAACCTGGCACAGAAGCTGCAACGCGGTAAGCGGCAAACAAATATCGTTGATACGTATTGTGGTGTTGCTGCGAACTGGCGTTTTATCTGACAGGTAAACCGGTTTACTAGAATGTAAATCGTGTTAGATCGGCGCGGTTCGCAGCAACAGACAATGTTCCCGGCATTAGCAATGGGAGTGATCAAATGCAGCAACCACACACTACGCCAGCGCGGGTAGAGATGATTAACATCACCAAAACGTACGGCTCAATCCGTTCCCTGCGCGGCGTCAATTTGCAGCTGGCGCCGGGCGAAGTATTGGGATTGGTCGGAGATAACGGCGCCGGAAAATCGACGCTGACCAAAGTGCTCTCCGGCGCGGTGGTGCCGACCAGCGGCACCATTCGTATTGATGGCGAGCAGCAGCACTTCACCAATCCGGCCGATTCGCGCCGCTGTCATATCGAAATGGTCTATCAGGATTTGTCGCTGTGCGACACGGTGGATGTCGCCGGAAACCTGTTTATGGGACGCGAGCCAATGAAATCAGTGCTCGGCATTCCGTTTCTCGATCAAGCCAAAATGCACGCCGAAGCGCGTGAAATGCTCAAAGGTTTGGGGATTTCCATTCCCGATACGCGCTTGCTAGTGCGCAATCTGTCCGGCGGTCAACGCCAGGCGATTGCGATTGCGCGCGCGGCGGCATTCGAACCCAAAGTGCTGATCATGGATGAACCCACCGCCGCACTGGCGGTGGCCGAAGTCGAAGCGGTGCTGGAGTTGATTCGCCGCGTGTCGGCGCGCGGCGTCAGCGTGATCCTGATTACCCATCGTTTACAGGATCTGTTCCTGGTGTGCGACCGCATTATGGTGATGTACGAAGGTACCAATGTGGCCGAGCGCCGCGTGGCGGATACCAGTTTGAGCGATATCGTTAACTTGATCGTGGGTGAGAAATTTACCGCTCACTCCGCGGCGGCACATTGAGGTCACAGGATGAGCATCATGAATTTGAGCAGTTCGCGCATGATTCAACATTCGCTGCCGCGCCGCCTGTTGCATAACCATTCGGGCGTGGTGAGCATTGCGCTGTTTTTCATCTTTTGCTGCGTGGTGTTTTCGCTGATCACCAGTAATTTTCTCACCAGCACCAACTGGCTGAATATCATTCGGCAAAGCGCCCCGCTGCTGATTGTCGCCACCGCGATGACGCTGGTGATCACCACCGGCGGCATTGATTTATCGGTCGGTTCGACGCTGGCGCTGGTCGGTGCGCTCTCGGCCATCGCATTAAATAATTGGGGCTTGCCGTGGCCGGTGGTGCTGATCGGTGGTTTGTTACTGGGCGGATTGGTCGGTGCCATCAACGGCTTCTTTATCGCCTTCGAAGGCATTCCGGCGTTTATTGTCACGCTGGCGACATTGGCGGTGGTGCGCGGCATCGCGCTGCTGGTGACGCAGGGGTATTCGATTCCGGTTCCGGCCGACAGCTTGTTTACCTTTATGGGTCGCGCCTGGGTACTAGGTATGCCAATGCCAGCGCTGATTGGCATCGTGGTGCTGTTTGCCGGGCATATCGTACTGAACCATATGCGTTTTGGTCGCTACGTCACGGCGATTGGCGCTAACGCCGAAGGTGCGCGCCGCAGCGGCATCAATACCAAAGCGGTCACCATGAAGGTGTACATCATCAGCGGAATGGCGGCGGCACTGGCGGGGATGATCATCACCGCGCGGCTAGGCAGCGGTTCCTCCAATCAGGGCGAAGGTTTTGAATTGCAGGTGATCGCCGCAGTGGTACTTGGCAGCACCAGCTTGTTCGGAGGCTTCGGCACCATTATCGGCACGCTGCTGGGTGCGCTTTCGATTGCGATTATTCAGAACGGGCTGATTTTGTCGCACATCTCGCCGTTCTATACGCAAATCGCCACCGGCACCATCATTCTGCTCGCCATCTGGCTCAACACCCGCATTCTTAATCCCACGCGCGCACCGGCAAAAGGATAGCTCATGAAAGGATCGATTTTTCGACACGCGGAACCGCTGCCGCTCGGTGTGCGCAGTGGCCATGTGATGACCGTTTTAGGCCCGCTGCCGCTGGCGGAAATGGGCGTGACCTTGATGCACGAACACATTTTACTGGATGCGTCCGGCAAGTGGGTGCCGCCCTGCTGTTGCAGCGATCGTCATATCGCCGAGATGCCAGTCAAAATCGAGAATCTTGGCGAGTTGCAGATGAACCCGCTGATGAGCCGCGATAACTGCCAGCTGTTTGACGTGGATTTGGCAATTGAAGAGTTGATGAAGTACCGCGCATTAGGTGGCGAAACTATCGTCGATCCCACCAACATCGGTATTGGCCGCGACCCGAAAGGATTGCAACGCATCGCGCGTTTAACCGGGCTGAACATCGTGATGGGCACCGGTTTGTATCTGGAACCGTCGCATCCTGAATGGGTGAAAACGATTAGCGTTGAGCAACTGACCGAGAAGTTGATCTTTGATCTCGGCGGTGCGGCGGAAAAACCCGAGGTGATTGCCGGGCTGATTGGTGAGATCGGCATTTCTAGCCGCTTTACCGCTGATGAGGAGAAGTCATTACGCGCTGCCGGACGCGCCAGCGCCGCCACCGGCGTGCCGATTCAGGTGCATCTGCCGGGCTGGGAACGTTTAGGCCACAAGGTGCTGGATATTCTGGCGCAGGAAGGGGCCGATTTGCGCCATACCGTGTTGTGCCACATGAATCCGAGCTTCGCCGATAAAAGCTATCAACGTGAACTGGCCGATCGCGGCGTGTTCCTTGAATACGACATGATTGGCATGAGCTATTACTACGCCGATGAAGCGGCGCAATCGCCGTCGGATGAAGAGAATGCGCGCGCCATCGTTGAGCTGATCGCTGACGGCTACATCCAGCAGATTCTGCTATCACAAGATGTGTTCCTGAAAACCATGCTGACGCGCTTTGGCGGTCACGGTTACGGCTACATCCTCAAACATTTTGTCCCGCGTTTGAAGCGTCTAGGCGTGAGCGGCGAACAACTCGAAACATTAATGATTGCTAACCCGCAGCGCGTGTTTGGCGGGTAAAGGGAGAAACGAATGCAGAAGCAAGTGTTGCTGGTGGGCGAATCCTGGACCAGCACTTCAAGCCACATTAAAGGCTTTGATCAGTTTGCCACCGCCACCTGGCACAGCGGTGCCGGGGATTTTATCGCGGCATTAAAACACAGTGATTACGCGGTGACGCACATGCCAGCGCATGCCGCCGCCACCGATTTCCCACTGACGCTGGAAGGTTTACAGCAATGGGACGTGATTATTCTGTCGGATATTGGTGCCAATACGCTGTTGTTGCATCCCGATACGTGGATGAAAAGCCGTCGCACCGCTAACCGTCTTGCGCTAATCCATGATTATGTCGCTGCGGGCGGCAATCTGATGATGATTGGCGGCTACTTCAGTTTTCAGGGCATCAACGGCGGCGCGCGCTTCCGCAATACCCAAGTGGAAAAAGTGTTGCCGGTGCGCTGCCTCGCCTGGGATGACCGCATTGAAACGCCAGAAGGTTCTACGCTGGAGATCGCGCAGCATCATGCCGTTTTCAGCGCTATTGAGGGTGAATGGCCGTGGATGTTGGGTTACAACGAAGTTGAGATGCATCCCGAAGGTACGCTTTTGGCGACGGTCGCGGGCACATCGCATCCTTTATTAGCGGTACGCGAATATCAGCAAGGCCGTTCGTTGGTGTGGACCAGCGATATGTCGGCGCACTGGCTGCCGGAAGAGTTCACGCAGTGGCCTGGCTATCGCCAACTGTGGATTAACTGCCTTGATTGGCTGACGGAGCGCGCGTGATGTGCCCGGCTTCGCTCTCGCTTGCCCAGCGACTGCTCGGTTTTGACACCATCAATCCGCCCGGCAATGAAGCGGCGTGCATGCAGTTTTTTGCCGACTGGCTAACTGACAATGGTTTCGAGGTCACGCTAAGCGCATTTGGCACCGATCGCGCGAATCTTATCGCGACGATGTCCGGCGCGGCAGACGGTATGCCGCTCGCGTTTACCGGTCATCTGGATACCGTGCCGTTGGGCAATCAAGCCTGGCAGCACGACCCATTTGGTTCAGAGATTGACGGCGATCGCCTGTACGGACGCGGCTCCAGCGATATGAAAGCGGCGGTGGCGGCCTTCGCCCTCGCCTGCGTTGAGCAGCAAGCAGCGATTCGTGCCGGGCGCGGCGTGATTTTGCTGATCACCGGAGGCGAAGAAACCGGCTGCGATGGTGCGCAGGCACTGATTGAAGACGGAAATTTACCGGAAATTGGCGCGCTGATTGTCGGAGAGCCGACCGCCAATTATCCGGTGATTGGCCATAAAGGCGCATTGTGGCTGCGCTGCGAAACCCACGGCAAAACCGCGCACGGCGCGATGCCAGAATTGGGCATCAACGCCATTTATCTGGCCGCCGATGCGCTGGGCAAAATCCGCCACTTTTCGCCTGGCGCGCCGCATCCATTAATGAAGCATCCGACACTCAATGTTGGACGCATTCAGGGCGGATTAAACATCAATTCGGTACCGGATCGCGCCGCCTTTGATGTGGATATTCGCAGTGCGCCTAACTTGCAGCACGCCACCATTCGCCAGCAGTTAAGTGATTTTTTGGAGGAATCGGTGCAGATGACGACGTTGGTGGATCTGCCTGCGGTGTTGAGTTCAGCGGAAAATCAGTGGGTTCAGTCAATATATCGACTTTGTCAGACGCGGTTTGATCAGCCGCTGGAAGCGCGCGTGGTGCCCTATTTTACCGATGCGTCTTTGCTACTGCCCGCGTTGGGCAATCCGCCGTGCATTATTTTAGGCCCGGGAGAGCCGAGCATGGCGCATCAAACCGATGAGTATTGTTTGTTGAGCAAATTGAGTGAAGCCGAGCAGTTGTATGCGGAGATCATTGGCGAGTGGATGGCTGATGGAAAGAGGTCGCCAGGAATGGCGACCTTCTAGAGATTAGAAACGATAGCTCGCCGAAACCGAGAAGTTACGCGGATCGCCGTAGACAATCCCGCCGTTGCTGACGTTGGTGTCGTACTCTTTATCGAACAGGTTGTTAATGTTGGCCTGCACCGAGACGTTTTTGGTGACGTCGTAACGGGCAAACAGATCCACCAACGCGTAGCTGCCTTGACGTGCGCGCCAGGTGCCGTTGCCATCTGGCCCACCAATATCGCCGTAGGTTTTCGACTGCCAGGTCACACCACCGCCTAACGTCAGCTTATCAAGCATCGGCAAGCGATAGCTGCTGAACAAGTTGAACGAGGTTTGTGGCAGCTGTGAGTTGTAGCGTTCTCCCTCGGCGTCTTCCGCTACGTAGCTGGTGCCGCCAAAGGTCATCTGCCAGTTATCGGTCAACGCGCCGTTCACTTCGAACTCAACGCCGCGGCTCACCACGCCTTTCTTACCGACATAAATCGCATTGCCGGTTTCCGCATTGGTCGCGCCAGTCGCCTGAGCCACGTTATCCAATTCGGTACGGAACACCGAAACGGAAGTGGTCAGACGGCTGTTAAACCAATCCGATTTCACACCGGCTTCGTAGTTTTTGCCGATCACCGGCGAGAGATATCCGCCGGATGCATCCTGATAATCCTGCGGCTGGAACACCGAGGTATAACTGGCGTAGGCCGACCAGTTGTCGTAGAAGTCCCAAATCACCCCACCGTATGGCGTAATGTTGTTCTTCTCCATCTCCGCATCTAGCGTCTGGCGATTCCAGTTGGTGTAGCGTGCACCTAAAATCACATGCAACGGATCGGCAAGCGAAATGCGCGTGGCTAAATACGCCGATTTCTGACGCACCAGTTGGGTATCGGATGCCGGTTCACGTGGATTCCAATCCGACTCTGGGAAATCGCCATTGTAATCATTGAAGTTGCCCAACTGCTCAGACGAGATATTGGTCCAAGCGCTGTAATACTTGTTGTCCTGGCGGCTGTAATTCACGCCAAGCATCAGTTGATGTTGACGGCCTAACAGTTCGTATGGGCCGCTGGCGAACGCATCCACCGCATCCACTTTACGTTTGCCGGTGTTGTAACCGGTGCCGCCAATAACCGGCCAGCCCGCGTAAGAAGACGATCCCGCGCCGGTGGTTTTATCGAAATAGCCATCGATATACAGCTGTTTGCTGTCGAGGAACATTTCGTTGTGCGTGCCGTTAAGCGTGATGTTCCAACCGTTGTCGAAATTCTGTTGCAGGTTAACAAAGACTTTTTTGTTTTCTTTGTTGTTGTAAGCCCAATCCGGCGCGGTGTTGTAGCCGCGACGCGCCTTGATCTGCGTGCCATCGGTGTACCAGCGCGGAGAACCGCTCCACATTGGCGAATCGGTGTTCACTTGGGTGAATTCATAACCGACAGACAGTTTGGTCGAAGCGGTAAGATCGGCATCAACCACACCATAAATGAATTTCTTGTCTGCACCGTAACGTTCGATAAAGCTGTTGCGGTCTTCATAACCCGCCACGATACGGCCGCGCACGTTGCCTTCTGGTGACAATGGCGCGGAGAGATCGGCGACATAACGCTGTTTGTTCCAGCTGCCGTAAGTCGCCGAAACATCGCCCGTGAACTCTTTGCTATCGGCGTGCTTGCGCACCATGTTGATCGAAGCGGATGGATTGCCCGGTCCTGTCAGCAAACCGGTGGCACCGCGCACCACTTCTACCCGCTCATACAGCGCCATATCGGTCTGCGCATCGCCCAGGTTCCAGCGTGAGGCGAAAGCGGTAGGGATGCCATCAACCATGTAGTTGTCGATCAGGAAACCGCGCGAGTAGTAATTGGTGCGATCCATATCGGAAGAAACGCCGTGAATACCGGTGGTATTCGACAGCACATCATTCAGCGATTGCAGCTGTTGGTCTTGCATACGCTGCTTGCTGACAATCGAAACCGATTGTGGGATATCGCGCGCGGTGAGGTCCATTTTGGTGCCCGCGCGGGTTATTGGCACGCTGTAATCCTGGGCCGCCTGCTGTTGCTGATCGGCGTTCGCGTTGGCATCAACATTCAGTGTTTGTTCGGTTTGAGTGGTTTCTGCTGCTTGCGCCATACCCGACGCAACCAACATCGCCAGTAACGAGTGACGCAGCACGCGCTGCGATGCACCGGCGGTTTTCCTGACGCGCAAATCTTCGAAAGACATACAATTCCTCGATCAACTTTTCTTTATTTTGTTTTGGCGGCATCGCTGCTGACGTCGATTGAAGGGATGACGGTAAGGATGCCGCTAAGAAAGCAAATGAGAAATATACGCATTAAGGTTTTCAATGCAAGAAATTGTTACCGGTTATCTGACACTTTTACATTTAGATAAAAGCGTTATTCTTCAATAGGTAATAATTGAGAGAGGTTATTTTAAGCTGTTATCTGGCTAGAAAATGTTGGTAACTGTTTGAAAAAGCATAGTTTCGGTTATGAAAAGAGGATTGTGCGGGGAATGCCCGGTCACCATAAATGGCGACCCTACAGGCTCGGTTTTGTGGGGTCACCATTTATTGTGACCGAAACATACCTCAGGCTAAAAATTGGGATTAAATGCGCAATTAACCAACAACTATTAGGGCAATATTGATGATTAGTGCGATTAATAAGATAAATAACGAAAACAATTCGGCGTAATATAAAGAATCTTCTCATGCTGTTAATATTTTCCGGACAATTCTGCCTGCCCACTATTATTTTAATTTACCGAAAAATCTCGTAGAATGCATAGCTTCAAACCAGTTGGAAAAGTAATAAGGATTTATACATGAGCGATGCACTTAAAGCATTGAACAATATTCGTACGCTGCGTGCGCAAGCACGTGAGACTGAAATTGCGGTATTGGACGAAATGCTGGAAAAGTTCGCTGTAGTAGTTGCAGAACGCCGTGAAGAAGCGGAAGCGGAAACCGCGGCACAGCGCGAAAAAGAAGAAAAATTAGCGCTATATAAAGAGATGCTGCTGAAAGATGGAATTGATATTAGTGACCTGGCGCAATTAACGCCGCAGGCAACCAAGCCTAAAGCTAAACGTGCACCGCGCCCCGCGAAGTATAAATTCATCGATGAACAGGGCAACGAGAAATTGTGGACGGGTCAAGGCCGTACACCTTCACCGATTAAATCTGCCATTGATGCTGGCGGCTCGTTGGATGATTTCCTGATTTAATTTGTTATTGAGCGCCTGGATAATAAACAGTTGTTTCAAGTTTATCAGCAGTGTGCTTTACAAATTAACAATGAGTATTAATTAAACGCAGCAAGCTCAACAGCTTGCTGCGTTTTTTATTTATTTCTGTTCAGCGTTAATCTGCTTGATATACGCCTTCAGCACATCGTAGACATAATCCTGGCAAGCGATGCCGGTTTGCGCATCATACTTACCATTATTGGTGATGTTGTTCGATAACACGCGAATACCAATAAACGGAATGTTGAACAGCGACGAGATCTGCGCCGCCGAAGCCGTTTCCATCTCTTCAGCCGAGGTGTGGAAGTTGTCGTGGAAGAAGCGGATGCGGTCTAATTCGCTGTTCCACACATCCGCAGAACCGATGACACCTCAACCACTTTGCCCTTTTTGTAGCTCGGCATAGCCTGTTCTGCGGCTTTCATCAGCACAGGATCGGCAGCAAATTGACGCATGCTGTGGGCATTTTTATCTTCGCCAGCACTGCCTTTAGAGGCCATTAAATCCATCGGCTTCCACTCAAGCGAATTACTGCCTGCGCCCGGCAATGTGTGCGGAGTTTTAAACGCACCGAGGTTAACTGAATATTTACCCACCACGATATCGTAGACGTTTAATGCCGGATCGTGACCGCCTGCGGTGCCCTGATTAATAATCGCTTTAGGCTTGAATTCCACCGCTGCAATTGAGGTTGCCGCCGCAACATTTGACATGCCTTTCAGTGTCTCAGACACAATCACGGGATAACCATCGACGGTGCCGCGCCAAAAACGCCATTCCCCAATTTGTTGTTCTTTGGCGTTATCCAGTTTGGCGGCGAAATGTTCCGCTTCCACCGGCATCGCGCCCTGAATAATGATCGGGGCTTGAGAGGTTTCTGTATTTGCCATGGCATGCAGCGGCGCAGCAATCGCTACAACGCTGGCGAACAGCATATTGAATTTCAAAGATGATTTAGACATGAAATAGTAACCGGAGAAAAATGAAAAAACGCATTATGCGTGAAGTGAGATAACAAGCAAAGCGTTGCGTGAAAATTGCCGAAAAAGAGGAAAAGGTGAGGAATTAGCCCAAGAATATTCTGATGCTTTCAGAAAATAACAAGCAGCGAAGGGAAATAATATTGCCCTGTTCGCTGCTTGTTTATAGCAGGATTATTTCAACGCTGCGCAGGCCTGGGCAATTCTGCGCCCTGCTTCACGCACCGTGTCGATATCGGTGGCAATCGACAAACGGAAATACGGTGATAATCCATAAGCGCTACCGGCAACGCCCGACACGCCGCTTTCCAATAAGTAATTCATCACGTCCTGTTCAGTTGCAATTTTCTGACCATCGGGACGCGTCTTACCGAGCAAACCGGCGCAACGGCAGAAAATAAAGAACGCACCATCAGGATTGAGCACCTCAATTTCCGCCACCGGACGCAGCAACGCCATAATCGCATCGCGACGATCCTGATAAGCGCTGCGCTGGGGCGGCAGGAAATCAAGCCCGCCATTAAACGCCGCCACTGCTGCGCCCTGACTGACCGCGCTGGCACCCGAGCTGTTTTGCGACTGCACCACCACCATTGCGTCAATCAGTGCTTTTGGCCCAGCACCAAAGCCGATACGCCAACCGGTCATCGCGTAGGTTTTCGATACGCCGCCCACCAGCAGAATACGCTCAACGAGATCCGGCGCAATGTGCAACAAACTCACATGTTCGCGTCCATCAAACAGAATATGTTCGTACAACTCGTCCAGCATGATCAGCACGTTGGGATGATCGCGCAGCACCGTCGCCAACGCCGTTAATTCGTCGGCGCTGTACACCATGCCGGAAGGATTGCCGGGATTGTTCAGTACCAGCCAGCGGGTTTTGGCAGTGATCGCCTGCGCCAGTTGCTGCGGTTGCAGCTTATATTGCTGTTCAAGCGGGCACTCTAATAGTACCGCTTCACCGCCGTTGAAACGTACGCTATCCGGGAAGGTCGGCCAATATGGCACCGGCACAAGCACTTCGTCGCCATCATTCAGCGTGGCAGCAAACGCATTGAAGATGATCTGTTTCGCGCCGTTGGCGATGCAAATCTGCCCCAGTTCATAGCTCAGCTTATTTTCACGCTGCAACTTGGCCTGCACCGCCTTACGCAACGGCGTGGTGCCGTTGGTCGGCGTATAACGCGTTTCACCGGCTTCCATTGCTGCCACCGCCGCCTGGCGAATATGCGGCGGCGTATCAAAATCCGGCTCGCCGGTAGTGAGATCGAGAATATCCACGCCCTGCTCTTTAAGCTGACGCGTCAACTGGCGCGCCGCCGCATTGGCAGAGAGCGACACGGACTGCACACGCTTTGATAAGGTGACCATGTTGAGCTCCTGAATGGCTTAAGCGACCGGCAAACCGAGGTTTTCGCGCAGCGTGGTAAATTCGTAGTCTTCGCGGAACAAACCACGACGACGCAGTTCAGGGATCACCAGCTCGACAAACAGATCGAGTTGCTCAGACATAATCGCCGGCATGATGTTGAAACCATCCGCGCCACCTTCTTTAATCCACAACTCGAAGTCGTCCGCGATATCTTCAGCGGTGCCGACAATCACGCGGTGTCCACGCGAACCAGCCGCGACCGCTGCTAACTCGCGCAGCGTCAGATTTTCACGCTTCGCCATATCGGTCATCAATTTGACGCGGCTTTGATTGCCTTCACCCAGTGGCACTTCCGGCACCGGTCCATCCAGCGGGAACTGGCTGAGATCCATGCTGAAGCGCAATGAAAGCTGACGCAGACCGTTTTCGATATCCACCAACGTGTTCAGCTCTTTCCACAACGCTTTGGCTTCTTCGCGGGTGCGGCCGACAATCGGCATCACGCCCGGCATGATCACCACGTGATCGGGATTGCGACCGGCGGCGATCACCTGATCTTTCTGCGAGCGATAGAAGGTTTGAGCGGCTTCAAGGCTATCCGCTGCGGTGAAGATCACCTCGGCGGTTTCAGCAGCCAATTTCTGACCGTCGGCGGATGAACCCGCTTCGATAATCACCGGACGTCCTTGTGGCGAGCGCGTGATGTTCAACGGGCCTTGCACCTGGAAGTGTTCGCCTTCATGGTTAATCGGCTGAATCTTTTCATCAACGAAGTACGCGCCGGTTTCTTTGTTCGGCTGCACTGCGCCCTCTTCCCAGCCCGCCCACAGCTTGTTGGCGACCTCGAGGAATTCACGCGCACGCGCATAACGCTCGGCATGATTTGGCATGTCGTTGCGGCTAAAGTTGCGCGCCACATCGGTAGAGAACGAGGTCACCACGTTCCACGCCGCACGACCACGGCTAATGTGATCCAGCGAGGAAAAGCTGCGCGCCATGGTGAACGGATCGCTAAAAGTCGTGGATGCGGTGGCCGCCAGACCAATGCGTTTGGTATTCACCGCCAGCGCCGACAGCATGGTCAGCGGCTCAAGGCGCGCCATGGTCGACGGCAAACGGTACATGCTGGTTGCCAGCGCATCGCCGACGAAGAACAGATCGAACTTACCGGCTTCGGCTTTTTTGGCGATGGTGATCAACCAATCAATGTTGGTTGGATCGCCGAGTTTTTCGGTTAAGCGCCAACCGCTAACGTGTTGTCCAACCGGTTGTACGAAAAGGCCTAAGCGAATGTGGCGTTGTTGTTGTGAGTTAGCCATGAATTTGTCCTGGTCAATAAAAGGTAAGACGTTTTAAAAGGTGTTCTCGGTTGCCAGCAGCGCTTGTTCCAGCGCATCGGCAGAGATGCGGAACGGCAAACGCTCGGCGCTGGCGGCCGGGAATTTAATTTGTTCTGCGATGCTGCGAATGGTAGCCGCGCGATCGCCGGTTAATGGCGCCAACGTCAGCGGCATGGCGTATTCGCGCAGCAGCGCCAGCAGATCTGCATCCGGCACACCATCGTGTTCAATCAGCGATTGCACCAGCAGGCTGTACCCGACTTTTTCGCCGTGCAGCCACTCGTGCAGCTCCGGCTGATGCGTCAGTCGATTATGGATCGCATGGGCGAATCCCGGCGTTGGCAGCACATCGCGCACGCTGTTGGCTAAACCGGCCAGCACAATGTTGGCGTCGATGATTTTCACCAGTTCCGGCGTAACCTGCTGCTGTTGGTTAGCGGCAACCGCGGCAGCGCCGAATTCTCGATAGATATCCAACGCGCGTTTAGCGTTCATCACTTTGAGATCGAGCGCTAAGTCGTTGGGATTGTTACGCTGATAAGGATAGAACTCGTAATACTTCGCCAGCGCATCAACGATGCCAGCCTTTAAATAACGCACATCGCTGCGGGCGATGACTTCGCTATCGACTAATACCAACTCGGGCATTTTGCCCAGCCCCTGGCTGCGCACATGTCCGCCGTGCTCGTTGTACACGATGGCAACCGGCGACCACGCCGCACAGGTTGCCGCTACGGTGGCAAAGTTGATTACCTTGAGATCGGGCAATTGACTGCCGACCGCTTTCGCCGCATCCAGCACACGTCCGCCGCCGACCGCAAACAACAATTCTGCGCCCTGCTGTTCGACATTTTGTTTGAGTGTTGCAATCGCCGCATCAGTACATTCACCGTGCAGATATTCGAGCTGCCAGCGAATTCCGTTGGCTTCGAGGCTTTGGCTTAATTCTGGATTTACCGCTTGCCAGGCACGTGGCGAAGTAAATATGCGGATATGTGTGGCGTAAGGTTTAATAAATTCACCGGCACGCGCGCGTAAGCCGGATTCATGTGCATAAGCACGTGGAGATTTGATCGCTAACACGGCGTCACCCTGATTAAGAATAAGGCTATAACGAATTAAATTAAGATAATTCAGAGGGTTAATACGGAATAGTTATAGCGCTATGGCTTTTCTGCATACTACGGTAAATAACGATTTAAGCAATGCAAAACGGGCGATTTCAATTTCACAAATTCGCATTAGCTTAGTTATTTTTCACATATAGCCGGGAATGTGTTTGCTGGTAATCTGGTTCAAATGAATAACCATGCCGCCAATCGCACGGTTGGTAGCGGCCTTTGAAATCGGTGCTTTTTTAAATTTTTCCGGGGATGTCTATGTCACTTGAATTTCGTCAGGTTCGCGAAGACGAGGTGGAAACCTATCAGGCGCTGATGCATGCCGCTTACGCGCCAACACTGGCGCTGGGCATCAAATTCGATGCCGCCAGCGCCGATCTGGCCAAAACGCTGCGCCATCTACAAAGCCACGGCGTGTATGCGCTGTACGCGGATGGCGTCATGGTTTCCTCGGTCACCGTGCGTTATCCGTGGGGACCGCTGCCCGGCCCGTTTGGCTTGCCGCATATCGGCTGGTTCGGCGCGCATCCCGATTATCCTGGCCTGCAATATGGTCGTCAGGTGCAAGATCGCCTTGAGCAGGAGATTCTGCTCGGCAAACTGCGCGCGCCTGCGGTATCGCTCGGCACCGCCACCAGTCATCCGTGGCTGATCGAAATGTACAAAAAACGGGGCTTCCAGTTGATGCACACCACCGACCTCGGCAAAGGCCACATCACGCAATATATGAAGAAAGTGTTGGATGAAAGCGCCCATGACGCGTGGTTAACCCGTCAGGCCGCTCTACAAGGAATTAAAGCATGAGCCAAACTCTCGATAATTTAGGCGAACAGCTGATCGCATTCCGCCACGAACTGCACCGTTTCCCTGAACTCTCTAATCAAGAATTTGAAACCACCGCACGGATTCGTCAGCAACTTGAGAAACACGCTATCCGCGTGCTGGATCTGCCGCTCAAAACCGGTTTAGTAGCGGAAATAGGCAGTGAAAATGGCCCGCTGATGGTGTTACGTTCAGACATCGATGCGCTGCCGATTGAGGAGCAATCAGATGTGACTTTTCGTTCGGAGCGTCCCGGCGTGATGCACGCCTGTGGTCATGACTTTCACAGCTCAGCCGCGCTGGGTGCGGCGATCTTATTGAAGCAGCAGGAAAGCAGTTTGCCGGGTCGCGTGCGCATTCTGTTTCAGGCGGCAGAAGAAACCGGCCAGGGCGCGCCGGATGTGATTGCTACCGGCGCGCTGGATGATGCGGTCGCCATTTTTGGTATCCATAACGATCCGTCGCTGCCGCCGGGCGTGATCGGTAGCAAAGCTGGCCCATTAACTGCGGCGGTGGATCGCTTTGATATCAGCATCACCGGCATTGGCAGCCACGCCGCTAAACCGCATCAGGGCAACGATCCGATTGTGATTGCCGCGCAAATTGTTTCGGCTGCGCAAACCTTGATCAGCCGTAATGCGCCGTCGGGTGATAACGCGGTGGTGTCGATTACTCAGATTCACAGCGGCAGCACGTGGAATGTGATTCCCGACAGCGCCTGGCTGGAAGGCACCGTGCGTTCGTTCTCGCAGGAAACTCGCGAGCGTCTGGAGCAGCGCTTCCGTGAAATTGTGTTAGGTATTGGTGCGGCTTTCGCGGCTGAGGTGAAATTCAATTGGCATGCCGGTCCACCATCGGTGGTTAATGACGCACATTGGGCTGATTTTGCGCTGCAACAGGCCAGCGCCAGCGGCTTTGAAGCGCGCGTGGTCGAAGCCAGCCCGATCGGCGAGGACTTTGCTTTCTACCAACAGCAATTGCCGGGCGCCTTCATGATGATTGGCACCGGCGAACCTTATGCGCTGCATCATCCGGCGTTCCGCATCAATGATGATGTGCTGTTGCCAACATCACGCTATCTGGCCAATCTGGCGGTTGCGGCGTTGCAGAGTGTCAGCGCATGAATCTGACCGCAGCGCTGGCTGAGCGCATTGTTCACAGCCAACCGGATGCCGCCGCGCATGATGCGGCGCGTGAAGGCGTGCGGGATTTTCTCGCCGTGAGTTGGCCGGTATTGCAAGCGCAGGTACCGGATAGCGGTTTACCGGCGCTGCGTAGCGTTTATCACGATGGCAGTGTGCGTTCGCAGGCGCTGTTGCTGGGTTATGCCAGTCACGCGCTGGATTACGATGATTTCCACGCTGATTTTCGCGGTCATCCCAGCGTGGTGATTCTGTCGGCGCTGTTTGCCTGGCAGCAACAGCAACCGTCAACGCTGGATGATTTTCTTGATGCCTACGCGATTGGCGTAGAAGTCGCCGGACGTTTGGGTTTAGCGGTAAGCCAGCAGCACTATGCATTAGGCAATCACAATACCGCAACGCTTGGCACACTCGCTGCTGCTGCTGCGCTAGCACGCTTGCTCGTTCTGGATGTGGCCGCCACCGCAACCTTAATGGGCATCGCCACCACGCAAGCCAGCGGATTGCGTGCGCAGTTTGGTTCGGCAGTCAAACCGCTGCATGCCGGTTTCGCCGCTGAACGTGCGATCACATCAGCTCAGCTGACGCTGGCGGGTTTTGACGGCAAGCAGGAAGGCGTAATCGAGGCCTTTATCGCTGCCACCAGTAATGACCAATCGCAGCCGGGTAAACTCATCGAGAATTGGGCTGTGCCGTGGCGCATCGTCGCACCCGGTTTGGAGTTCAAGCCGTTCCCCACTTGCGCCGGAACGCATAGCGCCGCTGAGGCCGCGCGTATTTTGCGCCAGCAATGGTTGGCGAGCGGTGAAACGCTTGATGCGCTGTTGGAGAACATCAGTGATATCAGCGTGGCGTTTCCGCCCGGCGGCGATATCGCGGCTTCTGTTCGCGTGCCGACCAACGGCATTGAAGCGCGTTTCAGCCTGGAATATACGATTGCCGCGATGTTGATGTATGACGATTTGCGTTTGCAGGATTTTGCCGAGGGCGATCTCAATCAGGCAGTGATGCCGCTGGCGGCTAAAGTGCGTCGCACGCCGGATGAAACTGCGCCGCCGGATGCCATTAACCCAGCGCTGCGCTTTCATCTGGTGACACTGTCACTGAAAAATGGCACGCAGTTGCAGCATCGTCGTACCCGCCAGCAATCTTTGGCGGATGGCGTCAACGTCACGGCTAAACTGCGTGCGGCATTGCGGCAAGAGACGGCGCAGCGCCAGCAACAATTGCTAGCGTGCGCTGAACTGCGCTCTCCCGCCGATTTGGCCAGCTTAAGCCAATTGCTACGCGTGCAGTAAAGTTGCGTTACAGCACGCCGCTAAACAACACTGGGCCGGTCGGTTGGCTGGTTGGCGAGCCGCCGTGCGGTTCAAGGCTGATGGCAACCACCGCGCCCGGCGGCAAGGTGATCTGATTGAGCGTGAGTTGTGTCGGCGTACGTTCATCAACCAATCCCAGTGAAACCGGTTTTTGACCGCCTGGAATCAGCCAGAGCTGCAAACTGTTTTGTGCCGCCACCGCCACGGGCTTGAGCGGCGTTAACACCAACTGTTGGCGATCGCTGCTGCTGCTGACCACCCATTGCGCCTGCTGCTCGGCATTGCTGAGCACGGTGAGCGGCATAACGTCAGGCGCGCGCCCATGAAAGTTGGAGATCAATGTGAAGGCTGCCAACCCAGCGGCGACTAACCAGCCCCAATAAGGCTTCAGCGTTTTTTTCGCCACAGGTTGTTGTGGCAGATTCAGCATAATTTTTTTCCACACGCGTTCCGGTGGAATCTGTGGCACCAGTTGGCTATCAAGACCGCTGAGCATGTTCTGCCAACGCGCTAACTGCTGCGCCAATTCCGGTTCTTGCGCCAGCCGTTTTTCAAAGCGTAATCGCGCATTGCCACGCAAGGTGCCAAGGGCATATTCAGCTGATAACGCATCATCTCGTTGATGTTTATCATTCATAGTCCCACACACTCCCGTAAATGCTCCATCGCGCGGCGTATCCAGCTCTTTACCGAACCCACGGGTTGATGAAGCCAGGCAGCGATGTCGCTGTGTGACATTCCCTGATAATAGGCCAGCGCCACGCTTTGCCGCTGTTCACTGCTGAGATGGCGCAAACAATGCTGTAAACGCGCCACCTGAGAATCCTCGCTTTCACTTTCAGCCTGCTGATTTTCATCGAGAAAAACCTGGTCATCGTACTCATCCTGTAACGCTTCTTCGCGTGCAGGACGACTGCGTAACCCGTCAATACAGCGATTGCGGATGATGTGCGTCATCCACGTCATCGGCGCTCCCAGCGTGGGATTGTAGCGATCGGCTTGGTTCCATAAGGTGATAAAACCGTCGTGCAGCACTTCTTCAGCCCAGGAACGTTGGCGTAAAGTGCGCAGCGCGACGGCAAAGAGGTGCGGTGACATCTGTCGATAGAGTTGTTCAAATGCATGGCGATCGCCTTGAGCAACCGCCTGCATCAGTTTCACCTGCTGTTCCGCCTGAGACTTATCCATGTTTTTCCCGGATGGCTTGATTGCCCATCCCGAGTATAGACAATTACTTAGGCATCAGAACGGTATCGATCACATCAATCACACCATTTTTCTGGTTTACATCATAGGTGCTGATATTGGCCACGTTGCCTTGACCATCTTTGAGTTGAATATTGTGCGGGCCATTATTCATAATCCACAAAGGCTGTCCGTTGACGGTTTTCAGTTCGGCATGACCGCCGCCTTGTTTAATTTTCGCTTCTAACGCTTTCATATCCAACTTCCCAGCCACCACATGGTAAGTCAGGATGCTGGTGAGCATGGCTTTGTTCTCTGGTTTAACCAGATTGTCCACGGTGCCCGCAGGCAGTTTGGCAAACGCCGCGTTAGTTGGCGCAAATACGGTGAATGGCCCTTTTCCTTGCAGCGTATCAACCAAACCAGCCGCTTTTACCGCAGCCACTAATGTGGTGTGATCTTTGGAGTTGACGGCATTTTCGATGATATTTTTCTGCGGGAACATGGCGGCACCGCCGACCATTACGGAGTCGGATTGCATAGCAGCCATTGAGGTTGCGCTGAACAATAATGCGCCTGAAACGATTGCAGTAGCGAATAACGTTTTCATCATAAATCCTCATTGTAGGGGAGCAGATTAGGTGCTCACATGGGGATATACGTAAGCCGTAGACGAATTGGATGCAGTTTTTTTAAATTTATTTTTTTATGGGATGAAGGCAGCCAAAAATGACCAAAACTCAGCGCCTGCTTGAACTGGTACAGCTGTTGCGTTGCCATCGCTATCCGGTTACGGCGCAAACCCTGGCCGAGCAACTCAGCATCAGCGTGCGCACGGTTTATCGCGATATCATTAGCCTGCAACAGCAAGGTGTGGATATTGAAGGCAGCGCCGGATTGGGCTATTTGCTGAAATCAGATGGGCATTTACCGCCGCTGATGTTTTCTCGCCATGAATTAGATGCGTTGATGCTGGGGCTGAATTGGGTGAGTCGTCACACCGATCCGGAATTAAAATCGGCAGCCAATCATGCGCTGGCGAAAATTCAGGCGGTGATCCCGCAACATCTTAGCCTGGCGATCGATCATCAATCCTTGTTGATTGCATCACGCGGCGAAGTGGTATTTGAAACCCATCTGCCGGCAATTCGCCAGGCGATTCATCAGCGCAATAAAGTGTCATTGCAATATAAAGATCTGAAGGATGCCTCATCACAACGCGTTATTTGGCCGGTGGTGATTGGTTATTTTGATCGGGTAAGATTATTGTGCGGCTGGTGTGAATTGCGTCAGGATTTTCGTAATTTCCGCGTGGATCGTATTGAGCAGATTGAAATTAGCCACGAGGTATATCCAGGAACGCGTCATCAATTATTGAAGCGTTGGAAGGAGTATCAACAGCTGCGTTACCCGGAAAGTGGCTAACCATGATGTTAGCCACTTCACTGAATATTTAGCCGTTACAATCGATAACCACGCGTCCGCTGACTTTACCATCCAGTAATAAATGTGCGGCTTCAATGGCTTGGCTGAGTGGCAATACGGTGCTCATTTTTTCGAGCTTTGTTACCGGCAGATATTCACACGCTTTCTGCCAAATCTTCGGCCTCTTTGCTGCGTCAACCATCACGCTGTCAATGCCTTTGAGCGTCACGCCGCGCAAGATGAACGGAGCAACACTTCCCATCAAATCCATGCCTTGCGCCATGCCACAGGCAGCAACTATGCCGGCATATTTTGTCCCCGCGCAGACATTGCATAAGGTGTGACTTCCCACGGTATCGATCGCCGCCACCCAACGCTCTTTCTGCAACGGCTTGCCGGGTAGATTGAGCTGATTACGATCGATGATTTCGCTGGCACCCATCTCCTTGAACAAGCGCGCGTTCTCTTCTGGTCGGCCTGTCGAGGCAATGACTTGATACCCGAGCGACGCTAAGATGATCACCGCACAACTGCCCACGCCGCCACTGGCGCCTGTCACCAACACTGGGCCGTCGGACGGTTTTACGCCATGTTCAACAATGGCATCAACGCATAACATGGCGGTGAATCCTGCGGTGCCAATCGCCATCACTTGATGCGAATTGCTGCCCGATGGCAGCGCTGTCAACCATTCACTTTTTACTCGTGCTTTCTGCGCGAGCCCGCCCCAATAACGCTCGCCAACCCCCCATCCGGTGAGCAGCACCGCATCACCCTGCTGAAATGTCGGGCTATCGCTATGTGTCACGATGCCAGCAAGATCGATGCCTGGGATCATCGGAAAGCTTCTGACAATCGGTCCTTTGCCGGTGATGGCAAGCGCGTCTTTGTAGTTGATTGACGAATATTCGACATTAATGGTGACGTCACCCGCGGGCAAAACATCATCGTTGAGTTCGGTATATTCGGCAGCGTAAGTGCCATCGGTGTTGTTGATGAGAACTGAATTAAACACTGAACCTCCAGTTACAGAGCGGCGTCTGCGAAATTAGGGTGCGATGGGTGCAGGTATCGTCTGGTTAAAATAATAGACCGATCGTCTAATTAATTCCAGCATCAATTGAGATTTAGATTAAGCTACTGAAATTGATGATTATTTAGGGAATATCACGCATCTGCCCGAGGAATCAGGCCGGCAAGAAATTGCACGAGAAAATTATCCAGTGGCTTGCGGCTTTCATGCAGCTTGGCCTGAAGTACCGCACCTTCCCATCCCGTCCAGAAGTAATCGGCTAAACCGGGTAAGTCGGCACTGGCGGAGAGGTGACTGGTTGTCGACAGTTCGTTCAAACATGTCAGCATTATGGCCTGCCATTTTTCAAATATCACTTTCAGCTTCTGGCGGAAACCTTCGGGTAACGTGGCGACTTCTTGCGTCAAATTGCCGACCGCACAACCACGACGGAAAGCATGTTTGGCCATCCCCACGGCCGCAGCGTCAACAAACGATTCGATGCGCTGCAACGGTGGCAGCGCGCTGTTTGCCAGCGTTTTACTTAATAGATGGTCAAAGAAGCTGTCGTATTGATCGAGCACCGCCAGACCAAAGGCTTCTTTGCTTTCAAAGTAGTGATAAAAGGACCCTTTTGGCACGCCTGCGCGCTTAAGAATCACATCCAGGCTGCTGGTGCCAAGGGCAGATTCCGTTAACACCTCAACGCCTGTGCGCAGAATGGCGCGGCGCACGTCTCGCTGCACAGACTCGGCTTTAGGCGGACGTCCACGTTTTTTGGCTGTTGGCGCGAAGGGAATATTCATCAGATTATGCGGAAATGGCTAACAACCTGCTGCTAGCCATATTGATTGATCAAATCGCGTCGTCAGGTTCTAACGCATCTTGAATCGCATCGGCGAGATTAGCCACTTCGTTTGCCACCGCCTGCAAATCCCATGATGCTTTCGAACCACTTGCCGAGGTAGACGCACTCACCGACTCTTTAGCCACTGCCAGAGCGGCGGCGACCGCGATGGTACGCTTGTGCTGCTCAACTGAAACGCCAATCGGCGGTTGCGTGAAGTAATCGTTTACCATGTGGATTATCCCTTTAAGTAATAAAAAATAAAAAAATGAGAACGCTCATTATGGGCGATTCTTCACAAAGTGCGAGCAATTGTGCGCTTAAAGCAACTGCGAACGTCCGCTCCTCGCTCGTAGTGGGCATTCCAACTTGTTAATTAGAAACCTTAAGCTAGATTCCTAACCTATCGCCCACAATGCCTGCGATATTGAAGCTGTTTTGTCATGTTATTAACTCGACAATATGAATCTTATGGCCGTCCATAGCACATAGATTCCTGGCAAAAACTGCACTGCCCAAACTCCCCATCGAACATAGCGCCACGCGTGTCGTTCTTTTTCATTGGCCGCTGCGATAATCGGGTTAGCATGGAGTTTTCTTTTTTGCGGCCTAAAGTATAACCAAATCAAAATAACCGTCGTTATTGCGGCAATTATTTTGAGCATCACGTGTCCGTCCATGAAAATATTTCCTTATTTTTTTATAAAAAACCAGCCCGCTATAGCAATCAAACCGACAATTATTGAGGCAAATACCGCGCCCGTTGTGAAAGCATGCGTTGTCTTCTGCTCTTCGTTGCGGATGCCATTAAATCGGGCGAGAGCACCCTTTTCATCCGCGGCACTTAATTCTTCAAACTGCTTATCATAACCCTGCTCAGTCAAGACGGCAGCTCCCGCGCTATCCGTTTTCTGCAGTGCTGTTATCTGGTTATCCTTTTTGTAAAAACAGTATTCCGGCATAAGTTCCTCCTGAGTGATGCAGCGCGTTACATCAATGGCCATAAAATTGCCGTTGACGGTCAAGCATTGAGCTTTAGCTTAAGCTAAAAGGCTACTGACAAAATCTGTCACAGCTTGCTCATAGTATGCATGGCACATCCAAAGGAGAATGCCATGCTTACTGCCAATATGACCATCATCTATGTTCCAAACGTCGTAAAAAGCGCCGATTTTTATGCTGCCTTATTTGATTTAAAACCGGTGGAATTAAGTCCAACCTTTGCCATGTTTATCTTTAATGGTGGATTTAAATTGGGCATCTGGTCGAAATACACCGTGGAACCGGCGGCGCAACAACTGCCTTTCAGCCCTAACGGCGAACTGGTATTTAAAACTGAAACCAAAGCAGACGTCGATTTTCTCTATAACGAATGGGGCACGTTCCGCGAAGTGACTATTATTCAAACGCCCGTAAAAATGGATTTCGGTTATACCTTCAGCGCCATCGATCCCGATGGTCACCGCTTGCGTGTGTGTTATTTAGATTTGGATGGTGAATAAGACATCGTTTGTATCAGGTGCGCATTAACGCGCACCTGAATCGTTGGTCACCATAAATGATGACCTTACGGGATGTATGTGGAGTTGGGTGGAATAAACGCCTGCACCGGGGTTAATTCGCCACGATATTTACGCACTTGAACCACGGTGATTTGACCGCTGCAACCTTGCGCCAGCGAGGAAGTGCCAATGTCTAGCGTCAATACGTTGGGATTGCCATGACGGCATAACGGGCGCAGCGCCGTCGGATCCACCGGATCGTACCAGGCGCCGGTAGGCAATTGCACCACGCCGCGCATGATGGTTTCCGTCACGCGCGCGCTCGCCAGCACGTGTCCACGCGGGTTATACAACTCAATAATATCGCCATCATTAATGCCCAAAGACGCCGCATCTTCAGGATGCAAGCTGCATACTTCGCGGCCGTCGCGTTTGCCGCTCAGGCTGTAATCGCCGAAATCTAACTGGCTGTGCAAGCGCGTTGCCGGTTGGTTGGCGATCAACCAGAACGGATGCTCGGCATCCGGTTGCTGCTGCGGCTCGCGCCATACCGGATGTCCCGGACAGTTTTCATAATTGAAGCTGGCGATTGTGGCGGAGAAGATTTCGATTTTGCCGCTCGGCGTTGGCAAGGGCGCGGCGTCGGGATCAGCGCGGAAAGCGTTGATCATGCGGCCACCATCTTTTAATTGCGGCAGTTCCAGTACGCCTTGCTGCCAAAAAGTGGCGAAATCGGGGATCTCAACCTGCTGTGCCGCCAGCTTTTGTTGCAACTGCGCGTAATGATGTTCCAACCAGCCGCGCGTATCTCGACCTTCAGTGAAAGCCTGTTCATGGCCTAAGCGGCGCGCCAGCTCGGCAAAAATGGTGTAATCATCTTTGGCTTCACCAAACGGCTCGGCCACCGGCTGCATGGCAAACAAATGACGATCGGTCGGCGCACCGCCAATGTCTTCGCGCTCCAAAGTCATGGTGGCGGGCAACACGATATCAGCGTGACGCGCGCTGGCGGTCCAGGCGATTTCATGCACGATCAAGGTATCCAACTGGCAAAACGCCTGACGCAAACGCGCCAAATCCTGATGATGATGGAATGGATTACCGCCCGCCCAATAGGCCAAACGGATGTGCGGATAGGTTAAACGTCGGCCATTGTAATCAAACTGTTTGCCAGGATTAAGCAGCATATCTGAAATGCGCGCCACCGGAATCAGGCGATCGATGCCGTTTTTGCCCTGCGGCAACGCCGGGAAACTCACTAAATTGTGATGCTTGCCGTAATGCCCTAACGCACCCAGCGCATAGGTGTAACCGCCGCCCGGTAAGCCCGGCTGTCCGAGCGCCGCCGCCAGCACCAATCCTAACCACACAGGTTGTTCGCCGTGTTCGGCGCGCTGCAACGCGTGCGCTACCGTCACCAACACACGCTTGCCATAAAGGTGGCGCGCGAAGTCCTCGATAAATGCCGCATTCACGCCGCAAATTTCGGCTGCCCACGCTGCATCACGCAACGTTCCATCTTCTTCACCACGAATGTAGGCGACCATTTGCGGCCAGCCAACGGTGTAACGTGCGAGGAAAGCTTCGTCGGTAAGCTGTTCATCGATCAACACCGACAACACGCCGAGAATAAAGGCCGCGTCGGTGCCCGGTCGCAGTGCCAACCATTCGCCCTGCGCTTCGTCCGGCAAATCGCTTTTCAACGGGCTAATCGAGATGAACCGCGTGCCGCGCTGTGCTGCCTGCTGCATAAAACCGCGTTCGGTGTGTTCACTTAATCCGCCGCTGGCGACTTGAGAGTTCTTCAACGCCAGGCCGCCAAAGGCCAGCACGATTTCGCTGTGCTGGGCGATCTCTTCCCAACTCACACCGCGCCGGGCAATTTCCGTCATATCACCGACGATGTGCGGCAGCAAAACCGAAGCGGAACCCGAGCTGTAACTGTTGACCGAACGCACGTAACCGCCGAGCGTGGTATTGAGGAAACGATGCACCTGGCTTTGCGCGTGATGGAAACGTCCGGCACTTGACCAACCGTAAGAGCCGCCGAAGATGCCTTCCGGGCCATAATTATCGCCAACGCGCTGCAATTCGCGCGCCACCAGGCTGTAGGCTTCCTCCCAACTCACCGCGATATATTCGTCATTGCCGCGCCGATCGTCTGGGCCGGGGCCGTTTTCCAGCCAGCCACGACGCACCATTGGACGGGCTACGCGTGCCGGATGGTTGAGTGCGGTACGGAAATTTTGCAGTAACGGGCTGGGATCGGGATCGCCCTTGAACGGTTCGATGGTGAGTTGATCGCCCTGCTGTTGGGCATGAAAAGCGCCCCAATGCGCGCTGTGCATTACCGGTTTTTGCGTCATCATTGTTCCTGGCATTAAAAATGAAAAACGGTGCCTAAAGCACCGTTGCAATAAAGTTTCTTACGCGCCCGTTTTCCGGGTCGTCGAGGACTTGCTGGGTTGGACCGGCCGCCACGATCTTGCCGCTTTCCATAAACACAATGTTGTCAGCCACCTCACGCGCAAAGCCGATTTCATGCGTGACCACCACCATGGTGATACCGGAATGTGCCAGCTGTTTGATCACCTGCAACACTTCCCCGACCAGTTCCGGGTCGAGTGCTGAAGTCGGTTCATCAAACAACATCACGCCGGGATCCATCGCTAACGCGCGGGCAATCGCTACGCGCTGCTGCTGTCCACCCGAAAGATTTTGCGGCCACTCATCTTCGCGCCCCGATAATCCCACTTGTTTCAGCAGCGACAGCGCTTTGCTGGTGGCTTGCTGGCGACTCTGCTTTTTAACCCGCATTGGCGCATCAACGATGTTTTGCAACACGGTACGATGCGGAAACAGGTTGAACTGCTGGAACACCATGCCAATTTCGGCACGCTGGCGCGCCACATCGCTGCTGCTTAATTCATGCAGTGCCTGACCTTTCTGCTTGTAGCCAATAATTTCGCCGCCAATGCGAATGGTGCCGCCATCCAGTTTTTCCAGATGATTAATGCAGCGCAACAGCGTCGATTTGCCGGAACCGGATGGCCCAAGGATCACCGTGACCGAACCGGCGGGAATATCCAGGTTCACTTCGTCGAGAATGGTGACGCCAGAGAAGCGTTTGGTGACTTTACGTAAGGCGATTGCTTCAGCCATTGCTCACGCTCCTTGCGGCTTTCACGCCTGACAATCCCGGCAGTGATTTGAAGAAACTGCGCTTTTCACGACGCGTGACGCCACGGCCAAAATAGCGCTCAACGTAGAATTGACCGACCGACAAAACGGAGGTCATCAGCAGATACCACAAGGTTGCCACTAACAGCAGCGGAATCACTTCATAGGTACGCTGATAAATAATCTGCGCAGAGAACAACACGTCTTGCAGCGAGATCACCGAAACCACCGCGGTGGTTTTCAGCTGACCAATGATTTCATTACCGGCAGGCGGCATGATGGCGCGCATCGCTTGTGGCAATACGGTATGACGGAAAATCTGTGACGGGCGATAGCCCAGCGCGCGTGCCGCTTCCAATTGTCCGTTGCCAACGCTTTGAATCCCGGCACGCACAATTTCCGCTGCATAGGCAGATTGGTGCATCACTAATGCGATCACCGCCGCACTAAATGGACTGACTAAGGCGTTGGATTGCGTGCTCCAGATCTCGCCGAGGCCGGGAATCGACAAGGCAATCGTCGGATAAAGTGCGGCGATGTTGTACCACAGGAACAGTTGCACCAGCATCGGCACGCCACGGAAGAACCAGGTATAAAACCAGCTCACGCCGACCAACACAGGATTCGATGAGAGGCGCATCAGCGCCAACACCGTACCGAAAGCAAAGCCCAGCACCACAGAAATCGCGGTCAGCTGCAACGTCATCAATACGCCTTGCAGGATTGATGCGCCGGTGAAGTTCTCGGCAATCACGCCCCATTCGAAGCGTGGATTGTTAATCATCGAATGCGCCATCGCCACCACGCACAACAGCACCACCAGCGCGCTGAACCAGCGTCCGTAGTAACGTTTGCCGACGATTTTTAAATCGTCGGTTGGGTGGTGAATATCACTCATTGAAAGATTTCCTGATTGCGTTTGGCTTCTTTAACTGCACCAAAACCGATGCCCCAGTTATCGAGGATCTTTTTGTAGCTGCCATCTTTGATCAGCGAGTTCAGCGCAGCTTGCACCGCCGGTTCCAGCGCGGAATCTTTCGGGAAGGCGACAGAAACTGGCGCATCGTGCACGGTGATTTCGCCGCTCATGTTCAACGGTTTGATCACTTTCACCTGCCACAGCAAACCTTCGTATGGACCGAGGAACATCGGCACGCGACCGCTGACCACCGCTTGCACGCCAGCAGGACGATCCGGGAACACTGACACTTTGATCGGCTTGTTACCGGCAGCTTCACAAGCTTTGCTGGCTTCTTCCAGACGCGTTACCTGCGTGGTGCCGGAACCCGCACCGACTTCTTTGCCACACACATCAGAGAGATTTTTGAATGGCGCGATGTTGGCATCTTTACGCGAGATAATGCCGAGCAGGCTGGCATCGTAGTAACCAACAAAGTCGATGATTTTGGCGCGCGTTGGCGTGGCGTTGATGTTAGACAGCGCGACGTCATAGCGACCGGTTTTCAAGCCAGGAATGATGTTGTCGAAACCGCCGGTGTCGCGCCATTGGACCTGGATTCCCAGGCGCTCGCCCACGGCATTCATGATATCGATTTCACGTCCCGCCAGAGTTTTGTTGTCTTCTTTATAGAAGGTAGTTGGCGGCGTGTTGGGATTGGTTCCGGCTACGATGTAACCACGTTTGACCACATCCGCAGGCAGCAGGCTTTTCAGTGCAGGATCGGTCTGCACGTGTAGCGAGCTGTCGGTTGGCACGGATTGATCGGCGGCGAACGCGGTGTGGGCACTCAATGCGAGCGCGAAAAGAGTCATGCCTTTGGCGAATTTCACTGGAACCTTTCTCCTGATTTATAAAAAGTTTCCCGGCAGGGAAAAGGCGTTGAGGTAGCGATGGTTTTGTCTCCTGTCTCACCGGGTGGCGGCAGGAATTGTCATCCTCAAAACGTCCCGATTCACATTCTCTGGAAGATAGGTATCAATCACAAATGCGAAAAAAACATATCTATTGCCGGATTTCAGCAATAGATATCAAAGCCATACAGCCAAGGGATTGCCGCGCCAGCAAGGACGCGGAATTAAGCGAGGAATTCAGATTTTATCAGTGAATCAATAGCCTGCTTTTGCCGCAGGAAACGCACAATTAGTTATGAGTCATCGCGGATTTATCTAAGCGTTTGCGGATAGGCTCGAACTCTTTGGTGGAATTACGCGGAATGGTGTCTGGTAGATTTTGCTCCGCCGCTTGCCAATAACGCCACGGCACTTTCTTATTACCTAACTCGTAATCCATGCCGTCCCAGCTGTCTTCGCGGAAACTGTAAAACGCCCAGTGCGCTTGCTGTTTATCTAATACCTTCAGCACATCTTCAAGGTATTGCGTGCAGCCTTTAAGCGTGCGCACACAACCAAACTCCCCCACGACCATCTGATGCTTGTCGATACCTTTCTTTTCTGCCCACTTAAAGGGCAACGTTAAATAAGCGGCAACCCGCGCCGCATCCCAACGTTGCATCTGATGGGCATAAGGCACCATGCCGGGATAATTCCAAGGTTTTTGCCGTTTTGCATTGGGCGCGCTGGTGGCTTCATAAGGTTCATACATATGTACGCTATAAAGAATGTGTGGATCACTGAGCGCATGCGGCCAATAGCTAAAAGCATCGGCGGCAGCGTACCAGCCGCTATCCACCATAATTGGCGTTGAGGGATCGACTTCTCTAATCGCGGCAATAATTGTGCGATAAAAAGCAGGCAAATCTCGCGCGCTGCCTTGATTACGCTGATACCAGGCTTGCATTAATTCAGGCGTCGCATGTTCTGCCAGATCGCTGTTTTTTTCTGGCGCAGGCTCATTAATAATGTTGTAGGCGGCGATGGCGGGATGATCTTTCAAGACGCTGGCCAAATCGTGCCAATAGCGCGCACTTTGTTGCCAGTATTGCTTGTCTTGCCATAAGCGATCATCAAACTTGCCGCCGTTGTTTTGCGACCAACGCATTCCGGGCAACGATAAAGGCGTGATAACCACTTTAAGACCGGCGGCTTGAGCGTTATCCAGAACCTGTTTTAATGTGGCAACATCCTCCGCCACCAAACCTTGATAATGATCCGCACTGCCTAATAAGAAATCACGCTGCTGCTTTGGCCACTTATCCCATGACAATCGCACCCAACTCGCGCCGTAATCATGTAACGCTTTGAAATATGCTTCGTTAGGAGGCAAACGGTTAAAACTGTTGCCGCCGTGCTGTGGTTGCTGCCAGAAATCCATCTTTTCGGCCGCATTTGTCGGCCCCGTCATGAGCAGGATGCTCAGCACAAATGTAAAGGTTTGTATGATATAGCGCACATTTTCTCCTTAATTTATTTTCCATCCGTATCACTGTTTTCAGTGATGGCGGTCAGCATAAAGGAAATAAAGATAATTACCGTGCGTAACCTTTATTTTTATCATCCTGATTTAATTCAAAATATTTCAATCACACATCATAAAACTGTCTTAATAATCTGCATTTTAACCGCCTTAAAATAACCCTACTTCTTGCCCTCCTTTCCTTTATAAATCAGCACAATCATGGAGAGATTGTGGAGACGACTCTCGCCACTTATATACAATGATAATTGTTATCATTATCATGCGCATTTACTTACAATTGTTAACCTAACAGGGAGAAAACTTAAGTGAATGTAACTATGCGTGGCAAAAAGCGTCCAATGGCGCTTTTTTTAGCGGGAATGCTAACGTCGCCAGCCTTTGCTGCGGAAACCACTGAAAAACTGGCGGATGACGAATCGATGATTGTCACTGCCGAGCAGGAACTGAAGCAGCAACCGGGCGTATCGACCATCACAGCGGAAGACATCAAGAAAAATCCCCCTGTTAACGACCTCGCCGACATCATCCGCAAAATGCCCGGCGTGAACCTCACCGGCAACGGCGCCAGCGGCAGCCGCGGTAATAACCGTCAAATTGATATTCGTGGCATGGGCCCGGAAAACACCTTAGTGATGATCGATGGCGTGCCGGTTTCATCGCGAAACTCGGTGCGTTATAGCTGGCGCGGCGAGCGTGATTCGCGTGGCGATACCAACTGGGTGCCAGCCGAAATGGTAGAGCGCATTGAAGTGATCCGCGGTCCAGCCGCCGCGCGTTACGGTTCTGGCGCCGCCGGCGGCGTAGTGAACATCATCACTAAACGCCCGACTAACGACTGGCACGGATCGCTGTCGCTGTACACCAGCCAACCGGATAACAGCAAAGAAGGCGACACGCGCCGCGCCAACTTCAATCTCAGCGGCCCGCTGGCCGGAGACGCGCTCACCATGCGTATGTACGGTAATATCAACCGCACCGATGCCGACGCCTTTGATATCAACACTGCAGAAAACGGTTCTTATGCCGCTGGCCGCGAGGGCGTGCGCAATAAAGACATCAACACCGTGTTGTCGTGGAAAATCACGCCGCTGCAAATTGTCGATTTCTCCTACGGCTACAGCCGCCAGGGAAACATTTACGCCGGTGATACGCAAAACAGCAACAGCAACGCCAGCACCGACGGTTTAGTCGAATCGCTGTACGGCGATGAAACCAACCGCCTCTATCGCCAAACCTATGGCATCACTCACAACGGCATTTGGGATTGGGGTACCTCGAAGCTCAACTTCAATTACGAGAAAACCAATAACACCCGCTTGCAGGAAGGTACGGCCGGTCGTACCGAAGGGATGATTAACAGCGAAACCTACGCCACCAGCCGCTTAGAAAGTTATCGCGCGGGCGGTGAAATCAACTTCCCGCTGCAATTGCTGGTTGATCAAACCGTCACGTTGGGCGCGGAGTGGAATCGCGATGAACTGAACGATCCGGCTTCGATGTTATCTGCCAGCGCCACCGGCGTGAATTTGCCAGGCAGTTCGGGTGATCCGAGTGAACGCAGCAGCAAAAACAGCGCCAGCTTAAGTTCGTTCTATTTCGAGGACAACATCGCCGCCACCGACAGCACGGAAATCATTCCTGGCCTGCGCTTTGATTATCATGATGAGTTTGGTGCTAACTGGAGCCCAAGCCTGAATATCTCGCAAGGTTTGGGCGAATATTTCACCTTGAAAGCCGGTATTGCGCGCGCCTTCAAAGCGCCGAACTTGTATCAATCCACGCCAGGCTATTTGCTGACGACACGCGGCAACGGTTGCCCAATTGGTTTGACGCAGTGCTATTTATTAGGCAACGACAATCTCGATCCTGAAGTCAGCGTCAATAAAGAAGTCGGATTGGAATTCACTCACGCGGGCTATGTAGCGGGTATCACCTATTTCCGCAACGATTACAAAAACAAAATCGTTTCCGGCACCGATCCAATCTACACCAACGGCAGCTACAACGTGCTGCGCTGGGAAAATGGCGGCAAGGCGATTGTTGAAGGATTGGAAGGCAATCTGACTATTCCTTTAATTACCGATACGCTGGAATGGCGCTCCAATGCGACTTATATGTTCCGTTCGGAGAGCAAGAAAACCGGCAATCCGCTGTCAGTGATTCCAGAATTCACTATCAACTCGCAGTTGGAGTGGCAAGCCACGCAGGATTTGAGCGCCAATATTAACTGGACGCAATTTGGTCGCCAGAAACCGCGTCAAAATGCTGAAACCAATATCGATCAAACCAACATGACGTCGCGTGAAATCAGCCCGTATTCAGTGTTTGGTTTGAACGTGAATTACGACATCACGAAAAACCTGCGCGCTAATGCCGGTATCAATAACCTGTTTGATAAACGCATTTACCGTGAGAACTCTGGCGCATCAACTTATAACGAACCGGGCCGCGCCTATTATGCTGGCGTGACGATGTCGTTCTAAGCCGATGCTCTGGCGCACCTCGGTGCGCCAGTTGATTAGTGAAAGAACTCACTTAACGCTTCAGCCAGCGCCTGCGGTTGTTCATCAGGGATGAAGTGACCGCAGTGCGCGATCTTAATTCCGGTGACATCGTCGGCAAATTTGCGCAGCGGCTCCGCCATATCCGGAATAGAGCCTTGATCGGCGCTCACCGCCAGTAATGACAGTTGCAGCTTGCCGAACTCTTGCAGCAATTCTTGGTTTTGCGCTGCCGAATGCATCACTTCACGATACGGCGCTAATCCTGCGCGCAAGGCGCCGTTTTGTTGCAATAATCGCAGATATTCCGCCATCTCTTCTTCGCCAAACACCATTGGACTGACCGCTTTGCGTTTTAGGAACCATTCCAAATAGATTTCTTCGCGCCCTACAATTAACGCTTCAGGTAAATCCGGCAATAAATGGAAGGCAAAATGCCAGGTTTTCCAGGCTTTATCCGGCGTCGCAGGCAGGGCTTCCGGCAACGTGACGCCGGGAATACCCGCATCCAGCAGCGCCAATTTTTTCACCTGATGGCGATACAACGTGGTATACGGCCAGGCAACCCACGCGCCAACATCGTGCGCGGCAAGGTAATAGCTTTCCAGCTGCAATTGCTGCATTAATCCCTGCACTTTCTCTGCCAGCGATCTGGTGTCGTAGCCGCTGATCGGTTTGTCGGAGTCGCCTTGTCCGGGTAAATCGGGCGCGATAATAAAGTAGCGATCGGCCAGCAGCGCCATCACTTTGCGCCAGGCAAACCAGCTTTGCGGAAACCCGGCCAGCAATAGCAGAGTTTCGCCGCTGCGATTGCCACCGCTGACATAATGCAGGCGCACGCCGTCAACCGTGGCGTACTGATGGGTAAATCCTTCGAGCTGATCTACTGCTTGCGACCAACGTGGCGCGCCTTTCAAAGGCGATGCTGTCATTTTGTTCTCCTGATATTTAGGAAATGATTACTTCCTAATTAAGTAAAATTTTTAATTGAGCAAGGTTAATACTGTGGCGATCAGCGAATCGTGCTGCGGCAGATTTTGCATTTTGCCTGCCACGCGCATGCCCAAAACCATGCACAGCAACACGCCGCTTAATGACTGAATATCATGGCGCGGGTTAATCGATCCGTCTTGCTGCCCTTGTTCAAGTAACGCAACGATGGCGTGCAGATTGCGCTGCAATGCGCCGCGCACCAACTCAGCCAATTCGCTATCCAGTACCTGTAATTCAATTGCGCTGCCAACCACTAAACAACCGCGCCGCCCTTCTACATCACTCGCCGATTCCAGATAAAAACGCAGCAATTCAGCGATGCGCGCGCGGGCGTTGGGTTGCTGTTCTAAACGTTGACGCAGCACCTCATTGCGTAGCGAGGTGTAACGCGCAAACACTTGCAAAAATAAGCCACGTTTATCGCTGAAAGCCTTATAGATGCTGCCTGCGGTCAGTTCCATCGCGGCGCTGAGATCGCTGATTGACGCGCCGTGATAGCCTTTTTCACGGAACACCAGCATGGCGCGATCCAGCGCAATATCGGTGTCAAACTGGCGTGGACGACCACGCTCGCGCGTGATGTTAGGTTGTTGCGGCATAGCTGCACCATTAAGGAAATGATCGATTCCTAAATAATAGCCGCGAATTGCGGGGAAAGGCAACGCCTTAGATCATCTGATTTGTTATGCTGCTGACAAATTTTTGTTAACTATTGTGGAACCTATGAGAACAGCGGATTTGTTGCGACTGCTAATATTGGCAGCAATTTGGGGTGCCAGCTTTCTGTTTATGCGCATTGCGGTGCCTGCGCTGGGTGCGGTGAATACTGCATTTTTGCGCGTATTTTGCGGCATGCTGGGATTGTTGATCATCATGGCGATCATGCGTATTCCGCGCCGTTTTGATGGCAAGTTAGGCTGGGCAATGTTGCTCGGCGTCATCAACTCCGCCATTCCATTTCTGATGTATTGCCTGGCCGCACGCGTGCTACCCGCCGGTTATTCAGCCATCCTCAATGCCACCACACCATTGATGGGGGTGATTATTGGTGCAGCCTTCTTCGACGATAAATTAACGGTGAATAAAGTGCTTGGCATGATCGCTGGATTCAGCGGCATTATCGTCATCAGCACCACCGGCGAAGCGCATTTTTCCAGCACATTAATATTGGGGATTTTGGCGTGTTTGGTGGCCACGGCCTGTTACGGTGTGGCGGGTTTCCTGACCAAACGCTGGATTGGCGCACGCGGCGGGCTGGACGCTACCAAAGTGGCCTTCGGTAGCCAGTTGGGCGCATCAGCCTTTCTGTTGCCGTTCTTTGCCTTCAGCGCACCGCAAACCCCCGCTGCAAACTGGCAAATTCCCGAAGTGTGGGTGTGCATTTTGGCGATTGGGTTTATCTGCACCGCGCTGGCCTACATTATTTACTTCCGCCTGCTGGCCGATATCGGTCCGCTGCGCACCTTAACCGTCACCTTTATGATCCCGCCGTTCGGCATTTTATGGGGCTGGTTAGTGCTGGATGAGCAAATAAACCAGGGATTTATTAGCGGTTCATTATTGATCGTCTGCGCAGTTTGGTTAGTCACCAGTAAAGGATTCGGTAAAACTGCGGTAATAAATAATCCGGCCAATAAATAATCACTCGCGCTGCGCTTGTGATTAATTGGAAGCTAACTAACCTTAATCTTGCAGCACGGGCATGGCGTTGAAGCAGTTATTTCCGCCATGCGGTAACAACTCACAAGAGGATGTTTTATGGCTGAGCATAGAGGCGGTTCCGGTAATTTCGCTGACGATAAAAAGAAAGCGTCTGATGCCGGTAAAAAAGGCGGACAAAGTAGCGGCGGGAGCTTTAAAGATAATCCCGAAAAAGCATCTGAAGCCGGTAAGAAAGGCGGTAAAAAGTAACTGCATCAAAGGCTTTAGTTTTATGAGCCGCCAGGGCAAGGATGCCCCACTTTACTTCCCTCCGTTTCCTCCCATCATCCCCTGCTAATTGCTGAAATTAACTAAATTTTATTGCTTAAAATTCGTTACCGCTTCGTTTTGATAATTATCTTTAACACTACTCAACGTGACAAATATCACATTTATGCCAGGCTTAAATTAATCACTTTGCTGACAAGGAGAAATTTATGACTGCACCAACCAACAATAAAAGCTTAATTATTGAAGAATATCCGGTACCTCCTTTTAATCAACAGACGCAGCCGATTCCGGGTTTAGCCAGTAAAATGGAGCCGCGTCCCGATCATGGTGAAACTAGCTATCGCGGCAGCGGCAAACTTACTGGACGCAAAGCGCTGATCACTGGCGGCGATTCCGGTATTGGACGAGCCGTAGCCATTGCTTACGCTCGCGAAGGTGCTGATGTGGCAATTAACTATCTGCCAGAAGAGGAAGCCGACGCCGTCGAAGTGGTGCAACTGATTGAGGCCGAAGGTCGCAAAGCGGTGGCGATTCCCGGCGACATTCGTTCTGAATCTTTCTGTAATAAACTGGTGCATCAAGCTGCCGAGCAGCTAGGCGGGCTGGATATTCTGGTGAATAACGCGGGCCGCCAACAGTTCAACAAATCAATCCGAACTCTTTCGACCGAAGATTTTGATGCCACGTTCAAAACCAATGTTTACGCGATGTTCTGGATCACCAAAGCGGCGCTGGAATATTTGCCAGCGGGTTCATCGATCATCAACACTTCTTCCGTGCAGGCATATAAACCCAGCGAGATTTTGCTGGACTATGCGCAGACCAAAGCAGCGATTGTTGCTTTCACCAAATCGCTGGCGAAGCAGTTGGGTAAAGAGAAGATTCGCGTCAATGCTGTTGCGCCCGGCCCGTATTGGACCGCGTTGCAGGTGAGTGGCGGACAGCCGCAAGAGAAAGTCCAGCATTTTGGCGAAGATGCGCCGTTAGGACGTCCGGGACAACCGGCTGAAATCGCCTCGTTATATGTGACATTCGCGCAGTTGGATAACAGCTTTACATCTGGCCAGGTTTGGTGCTCGGACGGCGGTACTGGGACGTTGTAATTTTGAGGTGCGTTAAAGAATTTATTACCGTAATGACAAAGCGCACTTGTCGTAGCAGCGCGATTTATCGCGTTATGTTGACCTTTAAAAATCAACTGAACGCGATAAATCGCGCCGCTACGGAATTGTGCGGTAATTTAAAATTACTTTACTAATCAGCTTTAGCGCATAAATGCACACCCTACGATTTATTTGTACATCAGTGAATAAACCACGCTGCTATTAACTAAGCCCGGCGTGGTGTTTCCTTCTGCGTAGTATTGAACATCGTATGCCAGAGTGACAGTGTTATAAATAATCACGTAATCATTATTCGCTATTTGGTTTTGATTGCCCGCCTGAATAGGGTTGTTATTCTGCATTGTGTTAAGCAATTGCAAACTGACATTGGTAGCGCCAGTGCTGTCAGTATTTTTCAATCGGCCAGTAATGGGATCTACAGTAGGACCTGCTTCGAAAAATGCAGCTACTTGACCTTGCAAGCTGCTACAACCGCTGAAGTATATACTGAATCGTTGCTTACCCGCTGTTTGACCAGGACTTTGTAATAAACTGGTTTGTACGGTAGGCAGCACCACCGTGCCACTCGCTCCCTGCCCGCCTATGCTTACGTCACAAGTGTTTTGTGCCAATTCACCATTAAAGGTAATTGTCCCAGCTGCGGCAGCCTGAATTGTTGCGCCCAATAACATTGCTAAAACCAAAACGTTGAAGGCTGATTGAGTTAATTTACGCACTAAACTTTTCCATGTGTAGTTTAAATAAACTTCAGTGGGCATTGTCCATTGCAACTTATTTGTACATCAGCGAGTAAACCACACTGCTGTTTACCACCCCTGGCGTGGTGACGCCTTCTGCATAATATTGCACGGCATAAACCATGGCAGTGCTGCCGGTTATTACCGCGTAATTGTTATTAGCTACCTGATTTTGATTACCTGCTTGAATAGGATTGCTATTTTGCATTTGATTTAGTAACTGCAAACTAACATTAGTTGCGCCGGTGCTATTGGTATTTTTGAGGCGGCCCGTCATACCATCGACCGTTGGACCCGCCTCGAAGTAAGCGGCAATGTATCGCAGTGGACCTGCGCAATTACTCAACACCATAGCAAATTGTTGCAAACCTGCGGTTTGTCCCGGGGTTTGCAGTAGGCCTGTCAGCACAGTAGGTAATACGATAGTGGCGTCGGGTCCCCGCCCTTCGATACTAACGTCACAGGTATTTTGCGTCAGTTCACCATTAAAGGTTACGGTACCGGTTGAAGCAGCCTGAATGGTTGTGCTCAGCAACAGCGCTAATGCTGGAGCAGCGAACAGAGATTGAGTCGATTTACGCACCGAAAGTCTTCCATATTGTCCATGTAATGTGGGAACGAATCCGTCCCCATCAGATCACATGAATATTAAGGCCCAACGGGAATGTCGGAAATCGGAGCAACGGCGCAGTGTTGTAGGCGTTTGGATCGCTTTTTGTCATCCATGAACCGGAAGTTTGTAGTCCTTAATCCCCCGCCAAGCGTGCTGGAAATACCTCGCGCAACCATTCAATAAATACCTTTAGCCGTTGCGTTAAATGCCGATTTTGCGGATAAACCACATGAAACGGATAGTTAGCCGGCCGCCAGGCCGCGAGAATTTCCACCAGTTTTCCCGCCTGTAGATCCGCTGCCGCTGCGTAGCGAAAGGTCTGAATGATGCCCAATCCTGCCACCGCCGCCGCCAGATGCGCATTGCTTTCATTCACGCCGATGCGATGATCGGTCTTAATTTCCAGCTTGTCCTCGCCACTGGTAAAACGGAACGGAAACGCTCTGCCGCTTTGCGGTGCCAGATAACTCAACAACCGATGACCATTTTTCAATTCCTGCGGATAAGCCGGAATGCCGTAGGTTTTGAGATAGCCCGGCGCAGCGCAGGTAATCATCTCCGCATCGCCCAAGTGGCGCGCCACCAGCGAGGAATCGCTGAGCGGGCCGCCGCGAATCACGCAATCCACGTTGTCGCTGATCAGATCCACCGCGCGATCTGAAACGCCCAAATCGAGACGAATATCGGGATAGCGGGCGATGAAATCGGGCAGCGCCGGAATCAGTACGTCACGCGCCGTCGATCCACCAATATCAATGCGCAGATAACCGCTCGGCTTGCCGCTCTGCGCGTTGAAAGAGTGATCGATATCTTCCAAATCGCGCACGATGCGCAGCGCTTTTTCATAATAGTCGCGCCCTTCCGGCGTCACCGTCACGCGTCGCGTGGTGCGTTGCAGCAAGCGAATGCCCAAGTGCGCTTCTAACTCCTGCACCAATTTGCTGAGTGTGGCATTGGGCATATCGAGCGAATCCGCAGCACGGGTAAAATTGCCCGCTTCTACCACGCGCGCAAAGGCACGAATCGCCATTAATTGATCCATTTATTATCCACACACAGGAATAGTTATTTCGATTTTACACCATTTATCCGCAAATGCCGCAGCGCTACATTGCTTGCCATGCACTGCAACGCAGTGATTAAAACCTCAACCATCATTGGAGAAGCAAACATGAACGCATTGAACGGTAAAATTGCATTAGTCACTGGCGGCACCAGCGGCATTGGTTTGGCATCGGCACAAGAGTTGGCAGCACAAGGCGCACGGGTATTTATCACCGGTCGTCGTCAGGCTGAATTGGATGCTGCAGTCGCCAGCATTGGCTCACAGGCCAGCGGCATTCGCGCCGATGCTTCAGTGCTCAGCGATCTTGATAAGGTGTATGCCGAAATTGCCAAACAGGCGGGACGTTTGGATATCCTGTTCGCCAACGCTGGTGGCGGTGACATGCTGCCGCTTGGCGCTATCACCGAAGAACATTTTGACCGTATCTTCGGCACCAACGTACGTGGCGTGTTATTCACGGTGCAAAAAGCGCTGCCATTGCTCAGCGATAAAGCGTCAGTAATTCTCACCTCGTCAACTACGTCGATTCAAGGCACCGCCGGATTCAGCGTCTACAGCGCCAGTAAAGCCGCAGTACGTAACTTCGCACGTTCCTGGGCGTTGGATGTGAAAGAGCGCGGCATTCGCGTCAATGTGGTCAGCCCAGGTCCGGTGCGCACGCCAGGTTTGGGTGAGTTGGTCAGTGAAGAGCAGCGTCAGGGATTGTTTGATGCGTTAGCCGCGCAAGTGCCGTTAGGTCGCCTTGGCGAACCGGGTGAAATTGGTAAAGTAGTGGCGTTTTTGGCGTCAGATGCGTCGAGCTTTATCAACGCCACGGAACTGTTTGTCGATGGCGGCATGGCGCAAGTGTAATGTGAAAAGGCGATTTTACGGGCAGGTTCCCGTAGGGTCGCCATTTATGGTGACCGCATTATTACCCTGCACTGGGATCGGCTTCCACGTACAAATACCCAATTCCCAGCACCTGCTGCGCACGGTCCAACTGGCCGAAGTGCACATTGGTGCCTTTGCTTTTCAACGCATCACGGGGATCGAAAGGATTGAAATCTATCTGGCGCACGATGGCGTGCAACCAGTTTTCGCCAAAGGTACAACTGCGACCATACAACCAAATCTGATTAATATTCAACGTGTTGAGGAAGTTGTACAAACTCAACCCAATCGCTTCAGCCGAACGCTCGGCCCACGCAATAATCCAGGGTTCACCGGTTTGCCACGCCGCCAGTAACTGTTTACTGCTGGACAGCGGCGCTGCGGGAGCTTGCTGATGTGCCGCCTGTTTCAACGCGCTGAGTGACGCCACGGTTTCAAGGCAACCTTGTCGACCGCAGCTGCATCGCGCGCCGTTGGGTTCAATGATGGTGTGACCGATTTGCCCGCTGCCGTACAAGCTGCCACGAAAGATCTCGCCATTTATCACAAAAGAGGAGCCGATACCGTAATCAACGTTGATCACGCAGAACTCGCTCAATGCATTACGATTCAACCACTTTTCGGCCAACGCCAGCATCACGCAATCATTATCGACGCGCACCTCAACGCCGAGCTTCTCTTCCAGTAAAAACTTCATTTGCAGTGGCGTTTTCCACGCGGCTTGCGGCATATGTTGCGACACGCCGGTCACCGGATCGACTTGCCCGTGTACCGCCAGCGCCAGATTGATACGCCGCTTCGGCCACAGTTTGCAGGTTTGTCGCCACACAATCTCAATCTCATCGAGCAATGCCTGTGGCGTCTGCGCCTGGATGCTGATTTGCTGATAACTGCCCTGCGCCACCAGCTGCGCATCGGCCAGTTGCAGTTCAATGCTGGTCGGCTTGATGCACAAACACAACGTCCACGCGCCATCCGACGGCAACTGGAAACTGCCGTTGCTGTTGCCGCGCGCGCTCATCAACGCAGCGGAATGTTGCAGTTTTCCCTCGTCTAACAACGCCTGCAAAATTTTACTCACCGCCGGAATGGTTAATCCGCTGAGATGCGCCAACTGCGATTTGCTTAGCTGTTTATGTCGCCACATCAGCGCCATAAACAGTGCTTTGTTGTATTGCCGCACCTGAACGTTGTTCATGCCAACCGGTTTCATCTTCTCTCCTGCCCCCCTTTTCTCCTCAGTTTACTAAACAGTGTTTACTAACTTCTGTGATGCTCTCGCCATCCTGTGCACGGTCATTGCTCTAGAGTTCGATTTCATCAAATAACAATAACCATCATCACCTCGAAGAGAACTTACAATGACAACATCACCTGCAAAACATCCGTGGCTGATCCGCCTCGGCATTCCACCGGCGCTGGCGTGGGGCTACGTCGCTGTGCTGTTATTCATGATTGGCGATGGCGTGGAATCCAACTATCTCGCGCCCTATCTGCATCAAAACGGTTTCTCACTGAATATCGCCGCTGCGGTCATCGCTTTTTATGGTGTCACCGTGACACTCGGTTCGTGGCTGGCGGGTTCGCTTTCGACTTTGATTGGTCCACGCAAAGTGATGCTGGCGGGCGGCCTGATTTGGATCGTGTTTGAAGTGTTGTTCCTTGCCATTGCGCTGCCCTCGCATAGCGTGTTGCTGCTGGCGTTGACTTACGGTTTGCGCGGCATTGCTTATCCGATGTTTGCCTATGCTTTTTTGGTGTGGATTCAGGCGGCGGCTCCCGCCGATATGCGCGGTTCCGCTACCGGCTGGTTCTGGTTAGCCTTTACTGGCGGATTACCGACGCTGGGCTCGCTGGTCGCAATCTTCTCCATCCAACTGATTGGCGAATACGCCACCTTCTGGCTGTCGTTAGGTCTGGTAGCGTTAGGATTATTGGTGATGCTAATCGCGCTGAAAGAGCGCAGCGGCTATCAATCGCTGCTGGACGATCAACATCGTCAACAAGGTGTTGCGCGCACGCTGATGGGCGGCATCGATATCCTGTGGCGTGAACCGCGCATCGCCGCAGCGGCGGTGGTGCGCATCATCAACACCACGCCGTATTTTGGCTTCTTCATCTTCCTGCCGGGCTTCTTCACCGAACAAATCGGCTTTACGCAAACCGAATATCTCAGCCTGATTACCATCATGGGATTAGTGGGGATGAGCTTTAACCCGATTGTCGGCAAAATCAGCGACCGCATCGGCTGGCGCAAAGTGCTAACGGTATTTGGCGGGCTCGGTTCGGGCATCTCAATGCTGTTGATGTATTTCGTGCCGCAGTGGAGCCACGGCAGCTTTGTACTCAGCGTGATCTGCGCTTGTTTATATGGCATCACCTTGTGCGGCTATGTTCCGGCGGCAGCGCTGTTCTCTTCGCTGTGCCAGCCGAAAGATAAAGGCAACGCGATGGCGATTTACTGCTTCGCCGCCGGACTTTCCACCTTCTTCGGACCGGCATTGTACGGCGCTTTCAACGCGCTATTCGGCACCTCCGGCGTGATTTGGGGCTATGCGCTGCTCTATTTAATTAGCGCCATCGTCTCCTGGTGTTTCCTGCTCAGCCCGCTCGATCCGGGTGAACAACACAATCCCGAGGCGCAGCGTCTGCGTCGTTTAGATTCCGTTACGTCAGAGTAAAGAGTGAATAATGAAAGAGTTTGATTACATTGTGGTCGGCGGTGGCAGCGCGGGCTGTATCGTCGCCGCCAGGTTGGTCAAAGAGGGTAACGCGCGTGTGCTGTTACTGGAGGCGGGTCGTGATGAATATCATCCAGTGCTGAAAATGCCGGCGGGATACATGAAGTTCCTCGCCAGCGATAAGTTTCTCACTATGCATCAAACCGAACCGCAACCGCAGCTGAATGGACGCGGCGTGATTGTGCCGCAGGCGAAAGTGCTGGGCGGCGGATCAACAGTGAATGCGATGGTGTATATGCGCGGACATCGTCAGGATTACGCTGACTGGAACAACGCGCTCAACAATCAAGGCATTGATTGGTCGTGGGATGCGCTGCTGCCGCACTTCACCGCCATCGAAGATAACGATCATCTCGGCGCGCCCTATCATGGCGTTGGCGGGCCGATGAAAGTGTCGCATCTCGGCCACTTCAGTCCGCTGAGCTGTGCCTACGTCAAAACCATGCAGGGTTTGGGCATTCCCTACACGCCGGATTTCAACACCGGCAATCCGTTTGGCGTCGGTTTTATGCAGCACACCATCAATGGACAAACGCGTCAGCGCTGTAGCGTGGTGGATGCGTTCATCAATCCGCTGCGCGAGGACGCGCGTTTGACGATTGCGAGCGGCGCGCAAGTTGAAGAAATCCTGTTCGAAGGCGCTAACGCCGTCGGCGTGCGTTATATCCAGGATGGACATCCGCAACAAGCGCGGGCGCGCAAAGAAGTGATCCTTGCCGCCGGAGCGTATCAAACGCCGAAGCTGCTGATGCTTTCTGGTATCGGCCCACAGGAACAACTCAAGCAACATGGCATCACGCTACGCCAGCACTTACCGGGCGTAGGCAAGAATTTGCAGGATCATTACGAAGTGCCGGTGGTCGCCAGCACCAACGGCGCGTTTGGCTATTACGGACAGGATCGTGGCTGGCCGATGATCAAAGCGGGTTTGCAGTACATGCTGTTCAAAACCGGGCCAGTCACCACCACCGGCGTCGAAACCTGCGCCTTCTTTGATCCGCTGGATTTGAACGCCACGCCAACCATTCAAATGTTCTGCGTGCCGACGGTGTATCTCGATCGCGATGTGATGGGTGCCGATCCCGGCCACGGCGTTACGGTTAACGCATTGTTGTTGCGACCCAAAGCCACCGGCGAAGTGACGCTGCGTGACAAAAACGCCAGCAGCTTGCCGATCATCGATACGCAAATTTTCGGTCATCCCGACGATTTAGCGCGCACGTTGGCAGGTTTCCGTTTTGCGCGCGGCGTGATCGCCGCCGCACCAATTCACCAAATGGTGCAACAAGAGATCTTCCCCGGCGCAGAAATCACCTCAGATGAGGCCATTACCGAGCACTGTAAACGCATGGTGAAAACCGGTTATCACCCAGTCGGCACTTGCCGTATGGGCCACGATGACGATCCACTGGCGGTGCTAAGCGCTGATCTGCGCGTGCGCGGCATGCATCGCTTGCGCGTGGTGGATGCGTCAATGATGCCGAATATCATCAGCGGCAACACCAATGCGATTGTAATGGCGGTGGCACATCGCGCCGCTGAACTGCTGATGCAGACTGAAGAAATCCACGCCAGGGAGCTTGCTTATGAGTGACAAATTGACGCGCCTGCAACAGGCATTGGCTGATTGGCAGCTGGACGGCGTGCTGCTAACGCGACGCGATAACATCGCCTGGCTAACCGAAGGTGCCAGCTATTACGTGGTGGAACGCGCGGAAATCGGCGTGGCCAGTTTGTTGATCACCCGAGACAAAGTATTGCTGTTAGCGCCCGACAATGAGCTGCCGCGCATTCTTGCCGAAGAACCGATGCCGTTTAGTTGCGACACGCGCAGCTATGCGTGGTTTCAAACGCTGGAGAGCGTGTTACCGCCAGGCAAGTTCGGCAGTGATGTGTCGCAACATGGCATGTGCGATGTGCAGTCACAGATGATTAATCTGCGCCAGGGTTTAAACACGGTTGAGCAGCAACGGTTCCGGACTTTAGGCCATGAAGCCGCACACATCGTGGAACGTGTTGCGCGCCAGTTGCGTGCTGGCGTGACGGAATGGCAGGTAGAAGCCGAGATTGCTGCCGCCTGCCTTGCGCGGGGTATTCGCCCAATGTGCACCTTGGTCGCCGCCGATGAACGCATCGCCGCATTTAAACATCCGGTTCCCACAGAGAAAAAGCTGCACCGAAAAATGCTGATTACGCTCGGCGCGGAGCGGCAAGGTTTGCACGTTAGCCTGACGCGTTTGGTGCACATCGGTGAACCTGATGAAGCACTGCGCCAGCGCCATAAGGCTTTATGCCAGATTCACGCCGAAATGCTGTGCGCCACACAACCAGGACGCCAGTGGAAAGATGTATTTCAGTCTATTCAACTGGCTTATCAAGAGCATGGCTACGCCGACGGCTGGCGTGAACATCATCAAGGTGGACCGGCTGGTTATGGCTGCCGCGATTGGATTATCACGCCCGAAACCCCAGGCGAAGTGCAGAGTGAGACGGCTTTAGTGTGGAATCCCACCTTAAGCGGCGTGAAAAGTGAAGACACTTTCTTGCTCCACGCTGAGGGTTGCGAGGCGCTCACTCGCACCGCCAATTGGCCGCTAATTAGAGTGCAGCGCGGCAAACACACCTGGCAGTTTGCTGATTGGCTGGTGTTGCCGGCATCTTCATAAGGACGCGATTATGTCTCAACGATTACGCAATAAAACCGCGATTATTACCGGTGCGGGCAGCGGCATTGGTAGCGCGATTGCCCGCTTGTTTGCCGAACATGGCGCACGCGTGGCGCTGTTTGATCTCGATACACAAAACACCGAGGCGTTGGCCGCACAATTGCAACAACAAACCGGACAACGCTGCATCGCCTGCGTTGCTGACGTCACCGAGCCCGAGCAGGTGCAACGTGCGGTTTTGACCGCGCAACAGGCGCTGGGTGAGATTGATATTCTGATTAACTGCGCGGGCGTCAATGTGTTCCGCGATCCGCTGGTTTTGGAAGATGCAGAGTGGCAACGCTGCATGGAGGTCAATCTGAAAGGGCCGTACAATCTGATTCGCGCCGTGCTACCGGGCATGCTGGAGCGTCAATATGGCAACATCGTCAACGTCGCCTCGGTGCATGGGCACAAAATCATTCCCGGCGCATTTCCCTATCCGGTGGCAAAACACGGTTTAATCGGCATGACGCGCTCGCTGGGCGTGGAATATGCCAGTCAAGGCATTCGGGTGAACAGTATTTCTCCGGGGTTGATTATGACACCCGCCGCAGAAGCCTGGCTGGCAAGCTGCCCAAATCCGCAGCAGGAGCGCGACCGACAAGCGGCATTGCTGCCGTGCAAACGCATTGGTGAACCGCAAGAAGTGGCTTACACCGCGCTGTTTCTCGCTTCCGATGAAGCACGCTTTATTAACGCTAGCGATATTTTGGTGGATGGCGGGCGCAGTCAGGTTTATCACGAATAAGATTCTAAGTTGCTGCCATCGTTGCCGATGGCAGCAGATTGCTATTATTTATACACCGTCGCCGTGCCCTGCACTTTATCTTCGACGCGTGCCGAGGTGATCACGTAATATTTTCCGCCCTTCTCATCGGCCAGCTTTGATAATTCTTCTTTGGCATCATGAGGATCGGTGAAAGTGCCAGAAGTAGAAACGGTGCCAACTTCAGTATATTTTTTCGCTTCCTCTTTAGTGATTTCCTTAGCGGCCATTGCGCCCGCAGAAACAAAGAAGAGGCTTGCCAGTACCAGGGATTTCGTCATCATGCTTTTCATCATTTACACTCCAGTGGTTTTATTTTGGTGGTTTTATTTTGGCGGTAATATCATTCCTGACCGGTTCTTCCCATCAGGTATGAATAGGTTTTGCATCAAATTCAAAACATGTAGCTGTAATTCATACTGAAAAAGTAGATATCAGGGTTGTTGTAGCCACCTTTAAATAGTGGCGACGAAACCCGCGAAGACTCCATCGTCAGATATTCAAACGCCGCACCAATATTACTGGCTTCGGTCAGCTGATATTGCGCGCCAACCCCGAAGCGCCACGCTTCACCCGATGGCATCGTCATCGAGGTATCATTCTGGTTCTGATAAAAACTGCTGTCGTAGGCGATGCCCGAGTTCAGGCGCCAGCGATCGTCTGGACGGAATTGCACCCCAAGCGCGGTGTGCCAAGTGTCTTGCAGGCGATTATTGGTTGGTGCGCCCTGCCCAGAGATAGAGATCTGATTGCCGCCGTACTGACTCCAGTTCTGCCAGCCGAGATCGCCCATAATTGACCAGCGCTGATTGAAGTCGTGCACCAGACTCAACATCAGTTGATCAGGCGTATTAATTTGCGCCGACAGCGGCAGCGTATATTCCGCATTCGGTTGTTGTGGGAAACGGGCTTTGCCATCAATGGCAAAATGATATTCAGTTTTGCTGGTGTAATTGACACCAACGCGTGTGGCATCCGTGATGTTAAACAGCAAACCGGTACGGAAATTCAACGCCCAATCATGATCGCTTTGCTTTGCATCCTGGCCATCCACATTGCGCGTCAGCGACAGGAAACCATAATTAATTCCCAAGCCGACGCCCCAGGAGAGTCGATCATTGATTTTCCACGCCAACGCGGGACTTAACGTCATACCCACTAAGGTACTTTTTTTAATGAGGCGATCGCCGGCCCAATTACCAAAATCCAGACCTAATCCATAATTGCCGTAAAGACCAATGCCAGCCGAAATATCATCGGTGAGCTGCTGGTGATAAAACATGCTCGCGCCAGGAAACCAACCGATGGTATTGCCAGGGCTTTTACCCTGCACCACCGCATCATTATCCAGGCTATACGGCGTATCACCGTAAAGCATCTGCAAACCGCCGGTGATCATCCGATCGGGCAAGCGCGTCATGCCTGCGGGATTGGTCATGATAGTAGACGCATCTTGCGCGCGTGCCGCTTGTCCTGCACCCGCCAGCCCTGTATCTTCCGTCGCAATTTCATATAGATATAAGCCGCTGCTGTAGGCCGGAACAGCCGTTCCCATCATCATCGAAACCAATAACCATTTCACTGGCATCCGCTTCATCATGAAATCCTTTATTGCTGGCTGAAATCAGGGCAACGGATGGTATTCAATATCTGTTGATACTGATCTTTTTTACCGGCTTTCAATGCAGTCGCCGCCGCACTCAACTGGTTATGATTAACTTCGCTGTTAATAAACACCGATTTCACTTTTTCATCGGAAACGGTGGCGGGAATGTCGCATTGCGCGCGCAGATCTTTCACTAACACTTGTTCATTCAGCGCATAGGCTAAATTGTCATAAGGGGAAGCAACCGCATTGAGAGCGATAAGTAACATTGAGATAAGTAACAATTGCTTCATCGAGCTTCTCCACAGAGAAAGGGATGAGAACAGAAACATTTCGTTGTAAAACTAGCCTAAACTCAATTTCTGGCAACTTTTCGAATCGAGCAAATGGTCTGAAACACCAGTTTTCAGCTTAACTCTGATAGTTAACACTTGGCCTTTAAGATTTTTTAGACCGAGATTCATGAAATTAACTTAATAATTTTCAATAGATAAGATGCAAATGATCAGCATCTTCAAAAAGACCATAATGTGATCTGTGACGCGAAATAAAAAATTTAATCTGGCACTGATTTAATTGATAAAAATTTGAACAGTTATGCTTGAATGCATTAAGTAAACATTCCAGATGCAAAAGGGAGTTTGACCTATGTTAATTAATCCCGAACATGACCAGCGCGAGTTGTTAATGACACGCAGCGGTTGCGTGTGGTTTTTATTTCTTAACATCGCTTTCTCAGTTTATTTGATCATGCGGCATACATTCCACGAAACCGCACAGATAAATACTCATGCGGTTTTATGGCTAAGTTTACTGGTTTTGGCGTTTTCACTGTGGAATCTACTGCTAACGGCGATTATTAGCCGTCACGGATTTTTTGTTCGCCGCAGCTTATTATTAATCAATGTGCTGCTATACGGGATTATCTGGGCATTATTGCTGCATACGTTGTATAAAACTTTAGCCACTCACGAATTAATTTTCCTGTTGTCTTTATTAATGATTTTCGCGGCTTCGATTGCGTTTCACCTCTCTGGTGCGCTGATTGCCGCATTCACGCTTCCCGTCGCGCTTATTGTTATTGGAGAAGTGATTGTTTTAGGGATGAAAGCGAATCTGTTTATGCTGTTCTCGTATGCGGTGGCGCTGATGATCGTATTGTCATCACGCGTGGTATTAATGGAGTGGTTTCGCAAATCGCAAGAGAGTGAAAAACAGAACAACTTACTCATTCAGCGATTGACCGATCTTGCCGATCGTGATGGCCTCACCGGTCTGGTGAATAAGCGTTATCTGCGTGAATATTTTCAGCTTAAAAGCGCACAAAGTTCGTTAAACCGCGCATCGATCTATCTCATCATGATCGATATTGATTTTTTCAAGGCTTACAACGATTTATACGGCCATCTCACCGGCGATGAGTGCTTGAAACAGGTGGCCGACTGTATTAAAGCTTCTATTCGTGGTGAATCCGATTTGGCAGTGCGTTTTGGCGGCGAGGAATTTGCCGTGCTGTTGCTGGCAACAGACAAAAAGGATGCATTAGCGGTATGCCAACGTATTCAGCAAAACATTGCCGATGCGGCGATTGTTCACGCAGGTTCTAAGGTTAATCAACATGTGACGGTGAGCCAGGGAGTAGCGCATCTGCATAATGGTGCATCGCTGGATGAATTAATCGAAGCGGCCGATCAGCAGCTTTATTACCGCAAACAGCATGGCCGAAATGGTTATAGCGTTGCCGATAAATGAACGCGACATTTATGGTGTCCGTTAGGATGGTCAACTTGCTGCAATAAAAACACATTACCGTTGTGTTACCGCTAAGCTTCTTCGTTGAAGCGATAACGCGCATTTAAAATCAGGAGTTTGCATAGATGTCTGAGAACCCAACCATCGCGCTGATTGGACCAGGCGCGATTGGCACCACCATTGCGGCGGCGTTGCATGAAGTGGGCCGCACCCCGACCATTTGTGGCCGTACCGCACATGCGCAACTGGAATTGCGTCACGATAGCGGAAAAATCATCGTTCCCGGCCCGGTGCTAAGCAATCCGGCTGACATTGCTAAGCCATTTGATCTGGTGTTCGTGGCGGTGAAAACCACCCAAGTTGCCGACACCGCGCCGTGGCTCGCCGCGCTGTGCAATGAAAAAACCGTGGTGTGCGCGTTACAAAATGGCGTGGAGCAGAAAACCCAGCTCGCGCCGTATGTGAACGGTGCGACGGTGCTGCCTTCCGTGGTGTGGTTCCCGGCGCAGCGTGAGCCCGATGCTTCGGTGTGGCTGCGAGAAAAGCCGCGCTTAACGCTGCCTGAAACGCCGCAGTCCAAGCTGGTTGTGACCGCGCTGCAAGATACGCGCTGCGCCGTCGATCTCTCGGCCGATTTTATTACCATCGCCTGGCGCAAGCTGCTGCAAAACGCGGTGGCCGGATTGATGGTGCTGGCCAATCGTCGCGCCGGTATGTTCCAGCGGGACGATATCACCGCGCTGGCATTGGCTTATCTGGGCGAATGTTTGACGGTAGCGCGCGCCGAAGGTGCTGCATTAGCCGATAGCGTGCCGCAAGAGATTGTGACGCGTTTCCACCAAGCGCCGCTGGATTTGGGGACGTCGATCCTTGCCGATCGCCAGGCCGATCGTCCGCTGGAGTGGGATATTCGCAACGGTGTGGTGCAGCGTCGTGGGCGCGTGCATGGCATTGCCACGCCGATTAGCGATGTGATCGTGCCATTATTAGCCGCCGGCAGCGAAGGCCCAGGCTGATAATCGGGCCTTCAATCATCGCACATTCCGTAGCGGCGCGATTTATCACGTTTAGTTGATTTTAAAAGGTCAACACAACGCAATAAATTGCGCCGCTACGATATGTGCGCGCTTTTATTTTGGTTATTATTCCAACCATTAATTCCCCTTTCTCCGCCGCAAACTTGCGTCTCGCTAGATTGTTTACTAGGGTTTGCGCTTCTTCAGCCTCTTATAGCTTTCATTTCCATTCATGAAATATCGGCTGCGAAAGCTATAAGATCGCGCCAAATTGTCTCATGGGAGGTTTATGAGCAGCGAAACAACAACCCGTACATCCAATGATTTAACCGTGGATGACATCACCGTTATCGACAACAAATTACTCAAGCGCGCGGTGAGCGCCGCAGCATTAGGTAATGCCATGGAATGGTTCGATTTCGGCGTATATAGCTATCTCGCGGTGATCATCGGCCAGGTGTTTTTTGCCGATGCCAGCGCCGCCGCGCAACTAATTGCCTCTTTTGGCACCTTCGCGGCGGCGTTTTTAGTACGTCCGATTGGCGGCATGGTATTTGGCCCGCTCGGCGATCGTATTGGTCGCCAAAAAGTGTTGGCGCTCACCATGATTTTGATGTCGATTGGGACTTTCTGCATCGGGCTAATTCCAAGCTATGCCAGCATTGGTATCGCCGCGCCGATTTTGCTGTTGCTGGCGCGCCTGCTGCAAGGTTTCTCGACCGGCGGTGAATATGGTGGTGCCGCCACCTTTATCGCGGAATATTCAACCGATAAACGCCGTGGCTTTATGGGCAGTTTCCTTGAATTCGGTACGCTCGGCGGCTATTTACTGGGTGCCAGTTTGGTTACGGCGATGATCGCCTTCTTACCGCATCAATCGATGATGGATTGGGGTTGGCGTATTCCGTTTTTCCTCGCCGCGCCGTTAGGTCTGTTTGGCTTGTATATCCGACTCAAATTGGAAGAGACGCCGGCGTTTAAAGATCATATGGATAAGCGCGAAGAGATGGAACATAACAAGCCGCGTTTGAGCGTGTGGCAAATGCTGCGCGACCAACGCAGACCGCTGATGAAATGCATTGGTTTAGTGCTGTTGTTTAACGTCTCAAATTATATGCTGACCGCTTACATGCCGAGCTATTTAACCGGCATTTTAGGGATGAGTGAATTATCCGGCCTGCTGTTAGTGATGGTAATTATGTTCATTATGATGCCCTTAACCTTAATGTGGGGACATTTCACCGACCGCATTGGCCGCCGTCCAGTGATTGGTTTAGGGGCGTTAGGATTATTATTGCTGGCGATTCCAAGCTTTATGCTGATTGGTTCTGGCAACATGTGGTTGGTATTTGCAGGTTTAGCCATTCTAGGCTTATTGCATACCTGTTTCAGCGGTACCATGCCCGCCACGTTACCGGCGCTGTTTGTCACCGATATTCGTTACAGCGCATTGGCGATTGGCTTCAATTTATCGGTTTCGCTGTTCGGCGGCACCACGCCATTAATCACCGCGTGGCTGGTTGATACCACGCACAATAATATGATGCCGGCTTATTACATGATGGGCGCAGGCGTGATTGGTTTACTTACCGTGCTGACCTTGAGCGAAACGGCTCAGAAACCGTTGAAAGGTTCGTCGCCAGCGGTGGCCACCCAAGCCGAAGCGCATAAGTTGATCGATAAATTGCGTAAACGTAAGGTGAAACACAAACCGGCGTAATAAACCCGAGGTCACCATTTAGGGTGACCTCTCTTCCCTCTCTTGCCAGACAATTTCCGAAACCCTCCAAGACGCGCCAGAAAAAGCCAAATTATCGACTATGCTCAGTTTTCCAGTGTCCTTGCGTAGACTAACGAGGCAATTGAATGGAATTCAGATCATTTGAAAAATCCTGGGGCGCTGAAATTCTTGCTGACGGCAGCGCACGTTTTCGCGTCTGGGCGCCGGGGCAGCAACAGATCACCTTACGGCTCGCCGAGCAGGATCGCGTCATGCCAGCCATGGAAGATGGCTGGTTCGAGTTACAAATCAGCGATATCGCCGTCGGCAGCGAATATAACTTCGTGCTGGCCGATGGCACCGTGGTGCCCGATCCCGCTTCGCGTGCGCAGAAAGATTCCGTCAACGGCCCATCGCTGGTGATCGATCCGCGACAATACCGCTGGCAGAACACCAACTGGCAAGGTCGTCCGTGGCAGGAAAGTGTGGTGTACGAACTGCATATCGGCACCTTCACACCCGAAGGCACGTTTCAGGCGGCAATAGCCAAACTTCCGTTGCTGGCCGAATTAGGTATCACGCAGCTCGAAGTATTGCCGGTTTCGCAATTTGGTGGCAATCGCGGTTGGGGCTACGACGGCGTCTTGCTGTACGCGCCGCATGCGGCTTACGGTTCACCGGATGATTTCAAAGCCTTTATTGATGCTGCGCACACGCACGGTTTGTCGGTGGTGCTGGATATCGTGCTCAACCATTTCGGCCCGGAAGGCAATTATCTGCCGCTCTTAGCACCGGAATTTTTCCATCAGGAACGCATGACGCCGTGGGGCGCAGGCATTGCTTATGATGTCGATGCTGCGCGCCGTTATATCGTCGAAGCGCCGTTGTATTGGCTGCAAGAATACAACCTTGATGGTCTGCGCTTTGATGCCATCGATCAGATTGAAGATAGCTCCAGCAAGCATGCGTTGATTGAGATTGCCGAGCGTATTCGCCAGGAAATTAATGATCGCCCTATCCATCTCACCACCGAAGATTGCCGCAACGTGATTTTCCTGCATCCGCGCGATAAACAAGGCAACGCACCGTTGTTCACCGGCGAATGGAACGATGATTTTCATAACGCGGTGCATGTCTTCGCCACCGGTGAAACCCACGCGTATTACCAGGATTTTGCCGACGTGCCGGAAAAATTGGTGGCGCGCGTGCTGACCGAAGGCTTTGCTTATCAAGGCGAGCTATCGCCGCAAAGTGGTCAACGTCGCGGCGTGCCGAGCGCCAGCCAACCGCCAGTGGCGTTCGTTGATTTTATCCAGAACCACGATCAGGTTGGCAACCGCGCTCAGGGCGATCGCTTGATCAACCTGGCAGGCAGCGATCGCACCAAAGTGTTGCTGGCGACGCTGCTGCTGTCGCCGCACATTCCTTTGCTGTTTATGGGCGAAGAGTACGGTGAAACCAATCCGTTCCTGTTTTTCACCGACTTCCATGGCGATTTAGCCAACGCGGTACGCGAAGGCCGCGCCCGGGAATTTACTGGCCATGCCGGACATGACGAAGAGGTACCCGATCCTAATGCGGAGCAAACCTTCATACGTTCGAAACTTGACTGGGACAAACTGCAAACGCCGTCCGGTCAAGCGTGGCAGGCGTTAACCCGTGAACTACTGGCGCTGCGTCAGCAATACATTGTGCCGCTGCTGGCAGACGCAGGCGGTCATTGCGGCAAAGTGCTCGCCACAGCGCCCGGCTTTATCGCCGTCAGTTGGCGCTTGCCGCAAGGCGAACTGTCGCTGGCCCTCAACATCGGCAAGACAACCCAACGCTTACCAGAAATGCCGGGCAGCACGATTTTCGCCTGGCCGCAGCAAACGGAAACTTTAGCGCAGCACGCCATTGTGGTGCGTTTGTCCCAGGGAGCATCTGCATGAACATTCCAACCGCCACCTATCGCCTTCAGTTTCGTAACGGCATGACGTTTGAGCGCGCCATCGATCTCCTGCCGTATTTAAAACGCCTCGGCATTAGCCATCTTTACGCGTCACCGATTTTCAGCGCCACGGCCGAATCGACGCACGGTTATGACGTCACCGACGCCAATCAAATCGACCCGGCAATTGGCGGACGCGCCGGTTTTGATCGCTTGGTTGAGGCGTTGCAGGAAGCCAATATCGGTTTGATTCTCGATATCGTGCCGAACCATATGGCGGCGTCGCTGGAAAATGCCTGGTGGCGCGATGTGATTGAGCACGGTGAAAGCAGCCGTTATGCGCAGCATTTTGACATCGATTGGTCGCGCAAACTGACGCTGCCATTCCTCGGCGACAGTTTTGAAAACGTGCTGGAAAACGGCGAGTTGAGCGTGCAACCGCATCCTGAAACCGGTAAACCGGCGCTGGCCTATTACGACAGCTTTTACCCGCTGACACCGGCCAGTTGGCAGGATAGCGCCGATGAAGTGCTAGCCATCACCGATGCCAAAGCGATCGCTGAACTGCACGAGCAACAGCCGTGGCGCTTAATGAGCTGGCGCGATGCGCGCAAGGAACTTTCTTATCGACGCTTCTTTGAGATTACCGGTTTAGTTGGCGTGCGTGTCGAAGATAAAGCGGTGTTCGCCGAATCCCACCAGCTGATTCTGGAGCTGGTGCATTCTGGCGCGGTGAACGGTTTACGCGTTGATCACGTGGATGGTTTGGCCGATCCGCAGGGCTATTTGCAGCGTTTGCGTAACGCCACAGGCCCGGATTGCTACATCACGGTGGAAAAAATTCTCGCCGCAGGGGAACAGATCCCTGCCGATTGGCCGGTTTCCGGCACCACCGGCTATGAATTTATTGCCGCCCTTTCACATGCGTTGATCGACGATACGCAGATCGATAGTTTGCATTGGGCATATGAAGCCGCCGCCGGACAGCGCTATGACGTTGCCGCCGGTTTACGTGCTGCGCGCGAATTGATGGTCGATCGCAATTTCGCCGGTGAATTTTCCCGCTTGGTAAAATTGGCGTCACGTATTGCATTGCTGGAGCAACGCAACCTGGGTGAAGCGGAATTACACGTCGCGCTGCGCGAACTGCTGCTGGCGTTCCCGGTATATCGTACTTACGGTAATCAGGCTGAGATGCCGAATGAAGGTGAAGAACTGTTACAGCGGGTGCTGGAAAGCGTGAAGAATAGCGCATCACCCACAGCATTGAGCTTGTTGCAGGCGGCATTGTTAGGTGCAGTGGATGAACAAAGTGAAAAGGATGCCGATGAGTTCCGCACCCGCTTCCAGCAACTCACTGGCCCGCTGATGGCGAAATCAGTGGAAGATACGCTGTTCTTCCGCAATCACGCCGCGCTGGCGATCAATGAAGTCGGCGCCGAACCGTTGCCGCACACCTTCTCGTTGGCGCATTTTCATCGCGAGATGCAAAACAGGCTGCAACATCAGCCCAATGGTATTACCTCAACCTCAACCCATGACACCAAACGCGGTGAAGATGCGCGTGCGCGCTTGTATACGCTGAGTGAAGCGCCGGGATTGTGGGCAGAAAATGTGGCGCGCTGGCGCCAGATGAATGCCGCCAAAGTGGTAGAGCTGGACGATGGCCCGGCACCGGAACCCGCCGTGGAGTGGATGCTGTATCAGGCGCTGGCAGGCGTGTGGCCCGCCAATATGCAGCAGCAAGACGTGCTACGACTTGAGGAGCGTTTCCTGCCGTTTGTGGAAAAGGCGCTGCGCGAAGCCAAGCTGCGTACCGATTGGGCTGAAACTAACGAATCGTATGAAACGGCGGTGATGGATTATGCGCGCCATTTGCTGTCGCTCAACAATCCCCAATTCCTCGACGATTTCAGTCAATCGTTGCGTCCGTTTATTCAGGCCGGATTGATCAACAGCCTGACGCAAACCACCCTCAAACTGACTGCGCCTGGCGTGCCAGATATCTATCAAGGCAGCGAAGCACTGGATTTCAGTTTGGTTGATCCTGACAACCGCCGCATGCCGGATTTCGGCCTGCTTGCCCAACAATTAGATGTCGCTACGCCACCGGATTTCACCGAACCGCTTGACTGGCTGAATGGCAAAATCAAACAGCAACTGATTGCGCGTTTGCTGCATTTGCGCCTCAAGCATTCTGCGCTGTTCCGCTTTGGCGATTATCAACCGCTCGAGGTGAGCGGCGAGCAACGAGATCACGTCATCGCCTTTGCACGACAAGACAGCGATCACGCGTTAATTGTGGTGGTGCCACGCCTGAGTTTTGCGGGCATCGACTGGTCAGAATGCGAAATCATCTTACCGGAATCCCTCGCCCATCGACGCTATCGCAACCTTCTCACCGGAGAGAGCGAATCAATCAACGAACGGGTGTTACTGGAGAATGAGCCCTGGTACGCGCCACTGATTTTGGTGAGTTAATTACTATTCGCACGATCCGTAGCGGCGCAATTTATTGCGCAATCTATCGGCTGGCAGAATGTTTAAATCAAAACAACGCGATAAATCGCGCCGCTACAAAATGTGCGCGATGTTGAAGTTAAGCAAGTTAACAGGATTGGAGAGTCTTTGATGTCTAACGATCAATCTTTAACAATAACATCAGGTTCAGCGCTAAAACTCGGTGCGAACTATGATGGCAACGGCGTCAACTTTGCCCTGTTTTCGGCCCATGCCGAGCGCGTGGAACTGTGCCTGTACGATGATAGCGGCGAGAACGAAATCGCCCGTTTTGATCTGCCGGAATATACCCATGAAGTGTGGCACGGCTACATTCCCGGCTTGCAGCCCGGTGCGCTGTACGGCTATCGCGTACATGGCCCGTTTGAACCGGAAAACGGTCATCGCTTTAATCCCAATAAATTATTGCTCGATCCTTACGCGCGTGAACTGGCGGGTGAACTGCAGTGGGACGAATCGCATTTCGCCTATGACCTGCAAGATGAGGAAAAAGATCTCAGCTTTGATACGCGTGACAGCGCGCCATTTACCCCGAAATGCCGCGTCATCGATGAAAATGAATTCGACTGGCAGGACGCCAATCGCCCGAATATTCCGTGGTCCAAAACGGTGATTTATGAAGCGCACGTTAAAGGCTTCAGCCAGCTCAATCCGGCGGTGCCAGCCGAGATGCGCGGCACTTATGACGGCATGAGTAATCAGGCTTCGATTGAGTACATCAAAAGCCTCGGCGTAACCACCGTCGAACTGTTGCCGGTACACGGCTTCCCCGACGACCAACATCTGCTGGATCGTGGCCTGAAAAATTTCTGGGGCTACAACACGCTGGCCTTCTTCGCGCCAGCTACGCGTTACTTCGGCCCGCGCGGCATTCAGGGCTTCCGCGATATGGTGCGCGCCTTCCACGATGCCGGGATCGAGGTGATTCTCGATGTGGTGTACAACCACACCGCAGAAGGCAACGAATTGGGCCCAACCTTGTCGTTCAAAGGCATCGACAACTATTCCTATTACCGCACACTGCCCGATCAGCATCGCTACTACATCAATGACACCGGCACCGGTAATACGGTGAATACTTCGCATCCGCGCGTGTTGCAGATGATCCTCGATTCGCTGCGCTATTGGGCCGAATCGATGCACGTCGATGGTTTCCGTTTCGATTTGGGTACCGTGCTGGGCCGCGAGCCGGAAGGCTTTGATCAGCGTGGCGGCTTCTTTGACGCCATCATGCAGGATCCAGTGCTTTCCAGGCTGAAACTGATTGGCGAACCGTGGGATATCGGGCCGGGCGGTTATCAGGTTGGCGGCTTCCCACCGGGCTGGGCGGAATGGAACGATAAATATCGCGATACGGTGCGTGAATACTGGAAAGGCGACATGGTGACCAACGATTTTGCCGCGCGCTTGCTGGGTTCCGGTGATCTATACGACCAGCGCGGTCGTCGTCCGTGGGCCAGCATCAATTTCCTCACGGCGCATGATGGCTTCACGCTGAACGATTTGGTTTCGTATAACGAGAAGCACAACGAAGCCAACGGTGAAGACAATAACGACGGTCATAACGAAAACCGCTCCTACAACTACGGTGCCGAAGGGCCAACCGAGGATGAAGGCATTAACGCGGTGCGCGAGCGTCAGAAACGTAACTTCCTCGCCACATTACTGTTTTCGCACGGCACGCCGATGATCCTGGCGGGTGATGAATTTGGCCGTAGCCAACTCGGCAACAATAACGGCTATTGCCAGGACAGCGAGATTTCCTGGCTGCACTGGGAAAATCTGCCGCCTTCCGCCGATGCGCTGCGCGATTTTACCCGGCATATTTTGGCGCTGAGAGCCAAACAACCGTTGCTGCGCCGTGAAAGTTGGCGCGATGGCATGGAGATCAAGTGGTTTAACGCTGGCGGTGGATTCCAGCAGGCCGATCAGTGGGATGATGGATCAACGCTCGGCGTATATCTTGGTCGCACGGATTTAGAAGATGAGGAAGGCATTTGGCATGATGTGTTGATGCTGTTTAATCCGTACGAGGGCAATGTGCCATTCCAAATTCCGCAGTTTGGTGAAGGCGGCTGGGTGCTGGAATTGAGTACCTCGGATTCAGCGAAGGAAGGTTTGGTGATTACCAAAGAGAAGGATTTCGAATTGGAAGGACGGAGTTTGGCGTTGTTCCGCCGTCCTTAAAAACGCGCAATAAATTGCGCCGCTACGATATGTGCGGCAATTGATTACCGCACATGAATAACGCTCGTTTTCGTAGCGGCGCGATTAATCGCGTTCTTTTGACTTAGAAATTGACCTTCACGCCCACCATCGCGCTGCTGTCGCTGTAACCTTTATCGCCCATCTGCTGGCCGATATTGCCCCACAGATTGACGGCGTTATTCAGTTTGGCATCCACACCGACTTTCACTTCGCCGAGGTTACGCGCGCCAGCTTGCTTCACTGTTACGCCATTCAGGCTGCTGCCGAAGGTTTCGGTGTTGTGGATCCAGTTAGCTTCGATGAACGGTTCGAAAGTGCGATTTTTGCCGTCATCAATCGCGTTGTGACCTTTGATGTAGGCGCGCATGCCCAAACGAGTTTGCACGTTGTTGTTGCCTTCGCCCACCACGCGCGTACCGTTGCGTTCCTGATGATCATCCGCTTGCACGCCCATCCAGGTTACCTGTGCTTTCGGTTGCAGATAGAAGCTGGAACGCTCGGTCAACTCAGCCATTTTGACGCTGTAACCGGCTTCCAGCGACGCGGTGATGCCTTTGGATTTGTAGCTTTCTGGCGCAATATCCTGGCCTTTCACGCTGTTATCGAACCAGTTGTACAACATCCAGCTATCGACATACGCGCCGGTTTGCTCGGCATTGTCCTGCAACCAGGTTGCGTACACGCCGGTGCTGTAACCATGCACTTCGCCCTTGGCTGAATAGCCGGTCACTGACGAACGCGTGTTGCTCTGCGCGTTAGCGTAGCCGCCCATCACGCCAAGATGGAAACGATCGTCGCCGTTACTGCTCCACTGTGCGATATCACCGCCCAACTGCATCACATAGCGGTTGCCGGTGGTTTTCAGTTGGCCAGAACTATCGCTAAAGCGCGTGTGTCCACCCGCATTGCGCAGCCACAAACTGGTGCTGTGTTTGTTGCCGTCTGCGCCGACGTAATGGGTTTCACCCAGACGATCGTCAAGCGAGGTGGTAAACAAGGTGTTGGCCGCCGCGAGGTTGGCTGCGTAGCTGCCGGTTTCTGGACGCGTGATTGGCGCGCTTTTAACTGGCGTAATGCCATCGCCAATCACTGGTGCGCCGCTTTCCCCGCCAATCGCGCCAACCATATCGTCACGCAGTAACCATTTGTTGCCGTCCTGCACCAGATGGTAATCGTAAGCGCCCGCCACAATGCGGCCTTGCTGCGCGAACGTCCCGTTTATGTCGCCGTCAACGCGAATTAACTCAATGCCGTTAAGTGTTTGCGCGCCGGTGCCGCCCGCGTTTTTCACTACGATGTTGCTGTTGCCGCTGTAATCGCCGGTGATCACCAGATCGTCAGTGACCGAATCATCGCCTTCAAGATGGGTTTTGAAATCAATGGTGCCGTTGTTGCTGGTCAGATTGCCGATGGTCACTTCGCTGTAACCGGTGCCCGGCGCGGTCATATCTAACGTACCGTTATCCAGCGTCAAATTATCGACTGATGAATTGCGCGTGACGTTCCATGCACTGCCGCTGGAGACGTTCAACGTTTCCAGTGAATCGGTTGCGCCATGCCAGACTGAATTATTGGCCAGGTTGATGATGTTTTTTGCGGTGTTAGCGCGATCAATTACGACATCGCCGTTGAATACTGAGCCGTTGTCACCTGTTAATTCCACGTTGCTTATCGAACCGCTAGTATTCACACCAGCGGATAACAGTGTTGCACCGGTTAATAATGATCCTGAGGTGTTCACATTAGTATCCGCATTAAATGCGACCAGAAGAACCGTTCCTTCAGTAGCGGTAATACTGCTGTCGGTGAGTGATAAAGTATTATTACTAACAGGCGTAGAGCTGAACTCAGCCCCGATACTATTAGCACCGTTGAGCGTAATCTGAGAATTACTCAACGCTAATTGGTTTGTTTTACTGTTACCAATGGCAAGAGCATGAGAGGCCGTTCCGCTATCACTGCTATCAATATTAATTCGGACGTTATTTCCTGTGGCCGTGCCACCCGCCAATACCTCTAAACCCCGTGCATTGCCAACTTGGTTGATTTCAATATTGTCAAGATTGGCACTACCATCGAACGCGACTTGAAATGCGAACAAGCCATTACTGTTGTTAACCTGAACGTTATTCGCCGTCAGTTGGCTATTGGTACCCGAAACAAAAACACCTGAATTATTGGCGTTAATAGTGACACCCTCAAGATTCGCTTTCGAGCCGCCTTCAATATCAACTGCCATGTTCTCAGAATTGATTGTGGTATCCCGGATGTCCAATCGGGAATTCGACAATGCCTGAACGGCAGAGTCTGCGGAATTAATCGTGGCATTACGAATGTTTATTTGTGAACCGGCAATCGCCTGAATAGTTCTGGTTGGCCCGGTTGTCGTAATGGTTCCGCCATCATAATTCACCGTGGCATTAGCGCCATTGGTACGCAAACCATAAGAGTTAATACGGTCGGTAAAAATATTGGTGTTAGTGAGATTAACCGTGCCGCCATTCTTCGCGTAGACCGCTTCAGATGAAGAACCCGCCGTTGTAATACTGCTATTATTAATATTAATTGTACTGCCCGCGCCCACGGCATTTGCACCATTTGCCGTATGACCGCTGGCACTGAGCTGGCTATTATTCACAGTCATCTGGCCGCCAGTAACATAAACAGCGTGGGCGTTGTCACCGGTAGTATTAATGGTTGTGTCGCTGATGGATGTATTTCCACTTACCACTGCGGCAAACGCACCATAAGAATTAGTGCCCGAGGTTTTAATGCTGCTATTGGTCAGCGTGATGTTGCCATCGCTGGTTTGTAAACCATATGAAGCCGCGCCACGTGTGGAGATATTAATGCCATCGCCTGAAATCGAAGCATTACCGCGTGCATAAAGTCCATGCGCGGTGCCAGCTGACGTGGTGATGTCTATATTATTTAACGCAATGGATGCGCCAGACTCAGCGAAAGCGCCGTGCCCATAAGCTTTATTCGTGGTGATAGTTCCGTTGGTAAATTCCGCCAGACCATTATTGGTGGCGCTCACGCCACGCACATTTTCCCCGGTACCCGAAGCCACAATATCCTGGTTCTGCACCACAACAGTTTTGCCATTGGCAATAATGGTGCCTGCGGCGTGCGCCGTTGGCGAAAGCAGAGCAACAGTGATCGCCATCGCCAAACCCGATAACGTTATTGCTTTTGTTGGCTGTGAAACAACGCTTGATGATGAGCTTGATTTCGCTTTGCCTTTTGCCAGCTCAGAAGTAACAACAAACTGCTGCATTGCTGCATTCCAGATAACGCGGAAAATTTTATTCATCGGTTTGTACACTCGCAATAATGGCGACGGCTTAGGGAAATCCGCCAGATTGCAGTGATCTTATGTTGTAGTCCTGTAGGGGAATATGGGAGCGGAAGCGTAGATTTGTAGTCCCTGGATGATCCTTTGTAGGACATTACTGACAGACAAACTGAGTGTTGAAAATTTGCACTCGATCTCGCGAAAGCCTTAACGAATGGCAAAAATAAATTAACTAAATCCTCCAATCTGCCGATGTTTATTAATCTGCCCTTTTCCCTGAACGGCTTTACAGGGATGCCTTTAGATTAAGGATAATAAGATGAACATCTCGCAACGTCTGTTTCTCACCTTTTCCATGCTGTTCGGCGCCATTATCCTGCAAGCGGTGCTCGCGATTTCGTTGCTTTCCGGTTTCCAGGATCGCTTTGAATATGTGCAAACCAATGCCATCCCTTCGATTAAAGATCTCGGCAAACTGATTGATGGCAGCAACCAGCTAGCTCTGACCTTATACAAACATAAAAGCCAAACCGATGACGGCAAAATGCCCGCGGTAGAAAATGAAATTCAACAGCAACTGGCTGATTTGAAATCGCTGACCGATTACTACATGGCGAATGATATCTCCAACGATGAAGATCAACGGCTGACAGAGTTGGCTTACAGCAATATCCAGCAGGTAACACAGGCGCTACCGGCGTTTCTTGCCGCCTCACGTGCGCATCAGAACGATATTAGCCTGGCATTGATGGAGGGCAATGACGGCATCGGCGCCGCGATTCATCAATTGATCCGCGATTATCAAAAGCAGCTGGAACTGAATATTTCACTCGGCGACAACTTGCGCGCCACCAATCGCAGCACCTTCCATTCCGTGTTATGGACCACCATCGCGGGCGTGGCCGGCACCGTGGTGATTTTTGGCTTGTTATCGCTGTTCACCGTGTTGCGCATTCGTCGCAGCTTGTCTGCCGCCGGTAAAGTGATGATGGCTGCCAGCGAAAACCTCGATCTGACGCTCAAAGCCGATGAAAGCCGTCGCGATGAAGTCGGCAATATGGCGCATTCGTTCAATATTTTGATGGATCGCGTTGCTAGCGCGCTATTATCGGTGCGCCAAGCATCGCAGTCAGTCAGCAGCGCGTCGGTGCAGATTTCAGCGGGGAATGAAGATCTTTCCGCGCGTACTGAGCAGCAAGCCGCCTCGCTGGAGCAAACCGCCGCCAGCATGACCGAACTGAGTGAAACCGTGCGCCAAACCGCCGACAACACCCATCAAGCCAGCCAGCTTGCCGCCAACGCCAGCGGCTTATCGGAACAAAACAGCGCTTCACTGACCACCATGCTTTCAACTATGGACAACATTCGTGGCAGTTCACGCAAAGTGACGGAGATTGTGTCGATCATCGAAGGCATCGCTTTCCAGACCAACATTCTGGCGCTTAATGCTGCGGTGGAAGCCGCACGCGCCGGTGAACACGGTAAAGGATTTGCGGTGGTTGCAGGCGAAGTGCGCAGCTTGTCGCAGCGTTCCACCACTGCCGCACGTGAGATTAAAGCATTGATTGAAGAGTCGCATCGCCTGACAGAAGCCGGTGCCGCGCAGGCCAATGATGTTGGCCGCAATATGGGCGTGATGAACGATGCGATTCATCAGGTGAGCCAGTTAGTCGAAGAGATCGCGGCGGCGGCGGTTGAGCAGAGCCAGGGCATTCTTCAAGTGCAGCAAGCGGTCAATCAAATGGATGATGTGACGCAGCAAAACGCCGCGCTGGTGGAACAGGCTTCTGCCGCTTCACAATCACTGCAAGAACAAGCCGGAAGTTTGAATCAGCTGGTAGGGAAATTTCAGGTTGCGAATGCGGGAAATGCACCTCAATCACCTGCGGTGATGCGCTCGCCTGTAATGACCAAAACCACGCGATTTGCGGTGGTGAACGACGCAGATTGGCAGAGTTTTTAGTCCATCAATGCAGGTGCGTGTTAATGCGCACCTGCATGCCGAACTCACTTCATCTTGAGCATTTTTACCGTGGCATCGATGTCAACTTCATCCGCCGAGAAGATCAGCGTCGATCCCTGGAAAGTGGTGATCGCCAGCTTTTTCAGCTCACGCATTTCGCCTGGTTTATTGTCTGACTTCGGCTTGATGCTGTTCATCAAAATGCCCACTGACAATACCGGATTCTCTTTATCAATGCCCGCATCGGCTGGCACTTCTTCGCTGTAAACCAGAAACGATTTGATTGAGGTGAGTTTGAGACGCTCGCCGGCGATAAAGATGTATTTGCTCTCCGGCACCACTTTCACTGCATACGCAGACAAACCTTTGTTATTGGTGGTCGGTTCAAAGGTGACAGCGGCGTTTTTCTTAATCAGATCAGGATTGGCGACCTTAATCACATGGAAATAACGGTTGTCACCGTTTTCATCTTTAATAAATCCAAAACCTTTGTCTTCAAACCAGGTTGTGATTGTTCCGTTCATCGCCAGTGCCGCCTAATTAATCATTAATCTAAAAAAGTTCGACGCGCAGTTTAATGCACATCGCCCGCGCAGACCACTTAAGTCTGGACGATAAATTTCGCCAGTGCGAGCGGGCATCCCGATTCGCCAGCTCAGACTAAATTGGTTATCATCCGCCTCCCTTTGCAACCGGGCAGCATGATGTCAGCCATTGTCGATACCTTTATCGCCCCGCCGTGCCACGACGAGATAGAGATTCTCTATCAGGACGCGCATCTGGTGCTGATCAATAAACCCAGCGGCTTGCTCAGCCTGTCAGGCAAAAATCCGCAAAATCTCGATTCGGTGCATCATCGGTTGGTGAAGATCTTTCCCGGCTGCACGCTGGTGCATCGGCTGGATTTTGGTACCTCGGGATTAATGGTGATTGCGCGCAACAAGGCGATCAATGCCGCTTTGTGTCAGCAATTCAGCCAGCGCAGCGTAACGAAGATTTATAGCGCGCTGCTGTGTGGGCATGTGGAGCAAGATGAAGGCGTGATTGATGCGCCGATTGCCAAAGATGCCGCGCTGTTTCCGCGCATGAAGATTTGCAATATCAACGGCAAACCCGCGCGTTCGCATTATCAGGTGGTTGAGCGATTTGAGCGTGCGATGAAAAACGGCGTTTTGTTGCCGGTGACGCGGGTGCAACTCACGCCAGAAACCGGGCGCACCCATCAACTGCGTATTCACTGTGAGCAATTGGGGCACCCGATCTTAGGCTGCGATCTGTATGGTGGGTTGTTGGTGCCAGGCAGCGAACAAACATCTCGTTTGATGTTACACGCCAGCGAACTGCATTTTGTCCATCCAATAACCGAAGAACCGATTACTGCACACAATCCCAGCCCATTTTAATTACCACATCAAATCGTCTGGGACTTTGAAATCCGCATACGGATCGTCTTCATCCTGCGCTTCCTGACTCAGCGCGCTATTCAATACGATGCTATCTGCATCACGCTGCGCGATTTTATCCGCCACGCTAGCTGGGATAATGGCGTATTTGGCTTCACCGTTGTTGTCTGCGACTAAACGCGCAATCGCCAGGCGACCATTGATCAGCTGGGTTTGTGTCAGCTTATCCACCGCGATTTTTTTGATTAGGTTGTTGTCGGTGAAGTTGAAATCAATCGTACCTTTGGCAATGTCGATTTTATTCATTTCAATCAGCTGCTTGACCTGCGCTTTCACTTCTTTCGCCAGCGTGGCTTGCTTCTGCTGCTCGCTAAGTTGCTTATCACGCTCGATCTGCGCTTTCTTGTTCTCTTCTACCGCTTCTCTGGCTTCACGCGCCTGCACGCGCGATTTCTTCGCCGTGCGCTGCACTTTTTCCATCTTTTTATTGCTGACCAGCCCTGCTTTTAGCAGCTGCTCTTGTAAGGTAAGTTTTGCCATTTTGATATCTAAGCCAGTTGAAAAAATTTCAGCGATTATAGCGGCAATGCTTGTTGCTGTGCCAGCTTGCCTGCCTTGTTGACAGGTGATGCGCGGGCGGAAGAGAAAATTTCATATAGCGGGATATTGATGCACAGATAACAAATAGATAACATCTTCGCTTTCGGAGATAGAAAATGTCCGTCCACGATTCACTCCTCGCGTTTTCCTTTGCTGCACTGCTACTCACGCTGACGCCCGGCCTCGATACCGCGCTGATCCTGCGCACCGCCTGCGCTGAAGGCGGTAAAAAAGCCTTTCATACCGCATTGGGCATCAATACTGGTTGCTTCATTTGGGGCGCGGTTGTCGCACTGGGTTTGGGTGCGCTGCTGGCGGTTTCTGAGCTGGCTTACACCATCTTGAAAATTTGTGGCGCTGCTTATTTGTGCTGGCTGGGTTTGCACTTGCTGATGCGCCCGAGGTCAACATTCATTCAAGAAGAGGGAGCCACTTCACCGCGCAACAATTGGTTTATCAGAGGCATGCTGGGCAATGTGCTCAATCCAAAGGTGGGGATTTTCTATGTGTCGTTTTTGCCGCAGTTCATTCCTGCCGGGCATTCGCCGTTCATCTGGACATTTATTCTGGTCGGCATTCATGTGCTGATCGGTACGGTTTGGTCCACCACGCTGATTCTCTCCACCCATTTTGCGTCTGGCGTGCTGAAGAAGAGTCGCGTTATTAGAGCGATGGACCGCGCGACCGGCGGACTGTTTTTGTGTTTTGCGGCGAAACTGGCGTTCAGCACATCAGGCAAGTGATCGCGGTTAGCTGAATTTTCTTCATGACCAACGTTTTTATCGCTGCGCGGCACTGATATTTGTTGGGGCACCATTTAGGGTGCCCCCTTGTTACTTCCTTCCATACGTTCATTTTTTATCAAAAAAATGAGATCCAGACTTCAATTCCTCGCATGAAAAACCTTGAACATGAAATTCCTTCATGTTCGGTGAATTTATATCACTTTAACTTAATCAACGAGTTAGGCATAAATAGGCTCTGTTATTTTTTTGTAGTCAAGATGAAGACTATTGAAGAAGTAAGTAAATGAAAAAATCCTGAAAAGTAAGCATTTCGTTCAGGTTTTATATCAGAAATTAGGATGCCAGATTGCGATGAACAACGATTTTGCCTTTACCATTAAGAGCACGCGTTTCGATGAGAACTACAACCCTTCTCAGAACACGCGTATCACCACTAACTTTGCCAATCTGGCGCGAGGAACTCATCGCCAGGATAACTTGCGCAACGCCTTAATGATGATGGACAACCGTTTCAATTCCCTGGCGCATTGGGATAATCCCAACGGCGATCGCTATGCTGTCGAGCTGGATATCATTTCAGTGGAAATTGATATTGAAGGTAACGGCAAAACCTTCCCGGCGATTGAGATCTTAAAAACCATTATCGTTGATAAAAAAACCCATCAACGCATTGAAGGGATTGTCGGCAATAACTTCTCTTCTTACGTACGAGATTATGATTTCAGCGTCGTGCTGTTGGATCACATGAAGAACCAGCCGGAGCAAAGATTGCCAGAGAGTTTTGGTGAACTGCATGGCAATATTTTTAAATCCTTCGTGAATTCTGAAGTTTATAAACAACATTTCAGCAAAACACCGGTTATTTGCCTGAGTGTTTCCAGCAAAAATGTTTACCGCCAAACTGATTACCAACATCCGGTTTTGGGTATTGAATATCAGCAAGATGAATATTCTTTGACCGATAAATATTTCGCTAAAATGGGCCTGCATGCGCGCTATTTCATGCCTGCTAATAGCGTGGCGCCGTTAGCGTTCTATTTCACTGGTGATTTAACCGCTGATTACAGCGATCTGGAGTTGATTAGTACCATTAGCACCATGGAAACATTCCAGAAAATTTATCGCCCGGAGATCTACAATGCGAATTCAGCGGCGTCAAAATGCTATCAGCCAACCCTGAATCACCAGGATTATTCTTTAACGCGCATTGTTTACGATCGCGAAGAACGCAGCCAATTAGCGGTTGAACAAGGGAAGTTTACGGAAGAGACTTTTATTAAACCTTATCAATCCATTCTTGAGCAATGGTCTGCTAATTACGCGCTTTGATTAACTAAGATTACAAGGTTATTTATCATGAAAAGATTGTTACCCACTTCGACCGCTGGCAGCTTGCCAAAACCTTCTTGGCTGGCACAGCCAGAGACTCTTTGGTCACCGTGGAAATTGCAGGATCAAGCGTTAATTGAAGGCAAACAAGATGCGCTGCGTTTAACCCTGGAAGATCAGCTTCAGGCCGGGATTGATATTGTTAGCGATGGCGAGCAGACGCGCCAACACTTTGTCACCACCTTTATTGAACACTTAAGTGGTGTTGATTTCGAGAAGCGTGAAACCGTGCGCATCCGTAATCGTTACGATGCCAGCGTACCAACCGTGGTTGGCGCAGTATCACGTCAAAAACCAGTGTTCGTTGAAGATGCGAAGTTCCTGCGTCAATTGACCAAGCAACCGATCAAGTGGGCGCTGCCTGGCCCGATGACCATGATAGATACGCTGTATGATGCCCATTATAAAAGCCGTGAAAAACTCGCTTGGGAATTCGCTAAGATTCTTAATGAAGAAGCCAAAGAATTAGAAGCGGCTGGCGTGGATATTATCCAATTCGATGAACCGGCCTTTAACGTGTTTTTCGATGAAGTGAATGATTGGGGCATTGCCGCATTAGAAAGAGCGGTTGAAGGTCTTAAATGCGAAACTGCGGTACATATTTGCTACGGTTATGGCATCAAAGCCAACACCGATTGGAAAAAGACCTTAGGCACTGAATGGCGCCAATACGAAGGTATTTTCCCTAAGCTGCAAAAATCAAAAATCGATATTATTTCGCTGGAATGTCAAAACTCGCGCGTTCCAATGGAATTGATGGAACTGATTCGCGGTAAAAAAGTGATGGTTGGCGCGATTGATGTAGCGACTCACACCATTGAAACCGCAGAAGAAGTGGCGGAGACCTTACGTAAAGCGCTGCAATTTGTTGATGCTGAAAATCTTTATCCATCTACCAACTGCGGTATGACACCGTTACCACGTGGTGTCGCGAGCGGCAAACTGCGCGCATTAAGTGCCGGCGCAGAAATCGTTCGCAACGAACTGTTGGGTAAATAATCCTTCCGCCCGCTTCGTTCCAGAAGCGGGCGTATTTTTCAACGTCTAAAGGCTAACTCTCGTTCGACCAATATCAGTGATGCATTAAATCTTCAACAATTTCCTGCTTAGTTAACTGATACGGGAAGAATGTCGGCCAGTTCTCAAGTTCGGCAAAGAGCGCTTCTTGCGATTCATTTCCGGTGAAGATATGGAAGTGCGATGATTTCTGTGGACTGATAATGTGGTCACTGAATTGCACATATTTAGGTGCGGTGCTTTTCCTTTCACTGCATTCAAAAAGATAGCGAACGCCTCTTTTACCTGAAACGTAATTAAGCACCTTATATCCTTTATAATCATATTTGCAGGCACTCACCGCTCCGTTCACGGTAAATTCCATCGTGCCGTTTTCAATGCCAATATCGGTCATGGTGCTGGCATAACCCTTCAAATAGTAATTCTTGATATCAGCGAATGACTTGGATTTATCCGCTTCAGCCTTCTTATGGAAAACGGGATCCAAGCTGCCATCTTTGGCATAAGGATAGATCGACTGCCATACGCCGTCCCAATCAGAAAGATGACGATCTTTGATATCTCCGTCAGCAAACACGCCATTTGCCGCGCTAATATCTTTCTCACTGAGCGGTACGCCATGTGAATGACCCGCGTGAGCAAACGCTTGTGAACTCAATACCAACCCCAGAAGTACTGCATACTGATTCAATTTCATGATAATTTCTCAACTCACCAAAAGATTACGTTATAACATAACATTTCAGTGTTTGTTACAAATATTTCCGCTTTGGCGATTAATATCATTTCCCATTCTCAGGAGATCGCGGACAACGCATCAACTATGCGGAGTCACAGCCGCAATGAATGAATAACGGTTTTTAACATCACAGAAATGACATGCTAAATTGGTTATTAGAGAGACATTAGGCAAAAGGACATTGATTGATGACGATCCCCGCGTTAATAACCGAACGCCTACAACTTAAACCGCTGATGGCAGAAGATGCGGTTCAAATTCAGCAACTCTATCCGCGCTGGGAAATCGTGCGCTATATGGTCGCCTCAGTGCCCTGGCCCTATCCTGACGACGGTGCCAGTAGTTACGTGAATAACGTGGCACTCCCCGATATGGCAAAAGGAATTGCGTGGTTCTGGACGATAAGACGTCATGAAGCACCTGAAGATATAATGGGTTTAATCTGCCTTTATGACGTTGAAGATAACAACCGTGGATTCTGGTTGGCACCGGAATATCAAAAGCAGGGCTATATGCGCGAGGCCAGTATTGCCGCCACAGATTACTGGTTCAATATCCTGAATAAGCCCGTGTTACGCGCACCGAAAGCAGCACTAAATAACCGATCCCAACGTATTTCATCGAGTAGCGGCATGCGGCTCGTCAGTACAGGTAAGAAAGAGTATGTGAGCGGTTTACTCGATTCCGAACTGTGGGAAATCACCCGCGACGAATGGAATGCTTTTCAGTCGAAATAAAATTTGCCCTAAATAGCCACGTTAACGGGCCATTCAACAGGCTTTTCCCTTACTCCAGTACGCCATAAAGCTGACATTCTCGCTGGCGACATGGCGTTCACCAACCAGATAACGTCGGATATGTTTTACCGAGGAAGATTCAGCGGCAACCCAACCATAGAATTGGTTGCCTTGGTTCTCCGCCCCGCGCCAAAGCAAATCGCCTTCATCGTCGATGTCATCATTCTGTGAATTGAGGGCGTAAGCTGGAATCACTGCCCGGTCTTTTAATGCACTTAGCAAAGCAGCACCATACTCGGCTTTATCACGCGGCAGCCAATGAACCTCCGCAAAACTATACGCACGCCAATCGAGGCGGTCTTCGTCCAGCGGGATTTCCTGAAAAATCTGCATTTTGGGCGGATTAGCCCACTTCGCCATTTGCTCAAGAATTCCTTTCACCGCCGGTAGCGCGGTTTCATCAGCAACGATCAATGCGCGTTCAACGTTTGGATGCGGACGCCATTCATAGCCGCCACTGTCAGCGATGTGCTGTCTATTAGGCGCAACGATTTGCAGCGTGTCGCCGGGCGTGGCATCGATCGCCCAGGCTGAAGCAATACCCTCTCTCCCATGAATCGCAAACTCAACATCCATCAGACATTCGGCAGCCTCAACGCCGCGCAACGTGTAGGTGCGTGGAATTGGCCTGTGCGCCTGCGGCAAGCTTTTAAGCTGTTCCCACCAGGAACGGTTTGACGCCAGCGCAGGCGCCTGGCCACTCAGCGACGGGAACAACAATTTTATCCGCTGATCGGGGCCATCCATCTTCATCATCCCAACGTCTGCACCGGTGAACACACAGCGCATGAACGAAGGAGATAGCCATGTTTTATGCAGCAGCGTGACATTGAACACCCGGTAACCGAGGACGCTAGACATAGTGTTTCCTGGCGCTTAGCGCGCACGTTGAGAGTGAGTGGTGAATCCCAAACCGCAGGTGATCACGAGGAAGATAAGTGACGCGATGCACGCCCCCGCCAGCAAATGGTGCTGCCCCGAAAGCCACGTGATGAAAGGAACCAGCAAGGCACTGAGGCCGTAACCCAGCGTATGGCTGGTGGCGATCAAACCCGCGCCCTTACCGAGTGAAAGCTTTTGATTAAGCAGCAATTGGTAGGCAGGCGTAGCCATCGCCGCACCAAATGATGTCACGGCAATGCCGACATAGAGCGAGAGTAGCTGGCCCGTCACCATCACGCTAAGCCCGACGCTCATCAAGATGGCGGCAACCAGCAGCAGCGGTTTCACGCTTAATCGCTGCGGCCGCACAATCAGGAATTGCGCCAGCAAAGTACTCGCGGCCGCAAGACTCAACAGCCACGCAACATGATGACTAATCGCTGACGGCGTTGAAATAAAACCACTCAGCATCGGAGAAAGGCCGATTTGCATCAAGCTAATGCTGGCAGCGAGTAACGCCGCCAAACAGAGAAACGGCAGCAATCCGCGGTTCATTCGAGCTGATTGATGTGTGATGGCTTGCAGCGGAGGATCATTGTATTGCCCGTAAATCAGCAGCAACCCAACAACTGGCGCGATGGCCATTAACCAGAGTGGCGCGGTGGGATGAATGCTCAGGGTGAGCGCTGCCAGCGGCGGCCCCAACAATCGTCCACAGCTCAAGCCTGAGCTGATGGTTGCCAGTGCTTGCATACGCTGGTCCGTTCCTGCGCGTTGCATCGCCCATGTCTGCGCGGCAGGCACCATTCCCGACACCGTTAAGCCGTAGATCACGCGCGAGATCACCAGTCCGCTCAACCCTAACCCCAAGCCGATGGTTTTTTCTGCCATCAGCCACACCACCAGCCCCATCAGGCAAAAACTGAGCAAATAGCCGATCAGCGAGGTCACAACCACCCACTTACAGCCTTTCTCTTCGGAGACTTTTCCCCACCACGGCGAAGCAGGTAGAAACAGCATCGAACCAAACAGCAGCAGTCCCGCCCAGGTGGACAGTGACAAGCCGGTCATTGCCACCATTTGCGGCAAAACCACCAATAAGCCGTTCTGACCAATCCCCAGCAAACCGGCGCATAACGCCAGTGGCCAATTGGATTTCCTTATCACTTTCCTACTTAACAAATCAGCAAAAGAAGCCATTAATATGTAAAAACACCGTTAAAAACAGGGGAATAATCGACATAACTTGTATGTAAATATTGCAAAATCTGTTGCCAATGTAAATGAAATACTTATCATAACGATAATCATTATCAGTTGCTAAGTGAGATTATCTTATGGATTACCTGCCTCAGCCGTCAGGCGTGGACGTGGCGGCACAGTGTTTTCTCAATGCATTTTTCCGGGAAACACGTGACTGGACATACATTCCAGATGCACAGCAAGGACAGCAAGCCCACATCTATCTGGCGCTATCGACGTCGCATGCGCTGCGTTTGCCACTGCGCTATTTCTCGCCCACTCAGCATCACCAGTATCAGTTTCCCGCCCTGCTGGTCAGCCCAGAATCACCACAAGGTAAACCGATCAGTTTTGAGACGCTGGTGTCACTGATGCTGGACATGCCCGCCATCCGCGCAGAGTTGAGCAGCAACGTCATCGATTTATTCCAGCAACGAGTGTGTGAAAGCCATGCCAATACCTGGCAGGCGATCAATTTGCGCCATCGCTGGTCAGCGTTGCGACACAAGGCACTCTCCTTTGCCGATGCGGAACAGGCGCTGCTGGTCGGGCACGCTTTCCACCCAGCGCCAAAATCGCATGAACCTTTTGATGAAGCAGAAGCTCGCCGCTATCTGCCTGACTTTGGTTCGGACTTCCCGCTGCATTGGTTCTCTGTTGATTGTCAGTACGTGGCCGGCGAGAGTTTGGGATTGTCACTACGCGCCCGTTTGCAGCGTTTTGCCGCGCAGAGTGCGCCTGAACTGTTGAGTCACTTTACCGACACGCGCTGGCTGGTGCCGATGCATCCGTGGCAAGCGCGTCATCTGCTATCGCAGGCATGGTGTCAAAAGCTGATATCCAACGGCGCGTTAGTCGATCTGGGTGAATCTGGTCATGCCTGGCTACCAACCAGTTCGTCACGCTCGCTCTATTCGCCCATCAGCAACGACATGATCAAATTTTCCCTTAGCGTGCGCCTGACTAATTCGGTACGCACCTTGTCGGTGAAAGAGGTGAAACGTGGCATGCGTCTGGCGCGTTTAGCCGAGACGCCGCAATGGCAGGCGTTGCAAATGCAGCATCCCACCATGCGCGTGATGCAGGAGGATGGCTGGGCTGGATTACGTTCGGTTGATGGCAGCGTTCAGGAAGAGAGCCTGATGGCGTTCCGCGTGAACTTGCTATTCGACACGCCACAAACCCAGACCAACGTGCTGGTGAGCTTGACGCAAGCCGCTCCGGATGGTGGAGACAGCTTGCTCGCTGCGGCAGTAAGAAGGCTCAGTTCTCGACTCGGATTGTCGTTAGCGCAGGCGGCGCAGTGCTGGCTCAATGCTTACTGCGATCACGTCTTGTTGCCGCTGTTCAGCACAGAAGCCGATTACGGTTTGGTGCTGTTGGCGCATCAACAAAACATCCTGGTAGAGATGCAGCAGGATTTACCGGTTGGATTGCTATATCGCGACTGCCAGGGCAGCGGCTTCACTGCAAACGCCCGCGAGTGGATCAGCCAAATCGGCGAAGCCGATGCAGAAAATACCTTCAGTCGCGAACAGGTGCTGCGCTACTTCCCCTATTACTTGCTGGTTAACTCCACGCTTGCCGTCACCGCCGCACTCGGTGCGGCTGGCTTTGCATCGGAAGAACATCTGATGTCGATGGTGCGCGACAAGCTGGCTGAGTTACGCCAACGCGTTCGCAACACCGATTGCCTTGATTACGTCCTCGACAGCAAACACTGGAACTGCAAAGGCAACTTCCATTGCTACCTGCACGATCACAACGAAAACACCATCGCCGATCCGGCCGTGATCTACTTCGATTTCCACAATCCGTTTTACCGGGAGAAAGCGTGATGCCACAGGCAAATATTGTTCACGGCCTCAATGGCTTCCAATGCACGCTTACCGGCCAGGCGCTGCCGTTGCAGCTGGGGCTGGATAGCAGCGCGGCATTGCAGTTTGTCGCCGATATTCCCGATGGCTGGCTGGTGGAAGCGATCGATCAGTTACTGATTGCCGCGCCGCAGCTTAGCGGTATTCAGCTTCCGTGGGATCAGTGGCGCGATGAGCCGCAAGCGCAAGCGCTGTTCGCTGCTGTCAACAGCGACTATGTTGCGCGGGAAACCTTCTGGCAGTTGCCGCTGTGGCTGCGCGCAGAGCGGTCAATTTCCAGTGGAAAAATGCAGTTCGATGCGGCGCGCCAGCTCTACTATCCAGTCCGTCCAGTCAGACCCGATGGTGAGGTCTATCGGCGTTACGATGCGCAGATCAAACGCACGCTGAGTTTCCGCGTTGCTGATGTGGCAAAGGATGCCGAGCGCTTTACCCGCTGGATGAACTCACCGCGCGTTAACGCTTTCTGGGAAATGGCCGGCCCGCAGGCCGATCAAGAAAATTATCTGCGCAAGCAGCTCGACTCCGCCTACTGTTATCCGCTGATCGGCTGCTTTGACGATCAACCGTTTGGCTATTTTGAGATTTACTGGGCCGCCGAAGATCGTATTGGCCGCCATTACCGCTGGCAGCCATTTGATCGCGGTCTGCATATGCTGGTTGGCGAAGAAGCCTGGCGTGGCGCGCACTTTATCCGTAGCTGGCTGCGCGGGCTCACACATTACCTGTATCTCGATGAACCGCGCACCCAACGTGTGGTAGCGGAACCGCGCTACGACAATCAGCGTCTGTTCCGCCATCTGCCGGTTGCAGGTTTTGACACCCTTAAAGAGTTCGATTTTCCGCACAAGCGTTCCCGCTTGGTGATGAGTGAACGCCACCGTTTCTTTACGGAGGTGGGCTTGTGATGTGGCAACGTGTGAATCGCGAGATGATCGCCAAAATTCTCGCCGAACTTGAGTATGAGCAAGCGCTCGATGCCGTCGAAAAATCAGAAGGTCGCTGGGAAATCCCTGTAAATTCAGTGTGTTGGGAATTTACCGCTAGTCGCAGCATTTGGGGCTGGCTGCACATTGATCCGGCTTCATTGAATGGCGGTCCGCTGGAAGCCGACACGCTGTTGCGCCAGCTGGCTCAGGTTTTACAGATGAACGATGCGCAAACCGCCGAGCATCTGGAAGATCTCTACGCCACACTGCGCGGCGATATTCAGTTACTGGAAGCGCGTCAGTCGCTGTGCGCCAACGACCTGATTGATCTTGATGCTGATGAACTGCAATGCCTGCTCAGCGGGCATCCCAAATTCATCTTCAATAAAGGCCGCCGTGGATGGGGATTGGATGCGCTGCACGCCTACGCGCCAGAGTATCGAAATCGCTTTCGTCTGCACTGGATTGCGGTGCGACGCGACAAGCTTGTCTGGAGCCATGAAGAAGACTGCGATATCGCGGCATTGCTCGCCAGTGCCCTGGATAAAGCCGAATTGGCGCGCTTCCACCAGCGCTGGCAGTCATTAAATCTGGATGACAACTGGCTAGCCTTGCCGGTTCATCCGTGGCAGTGGCAGCAAAAAATTGCCCTGCATTTCCTGCCTTATCTGGCGCGCGGCGAGTTGATTGAACTGGGCGAATTTGGTGACAGCTATTTGGCCCAGCAGTCGCTGCGTACGCTGACCAATGCCAGCCGCCCTGCACGCTTTGATATCAAACTGCCGCTGACAATTTATAACACCTCGTGTTATCGCGGCATTCCCGGCAAATACATCGCTGCCGGGCCGCAAGCCTCTGCGTGGTTAAAGCAGCAGTTCGCGCAAGACCCAACTTTGCGAGCCACTGGCGCGCAGATTCTGGCGGAACCCGCCGCCGGCTATTTGGCTCATGAAGGTTACGCCGCCTTGCCGCAGGCGCCTTATCGCTATCAGGAGATGTTGGGAGTCATCTGGCGCGAAAATCCTTCCGTCTATCTCCAGCCGGGTGAGCAAGCGGTGCTGATGGCCGCGCTGATGGAAACCGATAACGCAGGTCGTCCGCTGATTGATGCGTGGATTAAGCGGTCGGGGCTGGATGCGAAAAGCTGGCTGAGCCAGATGTTTTCCGTGGTGGTGATTCCGTTCTATCACCTGATGTGCCGTTACGGCGTGGCGCTGATTGCGCACGGGCAGAACGTGACGTTGGTGATGAAAGACCATGTTCCTCAGCGCATCCTGCTGAAAGATTTTCAGGGCGATATGCGCCTCGTCGATCACGATTTCCCGGAGTTGACTTCCCTGCCCGCTGCCGTTAAGGATGTCACCGCGCGCCTCAGCGCCGACTATCTGATCCACGATTTGCAAACCGGCCATTTTGTCACCGTGCTGCGCTTTATCTCGCGTCACACCATTAGCGCGGGCATCAGTGAACGGCGTTTCTATCAACTGCTTGCCAATGTGCTCCAGCAATACATGGCAAAACATCCGGCAATGGCCGATCGCTTTGCGCTGTTCGATCTGTTCAAGCCGCAGATCATCCGCGTCATCCTCAATCCGGTAAAACTGACGTTCTCCGAACATGACGGCGGTAGCCGTATGTTGCCGAACTACCTTACCAATCTTGCTAACCCACTCTATCTGGTCACCCAGGAGTCCGCAGAATGAAGACGTATGATTTCATTGGCATCGGCATTGGGCCGTTCAACCTCAGCGTAGCCGCGCTCGCTGAAGGGCTGGAAGGATTTAGTTCACTGTTTCTTGAGCGGAAACCTCATTTTGCCTGGCATCCAGGCATGATGGTGCCGGACTGCGCGATGCAAACCAGTTTTCTCAAAGATCTGGTGAGCGCGGTCGAACCCACCAATCGCTACAGCTTTGTTAACTATCTGGTGCAGCGGAAGAAATTCTATCGTTTTCTGACTACCGAGCAGCGCACCGTTTCGCGCGAGGAGTTCTCAGATTATCTCGCTTGGGTGGCCGCTCGCCTAAGCAATCTGGCGTTCAATCAGCCGGTTACGCGCGTCAGTTTTGATGATGCTACGCAGCTGTTCACTGTTGAAACCGCCAAAGAGCGTTTCCAGGCGCGCCATGTGTGCCTCGGCATCGGTAAACAAGCCAATCTGCCCGATTGTGTGACTGAACAGAGCGATTGCTGCTTCCACGCCAGTGAAATGATGCTGCGCAAACCGGATTTGGCCGGCAAGCGCGTCACTGTGGTTGGTGGCGGTCAGAGCGGAGCCGATTTGTTCCTCAATATCTTCCGTGGCGAATGGGGCCAGCCTGCGGCCCTGAACTGGGTTTCACGCCGCAATAACTACAACGCGCTGGATGAAGCCGCCTTCGCCAACGAGTACTTCACGCCGGAATATCTCGAAAGCTTCTCGACCTTAGGGGCAAGTGCGCGCCAGCAGATGCTCAGCGAGCAGAAGATGACCTCCGATGGCATCACCACCGAGTCGTTACTCGCCATCTACCGTGCGATGTATCACCGTTTTGAAGTGCTGCGCGAACAGCCTTGGGCGCATCTGATGCCTTCTCGTTCGGTGACACGTATTCAGCAGCAAGCGGATGCGCAGCAGTTGACGTTGCGCCATCGACTTGATCACGGTGAAGAACAACTGGCAACCGACGTGGTGATTTTCGCCACCGGCTACCAGCCCACGCGTCCTGCGTTCCTGGCGCCCATCGCCCATCGCCTGCAACTGGATCGTGATGAGAATTTCCATATCAACACCGATTTCACCCTGAACTGGGATGGATCGGCGACCAACAGCCTGTTCGCCGTCAATGCCGGGATGCAAAGCCTCGGTATTGCCGAACCCCAACTCAGCCTGATGGCCTGGCGTGCTGCGCGCATCCTTAACCGCGCGCACCCAGATGAGCCTTTCGAGCTGGCTACTACCCCTGGCGTAATCCAATGGCGCACACAGCAGCCAGAAACGCACGTTCAGGATCATCCACAACCCGTTAATTCTGTTCAGTATTGAACACGTCATCGGAAAAAAATAACAAATGAAACAGCCGTATCTCTGGGTATTAAAACCTTGTTTGCTTGCAATGATCTCTTCTGGCGCCTGGGCCGAAGAAGCAAAGGACGATCAAATGGTGGTCTCCGCCAGTCGCGCACATCGCAGCGTGGCGGAAATGGCGCAAACCACCTGGATTATCGAACAGGCTGAAATTGAGCAACAGGTGCAAGGCGGGAAGGAATTGAAGGAAGTGCTGGCGCAGCTGATTCCAGGCATGGATGTCAGCAGCCAGGGCCGCACCAACTATGGCATGAACATGCGTGGCCGTTCGATGATGGTGATGGTTGATGGCGTGCGCCTCAACTCTTCGCGCAGCGACAGTCGCCAATTGGATTCCATCGATCCGTTCAACATTGCGCATATTGAGGTGATTTCTGGTGCGACGTCACTGTACGGCGGCGGCAGCACCGGCGGCCTGATCAACATCGTGACGAAAAAAGGCCAGGCTGATAAGCAAGTCGAGCTGCAAACCGGCATGAAAAGCGGCTTCAACAGTCACAACGATCATGATGAAAACGTCGCTGCGGCGGTGAGCGGCGGCAACGATAATGCCTCTGGACGCTTGTCAGTGGCCTATCAGCGTTACGGCGGCTGGTATGACGGCAAAGGCGATGAAGTGATCATCGATAACACCCAAACCGGATTGCAATATTCCGATCGTCTGGATGTGATGGGCACCGGCACGATTAACATCGATGACAATCAGCAGCTGCAACTGACCACGCAGTATTTTAAGAGCGAATCAGACGGCAAGCATGGCTTGTATCTGGGGCAGAATTTCTCCGCCGTGACTGGCGCGGGCAATGCCTATAACTCCGGCAATCTCAATTCGGATCGCTTGCCTGGCACCGAACGTCATCTGATTAACCTGCAATATTCCAATACCGATTTTCTCGGCCAGGATTTGGTGGCGCAGATTTACTATCGTGATGAAAATCTGACCTTCTATCCTTTCCCGACGCTGAGCGGCGGTCGCGTGACCAGTATTGGTGCCTCGCAGCAGAAAACCGATTTTTATGGCGGCAAGCTCACTCTCAACAGCAAGCCAGTTGACGCTTTGACGCTGACTTACGGCGTTGACGCTGAGCATGAAACCTTTGATGCCAACCAACAGTTCTTTGACCTGAATACCGCAGCACAAAGCGGCGGGATGACGTTGGATAATGCCTACAATGTCGGCCGCTATCCGGGTTACAGCATCACCAATCTCGCGCCTTTCCTGCAATCCAGCTATGACTTTGATGCCATCACGCTGAGCGGTGGCGTGCGTTATCAATACACCAAAAATAAAGTGGACGATTTTGTTGGCTACGCCCAGCAACAAGCCATTGCCACCGGCCGAGCAACCTCAGCCGATGCGGTGCCTGGCGGTTCGACCGATTACAATAATCTGCTGTTCAACGCCGGTATTTTGGGACGCATCACTGAACGCCAACAGGTTTGGTTTAACTTCTCGCAGGGCTTTGAAATCCCCGACCTGGCAAAATATTACGGTTCGGGCACCTATCAGTTAGCCAACGGGCATTACAACCTCACCAACAGCGTGAACGTTAATGACTCGAAACTGGAAGGCATTAAAGTTGATGCCTATGAGCTGGGCTGGCGTTATACCGGGGATAACCTGCGTACGCAGTTGGCGGCCTATTATTCGCTGTCGGATAAAACTATCAGCATCAATAAAACCGACATGACCATCAATCTGGAAGATGATAAGCGCCGGATTTATGGTGTCGAAGGACAGGTCGATTACTTCTTTACCGACAGCGAATGGAGCACCGGTTCGAATTTCAACGTGATCAAATCAGAAACGCGCACCGATGGAAAATGGGAAAAGCTGACCATCGACACCGCCAGCCCTTCCAAAGTCAGCGCCTGGCTGAACTGGGCACCTGGCGACTGGAATCTGCGCGTGCAGAGCACCCAAACCTTTGATGTATCCGATGCCGATGGTAAGAAAATTAATGGTTACAACACCGTTGATTTACTCGGCAGCTACAGTTTACCGGTCGGCAAACTCAGCTTCAGCGTAGAGAATCTGCTGGATAAGGATTACACCACGGTGTGGGGACAACGCGCGCCGGGCCTTTACAGCCCAACTTACGGCGATGCTGGGCTTTACACCTATAAAGGACGCGGCCGCACCTTTGGCCTGAACTATTCAGTAGTGTTCTGATGTAAATAACGGGCATGACGGCTGAATTGGCTGGCCGTCATACCCGCTTCAAACAAAACGCAGTTTAACGTACCAGCGCCGCCGAACGGTCGCGGGAATTTTTCACCAGCAGCCAGATCGCTGAAATCAGGAAATACAGCACACCGAAAGCCGCATAAGGCGCAACCGTCGTCACATCCAACATCATTGCGCTGCTGGCCTGCTTGAACATAAACACGCCAGCTAGAGTTGATTGCGCCCCACTGAGAATCATCGCCCACTGACCGCTTGAGGTTTTCCAGCGACGAACCGACGCTGACAGTTGCAGCACGCCGGAAAAAATCGCCCACAGTCCAAACACTTTGATCGTGGCATTCATGCTGATGGTTAGCGCGCCAGCGATGGCGATTGCAACGATGACACTGACGATAAAGTTAAACTTCTGCGGCGGATTTTTGCTCAAACCACCACTGCGGCGTGCATCAATCACGTTAGCCAGCGCATCCCATGCCGGATAAATCACCAGCAAAACCGCGCCAATCATCGGATGGTGTTTACCCAACACCACGGCGAGCACAATCCATAGGATCGAGACGCCAGCGCGCAGGAAGTAGTAAGTCTGAAGCCACTGATTTGAGGATGAATTGGGTGTATCGATTTCGCTGTTCATGGTTCGCCGTCCGTTAAAATTGAATGATGAATTGGAGAAGTCGGTTTGGTTTGCAAGCCTGTGGTTATTATATCTACCTACTAGTAGATAGATTGTCAATCGCTTGCTAAACTACTTTGGTGAACGGCTTTGAGGAAGAGTGGAAAACGGACGAGAGAAAGCGCAATGGGAGGCAATCTTGACAGCCAACCTTCCAACGAGTAGGTTCGGTTTAACTGATTGATTTAAAAATTATTCATAAGGCATCACATGGTCGCTGAACGCTCCGCAAAATCTGTAGAAATAATTAACCACACCAGACAATTGCTCACCGCTGGAGGCTACAAAAGTTTCAGCTATGCCGACTTGGCCGAGCGGGTAAATATCCGCAAAGCCAGCATCCATCATTATTTTCCTGGCAAGGCCGATTTGGTTCTCACGGTGGTGCAGGATTATCGCGCCGAAGCGCGTGCAGGCATGGCGGCAACCAGCCAGCATTTTAACGACGATGCATTAGGTGAGTTGCAAGGTTATATAAACTATTGGGCAACCTGCATCAGAGATAATACCTCCCCTTTCTGCATTTGCGTGATGCTGGCGGTGGAATTACCCACTTTGCCAGAAGAGATCGCCGCTGAAGTTAGCGGGCATTTTAACGATCTGACGCAATGGTTAACATCGGTGCTCGATAAAGGTGTAAAGCGTGGGGTATTCGCGTTAGAAGATAATATCGACCATGAAGCAAGAACAATAATGGCAACAGTGCATGGTGCGATGATCACGGCCCGCGCACTCAATCAGCCAGAGATGTTTGTGAAAATTACGCAGGCAATGCTCAACAAGCTGATTAATAAATCGTAGTCTCCCCTTTCATCAGTAATAAAAAGCCGGTTTTCCGGCTTTTTATTTATTGCAGCGAGATTCTTTCATTAAGAGAACAATCACTTTATCCACCAGTAATGGCGCGATGTGATTAATTTCGACGTCGTTATGTAATTGGGCCGCAATTTTCAAAGCAAACTCGCGAATAATCCGGCATTCCGTATCATCAATAGCAGCCGACGTCGCCACATCAAGGCAAGCAGCAGGTTTGCCAGTGGGGAAATTAATGATATTCACTCTGCCTCCTGGTGAGATGACTGATAAGTCAATCTACTAGTTGGTAGACGAAAGATCAGCCAGGCATTTGCGGAAGTGGCAGAGTGGGTATTCATTCACAATGTAGGGTCGCCATTTATGGTGACCGAAACACGCTTAACTGACGAAAACTAAACCCCATACGTGCGCTCAGCCATTTCCTTGCTTGAGCCGTTCATGCTGCTCCAGTTCATAATCAATAAACGCATCGATCATGCTGCGATAAATCTTCTCAATGATCACTTCCGGAAGTCCCGCTTCGGCAGCTTTTACGCGCACTTTATTGATGACCTGCTGTACACGATCCGGCGCACGCACCGCAGAATGGTCGGTTTTAAATGCTGCCGCCGCTTTCACACATTCAGCGCGTTGCGCGATGATCTTGACCAATTCGCTATCAATTTGGTCGATACGATTTCTTACGTCTTCAATAGTGGCAAATGTCATTATTTGAACTTATGAACTAGTACATGGGTTCGGAAGGATACAATAAATTCGACACAGATCCAGCCCCTTAACGTTAAAAACGCGCAAATCTCGAAATCCGCGCAGGAACGCGTAAAATACCGCGACTTCCCTCTTTAACAGGCACCATCAGCAATGGCTCTGATCCCTAAAAACTACTCGCGGCTGGAAAGTGGTTACCGTGAGAAAGCATTAAAAATCTATCCGTGGGTATGCGGTCGCTGTTCACGCGAGTTTGTGTATTCAAATCTGCGTGAATTAACCGTTCACCATATCGATCATGATCACACCAACAACCCAGAAGATGGCAGCAATTGGGAGCTTTTGTGCCTCTATTGTCATGACCACGAACATTCGAAGTACACGGAAGCCGATCAATACGGCACATCAGTGATAGCTGGAGAAGACGCGCAGAAAGATGTCGGTGAAGCCACCTACAATCCGTTTGCTGATTTGAAGGCGATGTTGAATAAGAAGAAGTAACGCTATTCCGAAAGCAGGGCTGCCCAGCAGCCCCGAAAAATTACAACTTCAGTTGGCTACCTAGAATTACATCGGCTTCCTGCAAGCTTACATCCAGTCCGGCAGACGGCGTGAAGGTCAGTTCACCGAAAATAACTTCACCGTTTAACAGATAAAAATCAGCGCGTACGAATTTAAAATCAGACGCCAATTTAATCGCGTAATCCCTCATTTTGTGAAAACCGTCAGGCATCGGTGGATATTGGTTTTTATCAATCAGCTCTACGGTATCTTCAAAAGGAAGTGGATTCCAATCCATATCAAAATAATAGAATTTGGGTGTGCCGTTTTCTCGCCCAACGCAGACCATTACCGCGTAAGGCTTGCCATTGAAACAGTAAAATTTATAGTCGTCTGGAAAGCCACCACGATCATTTTCGATAAACTTCTCACATAAAATCTTTCTTTCGATCTTTTTATACTGGGGCTCGATAAAATGCGCAGAGAAATCCTGTTTCATCCACTCATCCAATTGAAGATTGGTTTTTGCAATATTCATGGCGGCCTTGTCATTACAGATGATGTTATAACCTGCCCCGTGATTACATTTTAGCGCAAACTTCTCAGGTAATGATTTATAGTCAATGCTTTGAGCATTATCATAAACACCATACAATTGATTAAGGATTTCACCACACCCTTTGGATTCGACGTACTCTCTGACCTTGAACTTATCCGCACACAGAGTGTAGATATCATCGCTGAATTCATTGAACTTCAACCATTGAATCTTTTCATTGAATCGGGTGGGATTGGTTAAGTTGAGCTTCTTCTTAAACTTAATAAAATAGTGCGCCTTGGCACAAAACTCAGGGTAATGGTGGGCACTTAATTTTAACGCTGATTTGACTGTGTGTTTTATCATTCTCATTTGAATTATCTCGATTTGAAAATGTTAAGGTGCATTTTGATAATTGTTCTATCTCTAAAGAAATAATTAAGCAGCGTGCAAGACAAAATTTCGACAATCAAAAAACAATACGCAGCACCAATAATCCCGTAGCGATTAATCATTAGCCAGGATAAAGGTATGGTGAGTAAGCAACATAAAATCATTTTTTTTGCCAGGTAACTGTAACCTGACTCTTTGATCATATATCTATAACAAATCGTCCCTAAGGAAGAGAACATGGTGCCAATGATGATAATGGGGATGATATTGATGGACTCCATGTAATCATCGCCATAAAGCAAATGCACAATGAAATTGCCGAACAGATAAAATCCCCCTAAAGCCAGCAGAGAAAGCAGGATCACCAGTCGGTTGATTTTAATCAGTAAACGATCAACAGCCAGTTGGTTCTTCTCACTGTAAACCTTTGAGAAAAAACTGGTTATTAATGCCAATACTATGAATGACCACGCGCCGCCTATCGTTAAGGCTACACTGTAGATGCCTAAATTCGAGTAAGAGAGCACTTTCGCCAGGAAGATACTGGATATCTGGGTATATATATCCGCGGATATACTGGATAAAATTAATGCGCCTCCCGTATATAACATATGCCGATGATAGATGCCGCCGCCTTTGCTGCTCTCTTTGGTAATGGTTGTATATTTGAAATAAATCAGCCGCATGATATACGGAATCAGCGGTATGATAATGATTGGAATGGTGAAGTAATAAATTGGCAGTTTGAAATGGGCAATCAAGAATCGAACCAGTAACGCGACAGACAAGCCAATCACATTGGTAATGGTGTTAATCTTTGATTTCAACTGCGTGTTATTGTAGATAGAAAAGAAATCCATCACGATATAATAGGTGGCGATGCAATTCGCCAAACCAAAAAGAAAAACAATCAAATCGGTATACAAATAGAGATAAAGCAGTACCGCACTTGATGACAGAACAAAGAAAAGCCGTCGTTGATTCTGCGTATGCATTGCCAGCGCGATACCTGAGCGGGTGTTTTCACTCATGCGTTTAAAAATAATATTCTGGCCACCAAACCATGACAATGTTTGCACGAAAATAAAAAGTGATGTGGAGATGTTTATCTTGCCGAAATTATCCGGACCAATGTATTTCGCCATCAGTGAATTAATATAAATCAGCCCAATAATATTGACTGACTTTTCTAGCATGATCCATATTGCGTTAGAGTACATTTTAAGTCTCACATATAGATTGCTTTACAAATCCAATATTTCATTGCGACCGCACATTTAATTTGGGTGCTAGTGTGACCACTTGGATAAAAACAGGAAAGAGAATTTTAAATTAATCAGATTAGTGACAAGGCTTTGCCGAAAATGGAGCCATTTATTTACTGGTGTTTATTCGATTGATGCGCGAAGTAAAAGGAAGGAAGATGTTAATTCTCTAATAAATGGTGGCATCAACGCCAATATAGGTACTTTTGCAAAGAAATGAAAAAGTACCTGCAATATCATTCGCACGCTAATAGAATTCGGCGGCTAAACTGAGATCAAGATCATATAGTCAAAATAGTAATATTCTCTGCCACAAAAGCGTTATAGAAATCTTTATTGAGCTTTTCCTCAACCACCAAAATATCTATTGCTTCACAGTTGGCAACAGCGAAACGGGCAATGCCGGGGATCTTCTCTGCCGTCAGACCGACAACGGTTTGGCTGCTTTGCGCAATGGCAGCTTTCTTGAACTCGCAATCATCGAAATTAAACCCGGTGAGTCCCGCTTCAGGGCTCATCGCACATCCACCAATGAACGCCTGATCAAAGCGAATGTTTTTCAGTTGCTCAATGGCCGTATTTCCTACACAGCCGCCGGTATCTTTTTGCATGCGACCGCCCAGCATAATCACTTCTACATGCGGATATTTCAGCAGTGCTGCGGCAATATCTGGCGCATTGGTGACAGCAGTAATCGTGAGCGATTCTGGTAAAGCCTGCGCCATGGCCAGATTTGTACTGCCTGCATCAATAAAGATACAGCTCTGATTTTTAATCAGGCTGGCACACTTCTGCGCGATCATGTCTTTTGTTGAGAGATTTTGCTCTTTTCGCGTGGCAAATGTGCCGGCATCCGGCAGTTGCAGCACTGCCCCGCCATACACCTTTTTGCATATCCCCTCTTTGCTGAGTTCGTGCAGATCGCGGCGCACCGTATGCTCTGAAACCTCCATTTGTTGGGCCAGTTCTACACAAACCACACGGCCTTGTTCACGTAAAATTTGTCGAATCAGATCTTGTCGCTGATCGGGGAAAGCTGCATAATCGAGCACGAATACTCCTTAAATCATCACAATCGAGCTTAAGTGAGCATGGTCGCGTAAGGTGCAGAACTTGTCAATCACTGCTGAGTTTCAACCACCGCGCGGCCGATTTTCCAAAACGAGGAACATCATGGTCCAGATACGCCACAGAATCTCATCCAGCCGGGCAACACGGCTGGCCTTCTTCATCGCCGGATTTGTCACTGCAACCTGGGCAGTCATCGTCCCCTTCGCCCGCAGTAATACCGGCGTCAATGATGCAACACTGGGCATGTTGTTGCTGTGTCTGGGCGTGGGTGCGCTGATTGCGATGCCCGTAACCGGCGTATTAACCAGCCGCTTCGGTTGCCGCCGCGTCATTATCGCCGCCATCTCACTAGTCATCATCAGCACGCCTTTTCTGGCGGTCATTGCCGATCCGCTCCTGCTTGGCCTGACATTACTGCTGTTTGGTATTGGCGTTGGGGTAACGGATTGCGCGATGAATATTCAGGCCATCCTGGTTGAAAAAGCGTCTTCGGTGCCGCTGATGTCTGGCTTTCATGGCATGTACAGCTTCGGCGGGATTGCTGGCGCGGGTTTGATGACGCTGTTGTTAGCTGCGGGCCTCAGCGTTTTCAGCGCGACAATGCTGATTACATTGATCGTTTTTGCCTTAACCGTATTGAGCTTTCCTGGCCTGCTGACCTACGCCAATCCGCAAGAAGGCCCGGCGTTCGCGATGCCACGCGGTATCGTCCTGTTGCTTGGGATTGTTTGCTTTTTGGTGTTCCTTACCGAAGGAACGGTATTGGACTGGAGCGCCGTTTATCTGACGCAGGTGAGAGAGATGCCAGAAACGCTGGGTGGCCTTGGTTACACCTGCTTCGCCATCGCCATGACTGCCGCGCGACTCACCGGCGACCGCATAGTTGAAAATCTTGGCCGCTTGACCGTGGTGGTTGCCGGTGCGTTAACCGCTGCTGTCGGGCTGGCGTTGGTGACCTTCATTCCTGCCTGGCATCTTTCGCTGATTGGCTACGTTCTGATTGGTGTCGGCTGCGCGAATATTGTGCCGGTGATGTTCTCCGCCGTCGGCCAGCAAAGCGTTATGCCGCAAGCCGTTGCGGTTCCCGCTATGACCACCATGGGTTATCTCGGCGTATTAAGCGGCCCGGCACTGATTGGCTTCATCGCGCATCTCAGTTCATTAGCAATTTCTTTCTCACTCATCATGGCGCTGATGTTGTTCGTCGGCGCCATCGCATTCACTTTGAATCTGGGTCAAACCCATTCAGCGAGGAATAACGCATGAAAATTGCCCATGTCGCGTTGTGGACGACAAATCTTGCAGCGCAAAAAGCCTTCTGGTGTGAGTATTTTGGCGGCCAAGCCAATGACTTATACATCAGCAAAAACCGCCCCGGCTTTCAGTCTTATTTCGTCAGCTTAGCCGAAGGCCCGACCATTGAATTGATGAGTCTGGAAGGCATCGAAACCGGACCGATCGGCAAGGAATTGACCGGCTGGGCGCATCTTGCCATTTCGTTAGGCAGCAGAAAGCAGGTTGATGAGATGGTCGATAAAGCCACTGCGCAAAATATTTTGGTTAGCCCAGCGCGCGTGACCGACGATGGCTTCTATGAAGCGATCATTCGCGATCCTGACGGTAATTTGATTGAGATTGTGGGCTAAATGAAATTCGGTCGCCAACAATGGCGCCCCTATGGAATGTGTAAAATTGAAAACCAAAATTTTACTGATTATCTAAATTCCCGGGCTGCGCGAAAGTCCGCTTAGTGCAAGGAGCAGACTTTGAAAACATCACTGTTTTAATAAGAAGATAATGATTCATAACATGTGGATTTCATTGACTGCTTTCCATCAACTCAAGCGTCTGACCATCGGGGCTTTGTAAATATATTACTCTGGTTCCCTGCATGGGCCCAGCCAGGATTGTCTGAGGTTTACCGGGCGTCTTCCAGCCGTAGTCCGATACTTTGCCCAAGAGCGTATCAAGATCCTCAACCATAAAAGCAAGGTGAGCGTAGCCTGGGATGTAAGGTGCTGAGGGCTCTTCTGGCTGTTCAATGTTATCGTATTGCAGTAATTCAATTTTAATACCAGCCAGTTCAAGCAAAGCCATTCGTACATCAGCTCCCCTTGCACCTGTTACCTCATCGATTATAGGTCCAGACATTTTTCCTTCACGCAATAATTTACCTTCAAGAATCTGAGTCCAGAAGAATAATGACTCTTCAATGTTTTTAACTGAAAAACCAACGTGATTAACACTTAAGATCATGCGATTACCTGCCGATTTTTAAATTTCATCATTCAACTATATAAAAATCCTGCTTTATTTCTACACGATAAATGCGCGAACATTTTACAAGCCTGCATCTTTTATCGGTAAATTGCGAATGACCGCTTTTCGCTCTAAGCCAACATTCAATACTTCTTCTTTCAAGTGCTATTTGCAATGAATGTTTACTATTGCACAGCCATTGCCAGGCGAATCCCAACTGCAGTAAAAGCCAGCGCTACGCCCCAACGAATGCCGGTCATCAACCGGTGATTTCCCAATACACGATGACTAACAGACGAAGCAAAAATGCCATACAAAGAAAATACAACAACCGTCATAGCCGCGAAAATAGCAGAAAGAATTAACATACTCTGCGTGGGGTGTTCATCCCTTGTGGCGATAAACTGCGGAAGGAATGCCAGGAAAAATAGCGAAAGCTTGGGATTAAGAAGATTGGCAACCACAGCCTGAATTATCAGAGCACGATGAGATAATTCCAACCCGGGGCAATCCGTGGGTAAAAGTGTTTTATCTCGCAGCGTTTGCCACGCCATAAACAGCAAGTAAGCCACACCGATATATTTCACAATGGAAAATAGTAATGGGCTGGTATTTAGCAAGGCGGACATACCAGTAATTGCAGCAAGCATATGAGGAATCACCCCGAGGGTACATCCAGCAGCGGCAATTACTGCACTGCGTTTTCCCTGCTTCAGGCCGGCAGAAAGCGTAATGATGGCGCCAGTACCGGGTGATATAACGATCAGCAGAGATGTAATCAGAAAATCATTATAAAGAATCAAAATGTTACCCCTTATCGGAAGCTAAAAATAACCGCTTCAGTATTTGATTAAGAGGTTTTCTCTGTCTTGAATAAAATTGCAGATACAGTGACAGCTAGATTCCTGAAATTTGTTTCGCATAGAGGCCCGGCGTATAGCCATAACTTCGAACAAACATCCGAGTCATGTGGCTTTGATCGGAAAATCCACTCGCGATGGCTGCATCAACAAGGTTCGTGCCACCCCTGATAAGCTTTCGGACAAGGGAAAGGCGTCGTTGCAAAAGATAGGCGTGCGGCGTCATTCCACTATAACGAGCAAATGCGCGCAAAAACGCAAACTGCCCGAGTCCGGCAATCGCCGCCAACTCAGAAAGGGATGTGTCACTACCCGGCGCATCATCTATTCTTTCCCTGGCAAGCAAAACGCCTTTAAAGGGCATTTTCATCTGAGGTCTTGGCATGTGAGCCAATGCTTTAGTCATGACTAACATCGCTTCATCCGCAGCCAACCTTTCTGCATCACCATTACTACTGTTAATAGCTTCATATAATTGGTTAAAAATTCCTGCCATGCAGGCATTTGTCGATACGGGCAGAGCAAATTCGCCGCTGGCAAATTTGCCATCGGAAATATCGCTAAAGCAGCGATTGATAATCTCAGTATCGAAATAAAGCATCCGCCAGGCTCGCGGACCCTCAAGAGGAGTTCCATCGTGAACTTCCCCCGGATTTACAGTAATGATGTCACCTGCTTTCGCCTCGACATGCCCACGCCCACTTAAGGATTTTTGCCCGCCGCTGTCCATTAAACCAATGCCGAACTGTTCGTGAGTATGCCGCCCAAAAGATATATTGCTGTTGGCGTTTACCGCCTCAATACCAGCGATAGTAATTGGGAGAAGCTGAATAGTATGTTGGCGCACGATGTCAGCGTTTTTCCTGTCGCAATTGGTCATTTTGCTCGAGTTCATAATCGATTAACGCACCGCTCTTCGTCCGATAAACCTTCTCGATAATCATTACGGGAAGTCTTGTTTCAGTTGCCTGTTAACCTGTCTTATCGATTACTTGTTGGATGCGGCTAAAAGCATGCATGGCTGAATGCCATGCTGCGTACTTACATACGCGCCGGGTTTGCTAATTAAAAGCGTGTCACCAATGAGCTACAGACAACTGCGTTTGCTAAAAAGTTTCTCACTCAGCCCGGGATGGTTGGTATCGCAGCCAGTTCAGTATAGATTGGTAAGCCTAGCTGTTGGGCGATGCGCACGTCGTTATCTGCACCGTTCGACGCACCTGGCGTGCGTAATATAGCGTCGCAGCAATGAATAAGCCGATGCGCTACCGGATACAAAAATGATTCGCTGATTTCATCGCCAATTTTCTGTGATCCGGCAGCACTGGCGAGGGGTAACGCCAGCCATTCGCCAATCACTGGTGTGTGTCCCTTCTGGTATACTTGCAGCGCCATCTCATCCAACTTCTTCATATTAATATGAATTAATGCTTCATCACCGTTGGTGCCGCTGCGCACCGGACCTGCAATCAGAATCAACATTTAGTTTCTCCTAAAATTTCACGTTTAAAGCGAGGTGTTGCAGCAACATGATGGTTTTCGCGTCCATGATTTCGCCGCTGCGAATCGCGGCCAGAGCACGTGTCAACGGCCACTCCAGCACTTCGATCTCTTCACCCTCTTCCACTAATCCACCGCCCGCAGTGAGGCGGTCGCCATCGCGATATTCAGCGATAAAGAAATAGAGTTTTTCCGTCACCGAACCCGGACTCATATAGGCTTCCAGCACCTTTTCGATGCTGCTGACCTTGAAGCCCGTTTCCTCTTCAGCTTCAGCAATAATGCGTTCTTCCGGCAAAGCATTATCCAGCAGACCCGCAGCGGCTTCGATGAGCAAACCATCGTGACCGTTGAGGTAAATCGGAAAACGAAATTGCCGAGTCAGCACCACGGTTTGTCGCACGCGGTTGTAGAGCAAAATCACCGCGCCGTTGCCGCGGTCGTATGCTTCGCGGCTCTGTTCTTGCCATGTGCCGTCTTTGCGTTGCCACTCAAAAGTGTATTTTTTCAACGTGTACCAATTGTCAGATAACAACTGCTCACGAATATTGCGGATCTTCTGTTGCATACTTTACCCTCAACCTGGTGACAAAATCGACATTAACATGCATAATCGTGCAAACTCAAGAATAAAAACGAACGAGGTTTGAATGCTATCCAGTCAACGTAAACAACAAATACTGGTGCTTTTAGCGCAGGAAAAGCAGGTGATGTCGCGTGAGTTGAGCCTGCATTTTGGCGTATCCGAAGACTCAATCCGCCGCGATCTGCGTGAATTAGCAGCGGAAGGTTTACTGCAACGTGTGCACGGTGGCGCGTTGCCCGTTTCTGCAGCAATTGCTCCCTTTGAAACACGCAAAAACGTGCAAATTGATTCAAAGCGCATCATCGCGCAAAAAGCGGTGCAGCTGATACAAAAGGGCCAGGTGGTGATTATTGATGGCGGTACCACCACCGCGGAAATGGTGAAATTGCTGCCACAGAATTTGGCATTTACCGTGGTGACGCACAGCCCGAGCATCGCGGTGGCGTTGGTGAATTTTCCTTTAGTGGAAGTGATCATGATTGGCGGCGTGTTGTATCGCCATTCAGTCGTGGCAGTAGGTACGGCAGTGCTGGAAGCCGTCGCACACATCAATGCCGACCTGTTCTTTATGGGCGTGACCGGCGTGCATCAAACCGCCGGTTTAACCACCGGCAATTACGAGGAAGCTGGTGTGAAACGTGCACTCGCCGCACGCGCGGCGGAAACCGTGGTGATGGTGTCGCAAGAGAAAATGAACTCCGCATCGGCGTTTGCCATCGGCGAATTATCGCTGGCGAGCACGTTGATTGTGGACGGTGAACCCGACGCTGAGATGTGCCAGGTCCTGGCGGAAAAGCACATTTCGTTGCTGTAATCCGCCACAAACCGCCATGCAGGAAAAGATTTCCATTTTTCGCTATCTTTACTGCGTAATAAATCAGCCAATCCGCGACTTGGTATTACGTGGCGTGTGGTTGATATACATCTCGTCATGCCATAAACAGGAATACTTTTTTGCCTAAACGTCAGGAGCCGAACCTACACCGCACTGCATTTGTTGCAGATACCACTGCGCTAATTCTTTTTTTCACTGCAACGGGCATTATCAATGAAAGATGGATTGCTGAAATGGCGTGGGATCAGGTGCTAAATGCGCGTTTAATTGGTGTTGTTCTGATGGTGCCAGTAGCGCGTCCTTACGGATTGTGGCGCGATTGGGTGATGCAACACGCGGGATCGAGTCGGGTTTCAAAGCTGCTGTGGGACAGTGTTGCTTTGGTAAGTTTTCAAGTCCCTATCTATGCGGCCATCATTGCTTTCAGCGGTGCAACGGGCAGTGGATTGTTACGTGGCACACTCGGTGCCGCATTAATGATGCTGCTTCTGGGCCGGCCCTATGGCGCTTTTCTTAATTGGGTACGAAAGATGTTTGGTTTGCCTCCAGGAGGTAAGCGGCCGATGTCATTGGGGAGTTAAAGTGAATGACTGCTACGTGCCAGGAGCGGAAGTTGGATGCTGAGCGATGAGAACAGTGATGCTCGAATCAAACTGATGATAACGACATTTCTGAAAAATTCAGGACCTTTTTAAACCTGTCCGCTAAGGATTTCTTTAAACTCTTTGCGCTTCCTTGTTGCCCATTCAGGTTCGATGGAGAGCATTAAACTATATTGTTTTCGAAAATAAACATACCTGAATTCTGTTTCAGACGAGCTATTCATGGCTGCATAGTTTGAAGCCAGACCAACAACACCACACTCAACGAACCAATAAAGAATCTCATCATCACTAAGGGTAACTTTACGCGCTATTTCGTCACCTCTTTCATTGACAATGAAATGATATTCGTTGCCATGGATTTCCAGATATGGAGTCGCCATACCATCAGGTCTGTCAGGAATAGTGAAGTAATAATTGGGTCTTATTCCCCCTCCAACTCTTTCACCGATTTTGAGAAGTTCTGCACGTAACTCTTCGATATTTTTCATGATTTATTGTTTTTAAGGATTAACCATTCATTCCAGACATGCTCCGCATCAATATCTTGATAGCCCCGGCTTATAACCATGTCTCTGGCAATTTCTATCGGTAATTCAATTGCGGTAGCATTATCTCGTATCGCCTCGACTTCATGCCTGAGCAGTTCACGGCCGGCATCTTTCTCTTTTGCTGCAAGCAACGCAACAAGTGACGGGATGAATACAACAGCCATTTCAGTAAGCCTCCGCTAATCACTAAATTTGAATCACTTTGGCATACGTAGCAGCCAGATTAATTAACCTTGCCTTTTCCAGACTGTAATATCACTACTTGTTGCCGATATAATTAACTCACCACCCCATGAGAAACCAACACAGCGAAAGTAATCATTTGCAAGTCTGAGACACCCCTCTTTATGGGAGGCAATTAATGCGCTCTTACCCGGTGGGCACCAGATTAAAATTTCCAAAGGCCACTCTGGAGATACTCGCTCCAGTGCCTCACCATACCGGTTATACATTGGTAAGCCACCGCCACACAGACCTGCAATAGAAAGAATCTCACCGCTTAGCGGTCCTATACCTGCACATGTAAGGCCTACTGAGTCGTACCAGTTGCCATACTCTTCATAATCTCTGGCGATAATCTCGCCGCTCAGGCAATCAAGCACCCCTCTTCCGGAAGAGGAAATTATCAGGAGTAAATGGTGATGATTACGTGAAAAAGCGACTTCGGTTAAACCACCTACAGACAACTCGATACAAGGCGCCCAATTGCAATCAGGAATATCTTTCAGTAGCAATTTAAGGCTATTTTCATTGCTCTTTGGGTGCCAAATAGACATCTGAATTCCTTATCAGTGTTGGTCGGCGCTTAGCATTTCAAAACGAGGATAAATGCTATTTTAACAGTAGTTAGGATGAAGTGTCATAAACAGTTATCTGCCTGCCCCCATCGTTCAAGTTCAAACAGACAAGTATTAACCTGCTACGATGAGAACATCATATTTTTCCAAGTACTTCTCCGGAAAGTCTGCGGCGAGTTCAGCCTCATTGGGCAGGCCCGAGTTCATCATATGTTTAAGCGCGTGTCTGACGGATGCCACACTTGCGTCTTCAGTCTCAATCACACCGGCAAATGAAATGACTTTAAAACCGAATCGCACGAGGAATGCCGTGACCGTATTGAAGACTTAGTCTCCCATCAGGGGAGCACACAACAGTGCGATCCCAGGGTGATAAAGTGAGCATCCTGCAGTTGGTAACGCCGAAAGTAGTCAAGGCCTTCTTTAAAGAGCGATCTTGCAGCGGCATCGTCATAGTCCACCCTCTGGTCACCAATCTCTATGCGATAATCCCCTTCTTAATTGACAGATGCCGTGAATGAGGTAAAAACGGCTCCAGTAAGATAGCGGTAATAGATAGTAGCCAGATCTTCTTCTGCCGGAGTCTGGCTATCGGTTAACTAACTGGCTTCACTTTTGAAATAAGGTTTGATGCTTGCTGGGCAATTCGTTCGCCTGCGAATAACACTTTACAAAATACAAATAGAGAGGGAAAAGTCGTACAAGATGCTGGTCAAAGATGGTGTCGTACTTAAGAGCGATTGCGAATGCGGCTGTCCTAGCTTCTGAGACATGCATACTGTAATCAGCCTCTGTAGCGGAACTGCCATACGTTTTGTCGCATAGTCCATCTGGAATGTTGGGTTTATCTCCAACACCGGAGAACGTGTACCCCTGCGGAATATGATCGACTACATTTTCAAGTAATTGTGTTTTACTGCCGAGGGGAAGCCGGAGAGACTTTTTCTGGGGTAAAAACAATCCTGATTTTATTGCCTTTAATGCTTTTCCTTGAATCAAAGCTTCGCTTGGTAGGAATTTGATTGTCTCAGAAGCACCTTTGGCTGAATCAGGTTTGAGTAGAGAGATATTCAGTTTTTCAGCCGGGATATTGGCTGGATTTTCGACTGTTACAGTCAGAAAAGGCTCTGCATCACCAACCCAGTAAGCCATCTCCACATTAGATACCGACAGCTCTGTAGGATTCGTTGCTATCAGATATCTTTCCTGATAAAGCGAAAGTCTGTCACGATTTTTCTCACGAGGAGCAGGTGGAGGAGAAAAGTTATAACTATTGACCTGCATACCAATACTCTGCACGTTGTTCTGGTAATTCCCCATATACTTAATTGGCAGATTATATTGATTACCACTTCCTGTGTTGTTATTGAATATTCCGTCAGGACCATTGTTAGACTGGGATGTCATTGGTTGAGTACTGCATATAGCGGTACTGCTGATGCCTGAAATGACACAACAGATAATTACTCTTAAGATTTCATTTTTGGTTGACATTGTTAATCTGAACTCCCGACCCCGAGTTATTGTTAAAAGTTCCACCATTGCCATTATTGCTTTGATTAAATGTTTGGGCAGGAGAACGGGATGAGAAGTTAATTGTTAGCACTGCTCCAATACTTATTACCACAATACCAACACACAATTTTAGCTTAAGGGCTTTATTTTTAACATTCAATGCTCCTGTAATAGCTAAAACAAATACTAATGCCACAACACCGTAGGCAGTCTCCGTGTGCTTGGCTAATTCATCCAAAAAAAACATAAACATCTCCATGTGATAATTTAAGTAAAGTTCCAGATTGTTGTTATCAACCGTTCTGAAATAGCAGCCCAAATCAGAGAGTATCATCTCATTGTAATGCACTTCATTAGCGGCAAGAAAGATACTATCTCAACGTCCGGTGACTGTCTGCTATAAAAAAGTTCAAATGCATCTACATAGCGTACAAATCGATGACCATCGTTCTGACTGGACCTTAACTCAAATTTAGGCGTATAAACGCTCACGGCCACCTGCAATTGATTTTTTATGTAGTTTTCACGGCAGCTTTGAAAAGAATTTTCACCGCAAACGATATTGTCATTGATTAAAACGTGACTTGAATAGATGTAGTTAGTTAACAACTGCTGGTTAAATTCAGGGAGAGACCTTTAAGTCTATTCCTTGCTCAAAGCAGCCACTAGCAAATGTGCGTGTCCGCTAAGTGCCAGGAGCGGACGTTCAAGTAAACATAGAAAACAGCACTATCACAGGACCTGTCCATAATACCAACGCTCACCGGTGAACCATTCATCACAATCCTCATTCCCATAGTATTCGAGTGTAATTCCCAGTTCCTGCACATTAGCTGGAAGAATGAGCCCCCACTCGGCAGCTAGGCTGCGCTCTTTAATCAAAGCGGAGGCTCCATTTGCAGAGCGATTTTCTGTAATAATTCCTTGGTAATAGTCTTCTGAACGATAAAGACAGATTTCGCTTATAAACATATCGGGGAGGCATATTACAGTAGTGATCCGAGGACGATAATCCATATCAGAAGTTGCCATAATAAGATTTGAACAGGCGTTGATCATGGCCTGCGCACAAGCTGCCTTATCTCTAATCGTGCTGTACTTCCCCTGAACAAGATTAACCTCTACCGGAATTTTGAAATTCCAGTAATGCTCATCCTCTGAAAACACGCTTCGTCTAGGATTATGAAAAGTATCAGCCCAACGGTTAAGAGCTTTCAAGCGGCGTGGAATATTTCTGACTTTGGTTCGATGATCTCTGTTAAGCCGTCTGCTCATGAGTATTTTAATTTTCACCCTTTCAAATGATTTAGGCTGTGTACAGCTAATCGTTAAGCATTAATGTAACTCACCTTTCTCGATTTGAAACGTCTTATGGTTGCTCCTCGCTCACAGCGGGCCTTTAGTTGTGTAACATTGTTCTTTTGGTGCCAGAAGCGCATCGAAGATTTAAAACATGAAAAATTCGGTGAAAGAAGACAATGCTATTGGATCTCAATTTATTAAGCGGTTAATCCCAGCTTTTTCGGTACGATATCTTTAAATATCTCTATCAACTGTGGGTCCATAAAAAGATAATCATCCGGAACATCGAGAATATGCAAAGGCTTAAACGCGATAATTCGGCCATATTCAGCCATCAAGCGGTTTTTGTGCTTTTGTTCCATAACACAAATAACATCGGCCCATTGGAGCAATTCGCAAGAGACCCTTTTTTTTGCATTACGGCTTGTGCCAGCAGAACGCACGATAAGGGATGGATGACGGCGGAACACTTGTTCCGCCGTGGGGCTTCGCCATTGATTACGGCTACATATAAACAATACTTTCATCAACTAATTGGTACTCTTCCAAACCCTGCATAGCAAGTTGCTGATTAGTAACGCGTGGATACTCAAATCCCAGTTGTGCTGCACGAAGCAATTTTTCAGACCTCATGGAAAGCATCTTCCACTTTTTTTCGCCACGGAAAGTTAACAAGGTTGTATGAATGTCGCGTGACTTATTAAGTTGCTTCTGTGCATTGCGCCAGGCTCTAGTACGTGTTGTTTTCATTGTTCTTCTCTCAGATTGATCGGGTTAGCAGCCGCGATAATACGGGGGAGAACAAAGTAGGAATTTTAGCATCTTCAAAGGATATAATATATATCTGATAACATCTCCTGAAGACCTGACATCACTTGCTTTTAAAAGACGAGTACAAACACAAACTGCTCCCTACAATCTGATATGCGAAAACTCAAGCAAATCTCCATGAACTGTCCGAAAAACGGGGAATGTCCGTTCCTCGCTCATAGCTGCTATACATGCCTTTTTAAAGGGCCAGGAGCGGACGCTCCGCTTATATTATTTAGTTATTAATAGATCTATCTCAGCGGGCCTAAACTTATCCCTTTCATTTTTAGATAGATAATTTCACAACCATTAGTAATATAAGGTTGAGCTAACCATTAATAATGGCGTGTCGCTTCTGCGTTTTTTATGATCTGCGCCATTTAAAATGTATAGCTGATTAGATGGTGTGGGAGCTGGCTGGCAATCGATACACCTGTTTGATATAGATGTCATTCGTGGTAAAGATATCCCCAAGTACACCAGGCTCTCCGGCACCACACTTTGAGAACCAATAAAAACTCAGCTAAGAAGCCAAAAATGACGGATGCAAATGTTTTTAACATTCCAGTGCTTAATCTCATCCTTGCCATATTTTCTTATGATTTCATCAGGATTCACTGAAGCATTTGGAACAAAGCTAGCAGGGATTTGAACGGCACTACTACCTGATGATATATAATAACTTTTACCAGGCTCAGGAATAAGTGATGAGTTTGATATCTGAATTACTTCCCCGAAATTGATCATCTGCGATATGGAGTAATGAACACCAGGCTTTACCTTGCTTACCAGTATAGTACCTTTAGCTTGGAAGAAATTTGAAACTAGTTCATATCGGTCTGACATATCATAGCAACTGTCTTTCGCGTTATAAGTATAAGAGGCTAAGTAAATGGTTCCTACATTCCCTTGTCGATTAAGTACATACAATGTTGCAGCATCACCTCCATCATAATCTTTATAATTAAGAGGCAGGACTTTTGCACAACTCACAAGTCCAGTGGATACCATGATAATGACAACTAATTTAATTAACTTCATAACACCCTACAAATATTAATTTTGACTCGTCATAAATTTTAATTATGAGCGGATAATAAGATAGTTTATCGGCAAAAGGCATAAAAACTTTAATCAAAATGCCAGCTATTTTTTACTATAACTTACCTTATATTTTGAGCACTGAATCTTCTTATCGTTATTGATGAGTAGTCATACTCAGGTTTAGCAACTGCCCCGTGGATTAACACAGAATCCTATTTGCATTGTCCGCTTTTCGCTCACAACAGACATCGTGTTCCTCGGGCTTGGCCGCTTCGTGCAGGAGCGGATATTCTTAGCGAATGAATTCGTGCAATGCCTGATAACACCATTTATATCAAAAGTAAAGTAGCTTAAATTAGTATCAAAATAGCTCATTAATGGAGCCGTTTTTTTCATTCAAAGATATTAACGCATGTTCCGATAACATCATTTTAATAAAAGGAAATTGCCATGAAATTAACGAACTTATTTACTATTATTGCTTTGGCTATGCCACTGTACTCAACAGCAGCCGTTGAAACCAACACCACTTCGTCAATGATGGCCAACGTTGTCTTTTCTGGTTGTGAGGCAGCAGCTACGGGAAAACCAGATTCAGCCGCGATCGATTATTGGATTAAGGGTGCGAGTCAATATGGTAAGAACCCATCATTCGACAAGATGTACAAACAGATGATCGAAAATTCAGTGCTCAAGGGCTCTCACTTTCATAGAGAAAACTCATCCCTTGATTGCGTACAAATTTACATCAATGTTATCGACAGCCTTTACAACGAAAACGAAGTATTAAAGAAAAGGGCAACTAACTAATTGACCTGCTCCGTTCCAGACAGAGTGCAGTTAGCAATGTCCGCTTCTCGCTCGCAGCTGACCTTGATATTTTTGAAACTGTCACTCCGTGCCAGGAGCTAGTATTGCTTATATTATGACATGCTATTTTATGTGAAGCGCTAGGCTGCATTTCATTGGGGTTAATGTATAATCAGACCAATAAAAGGAGATAAGTATGTGTATAAAATCTGGAGCGTTGTTAATCTTAGCACTCACCCCATTAACATCGTTTGCAGAAAAAGGATATTTTGATTTTTCGATCTCAGGTGAAAATATTTCCTTCAACTCTGAATGTGTAGAGTCCATTGAATATGTCGAGAAAGATGAAGTGAGCAATGAGAATATAATCATGCAATTCACTGATGAATGTGGAAAAAATTATCGACCATGACCCGACAGAACATCGGAAAGCAGATGACCATCGCCTACAACGGTAACAAACTTACATCCGCTGTACTTACCACGCGCCTGAGCACTAGTTTCAGAATATCGACTAAAGAAATACCAAGGGTGCTGTTGATGAAAATATTAAAGGATTATGAAACAGACATTAATTAACCAGGACAGAGGTGAAATGATTCCAGAACATTATTAATTAATAACACTAAGAAGCTAGCGACCGTTCTTCGCTCATTACGGCTCCTGCAAGAGTTCAGAATGTCAGCCTGAGTTAAACAACTATTCTCTATAAAATCGACTATTCACAATCATCCTCAGCCTGCGAAAATCCCATTCTCATAAGTCACCAATATTTCCCTGACCGGAAACGGCGAGTTCCGCCTTAGAAAAACAACTAAAGTAATGCTGACACCACTGGAGGCATTATGAAATACAGAATTTCTGGCCTTAGAGCCGAGCAGTTCACTCATCTTTTCGGACAGAGCGATAGCTATCTCACAAGACACGGTGCAGTAAGACAACCCGTAATGAGTTATCCCGGCTATCCTGACAGAATCTCATTACGCGAGATACCTGCTGGCGAAACCGCTCTGCTTATCAACCACATTTATCAGCCCGCAGATACGCCCTATCACGGCTCTCATGCAATCTATATTTGGGAGGGATGTACTGAGCAAGGCATTTACATCAACGAATTACCTGAAGTGATGAAAGCCCGAATTCTTTCATTACGCGCATATGATGAAAAACATTTTCTAATTATGGCAGATATATGCGAAGGCCAATCTGCAAAAACTCTCATTGAGACTTTCTTTGCCGATCCGCAAATTAGCTATATCCAGATACACAATGCGAAACAGGGATGCTACGCCTGTTTGGCTGAGCGTTTTGCATGAATTCACGTAATTAAAAAGATGGCCTTGGTATGACGACCTAACTCATCCAAGATTTAGCCAACCAACGCGATTAAATCACCGGCTTGCGCGCCCACGCGCCAAACATCACATCGCCGACATAAATACTTTTTGACTGCCTGCGTTCGTCGTCGAGACGTTGTTGCAGCGTGTCGATACCGATTTCCTCAACGTTCGCCACGCCGAGCGAGAGAATGCGCGGCAAGCAGGCTTTCACAATATTACCCAATGCATACGGCGCGTCAGGCGTTTGTACCAGACATTCCGCGCGCACCGATTCCACCTGCAAACCGGCGTTACTCAAGATGCTGTGCAAATTGAAACCGATGTGCAGATCAGCGCCTTCACAAGCGATCATTTGCTGAATCCATCCTTGCGCTTTTCTGTGCAAGGCAAATGCATCGACGCTCGCCGGAGCCATGGTGGTGTCGTGTTCCTGGAATACCATCACACCGCCGGGACGCAAATGTTTTGCCAGCGCCTGCGTGGCGGCAACGGTGTCGGCTTGATACATCAGCACGCGCCGACCGACGATGGCATCGAATTGACCAATCGACTCAGGCAGTTCAAGCAGTCCGCTTTGAATAAAGATGGGTGGAGCGCTTTGTTCATCCGCGCGGCTGCGTTCGCGTGCGGTGTTTAGCGCGTTGCTGTCATGATCGATACCGACCACCTCTCCCGCTGCCGTGACCAATTTGCTCAGCATGAAAGTCACATCACCATAGCCACAACCGACATCCAAGACGCGCATGCCGGCGCAAATGCCCGCATCGATGAGCAGTTGCAGCGTGAAATCGGGTTTCGCTGTTGTCATTATTTTTATCCTAAGAGTGTGTAAGGTACTGAACTCAGAAATGTCAGGAACATCAATCATAGCAAAGTGATTTTTAAGCACGGCAGGCGGATACTGTTTAAGTTCTTCCTCCTCTTGCCGATGATCGTATTAGGCTCTCTTTAAAAGCCTGTTTCATCCCACTTACTGGTCACATTAAACAGGAGCGCAAAATGGATGTATCGCAAATTACGTCTTTGGCGACCGCGATGAGTCAAATGGATCTCAGCAGCCAAATCAGCACCATCATGATGAAGAAGACGCTGGACAATAAGGAATCGATGGCAGCCGGCATTCTGGATGCTATCCCGCAACTGCCCGCCAATCCGGCGATTGGTCGCAACATCAATACCACTGCCTAATAGGCAAAAAAATAGGTCGCCGAATTGGGCGACCTACCTCTAATTCTCTCACTAATTACTTATTATTCTTCGATGTATTGCTGAACTGCTCGGTGAGATAGCTGCTGGTGTTATTCAGCACGCTGACCATCTTATCCAGATTGGTGAACTGCTTTTTGTAACGCGCAATGGTGTCATCAATACGCTTATTCGCGGTGTTGTACTGCTCGGTCAACACATTGAGCTTTTTGCTGATGGTGTCTGTTGCGCCCTGCAACACGCCTTTGCTGCTTAGGAATGAAGTGAACGTAGTGTTGAGCACCGTTGCTACGCCGGTTTTCTTGCCATCGCCAATGAACATATCGCGCACCGCTTCTGGTTTGACTTGCAGGCTGCTGGTGAGCTTCGCGGCGTCCAGTTTTAGCTTGCCGTCGGTGGGATCGGTGGTGATTCCGGCTTGCGATAAGGTTTTATACACGCTGGAACCCGAGGTGTTGGCCAGAATGCTTTTCAGCTGCACCTGAATATTGCGCAGCGTGCCGTCACCTAATAGCGCACCGTTTTTCCCATCCGGATCTTTACCTGCATCCACCGGCGTATATTTGGTTAAATTCGCCATGGTGTCTTGCAGCGAGTTGTAGGCGTTAACCCATTCTGTCACCGCCGTTTTGGCTTTGTTGGTGTCACTGCTTACGGTCAAGGTTTGGTTGCCGGTGGTTTCATCATTCAGGCGCAGCGTGATGCCTTCCACCGCATCGGTAATCACGTTGCTGCTGCTTTCAATCGCAACATTGTTCACCGTCAAGCTGGCATTCTGCGCTGCAACGCTTTGCCCCATGCCGCTGTTGGCGGTATCGGCGGCGTCAAAGCCAATAAAGCTGTGCAAGGCATCATCACCGGTCACGCTCAGTGATTTCACCGCATTGGCGGTGCCCGATGCGCTGGATGTCAGCGACAGACGATATTCGGTGGCCGAGACTTTAATCAAACTGGCGGTCACGCCGACGTTGGATTTATTGATGGTGTCGCGAATCGAGGTCAGCGAGGTCTGATCTTTGGTCAGCGTGATGCTCTTCTCTTTGCCTTCCGCCGTGACGAATTTCATGGTGCGCGAATCAGCATCACCGCCAATCGCCGCTTTTACATCAGTTTTTACCGCACTGGTCAGCGTCTGCGATTGCGCCAGATGCTGCACGCTAATGGTGTATTTGCCCGGCAAGGCATTGCCGTTGGTATCTGCGCTAAATGCCGTGGAGCTGGATGTGGTGGTGGTCGAGGTGAACAGCGCCGCATCGTTTAATTTGCTGTTGGCGGTCTGGAAAGTTTGAATCGCGGTTTTCAGTGCGCCATAGCCAGAAAGCTTGGCGGTGGCAGCCGATTGCTGTTTGGAAATCGGGGCCAGTGATTGTTTCTCTGCCGCGGTTAACTTATCGAGAATGGTGCTTAAACCCAGTCCTGAACCGACGCCTAATGTTGAAATCCCAGTCATGTCTGTAACTCCTGTTAAATTCGCGATACGGTACTATCGGCAGCCCTAAGGCAAACTTTATAGAATCTTGATCAAATCCTTACATTATCTTTACGATTGTTAGCGCAATATAATCGCCAGGGAATGCCTCTGTTTTTTCAGGACTGAGAAAAATGAAAATCGCGAAGATCCTCAACAATAATGTGGCGGTGGTGCTCGGCGACAACGGCAAAGAGCAGGTGGTGATGGGACGCGGCTTAACGTTCCAGAAGCGCGTTGGCGATGTGTTAGACGCGCAGCAGGTGGAAAAAGTGTTTGCGCTGCAAAGCGATACCTTAACCGGCCGACTTAGCGAGCTGCTGTCGGACATTCCGCTGGAGATTATTACCACCAGCGAGTTGATCATCGCGAACGCTCGGCAGCAATTAGGCCAACCGCTGCATGAAAGTTTGTCGATTGCGCTGTGCGATCACTGCCACTTCGCGATTGAACGCCATCAGCAAGGCATTCCGATTCGTAACGTGCTGATTTGGGAAATCAAAACCTTGTATCCCAAAGAGTTCTCGCTGGGTCTCGACGCATTAGAATTGATGAAAAAGCGGCTTGGCGTGACGTTGCCAGAAGATGAAGCCGGTTTTATTGCTCTGCACTTGGTCAATGCGCAACTCGGCAGTGATTTCGCTGATGTTTCCCATGTGACGCAGTTTATGCAGGAGATCCTGCAAATTGTGAAATATCGCCTGCAACTTGATTACCGCACCGATAGCCTGAGCTACAACCGTTTCGTCAACCATTTGAAATTCTTCGCACAACGTATGTTGGGTAAACGCGGCGTGTGCAGCGAGGATGAATCATTGCACGACGTGGTGCGCGACAAATATCCGCTGGCTTACCAGTGTGCCGAGAAGATCGATCAACATATTCAGCAGAAATATTTGTACGCGCTTTCCAGCGAAGAACGGATGTTTTTGACCATTCATATTGAACGCGTGCGCAAAGAGACATTGGCCTTGCAGGAAGATGCGGACGAAGCCTAAGCACCATCCGTAGCGGCGCGATTTATCGCGTTCAGTTGATTTTTAAAGGTCAACACAACGCAATAAATTGCGCCGCTACGATATCTGCGGCGCCTAACTTCTATTATTTCAATGCCGCCCCATGACTGCGAATCACCTCCTGATACCAGAAGAAACTCTTCTTACGCGAACGCGCTAACGTGCCGTTACCCGCGTCATCACGATCGACATAAATGAAACCGTAGCGTTTGGAGAACTCGGCTTTGGAGGCGCTAACCAAATCGATCGGTCCCCAGCAGGTATAACCCAGCACATCGACGCCATCTTCAATCGCTTCACGCACCTGCACCAGATGATCGTTAAGATATTGAATGCGGTAATCGTCGTTAATCTGCCCGTCAGCGTCTACCACATCCTTCGCGCCTAGTCCGTTTTCGACAATAAACAGCGGCTTTTGATAGCGGTCATACAGAATATTGAGCAGGATACGCAGCCCTTCGGGATCGATTTGCCAACCCCAATCGGAACTTGGCAGATGCGGGTTCGGCACCATCGACAGAATATTGCCGCGCGCTTTCTGATTCTCTTCTTCATTGGTGGTGACGCAACCGGTCATGTAATAGCTGAAGGAGATGTAATCGACGGTATGTTGCAGGTCGCGTTTATCTTCATCGGTAATGGAAATCGCGATGTTACGATCGGCGAAGAAGCGCTTCATATACGCCGGATACGCGCCGCGCACCTGCACATCGCCAAAGAACAGCCATTCACGATTTTGTTGCAAGGTTTCCAGCACATCTGCTGGGCGACAACTTAACGGATACAACAGCGCGCCGAGCAACATGTTGCCGATTTTGCCGTCCTTCACGATTTCGTGGCAGGCTTTTACTGCGCGTCCACTGGCCACTAGCTGATGATGGATCGCCTGATAAATCGCCTGTTGGTCGCTCTCTTCCGACAAGCCAACGCCGGTAAACGGCGCGTGCAGCGACATGTTGATCTCATTAAAGGTCAGCCACAAATTCACTTTGTGCTGGAAGCGCGTAAACACCGCGCGCGCATAGCGCTCGAAACAATCAATGGTGATGCGATTACCCCAGCCGCCATATTTTTTGATCAAGCCATACGGCATTTCATAATGCGACAGCGTCACCAGCGGCGTGATGTTGTATTTTGCCATCTCATCAAACAGGCGATCGTAATAGGCCAGGCCCGCTTCATTCGGTTGCGCTTCATCGCCTTCAGGGAAAATACGCGTCCAGGCAATCGAGGTGCGCAGCACGGTAAAGCCCATTTCAGCGAACAGTTTGATGTCTTCCGGGAAGCGATGGTAGAAATCAATCGCGGTGTCTTTAATACCAAAATCATCACCGCTGCGCTCAACGCGCGCGCCGAAAATGCCTTTCGGTTGCAGATCCGAAGTCGATAGACCTTTGCCACCTTCCTGATAAGCGCCTTCAACCTGATTGGCGGCGACTGCGCCGCCCCATAAAAATCCATCCGGGAAACGTTTAGTCATCTGCTTGCTCCTCTATTATTTCAATACTGCCAACAGCGGAGCACCTTCACTCACGGCTGAACGGCTCAGCGTTAACACATCAACAAAATCATCACTGTTGCTCACCAACACCGGCGTGGTGAGGTCATATCCGGCGGCTTTGATGGCGGCGAGATCAAACTCCAGCAATACATCGCCCACTTTCACCACCTGATCGTTGTGCACTTTGGGCTGGAAAAATTGGCCATCCAGTTTCACGGTATCGAGGCCGACGTGAATCAGCACTTCCGCGCCCTGCTCCGACGTCAAACCAATCGCGTGACCGGTGCGGAACATCGACGACACCACGCCATTAACCGGCGACACCACGCGGCCGTGCTGCGGGATGATCGCCGCGCCTTTGCCGAGCAATCCGCTGGCAAAGGTGGCGTCATTGACCTGATCGAGCGCAATCACGTCACCGGTTATTGGGCTGACCACGCTTTCACGACGCGTCAACGTCGCCGCGGGTGCAACCGGCATCGGCTCGGCTGCGGCTGGCGTTGCAGTGAGTCCGAACAAATAAGTGGTCACGCAAGCAAACAGCAACGCCACCGCCGCGCCGGCAAAAGCCGCCAGCACGCTGGCATCAATACCGCTGTTTGGAACCACCTGGATAAAGGTGAAAATGCTGGGGAAGCCAAACGAGTAAATGGTGGTATGCCAGAAGCCGAGAATCGACGCACCCAGCGCGCCGCCGATGCAGCCGAAAATAAACGGGCGGCGACGTGGCAGCGTTACGCCATAAACCGCCGGTTCGGTGATGCCGAAAATGCTGGCGGTGAATGCCGATCCGGCCATCGCTTTGAGTTTGGCTTCGCGAGTCCGCAAGAAGATGCCCAAGGTAGCGCCCGCTTGCCCCAATACGGCGGGCATTAACAGCGGCAGCAGCGTGTCATGGCCGAAGTTAGCCAGGTTATTCAGCATGATCGGCACCAATCCCCAATGCAGGCCGAAAATCACGCATATCTGCCAAATCGCGCCCATCACCGCGCCCGCAACCATTGGGCTGAGGCTGTAAATCCATAAATAGCCTTCCGCCAGTAAGCGGCTCAACCAGGTGGCTGCCGGGCCGATGGCGAGGAAGGTCAATGGCACGGTAATCAGCAGACAAAATAGTGGCGTGGTGAAGTTGCGCACCGCAACCGGCGAACGCGGATGCAGCCAGCGCTCGATCAGGCTGGAAACCCAGGCGGCAAAGATAATCGGGATCACCGAGGAACTGTAATTCAGCACTTCCAGCGGAATGCCGAGAAAAGTGAGCGACTGCCCTTGCTGCTGCTGGTGCAGCACCTCGAGAATCATCGGATGCACCAACGCCGCCGCAATCGCCATACTGACAAACGGATTGCCGCCAAACTTTTTACCGGCGCTGTAGCCCAGCAGAATCGGCAAGAAATAGAACAAACCGTCGCTGGCGACAAACAGCACTTTGTAACTGCCGCTGTTGGCATCCATCACGCCGAGCACCAAAGCCAGCGCCAGCAAACCTTTGATGATGCCGGTGGCGATCATCACGCCAATAAACGGCGTAAAGATGCCCGAAACCAGATCGATAAAGCGTGCGAACAGGCTTTGTGGCGCGGCATTATCAGCGTCTTGCGGCTGATTATCCAGCGCATGGCGCGCGGTGAGTTCGCGATAGACATCTGCGACCTGATTGCCAATTACCACCTGATATTGGCCGCCGCTTTCCACCACCATGATCACGCCGGGATTGTTTTTAAGCGCCGCAGTTTGCGCCTTTTCGCTCTGTTTGAGTTTGAAGCGCAAGCGTGTCGCGCAATGCATCACGCTGATGATGTTGTCTTTGCCGCCAACACCGGCCACGATGTCATCCGCCAGTTCCTGATATTGCATCACCCTTTCTCCTGAACGATTCCGGCTCTATCGGTCACCATAAATGGCGACCCTACAAACACGCGTAAGGCGTTGTGAATTTCGCGCAAAAAAAAACCTGAGGCGCGCCCTCTTCAAATGAAAAAGGGCGCGCCTCAGGTTTTGCCTGCCGAACAGTAACAATCCTTAACGGAGGCTATCCTGCGTCGGCGGTGAGAAAAGTGGCAAGCAGTTTTGCTGGACAGCGTGCAGAATTGTGAAGCAAATCACCGAAAGCACAGGGTTCCAGCGCGTTTCAAGGCGGTTAAAGCAAGTGCAATCAGCAGTGCACCGATCAGCATCAGCAAGTTATAGCTGATCAACTTCAACAGCCAAATCCCCAGCACGCCGCCGCCGAGAAAAGCCAGCACGGTGAAGCAATGCAGCTTCAGACGTTCGATATACAACGGCGCATCTTTAGGCGACTCTTTGCGGCGCAGCACATCAAATAACATCGCCATTTCGATACCAATATCGGTGGCGGTGCCCGAAACATGCGTGGTGCGCACGCGCGCATTGGAAATCCGCGTCACCACTGCATTTTGCAGGCCCATCAAAAAACTCAAACTCAGCACCAACAACACGCCAGAGCCACCAAAGCGCAGCCAGCTTTCCATCGCGCCCAATGCCAACAGCGCAATGCCTTCGATCAGAATATTGATGGCGTAGATACCGCGAATCTGGCGTCTTCTGCCGGAGTTAATAATCAGGGTTGAAACGACCGAACCAGCGATAAACAGCAGCACGATCAGCAGGAAAAATAGCCCAACGTGCAGATTGGCTTTGGCGAGATGATCGGAAAGCGCGGAGACGTTGCCGGTCATGTTGGCCGAGAAGAAACCGACCGTTTCGAACGCCGCAGTGTTGAGTGCGCCCGCGACCGCAGCCAGCGTGCAGGCCAGTCGAATGTCGGTGTTGAAGGTGCGGGTGTTCTCGGCAGTGATCAGCATGGGAATTCCTTGCCCAGTCAAAGATGCGTATCTTCCTCCCGGCGCAAGGAATTCTCAAGCGTTGCTAAGCCGCGCTATCTGCCGTTTCCTGATCTTGTTCGCTGAAACGCTCGCGCATTTCATTCTCAATCTGCTCGAGTGATTTGCCTTTGGTTTCCGGCAGCATGGTGATGACGAAAATCAGCGATCCGACGTTAATCGCCGCGAAAATGAAAAAGGCACCATTGCCGGTCGCCGCCAACAGCGGTGGAAAGGCAAAAGCCACCGCCGCGTTGCAGATCCACTGGAATGAGACCGCTGCGCCGGTCAGTACGCCGCGCACTTTCATCGGGAACAATTCGGACATCAGCAACCAATAAACCGGCGAAATGCACATCTGCATAAAGAACAGGAACACCAGAATGGCCGCCAGCGCGCACAGGCTTTGCGTCATATCTTGTGGCATCAACAGTAAAATGCAGCCCAGCGCCAGTTGCATGGCGATCACCACCGTTAAACCGGTCATCAGCATGGCACGACGGCCAAAACGTCCGACCGCTTTAATCCCCACCATGGTAGCCAGCACGGAAACCACGCCGTTACCGATGGTGGCGGTGATAGCAGCATTGGTGCCCATGCCGGTCGATTTCAGAATCACTGGCGTGTAATACATAAAGGCATTCACACCGGTAAACTGAATCACAATCCCCAATCCCGCGCCCACCAGCAGCAATCTGAACACCCATTTCTGGCGCAGCAATTCACCTGCCGACGGCCCTTGTCGTGCGGCTTTGGCGTGTTGGCGCATCTCTGAAAGTTCTTTACGCACTTCCTTCGGCGTTTCGCGCAACTTGTGCAGGATGCGGCTGGCTTCTTTGATGCGCCCTTCCGCCACCATCCAGTGCGGCGAAGCGGGAACAAAGAACGTGCCGATAAACAGCAGCGCGCCAGGAATCATCGCCAGCGCCAGCATGTAGCGCCACATATGCGAATCGTTTAACAGGTAGCTCATTAGCGCGCTGACCACATACGCCAATAATTGTCCGGAGACAATCATCAATTCATTGCGGCTTACCAGCGGCGCACGGCGTTTTGGCCCAGCGATTTCAGCGATAAATACTGGCACGGTTGACGATCCGCCGCCCACCGCGATGCCGAGCAGGAAACGCATCGCCACCATGATGTGCAGATTAGGCGCTAACGCGGTACCGATCGCGCCAGCGACAAAAATCAGCGCCAAACTGCGGAGCGTAATGCGACGTCCAAAACGATCGGAGAAGTAGCCACTTAAGAACGCACCCACCGCCGCACCAAAGATCAGTGATGAAGTGACAAGTCCTTCGGTGAACGGCGTGAGATCTAAGCCGCCCTGCGCCGGCGGTAATGTCATATACGGCAACGCACCGGAGATGATGCCGGTGTCATAACCAAACGCCAGCGCGCCCATGGTGGCAACCAGCACCACGAAAAACAGGCGCTGCTTTACCGTAATTGAACTGGATGCTGATGAATCTTCTTCACTATTTTTCTGCGTTGTTTCCATAGTCATACCCTGCAAATTGAACGCGCTGAGTCGCGCAAAGGCTTGAAGCCGAAAGGGTAAAGTATAGACACTAATTTCAATTTGTGACGAAGGTCACTGTTATCTGGCTAATTGTTGCGTTTTTTCGGCAGCGCATTTGATGAATGCACTTCGCCAATCAGCGGTTTTGCGCGTCTTTCAGCAACCAAAGGTTGTTAAATGTGAAACAGATGGCGTAACCTATATACATAACGCATACGTTTTATATATAGGTAGCCCGATGGGAATTGTGAAAATCTCTGATTTAATGCACGAGAACCTGCGCATTGCTAGCACCTCGCTGAGTCGTTCGATCAATGCGCAAGCCGAACATTGGATGAAAATCGGCATGCTGGCTGAGATCTATCCTGCGCTCAATCACCAAGAGCTCACACGCTTGCTGATGCGTGTTGAACGCGACAGCGGCACAGATTTAGCCCAACTGATTGACCATCCCCTCTTTACCTCGCAGGGAATCGCGTAATGACTATCAAATTACACACCGCTGAAGAGATCGAACTGGCGCGCGCCGCCGGACACGCCGCTGCTAAAGTGCTGGAAATCATCACGCCGTACGTCAAACCAGGCGTCACCACTGATGAACTGGACGCGATTTGCCACGATTACGTGGTCAATGAGCTGAAAGTGATCCCAGCCAATATTGGCTATCACGGCTACAGCAAAACCACCTGTACTTCAGTGAATCACGTGGTGTGTCACGGCATTCCAGGCGAGAAAAAGCTTAAAGATGGCGACATCGTGAATATCGACGTCGGCATCATTAAAGACGGTTGGTTTGGCGATACCAGCCGCATGTATTACGTCGGGCAACCGTCGGTGCGGGCGAAGCGTTTGGTGGACATCACTTACGAATCGATGGTGGCGGGCATCAAAGTGGTGAAACCCGGCGCAACCTTGGGTGATATTGGCGCAGCCATTCAGCAAGTCGCCGAGAAAGCCGGTTTCTCGGTGGTGCGTGACTATTGTGGTCACGGCGTTGGCGAGATCTATCACGGCGATCCGCAGATTCTGCACTACGGCACACCGGGAACCGGTCTGGCGCTGCAAGCTGGGATGATCTTCACCATCGAACCGATGATCAACGCCGGCAAAGCCGGGACTAGCGTGCTGTCAGATGGCTGGACGGTGGTGACAAAGGATCGTTCGCTGTCGGCACAATGGGAACATACCATTGCGGTGACCGAAACCGGTTTTGACCTGCTGACACCGTGGCCGGAAGGCACCGGTGATTATCCCGCTATTTGATTAGTTTCACCGGCCGCCAGCAATGGCGGCTATTCAAATAAATCTTATCTCGTTTTAAAATAAGCGAAGCGTTAATTTAACCGCGCAGCGAAGAATAATTAAACTTAGCAAAGCCATTTCAGCAATCAACTATTCATCCCAACAAAGCCAATTTGGCTTAAATGGCACCACCCTGCCGCTTCGCTTATTTAACCGTCTTTTAATGAATTTAAAGAAATAACTGGAAGTTAGGATAGTAAACTTCTTAAAATTAATTCTTAAGATTAATCCAGGCTTGAATCCACAAAAAACATCACTACATTTATTTTGCATCACGTTGGTATTAAAAAAAGAGGAGAACCAATGACGGACGCTAAGAAGCAACCCGATGAAGAAGAACAAAAGACGCAGCGTCGTGGTGGCTCGGGCAATTTTGCCGAGAATAAAGAACGCGCCGCCGAGGCTGGACGCAAGGGCGGGCAGGCCAGCGGCGGCAACTTCAAAAACGACCCAGAGCGTGCCATTGAAGCTGGAAGAAAAGGAGGAAAAATCAGTAAGCGCAAATAGCATTTACTGAGAAGAAACCTCTTTTAGCGAAATCTCATTTTAAACTGCACTCTCCTGACGTTGTATTTACGCTTCGCTTATTCGCGTATTTAATGACGTCAAGAGAGTTATTTACGTTGTGAAATCACATTATTGATCATTTCTTGATCAAATCAGTGCTATTTACCGCTTCGCTTATCGATGTTTTTACCCTTCGCTTATTAATCCGAAAATTACATTTTCACACTAATAATTCATTGGGTGATTAAGGGTATATTTGTACGCGAAGATTTGGGTTGTACATCTTTAGATGGGTATTCTGCGGTTTTGTAGGGTCGCCATTATTGGCGACCGTTTTATATCCTCTAATTTAATGCGCAGCCATTTGCGGCGGTTGCTTCAATGCGGCACGCGCTTGCGCCACCTGTTCCGCACTCACCGCGCCTGCGGCGTTGCCCCAACTGTTGCGCAAATAAGTGGCGGTCGCCGCAATCTGTTGATCCGACAACTTCCAGGCAAACGCCGGCATTGCTCCGCTGGTAGGATTGCCAACCGTCACCGCACCGCGTCCACCTTGCAGCATCGTGGTGATGATTGAGGAGCTGTCTGCAGCCAACAATCCCGGATTCCCCGCCAGACTCGCCGCCAAATTGGGAATGCCTTTGCCATCGCTGTTGTGGCAGGCGGTACAGTTGGCGGAATAGACATTTGCACCCATTTTCATTTGCGCGTTATCCGCCGCGATAGGTTGTGGCCGCACCGTTTCTGAAGCAGGAACGTGCTTGAGATACACCGCAATCGCCTTGAGATCATCATCGGTTAAATGCTGCGTCGAGTTGGTTACCGCTTCCGCCATCGGGCCGGACGCCACCGCCACATGGTTGCTACCCAGCTTCAGGTAGTCCACCACTTGCTGCTCAGACCAACCGCCAATGCCGGTGTAACTGTTCGGCGTGATATCCGGCGCGTGCCACTCGCCTAAATTACTGCCCTGCAAATATTCGCTGCTATCGCCACCGATAATGTTTTTAGCGGTATGACAAGCGGCGCAGTGCTCCGGGCCTTCAACCAGATACGCGCCGCGATTCCACGCCGCCGATTGGTTTGGATCGCTCTGGAAGCCGCTATTTTTAAAGAACAGCAGGTTCCAGCCCATCATCGCCAGACGAATGTTGTACGGGAAGCCGAGGTGGGTTTCCGGCACCTGATAATGGATGGGTTTCACTGAGCGCATGAACATCCACAGATCATGCATATCCTGATCGGTCAGCTTAACGTACGCGTTATACGGCATCGCCGGATAGAGATGCTCGCCCTGCTTGCCTTTGCCGTGACGCACCGCGCGGAAGAAATCGTGCTCGGTCCAACTGCCAATGCCGGTTTCGATATCCGGCGTGATGTTGCTGGCGTAGATGCCGCCGAACGGCGTGCTAATCGAATAGCCCCCCGCCAGCGGCAATTTGCTTTCCGGCATGGTATGGCAAGCGGTGCAGTCGCTGGCAATCGCCACGTAACGGCCTCGTTCTACTGCTGCGGCATCGGCGGCGCTGGGTGGCTGGCTGGTTAGCACATCGTTGCTCGCCACGTTATCGGCGGAAGTATCACCGTTGCTCCATAACAAGCCCGCGACAACCGCAGCGGCAATCACGGCAACGCCAGCAATAAGTTTGGTCTTTTTCATCTCACACCTTCACCAACGGACCTGGATTCTTCAGGTACTGTTCGATAATGGCTTTCGCCGTCCACAAACTCAGCGCCCCAATGGTGCCTGTCGGGTTGTACCCGGCGTTGTTGGGGAACGAAGACGCGCCCAGCACAAACACGTTGTGCGTGTCCCAACACTGCTGATAACGGTTGAGCACCGAGGTTTTCGGATCGCTGCCCATTACCGCCCCACCAATGGTGTGATCGCTGGCGAAGTTGTAAGGCGAATAGGCGCCGGATGCCGAGTTCGTGCCGAGCACCAACTCCGCACCCATCGCTTTGCCAATCTCGACGCTCTTCTCTTCGATAAATTTGGCCGAACGACGATCGTTATCGTTGTAATCAAAGGTGACGCGCAGCAACGGATTGCCGTTGTCATCTTTATATTCCGGGTCGAGATCGAGGTAGTAATCTTCGTGTGAGAAGCTGGTGCCCTGGCCGAAAATGAAGGTGGCGTTCTGAAACGCGTGGGTATAGGCCTTTTTCCACTCCTTTCCCCAGCGCGGTGTGCCTGGCGGCAACGCATCGGCATTACCGATTGGACGCGCGCCGCGTGCCACTACCAAGATGCCCGCGCCGCCGATAAAGCCGAGCCCAGTGTGATCAAAGTTGTCGCCGTTCCAGTCATCCACTTGCGAGGAGAGCGCACCGGCACCGATATATTGGTTGAGGTTTTCATCTTTGAAGTACAACGCCGCGCCGGATACGGTTTGGAAACTGTACGCGCGCCCAACCACGCCGGTTTTACTTACCGGATCGTAAGGCACACCAATTTTCGACAGCAGCAGCAAGCGGACGTTTTGCATCTGAAACGCCGACAGAATCACGATATCCGCCGGTTGCACCCACTCTTTTTTGTTCTTATCGAGATAGGTCACGCCGGTAGCGGTTTTGCCATCTTCTGCTTTATTGACCCGCACCACCGCCGAATCAGTCAGCACGGTGAAGTTTTCACGCTGTATCAGCGCCGGGATGACGCAGGCATTCGGGCTGGATTTGGAGAAGTTGCCGCAGCCGTAATAGAGGCAATAGCCGCAGTAGGTACACGGCCCCATGCGCACGCCAAGCGGATTGACGTAAGCACGCGACGCTTGCCCGGCGGGCACCATAAACGGATTGAGGCCAATTTTCTTTGCCCCTTCGGCGAAGATATCGGTTAGGCGCATGCTTTCCAGCGGCGGCAGCGGATACTCGCTGCTGCGATTACCTTCAAACGGATTGCCGTCCGGGATCACTTCACCGTTAAGCTTGCCGGCTTTGCCCGACACGCCCGCAATCTTCTCGAAACGATCGTAAAACGGTTCCAGCTCATCGTAAGTCACGCCCCAATCTTGCAGGATCACCCCTTTGGCAATTTGCGATTTGCCGTAGCGCTGCACCGTTTGGCTATACGGTTCGAAATCGAACGGCGTAAAGCGCCACGCCATGCCCGCCCAGTGCGTGCCCGATCCGCCGACGTTGTAACCTAATTCATTCAGGTTCCATTCGCGGCTCGGCAGCGCGGTTTGCGTGCGGTTATTACGAAAAGTGGTGGTTTCAATGGCGGGCGGCAGCAACATGCTACGGCGCGTATCCCAACGCAGTTCATCGGTATCGACCGAGGGCGGAAAATCTGTCGCGGTTTCAAACCATGGGCCACGTTCAATGGCAACGACATTCAAACCGGCGCGGGTCAACTCTTCAGCGATCAAAGAGCCACACCAACCCAGACCGACGATGGCGACATCAGCTTTTGGACGGACGTTATTCATGTTGTGATTGCTCAGCTTAGGCGAAATTAAAGGGTGTTATCAATCAGGCTGGTGGGGATGATGTTGAGCTTCTGCCCTTTTTTCGGCAGCAGGTCGCGGAAATCGTAACGCGCGCCTGGGAAGCCAATCATCTTCCAACTGGTCATGTCTTTGTTACCGCCGTATATCGGATCGGCAAGGAAGCCTTCGCGCACGTTTTGCAGCAACAGTTCGAAGAACACCTTGGTTTCAACCTGCTCTCCGAGATTCAGGGTGTTTTTTTCCATCGCGGTCAGAACCTGATCCTGCTGCTCGCCGCTTAATGCGAGGAAATCTTTGCCATAGTGCTGCTGCATGGCGTGATCCAAAGCGGCAATGCCCAATCGATAGCGTTGCGCGGGCGTCAGCGGTGATTGCGGACCTTGCTCCGACGTGCCTTTAACGAATTTACCCAAGCGATACACCGCCACCGCGTTGCCATAATCACCGGCTAGCTGGCGATCGATAAAGATGGCACAACCGGCTTCTTTGCCACTCAAGCTGGTTTCATCTGCGGGAATAAAGCGTTCGGCGATAGCGCCAACGGTGTCGAATTCGTGTTGCGTGAGATACTGCAAACCCCCTTTGCGCGGTGGCGCGGGTGGCGTTTGAATTTTGCCGGGTTCCCAGGGTTGCCCACCGTTCACCACTTCTGCCTGAGTCAGCGTGGAGATCGTTGAAGCCACTCCCAGCGCGGTGATGGAAGTGAGAAATTCTCTGCGTTTCATATTTTCCCTGCCAATGAATTTTCACATTGCAAGCCAGGCCAAATTACAGACGTGATTGTGCCTGGCGATTAATTAGCCATATCAATAAATAGTTTGGTTAAATTTCGATCACGCCCTGTGGGCTTTTATATTACTCAGACAAACTGCGAGGTAAGGTTTTTACATATTGAATCAATGAATTAAACAAATATTAACAACGTCGCAAAGAATAAAACCTCTCCCTGCGCTTTAAAAGGTTTTTGTTGATGGTTTCCCATCATTGATTATTTCGTGCCGTCCGACGCATCGCGGTAAACTACGGTTTCTTGTTGCAACCATTTAATTTGGTCACCATAAATGGCGGCCCTACAAAACCATTTCAGGAATGAAAATAACAATGAAAAAACTCACCCTGATTAAAGTGGCCGAGTTAGCGGGCGTGGGTATCGCCACGGTGGATCGCGTGCTGAATGAACGCGGCGGCGTGCGGCCCGAAACCGTGCGCAAAGTGCTGCGTGCTGCACGTCAGGCGGGTTTGCAGCGCCTGCTGCCCGATGATTCACAACATCCGTGGCAAATAGAAGTGTTTTTAAGCAGCAACGGCACCTGGTTTTTTCAGCAAATGGCTGATGAGTTCGCACAAATTGCCGATCGTTTGGGCTATCGCAAAATAAAATTATTTCGCACTTTGGTGAATGAAAACCCACCAGAGAAATTGGCGGAAAAGATTAAAAGAAGTAGTGAATTGCGCGACGGGATAATTGTCTATGGTCACGATTATCCTTTAATTCATGACGCGTTATTATATTGCCATGAAAAAGGCATTCCGGTGATCACGCTGGTTTCAGACTTACCCGGCGCGCAACGTTTTTGTCATGTCGGCATTAATCAATATCAGGCAGGACGCACCGCAGGTTTATTAATGAGCCAAACCATGAAAACGCCGGGTGATGTGATCATGGTGAGTGGCCGTTTTGATTTCAGCGCCCACATTCAACGTATTTCCGGTTTTCGTGATGCCATCACCCAACGCGCTCCCTGGTTGCGCTTGCGCGAAGTATTAGCCGGAGAAGATGAACGCCATAAAATACGCTTGTTGCTGAAGAAAACATTCCTGCAATCTGACAACGTAGTTGGCCTGTATAATTCAGGCGATAATAACAGCGACATCAGCGCCTTATTACAACAGCATCCGATTCACGATTGCTGCTATATCACTCATGAATTGTACGACGTTACACGCAAATTACTTCAAAATGGCGTGCTGGCGTATACGTTGGATCAAAACGCACGCCAGCATGCATTGTTGTCGACGGAATTGCTGATACGCCATTTAGAACACGGCTTCCAGCCCGATCTCTATCTGGATGGGCGCGTAGAATTGCGGATTGTGACGGCGGAGAATATGGATTGAGGCTTGCCGGTGCGCAGCTGAAGTCAGGCCAACAAGCGTCGCTGATTAAACGCCTTGCGCCATTTGGTCGGCGAGGTGTTCAGTCGCTGCCTAAAATGATGGCGCAAGGTTTCCGCTGATCCAAATCCCGCTTGCTCAGCAATCAAATCAATACTTTGTGTGCCACTTTCCAATAACGTACAGGCCTTTTCGATGCGCACACTCAGCATCCATTCGCCGGGTGACGTACCCGTAGCATCCTGAAAACGACGTAAAAAGGTGCGGCGACTCATTCCCGCGCGCCTGGCAAGCTGATCAATCAGCAACGGCGTGTTGAGATGGGTGCGCAAATCATCAAGCAGCGGAGCCAGGCTTTGTGCCTGATGCTGCGGCACCGGTTGCTGAATCAACTGTGCTTGATTCCCTTCACGCAATGGTGGCGTCACCATGCGGCGCGCGGTGCGGTTTGCCACCTCGATGCCATAATCGCGCCGGATCAAATGCAGACATAAATCGACGCCCGCTGCGCCACCAGCTGAGGTGATGATGCTGCCTTCATCAACATAAATCATGCCATGCTCAACCTGCACTTGCGGGAAACGTTGCGCCAGAATATCGGTGCTATTCCAGTGCGCAGTCGCACGTTTGCCATCCAGTAATCCAGTTTCAGCGAGTACAAAACTGCCCGCACAAATCGACATGATACGCGAGCCGTTACGGTGGGCTTGTTGTAATGCCGCGATCAAACGTGGCGAAGCTGATTCGTGCACGCTGCGCCAGCCGGGAATCACAATGGTGCCCGCATCCTTAAGCAGTTCAAACCCGCCATCCACCACCAGCCGCACGCCGCCCTGCGCGCCAAACACACCTTCCTCTACCGACGCAACACGCAAATCATATAAAGGCGTGCCTAAAACTTCATCGACGCGGCCAAAGGCTTCAACCGCGATACCAAACTCAAAGGTACACAGGCATTCGTAGGCGAGCAGCACCAATCGGCGGTTGTTAGGCGGTAAAGGTCGGGCATTCAGCGGAGAGGCGATGTGCATTTAAGCGTTACCGGTCAATTTGGCATGATCTTGACGATATATGGCATGCGTCGCGATTTCCAGGGCAATAACAATCTTTCATGCTGAATCACTCTTAGGTTCACAGGGATTGAAGATGAAAAACACCTTGGCGCTACTCGCCGTATGCCTCGCGGCTTTAATGTCCGGTCTGGAAATTTCCAGCGTGCCGGTAATCCTGCCGGTTTTGGAGCACCAGATGCAGGCCAGCTTTAGGGAATTACAATGGATCATGAATGCCTATACGCTTGCCTGCACCGCAGTATTAATGGCAACTGGAACCTTGGCCGATGTGTATGGCCGCAAACGCATCTTCCTCATCAGCATTGCCGCGTTTGGTGTGACATCAGTGATGTGTGGATTCAGGAAATCCAAACTGGTTGATTATCGGACGCCTGTTGCAAGGCTTAAGCGGTGGCGCGATGTTAACGTGCTTGATTGCCATTCTCTCCTTCCAGTTTCCCAATGGTAAACCGCGCAGCCGCGCATTTGCCGCCTGGGGCATCACCTTTGGTTTTGGCCTCGGATTCGGCCCGATCATTGGCGGTGTGCTGGTTGCCTGGTTGAGCTGGCACTGGGTGTTTCTGGTGCACGGTTTTATCGCCTTACTGACATTCATGCTGGCGCTGAACAACGTGGTCGAATCGCGCGACAGCGAAGCAAAGCGCCTGGAACTGGGCGGCTTGATCACCCTTTCACTGAGCGTGGTCGGCACCACCTATCTCATCACGCAAGGCAGCAGCCTGGGTTGGAACAGCATTGCAGCGCGGATAATCATGTTGATTACGCTGGTCAGCGCGCTGCTGTTTATCCGCATTGAGCAACGCCATCCACACCCGATGTTCGATTTCTCGGTATTTCGAATTCGCCGCTTTTCGGGTGCGTTGATGGGTTCGATTGGCATGAATTTTAGCTTTTGGCCGTTGATCATTTACCTGCCGATCTATTATCAAACTGGTTTGGGCTACAGCAGCATGGCAACCGGCTTGGCGCTGTTGACTTACACTTTGCCCACCTTATTGATGCCGCCGATCGGTGAAAAACTGGTGGTGCGATTTGGCGCAGCGCGCATTATTCCAATCGGGTTAGCCGCCATTGGTGCGGGTTTTTTATTGATGAACCTGGCGGTGATGTATCAGATGAGTTTACTGCCCGGCGCATTATTAGCGGGCATGGCGCTGGGATTAACCAATACGCCAGTCACCAACACCACAACCGGCTCGGTAGCCAGTAATCGCGTGGGCTTGGCATCGGGGATTGATATCAGCGCGCGGCTGATTACCCTCGCGATCAATATTGCTTTGATGGGTAGCCTGTTAGTGGCGGGCATTGCGGCAAGTCTGCAATCGTTATTGCCAGCGGCGAGTGATGTGGCCGATTTGGCAGAGCGCATCGCTGGCGGCGGCGTTGTTTCGCTGCCACATGAAACGGTGGCCCAAGCGATCAGCGCCGGATTTTCCGCCATTCTGTGGTATGGCAACGTAGGGGTTTGGGGATTAGCGCTGGCGAGTTATCTGCTGTTCAACGTTAAGGCTCAATCTGCCGATCCCGATTTTAACAATAAAGAGTGTGCGTCTTGAGTTACGCATTCACCCATTTGGCGCTGGCAAGCTTTCCGTCGGTGCGATAACGCAACATCGCTCGTTGATTACCTTCACGTGCCAGCTGACACCAATCCAGCAAATGAGCCTTAAACAGCAGCACACCAAAGTTCGCTTGGCCGTCGTTAGTCGCTTTCACATCATTAATCACATCACTTCCCGGCGCAGCAACGGCATAGGTTTGCTGCGTGCGGGAAGATAATTTATCCCACGCGGTTTGAGCGGTTTCGCTGCTTGCGTGGTACAACGCAATCGAACCCTGAAGCCGAAGTTGCAACCGCGTTTGCGGGCAGTAACCCAGCACCGTGGCATGCGGATTGTTGCTAAGTTCACGCCATTTCGGGCTGCGAATGTCAGTGTGAAATTCAAGCACGCGCTCAAGCGGATCAACGCCACGCAGCACCACGGTTCTGATCTGCGGCAAACCTCGCTCATCCACCGAACCCAGCGTTAAAAAATGGAAACCGGCATCGGCGTGATGCGCTGCATTTTGCAATTCTTGCCAGCAATCACGTTCAATATCGTTAAGATTCACTCGCATCACAGAATTTGCTCGCTCAAGGTTAATTACGATGGCGCTCCACCAGCGTGATGATCAGCGACTGGAGTTCGGTTAATCCTTGCTGCTGGCTGATGTCTTCACACACTACCGCGTTGGATATGGCATCGGCGGCGCCCAAAATGCCCCACATGCTGGGTTGCGGCAAGGTGGCTTCAGCAAACCAGCCGCGAAACTTTTCGATGAAATCGAGCTGATATTTACGCTTCACGTCCGCCAGTTCGGGCGTGCTGTCCAATGCTGATAGCACATCCGGAATTTCGCGCCCTTGCGTCAGCACGCAATCGACATAGCTCGACGCCACCACCTTGGCGCGATCGGCCAAACTGCGGCCCGCGGCCTGCATCGCCGCCACGATAATCGCGTTCTGACGCTGGTCAAAATCTTCATACAACGCCGCGAGCAATCCGTGACGCGTACCAAAATGATCGTAGGCCACCGGTTTGCTCACGCCCGCCTCTTCCGCCACGCGGCCCAGCGTCAACGCATCGCTGCCCTGCTCGCGTACCAGATTCCATGCCACGCCTATCAATTGCTGGCGGCGTGCTTGATGCGTCATACGCTGACGAGTCGGTTGATTCATCTCTAATCCTTGGCGTGAAACAGTGTGTGTCCCAATTGATGTGCCAGAGTGTAATGCGCGTCGGGATAATGGTCATCGCTCGGCAACAGTAATTCGCTGGTTATTACTGGCGCACCACAATAGCCAAAAATACCTTCATCAATTTGCTTGCGCATGCTGCTGAAGTAGCCGCGACGCACATAAGTGCGCTGGCTCGCCGCGCCAATTGCCAACAAATGCACCTGCAATCTGCCAAGTTTTTTCTCCACCCTTTCGCCATCATCAAGGTAGGCCCATCCCTGCGTGAACACGCGATCAATCCAGCCTTTGAGTTGTGCCGGGAAGGACCACCAATAGATCGGATAAACCAGTATCAACGCATCGGCGCGATCCAAACGCTGCTGTTCCGCCAACACATCGGCTGGAGATGGCGCAGCGCTTTTGAACTGCTCGAAATCGGCCTGATTAAACCGTGGATCAAACTGTTCCGCCGCCAAATCGGCGATTTCATAGGTATGCGAGCCGTGCGTCGCAATGCCTTGCGCCACCTGTGAAACGATTTTCTGAGTATACGAGTTGGGATCGGGATGAGCTGTAACAATCAGCGCGTGCATAGTGATGACCTCCGCAATGAATAAGTTACTAGTAGTAAATTACTAGTGGTAGGTTGTCAATTTTTATCGTGCCTCCAATTATTGATATTTTAATTAACATAAATGTCATTTAAATAAGAACCCCATTGAATATAAAGATGTCTTTCTAAATATAGAAACCCGCAAACTCCAATTAATTTAACATTAATAAATCACATGGCGTTTTTATATTATTTACAACCGAGACGCGGCTTGGATGATTTCACAAAGATATCGAATAGCATGAGGATGCATTTAATTTAACATGGAAGACCAAATGAATAATTCAAACACCACCAACTCATTGCTATCCAGTAAAACAGCCAAGATAGCTCCAGTTACTATTGCCACAGCAGAAGATAATGTTAAAAATCACCAATTCCTTGGCAATGGACGAGGATCTATGGACGACTCACGTCCAACCTTTTACGGTATGGCCGGTGCAGGCGAAATTGTCACCTTATATGCGGGATCAGAGGTGCTTGGTTCAGTTCAAGCCAATGCCCGTGGTGAATGGTTCCTGGAAATTATTAAAGATTTGCCAGCAGGTAGCAATAACATCGTCGCCAAAACTGAGCAGTCTCAAAGTGCAGAGTTTGTAGTAAACATTGAGGCTTCTGCGATTCCAGTTACTCTGGAAGTGCGTGATGCGCAGAGTGGTGAGCGAGTGGATAATGGCAGCGAGCTAACCGCGATGCCAACATTGTCTGGCACTGCGGCGCCAAATGCCACGGTTGAAATTGCCATTAATACCGGTAAAGAGACGATGTATGCGCGTGTGGTAGCGGATGAAAATGGCGATTGGTCATATTATCCAGAGACTCTCCCCGTTGATCATATTTTAAATACACCACTTGAAATCAGTGTTTCCAGTGGCGATGCCAGTTCTTCAATTATAAATGTCGTTGTCGTTCCATCTGACAACACGCAACCGCCGGTTGAGCAACCATTGCCACTTGCCATTAGCCATGCATGGGACTCATTAAATGAGGAGTCAGTGCTGAGTGGTGGTACGGTTAAAAACACGCCTATACTTGTTGGTACCGCAGAACCTTTTGCTAAAATACAATTGCTTTTTAAGCTTCCAGGAAATGATGTTACTGGAGGGATGATTATTGATTTCGTTAATGCTGATGCAAATGGAAAGTGGCAATCAAATCCATTACCGCAGAGTTTTACAGAGAGTGATTTACTTTTTTATGTTTATTCTAATGGTGAATACAGTGCTCATTTCCCACTTAAAATCGACATTACTTCCGAGAACCCATCAATCCCTGTAATCGACACGGCCTATGATTATGCTTTTGACCAATCAGTAGAAAGTGGTGGCACGGTTAAATTTCATCCTAATTTCAAAGGCACGGCAGAACCGTTTGCTTCCGTTGAAATCATGGTCACTTTCCCTGGCGATTACCCTGTAGGCATGATTTTAGAAACCGTTACGGCAGACGCCAATGGAAACTGGCAGTCGACACAAAGAATTCCTTCAGAATTTATTAACCGTGACGTTGAAATTTATGCCAAATCAGGCAATTTGGTCAGTCCAGCATTCCAAATTAAAATGTCACCTAATTATGAATACCCTATTAAAGAAGTTGTTCCTGTAGAAGGTGAAACGCCTCCTCTTGCTATCGTCACTGCAAGGGATTATTGGTATCAAAAGGAAGTAACAAGCGGTGGTACAGTTAAGATCCCTCCAGTGTTTTACGGAACCGCTGAACCTTTTGCCGTCGTCACACTTCTTTTCACCGCTCCTGGTGCCTATCCTACAGCTTTAATACTCGACACCGTTAAGGCTGACGCACACGGTAACTGGCGTTCGAATAATTTACTGCCAAAAAGTTATAAAAACAAAGAATTAGAGATTTATGCTCTGACTGGAGATCAGGTCTCTGAGGCATTCCCAATCAAGATCGATATCAATTATGAGTATCCCGTTGAACCGACCGAGCCTGCAGAACCCGTAGAACCTGCAGAACCTGCAGAACCTGCAGAACCTGCAGAACCTGCAGAACCTGCAGAACCTGTAGAACCTGTAGAACCGGTAGAACCGGCAGAACCTGTAGAACCTGCAGAACCTGCAGAACCTGCAGAACCTGCAGAACCTGCAGAACCTGTAGAACCAGAAGAACCTGCAGAAGGTGAAACGCCCCCTCTTGCTGTTGTCACTGCATGGGATTATCGACATCAACAGGAAGTAACAAGCGGCGGCACAGTTAAACATCCTCCTTTGTTCTCTGGAACCGCCGAACCGTTTGCCACGGTTAAACTTATTTTTACCTACCCTGGCGGATATCCTAGCGGCCTTATCCTTGACACCGTTCAGGCCGACGAAAACGGAAACTGGCATTCAACGAAGTTGCTGCCTGCCAGCTATACCGATCGTGAAGTAGAGATTTACGCAAAAACCGGTGAACTGGTCAGCGCACCATTCCCAATTAAGATCGATATCAATTATGAATATCCAGTAGATCCTGTTGAACCTACAGAACCTTCAGAACCTTCAGAACCTTCAGAACCTGTTGAGATTGTTGAACCTACAAACCCTGAAGTACCTGTTGTTCCAGTCTTCATTGATTCTGCCTTTGATAACGTCGGATCTCATGAATGGTTGATGAACGGTATCGGCAATACGGATGATGCAAACCCAACATTCTCTGGCCGCGCCGGTGAAGGCCAACTCGTCACCTTGTACAGTGGTGAAAAAATTCTGGGTAGCGTGATCGCTGATAGCAATGGGCTCTGGTCTTTAGAAATTCCAGTGTCACTGGAGAGCGGATGGCACATGATTTCTGCCAGAACCAGCAACAGCGAGAGCATGGTTTTCAGGATTAATGTCGAGCTCCCTCAAGATGTTGCAGTGACCATTTCGTCTGTTAAGGATAACGTCGGCGAACCGCAATACCTGTTAAATGGTATTGGCAGCACTGACGATGCGAACCCGACCTTCTCCGGTCGCGCTGGTGCGCTCCAGCTTGTCACGTTGTACAGCGGCGACAAAGTATTGGGCAGCGTAACTGCGGATGCTTCTGGTAATTGGTCACTTGAAATCCCGGTGGCACTCACTAATGGTCGTCATCAGGTGGTGGCAAAAACAGCAACGCAACAAAGTAGTGGCTTTGCTATCCACGTTCAAACCGCTGAGGATATGCCGGTCACCATTGCCTCCGTAAAAGATAACGTCGGCGAACCGCAATTCCTGATGAACGGCATTGGCAGCACCGATGATGCGAACCCAACCTTCGCTGGTCGCGCTGGCGCACTCCAACTTATTGGCAGCACCGATGATGCGAACCCAACCTTCGCTGGTCGCGCTGGCGCACTCCAACTTGTCACGCTGTACAGCGGCGACAAAGTGTTAGGTAGCGTAACCGCGGACGCTTCAGGCTATTGGTCTCTGGAGATCCCAGTAGCACTGGAAAATGGGCACCATCGCGTGGTGGCGAAAACAGCAACTAAAACCAGCGGCGCCTTTGCTATCAATGTTCAGGCTGAGCAGGATGTCCCAGTAACCATCAGTACCGTGTTTGATAATGTGGGTGAGCAAGGATTTTTATTCAGTGGCGCAGGCAGCACCGACGATGCCAACCCAACCTTTACCGGACAAGCAGCTGCAGGAGCAATTGTTACGCTGTTTAGCGGTGACAAAATCCTGGGAAGCGTCAAAGCAGATGGCGCTGGCAACTGGAGCCTGGAAATTCCTGTCGAGTTGAACCCTGGCGCTAACCTTGTAATTGCAAAAACTGCCTCGCAGCAAAGTGAAGGCTTTGTAATTAATCTCAACTTGCCTCAAAACACGCCTGTCACCATTGAAGTGGCGTATGACAACGTTGGCGAACACATGTGGTTGTTTGGGCGCAATATCATCACCGATGATGCGCATCCGACGTTCTATGGCACCGCAGGCCGAGGCGAGCTGGTTACGCTCTATAGCGGTAATGTGGTTTTGGGCAGCGTTATTGCCGATAACAATGGAAATTGGTCGCTGGAGATCACGACTGCGCTAGCCAATGGTCGCAATGATGTCGTGGCTAAAACCGCCTCTCAAGAAAGTAATGCTTTCGAACTGTCTCTCATCATCCCAGAACAAGAACCGCTGAGCATCGACATTGCTTTGGATAATGTTGATAGGCCGGAATGGGTAAGTAATGGCAGCGGTGTCATTGATGATGCAAATCCAACCTTCTTTGGCAAAGCTTCAGCTTATCAGACCGTTGCGCTATACAGCGGTAGCCAGTTGTTGGGTAACGTCGTTGCTAACGGAGCCGGTGAATGGTCATTAGAAATTCCGATCGCGTTGAGTAATGGCCGGCATGAAATTATTGCTGTTACAGCAACCAAACGGAGTGAACCATTTGTTATCACCATTGAGGTAACCGACCCTGCAACGGTGCCGGTTGAAATCACCTATGTGCACGACATGTTTGCAAAAACGGATGCGTTACCGAGTGGAAATGGGGTCATTGATGATGCGAATCCGTTCTTTGGCGGTACGGCAGGACGTGGAGAATGGGTCACTATTTACCTTGGCGATCGTGCAGTTGGCAGCGTGCAGGCTAACGAAGCTGGAGTTTGGCGCATTCAAATTACCGAATCTTTGACTAGCGGTTCACATAGCATTGTTGCAAGAACCGCCAATCAGGAGAGCGCAGCATTCAGCGTGGAAGTCTTGCTGCCTCAGGATACGGCATTAGAGATTGAGTTGATGGCTGATCTCGAAGGCCTGCAACAGGCGATAAAAGATAATGGCGGTCGAATCGACGATCTTCGCCCAACACTGTATGGCTCAGCCGGCGCATTTGAGCTGGTCACGCTGTATGTTGATGGCGTTGCTATGGGCTTCACATTTGCAGACCACCGTGGCCAGTGGGAGATCCGTGTCGACCAGGATTTAACATTGGGTAACCACACATTACATGCCTCTACGCCGACTCAACAAAGCGCCGATTGGCAGTTTACTATCGTCACACCAGCGGAAGAGCCAGTAACGATTCATACCGCCGGTGTAAATGCCGATGATTTACGCGACGCAGAGTATCTGTCTTCGGGTGCATCCACCAGCGATAACGATCCAATCATTGTAGGCAGATCCGGTCCGAACCAGTTGGTGACACTCTATTCAGAAAGTAACTTGGTTCTGGGCAGTGTGGTTTCGGATGGCCAAGGCAACTGGGATATTAAAGTCGATCTCAGCCTCGGTGAACATCGCCTTACAGCTTCGACATCCGGTGCGGTTAGCGAGCCATTCATCATTACCATCACGCCTGCTGCGCGTGCGATGGAATTCTTGATCGATCTTCTACCTGAAGATATGCCAGCGCTGTTTGCTGAAGACGAGATGCTTTCTGATAACAAGCTACTCACCCTTGAAATCAGCGAATCAGACATGGCCGAGATTCCGTTTGACGTTCATGCGATGAGCATGGAATTTGTGCCTGCTGCGGCTAGCCTGCTTGATGACAACGCGTGGGAGCATAACTGAGGATAACTTTCTTCGTTAACGCCAAATTAAACCTTTTGTCGGTTTAAAATAAAACCAAGCCGCAATGAATTTCATTGCGGCTTTAACATTTACCTTTTCCGCTAACGCATTACCTATAAGAAATGGCTTTAGAAATGAATATCAAATTAATATCTCGAAAGTTGAAAATAGTTGTGTTGGCTGTGGTTTTGTCTGGATGTACTGTTCCTTCCCCACTAACAGAAAACAACCAAAACTGTAGTCCGCATGCTGGTTTTTCCAACGGCGTGAATGATGCCATGATGGGAAATCCTTTGAACGCTAACATCGGTGCTGACTGCCCACCAGGTCAATTGAATGCATTACGCAAATCCTACCAGGAAGGTTATTTACAGTGGTATGAAAAACCAAATGGCGAGATCAATACTCACAAAAAACCCAAGCCAAATATGGGTATCATTGTGGCGTCGATTAATGCCATAAAAAAACCGCAAAAGAAGAACAATGAGAAATATTATTGTGAAGTAAAAGCTTTTGGAAAAAAATATTATTCATTTGGCCGCACGGAGTTGGACGCAAGGATTAAAACACAGCTGTTTTGTCAGGAAGGCAATGGCGACAACTCTATATTTTGCCGTGACGATAAAATCTCATGCCAACTTAATAAGTAATACTTTTTACTGCCTATTCGCTGAAGCATACAATTCAAACAAATTTAGCTTTACAGCTCAAGCCCGGCATGAACATCCCTTTCATGCCGGGCCTGACTGAAACCAATATCAAAACACCCAGCGCACACCTGCGTTGTAGTTCCAGCCTTGCACGCCGTTACCGTCGATTTCCTTGCGATAGTTGGCTTCGGCATACAGTGAGAGATTATTGTTGAAAGCCGCATTGCCACCAATGCCCGCGTCCCACATCTGGCCGAATTTGCCGCTGTTGAAACTTTCGCTGACGTCGCTGTTGCTGGCCCCGACATTGACTTTCGCCGTGCCGCCCCAGCCGCGATAGTAGTTGGTGCGCAGATACGGCGTGTATTGCCCGCTGCCGCTGTCCTGCCAGGTACGCGCCAGACGTGCGCCGACGCGGCCAATGGTTTGATCGTAATCGTCGTACGAGACTTTGGTTTGATCGTCGTCGGTGAAGTCATCCATCTTAAGATGCAGATGCAGCAGTTGCGCTTGCGGCTCAAGACGAATGCCGTTCGCCAGCTGGAACGGATAGCCGCTCTCCAGCGATGCGGTCCAGCCTTTGCCTTTCAGCTTCGCCACTTCTTTCTGTCGCGCAATATCGGTGTCGCCACGATGCCAGTCGAGTGAAAGCGCGCCATCCAGATAGAAACCACTTTGACGCTGCCAGGTACCGTAAATCGCCAGGCTGTCACTGTCGAAATCGGTTGAGCTGTAGCCATCAGCCGCATTCGGTCGGATACGTGCATTGCCGCGTGTGTAAGCCAGGCCGCCGCGCAAACTGTCTTGCTCGCCGTCCAAGCGCAGCAGATTGCCGCCGAACTGCACCGCGCTGTAATCAAGGTCAAAGTCGTAGCCATAATGCGCTGTATCGAGATTAGTTTTGTACTTCTGATTGGAGCCGGAATAACGGATGAACATTTCCGCTGAAGCGTCGGGATTCTGGCGTAATTCGCCCAAGCGTTGATGCAAATCGCCAATGGTTGCCAGAGTGTAATAAGCCAATCCTACTGGCGCTGAAATATAAGAAGGCAGCTGCGGAATCAGCGCCGGGCGCACTGCGCCGCTGCCTGCTGTTTGCGGCTGACAAAGGGAACCGTCTTCACAAATAAAATTATTCGCCAGACGATAATCCCAACCGCTGTTGCCACTGGCAGGCGCAAAGCTGTAAAGCCCGTATTGCCACGGCCCTGCGGCGACGTAACCACGTTGCAGCGCAAAGCTATTGGCGCTGGCGCTGCCAGCAACCTGCACCAGAGAAACGCCTTCATTGGCGGAGATCACGCCATCACCATTGCTATCCGCTGGCGTGGCAGCACTCAGCGCATCATTGATAAACGTGGTGCCGGTTACGTTGCCGTTAACGCGTAATGTGTCGCTTAGCGCGCCCTGCGTACGCAACGCGAGCTTGCCGCCCGCGGATACCAAATCACCGTTGATGGTCAAGGTGTTGCCCGCAGCACCGTTGGTGAGATCCAACGTACCGGCGTTGTTCACCACCAGCGAATCGTCGGTTTCGCCCGAAAACACTGGATTGACCTGATCGCCAACCAACAGCGTTGAACCGCTATCCACATTGATGGTGCTGTGCGCCAGCTTGAGATTATCGGTGAGAGTAAATTGCGTGTTGTAAAAGTTGATGGTGCTCCAGCCCGCACCGAGATTGACGCCGCGCGCCAGATCATCGCTATTGAAAGAACCCCCGCGCGCATCGATCTGATTAAAGTTCAGCGTGCTGCCGCTGCCGCCTGCGGTCGTAATGTGACGGGTATTTGCCAAACTCACGTTCGACACCGTCGCCACATTATTAGTACCGGTTCCCATCGTTATGCTGCCGTCGATGGTGCCGCCGGTGAGTTCGACCACGTCGGTGCCGTTGCCGGTGTTCACATCGCCCACCACGTTGCCATCGATCAAGGCAATCTGATCATTGGTGGCGCCGCCCGCGACCACCACGGTTTCCGGGAAAGGTGCGGTTACGTTGCCCTCGTTGATGAATATCGAGTTGCCGCCGCGCAAATCAATAATCGGCGACGTCAGGCTTAACGAGACAATGGTGCCGCGGTTAATCACCTCGCTGGCGGTGCTGGTGACAATCGCCGAACCGCCATCGGAACTGTTGACGATGATGTTGCCGTTGGCGATCACCCGCCCAGTAGTGTTGGCGCGCACGCCGGTTGCTGGGCCATAAACAAAGAAGCTGTAACCTTGCGGAATGATCAAATCGTTGCTGGTGGTGGAACCATCTTCGTTGCTGAACACATAACCCGTCGCGCCTGCGCCACTCACCGTGCCTAACATGTAGCCGTTGGGATCAAATGAGGTGGCGGAGCGAATTAACGTGCCGCCATCGGTGTTCATCCCGACATCTTGCAGCGAAATGTTACTGGTTTCGGCGCGATTGTTGAGCACCGTGCCGCCGCCAGAATTGTAGAGTCCAATGTGGCTGGCGGTTAACGACATTGCGCCTTTATCCAGCAAAATGGTGTCTGCGCCCGCATTAGCGTTGATGGTGCTGTAGTAAAAGTTCGGCCCGGCGCTATCGCCATTAATCGTTAGCCCACCATTATTGCCAACACGCACTGCGGCGATGCCACCGGCACTCAATCCGCTGTGATCGGTCCAATAAACGGTATTGCCTTCGGCGGTATCCAGCGCGACGCCCGACGCAATGTTGGTGCTGGAACCATCGAAGATATTGCCGCCGCCGCGAATACGCACGCCGATGCTATTGGGTCCAATGAGATTGATGGTGCCGCGCGGCGTTGACTGATAGATCACGCCGTCACTGATAGCAAAGGCAGTGGCGTTGGCGCCGTTGCCAGTGATTGGCGCAACGTTGGCGAAGAACCCGCCTTGCCCAGTGCCCGCCATCGTATTATTGCCGTTCAGCTCAATCGGGTTGGTGATGGTCACGTCTGCCCCATCCGAGCTCTCAACTGCAATCGCTCCTTCGCCGTTTACGTGATAACTGTCAGTGCCGTACAAGGTGGTGCCGTAAAGCCGTGAACCGGCACCTGACGCGACAATGCCGCGTGTGTTAGCACCGCTCAACGTCACATCGGCAGCCACCACCGGATTGAAGATCACGCCGTCACTCAGCCGATACAGCGCCGAACCCGGCGTGGCGACATCATAACTGCCGCCGTTGCTGTCGATGTGCGCATAGTTGGTGGCTTGATAACCGGTCTGATTCGGCGCGTAGAAGTGCAGCGAACTGGCATCGCTGATGGTTAATCGGGCGTCATCACGCACATCAACGCCAACTGCGTTTTCGCCGTACAGATTGATTCTGCCGTTCTGGACAAAACTCGCCTCGCTGCCGGAAACGGCAACGCCCGTCGCGCCCATGCCTTTGACATTGATGGTGCCGTTATTTTCACCGCTGGCATCCTCGAGTCGGATGCCAGTGCTGTTAATCGCGGTATTGATCACGCCATTGTTGGTGAAGCGGCTGCCACCGCTGGCATACACGCCGGTGCCGCCCGCGCCAACGGTTGAGGCATCAACGCCAGTACCATCCGCATTATTGAAAAAGCCGCTGTTAATGACGCCGTTGTTAGTGCCGCTGCTGCCATTCAACAGTTCCAGCGCGTTGCTGCCAATGCTGGCTAGCTTGCCGTCAATCACCGCCGTTGCGCCGTTGCTGGCACGCATGGCCGCGCTGCTGGCGTTAACCACTTCCAGAATGCCGCTGCTGCCAATGGTTGCCTTGGCATTGGGGCCATCGGCGCTTAACACAATGCGTTCACCAATCGGCTGCGTTACTTCATCGTAGTATTCGTCGGCATCGATGACATAAGCGATGACATCACTGCGCAGGGAGAGCGCTTTATTGAACTCGCTGCTGTAGCTATCGGCGGCCAGATTGCCGTTTTGCAATTGCTCAATCAGCCAATTGTTGTAGCTCTGCAAGCTGCTGACGTTGGAGACGTTGAATGAGGTGGTAGCGTTATCCAGCGTAGTGACGCTAAACGCACCGCGCCAGGAGACCACGTTGTCGAACCATTGCCCCAGTTGATAGGTATATGGCGTGTAGGAGCCAAAAAAGGAGATGCGGTTGGCGGAGTTCCAGTTCATGGTGCCGCTGCCGCTGGCGGTAAACAACTCGCTTTGTTTCGCCGCCATCGACCAACCGTTGGTGCTGGCGGTGGTCGCTGCGCCCTTCTGCCCGATATCAACATTAATGGTGCCATTGCTGACCTGCGCCACACGCGCATTGATATATTGCCCATTATTAACGTTATAAAAATTCGGCAGGGTATTGGTTTCAATGGCGCTAATCGCGGCGGAGTTATACACCTGCACGCTATTATTGCCGCTGCCATTGGCGTCCGGCACGTTAATCACATAATTCTGCGCACCGAGATCAACTCGACCCGAATCTTGCCAGGAATAAGAAATAATTCTGCCGCTGCTGAGCAATTGTCCGATGGAAATAGTGCCACCACCGTCCTGACCGGGCGCAAATCGCTGATTGCCACTTAATGTTTGAGTCGAGCCATTACAAATACAAAATACTCCGGCGCGATTGTCATTTAATTCCGGCGTAAAGGGTTGAAGCGTCGCCGCCCAAACTGGCGAAAGCGGATTAAACACCCCGTAAGCGGTAATCAGGCTAATAAACAGCGGATGCAATCGAAACATCATCGTTCACTCCAGAGAAGCGTGCAACGCTGCCGCGATGCGTAAAGACATCGCCAGCAATGGGTTTGGCTAATATTAATTTGTGTAATTGAACGTAAGGAAATTCTGCGACGCGGCAATAACATCACTTTACGCGCGACAGTTCCAGCGCGACTTAAGCCAAATAGCGATGATTAGATAACTTTAAGAAAAGGCCGGGGAGTGAATGTAATTAACCGTGGAACTGAAATAGCGGGAAGGATGTTGATCGTATTAGCAACCCGATAAAAATAAGAAGCCACCCTTAAGTGGCTTCTTACGCTTTATTAGAATGGTCCCCAGTTAATCGCCACACCGATTAATAAGGTGACGACACAAATGGCAAACCAAATCGCCACTACTGGCGCAACGAATTTAATCCATTTGCCGAAAGAGATATTGGCCGTCGCCAAGGCGGCCATTAATACGCCAGACGTTGGGCTGATGGAGTTTACGATACCTTCACCCAGCAGCACCGTTTGCACAGTGACCTGACGCGTTAAACCGAGGTTATCGCCTAATGGCGAAAAGATCGGGATCAGCAAAGCGGATTCACCGGAGCCGGAAGAAATGCCGAAATGCATCAACGCCGCGCTGATAAACATGCCAACTGCCGCAATCGCCGGATGAACCGGTGCCAGCAAATCTGATAAGAAACCGACGATCGGATCCAGCACGTTGCCTTGTTGCAGCACCACGGAAATCGCCCCGGCCATACCGACAATAAAGCCGCCTTTTACCAGGTTCGAACAGCCGGCCAGGAAGGTATTGGCAATCGCTGAACCCGACATGCGACCGATAATGCCAACCATGATCGACAGAATAATAAACATCGCCGACATTTCATTGGTGGCCCAATGCAATTGCACCGTGCCAATCATAAATATAATCAGCGTTAACGCGCAGGTTATCAAAATCAGTTTATGACGACCGGTAATCGTCAGTGATTGATCAGGCTGCGCGGTTTGTTCCGCACGCAGTTCGCCGTTATTACGTGCACGTTTCACAGAGATAATTAAATAAATCATCACCGTTAACACGAACAGCAAACAGGTAATGCCGCGCAACAACATGCCGGAGAACAGCGGTAACTGCGCCAGATGCTGAGTTAATCCGGTGGTGGCTGGACCTAATACCGCAACGTTAAAACCAGCGGCACAGGTTAAATAGACCAATGCCATACCAATGATCGGCGATAAACCTAACGAGCGCGCCACTAATAATCCGATCGGCACAAACGCCACGACCGAGTTTTGCACCACGCCAGTAGTACCAAGAATGGCGAATATCACACCAAAAATAATGATAATGCGCGTATCGCTAATTTTGGTACTGCGCGACAGTGAATTAAGCGCCGTGGCAATAGCGCCGGTCGATTCGATAACCGCTAATAATCCTCCGGTAAACAGAATCAGGAAAATGATCGGCGCGGCTTTAATGACACCTTGCACAATCGCCATAAAGATTTCGCCGGGATAAACGCCCGAACGCGCGACTTCATGCAAACTTCCCTTGATGGCGAAAGTAATGCCATTGCGGGTTTCATGATCAAACTTGCCCGCCGGAATAATCCAGGTCGCCACCGCCGCCAGCACCAGAATAATAAACAGCAGCAGATAAGGACTTTGCTCGGTTTTCCCTGCTGGCGGTTGGCGCAGAGTATTTTTCTCCACATTAACCTGAGACATGCGCATCACCTCCGAGGATCAGGCCCGCCACCAGCGCCGCGCGTGAGGCAATATCGCCAATGATGATATGTTCATGACGCGCGTGGATGCCCGCGCCGGTTGCGCCCAAACCATCGAGGGTAGGAATGCCCAACGCGGCGGTGAAATTGCCGTCGCTGCCGCCGCCAACCGCTTTGCCTTCCACGGTGAAACCGAGTTGTAAGGCGACCTGCTTAGCGCGCTCCATCAACAACAACGATTCCGGGGTTTGACGCATTGGCGGACGCGATTGTGCGCCGCTGATATCCAGCGTGATGCCGGCCAAATGTGGCGTGATCTGGCTGATTTCAGCGTGAATGCGCTTGGCTTCCGCTTCGCTGGTGACGCGTGTATCAATGCCTAACACCGCTTTATCTGCTACCACATTGATGCGGTTGCCGCCACGCGCGATTCCCACGTTAACGGTAGTGCCGCGCTCTGGCGCATTTAAGCCGTGCAAGAACATGATCTGATGCGCCATTTCCTGGACCGCGCTGATGCCCTCTTCAGGGTTATTCCCGGCATGCGCCGCTAATCCGTTGATAGTTATTTCGTATTGTCCGGTACCTTTGCGCGCCGTTTTCAGTGCGCCCGTTCCCGCTTCAGCAGGCTCAACCACCAGCACTTGCTTCGAACCCAGGGCGTGCTGCGATAACCAGGCGCTGGAGCTTGGGCTGCCAACTTCTTCATCGCTGCCGCAGAGAAACACGATGCGTTTGCCCGCCAGTAAATCGTGCTGTTGCAACGCGCGCACCGCCCAGATGGCTTGCACTAAACCGGCCTTCATATCCAGTACGCCAGGGCCATAAAGCTTGCCCTCTTCTTCGCGCATCACCAACTCGCCTTCATCCCAGACGGTATCGAAATGTCCGAGTACCACGGTTTGCTCGCTTCCCGTTCCCAGCGTGAACTTGAGATGATTGCCGTAATGCGGCTGCTCATCAATCTCCGCTGCCACGCCCAGACGTTTAGCAAACAGCGCTTGTAACACCTCGCCACAACGATCCACGGCGGCTTTGTTTAATGATGGAGATTCCGCTGCAACCAATTCCTTGATATCCAGAAGAATTTCATCGGCATGTTGTTGCAGGTAATTTTTTATAGTTTTCATTTGTACTGCCCTCGCATAGTGAATCTCCGAGTATGGAGATAAAAATGCGCTTAAAAAATGGAGATAAAAGGCTATTATTGTTGACCTCAGATCAACAGATAGGAAAAACCTATGGCGATGCTGCTCTATCCAGAAAAATCCATAAGGTATCTCTATGAGGTGGGCAATTACGGCGGTATTCGTCGCGCGGCGGAAGCCTTAGATGTTGATCCGGCCGCCATCAGCCGTCAGTTATCGCAACTGGCGCGTGAGATGCAGTTGCCGCTGCTGGAGCGTCGTGGCCGTAATGTGGTGCTGACCGAAGCTGGAAAGTTATTGGCTGAAGATTACGCGCACACCCATCAGCGCCGCAGCCAGTTGGATCGCCAGTTAAAAGATTTGCGCCATAAACGCGGCGGCTCGATAAAATTACGCGTTGGTCAGGGCATGGTGGATGAAGTCGTCAGGCATGTGTTGCAGCCGTTTTCGCAAACGTATCCCGACGTATTCATCGATATCCTGTCGGGCGATATGCAAACCACCGTGTCGCTGATTGCCAAAGGTGACGTTGATATGGCGGTAGGATTTGGCCCGATTGGCCCGCCCGGCCTGAAGTGTTTGAGTTTTCATCGCGGACCCATCTGTGCGGTGGTGCACAGCAAACATCCGATCGCGGATTATGCGCAAATCGAGGTGGCCGAACTGGTCGAGTATTCGCTGATTGGCATGGACAAAAATTTTGGCATTCAAAGTTATATGAATGCCATGTTCAGTCAGGAAGGATTTATATTCAGCCCAGCTTACAGCTGTAATCTGTTTTCCAGCGCCATCGCCTTGAGCCAGGCCGGCATGGGCATCGCGTTTATGACCGCCAAAGTGGTTGAAGACGACCTCATCGCCAAGAACTTAGTCGCCGTGCCAATTCAGCATCGCATCGCCCGCGAAAGCCAATGCCACCTGCTGCGCAGCGCCGATCACCGCTTTACGCCCGCCGCGCAGCATTTGTGGCAATTGCTGGTGGCGTTTTTTGAAGGGACGGCGGGCGCGGTTTAATTGCTGCGTATTTGATTACAAATCTAATAATGGCTTGCGGCTCTCTTTTGCGGGTTCCGGTTTGAGTTTCTCAACTGGAATTAGGCACATCATCCCAGCGGTTATTCCTATAAGAGAATTCTCCGGGAATGATTCCCACTGCCCTATTTCGACACTCGCATGAACAAGCTCGCCTTCGGCAAAAGGTTTGGAAAAGAAAGATCGTCCCATCACGGCACGCTGCTTTTTATCACAGTTAATGACATTTATTGCCCGTGAACTAGCAATGTAAATTGGCGGATTATCAATAATCTTCGTCTGCTGCGCATAGTTATTGATTAAATAAAACCGCCGTAAGTGACTATTACCTTGATAAGTTGAAATCACTCGGAAATCGACATAGGAGGTAATTTTGTCATCCTGAAGAATTTTCACAAAACCCGGTGGTGCCTTCTCAGGTGTTTGCGGCTGAGGTTTATTATTCATGGCACAACCAGAGAGCATCAGTAATGCTAATCCTGTCAGCTGTTTCATTTTACTGCCCCATCGGTTAAATCAGGTCGCAATGACTTAAGCATGTCAGGCGTGACATTTCCCTGAATTGAGCAGAGCAATAATGTGCCTTCTTTGCCTTGGCTAAGCATTAGCAGTTTCTCAGTGCTACCTTTTTCTGGCGCAATGCCGGACACTGCTTGGTTATTTTTTTCCCATGCACTGTTTTTATCCGCCTTAATCATCGCTTGAGCAATGTAATCATCGCCAGCCTTATTCCAGCTTAAAGGGTTAAGCACGGACATCACTGCTTCAGGCGATTCTTTGATAATCAATCCCCAGTAATAATATTTACCGTAGTTGATCTCTTTTAAGTCGCTGGTTTGCAGATAATAGCCGGACAGCGTTAAGTTTAACTCTTGCAGAGGCTGAGCGAACCAAACTTTGCCATTTCCTTCTGGCGGTGCTTTGAACCAGGCATGATGTTGCTTATCGAAGGTTAAAGGGGCCACACGGCTGATTGATGTACGCTGATGATAAATTTCACTGAAGAACGACGCGTCGCAGCGCGTTAGACTTTGCGTTAATGTGTTGGCTTGCGCAGATGTTGTTATACCCAGAATCAAACCAAAAGTGCAGATAATATTACGCATTGAATATCCTTATAATAAAAAACATCTTTTTAATCGGCATGCTGAGATGAAACTTTAGTTTTTTTCTCTGACAGAAGTCAATTGATTGATGGGTTAGCCTGCGTTTCATGTCAGGAAGGATATTTCTCTGACAGATATCTTAATAATACGACTACATTTTTCAAATTATGGCCAATCAGAAGATCTTTATTACTCATCTGAACAAGAACATCATAATCTTCCTCTAACTGACCAATATTAAGTTCTGTTGGTAAGGTATAAGGATCATAGATTTTCTCACTAGGAATACTCCAGTAAAAATCAGCATCTACTGTAAAACTATCAACACCTCGACTCCTCAATTCTGAGAAAATTCTAGTTAGTGCTTTTTCAATTACATCCAAATTCACTATCACTGTTTTCTCCCTAATATTTATATGTTAATTATGAGTGGCATGCTTCATAAGTCAAAAACTGAAATGTATTTCAGTCATTCTTGATCGGGATGTTTTTCCTCAAGATTCATATCAATCTAAAAGGAGGTTACATCACTTATTACTGGCCAAAGTTTTTCCACGCTAACGCATGTTTCTTTGACTCAACATGAAGATAATATTCAATCTCTTTCCAAACTAATTCATTTGCATCAGATGCAGTGACTAATGACTCAACAAGTCCCGTAGCAACTGCTATTGCTAGCTCCTCGTTATCAGAAGTCATACCCAATTCAATGTGCTGGAAAATAGATAGTTTCTCATTTTCATTAAAAAAATTTAAATGGTTAACAATTGATTTGCCAACTACTGAAAACAGCAAGATCGGAGCTGGTACCTCTGGCATCCAATACTCTACGCATTTGGTAACGTCATTTTTCAAAAATTCATATTGCCCAGTAACAATACTTATGAACTCAATGGTTTTATTATCCATAGTTACCATTTTCAAAATGATTTAAAGGTCTCAGTTATTTTTTAAAAATTGGGACCACGATTGATATTACTTCCACAATCTCTGTGCTTGTAACAATAAGATAATGATTTAGTTTTTCATCATTATGAATTTCGAAGCTTTGTTCGTTAAACCAACGTAAATAATCAGAGTCATTCAAGGTGTAAATTCCTACTGTTAATTTACCACACAAATCATTTTGCAACTTAAGCAAATCCCCTTCATCCGTCAATCGGAAGGAATAGATCCAATCAAATGATATTTTTACATCATCTGTTCCTCCGTCTTCGCTTGGAGAAAGTTGTATTTCCAGGATTCCTCCGGAATATCCTATAGACACAAGGAACCTATTCTTAAGATCGACGCCTTCCAACGTGACTTGATTCAAGTTTTCACTCATTTTCATACCACGCAGTTGTATTAATTAACACGCTAAGTTATTAGCGTCCTCTTTAATCACCATCGGGTCAACTCCCTGAGTAACTACCACATTCATCTTCTGAATATAATCACGGTCGCCCGTGTTTAACGGTGCGCCAAATGCAAAAGCTGTGAGCATGCCGACGCATAGCGCCAGCGATATCCCTATTTTTGCTATCATAATAAGACTTAAGCGAAATTGATTGTAAGTTTTATGTAAACTCGTTTTTTGCAGAATATCACCTTAACCATTAGAAAGTTCCTGATCGATTATAAAAACATCAAATGATTTGTTATTTGTCTTTCCACCAAAAGATATATTCTCTTAAGGCAAATGATCTGCTGTTTCGCTTTAATTACCCGCAAGGCTGGCAATCAATATATTAGGATTCTGCGCTAAATCGTTAGCAATCAGAATATCAATCCATCCGGTCTGATTCGTCGCGATTATCATTCTATGGCTGCGAGAGAGATTTAATGCTGAGATGTGTTGCTAAAGGGCAGCATTCGCCCTTTAGCAGCTTGGGAAGTTAAACGTGCTGGGCGTTAAGCTGTGTTAGCGAGATCGGATGATCCACGTTTGCTGACTCACTCAGTCGGAAGACGCTGACGCGATCGGCCATAATCGCTGCGTGTTCAGCCATCGACTGCGCTGCAGTGGCAGATTCTTCAACCAACGCGGCGTTTTGCTGCGTGGTGGTATCAATCTGCTCCATCGCAATGTTGATTTGTGCAATGCCGTCGTTTTGTTCGCTGGTGGCTTGGGCAATCTCATTGATCAACTGCTCAATGCTGTTCACATTGGTAACAATATGCGCCATGCCTTTGTGCGCTTTATCCACCAATACATTGCCAGCATTGATGCGCGAAACCGAATCATCAATCAGCGTTTTAATCTCGCGCGCGGCTGACGCGCTACGCTGTGCCAGCGTGCGCACTTCGCCGGCAACAACCGCGAATCCTCGGCCCGATTCACCAGCACGCGCCGCTTCAACGGCGGCATTCAGTGCCAGAATATTGGTCTGAAACGCAATGCCATCAATCACCGAAATGATGTTCGACATCTTAGATGAGGATTCAAAAATCTCGCGCATCGTCGCGGTAACATCGCCCATCACCGCGCCGTTATCTTTGACAATTACCGTGGCTTCCGAAACAAACTGGCGCGCAGATGCCGTGTGATTGGCGGTGTTGCTGATGGTTGCGGTCAATTGCTCCAGCGTAGCAGCCGTCTGTTCCACGCTGGCGGCTTGCTCCTCAGTACGTGATGAAAGTTCCTGATTGCCGAGCGCAATCTCATTCGCCGCAGAGGTGATACTGTCCGAACCGCTGCGCACTTTCATCACGGTATTGCGCAGGCTTTCGGTCATTTCACGCAGTGCCGCCATCAATTGGCCCAACTGATCTTTGGATTCAACCCGGACATCCACGGCTAAATGGCCCGAGGCCACCGCACGCGCAACCTCAACCGCCGAGCGCAGTGGAATAACGATGCTGCGGGTGATGAACAGTGCCATCAGCGCTGCCAGAATTACAGCCGCTAATCCCACGCCATTCAATGTCCAGACAGCTGAACTGCCCGCTTTTTGGATGTTGATACCACTTTCATCAATCGAGCTTTGCTGGTTTTTGACCACCGCTCGCACGGCGTCGGAATAGGCTTTCATGGCGGGGAATAAGCGAGTGCGAATGATGTCACTGGTCTGTTGTGCGGAATCCTGACCCGCGATCTTCAGTACCTCTTTACGGGTTTCATTATAGGCTTCGCGCGCATCGGCGACGGTTTTCATCAGCTGCTCGCCCTGTTTAGATATCACCAGGCTGACCAGTTGTTTCTGCACTACGCTGGCGCGAGCGGAGTTCTTCTTCATCTCCTCAGTAGCATATTGTTTCACCCCAGCATCGCTGGAGGTCATTACCACCAATCCAAGCGCGGCATTGGTATCAATAATCGATAGCCATTCTGTTGAGAGTCGTTCACGCACCAGATAATTACTGGTGATGGTTTGGGTATCGCGCATCATTCCTTGCAGATAGATAATGCCGATGATCACCATCGCAATCATCAGCGCCACCACCACTGAAAACCCGCCACCCAAGCGCGTTCCCACACCTAAATTTCTTATTTTCATCTCATTGCCTCAACTATGTTTTCCCTGAAATAACTGATTATTTTGCAGACACTTATCGCGATAATAATTAGTTAACAAATTGTTCAATGTTGTTATCGGCTTGGGTGGGTAGAAGTTTAAAAAACACCCACCAGCCGATTCAGGGAAAAAGGAGGTCTTCTTGTTGTGAAGCGAGGAACGATGGCGCGCTGATTAACCCATCACCAATCCGCCATCGACATACAGCGTTTGTCCGGTGACAAATTCGCTCCAATCTGAAGCCAGAAACAGCACTGGCCCGCAAATATCTTCCGGGCGCGCAATGCGCCGCAGCGGCGTTTGTGCAGTGATGATATCGCGCACATCCTGTTTGGTGGCTTGGCTGGCATCCGTCGGATAGACCAATCCCGGTGCCACGCAGTTAACGCGAATCCCCAGCGGGCCGAGCTCGGTTGCCAGCGTGCGGCTAAAACCGACCAACGCCGCTTTGGCGGTGATGTAATCGTGATAAGGCACCGATGGTCGCGCCACCAGATCGCTAGTCAGATTAACGATGCTGCCACGCACTCGCGTGCGCATCACCGGCAATGCGGCCTGGCAAACGTTGTAGGCCGCTTGTACCGATCCATCATACTGCGCTTGATAATCCGACCACGGCGTTTCCCAGAAGCGCAGGCGGTTATCGGTATCGAAAACGTAAGGTGCGAATGCATTGTTGATGACTGCATCTAATCGACCGGTAGCGTTTACGATCTGTTCGATCATGGCGCGCACCTGTGATTCGGAGGTGACATCTGCCGCAATAGCCAGTGCATCGCCGCCGAGATGGCGGCAAGCATCCACCACTTTTGCGGCGGCTTCCGCGTTGCGCAGGTAGTTCACCACTACCAATGCGCCTTCTGCCGCGAAAGCTTTGGCAATGGCGGCGCCAATGCCACGGCTGGCGCCGGTGACCAATACGGTTTGGTTTGCGAATTTCATGTCGTTATCCATTTGTGGTGACCTAGGCGTTAATCGCGATACGGCGCAAAGTGATCCGCCGCGGCTTCGGCGGCATGATCGATTTCGGTGAGGGTGACCAAATCCAGCAAACTGAAACGCCCATCATGATGCCAACCGGCTTCTGGCGACGTCATATTGCCAAAAGCGGTGATACGCGTGACACCCGCTTTGCCCAATAGCGCCGAAAGTCGAAACAGCTGTTCTGGAGACGCCGCAATCCCCGCGGTTTGCAAAAAATGGCGCTGTTGCGCCACCAAATCGACGACCTGATCCAGTGAATCAACCGGCACCACTTTTAAGGTTCGGCCTAGCGCGCTGGGTGTCAGCATTTCTGCTTGCGATAGGCAAACCACATGCCAATCGTCTGCCGCATCGCCGTACAGTGTGCGATCATCTGCTAACGCACGGATTTCCTCACCATTGCGCCATGCCGCGATGCTGTTCAACTCTTCAATCGCCAACATACGTCGTGGGTGCTTGCGCGCCAGCGCATGAAGTTCATGGGCGATGTAACCGGCAAATTCATCGGGAGAAATCTGGCCGTCGCGTTCGACAAACACCATCTGCGGTGAATAGCAGCCCGCCTGGTCGTAACGCATCACATCAAACGCCACGCGCTGCGCCAGTTCCGCGCCCTGCCTTGCATTCAGCGCGGATTGAGCGACCATGCCGAAACTGATTTTGTGCCCGTGCGGCAAAAAGCGCGTGGTGATCGGTAATCGCTGCTGAATTGCCGCCAGCGTTTTATTGCCGCCGTAAGCAAGCATCACATCGGCCTGTTTTAGCCAGATTGGCTCACTTTGCGCATCACCGCCCTTCCACCACACCACCGCAATGCACTCGCCAAGTTTGGGATCAATTTCTGCCAACAATTGCGCAAACCAACTCGCCATCAGCGGTTCGTTACCGGGTAGTTTGCCGATGGTTCCCGCCTTCACTAACAAGCCGCAGATCAGGCTCCACAGCGGCAAACCGGGCACGTTGCCGGCCCAGATATGCATTAGAAGCTCCGGGCCAAATGCCCGTGCAAATCCGCCTTTCGGCCGTGGCTGGAAATCATCCAGCATTAACGGATTGGCAAAATCTTCGGCCACAAAACGTTTAAGTTGCGGCTGGCGAAAGGTTTTGAGGTAACCGGTTAAGCCGAGGCGCACCATTTCAGCATCGTAGCCGGTGACAATCGGCAACAGCTTCTCGGCTTTAATGCGCAGCGGATGGCTGCGATCCAGCAATCGCGCTACCGCTTCATCAACTATGGCGATGATTTGTGCCACGCTAAGTTGGCTGAGATACGCGCGCGTGTTAGCACGAATGCGTGCCGCCAACGCGTTGATTTGCGGCTCATTCAACTCTGGCACCGCCACCTCGACCGTTTCGCCACGCTGGCTGAAACTCAAGGTTCGCCATTGCACTTCATCAGCCGAGATGCCCGGTAAATGTCCGGCAATCTCCTTCACGCTTGCACCTGGGTGGCAGCGAGGAACTCTTCCATCGCCAGCGAACATCCTTTGGCATCCGCACCGGTTACGCGTCCCAACAGATGGAAACCACCGGGCACGATCACGCCAGCATCTTCGGTTAATAGCGCCGATACGGAGTTGAAATGTGCGAGATCGTGATGTACCAACACGCCGATTTCACCTTCAGGCACATCATCACCGGTCAGTGGATTGACCACTCGCGTGCGAATCCAGTGCGGGCCTGATTTGACCGGCGGGCTGCTTTCATTGCCATCATCATAAAATTGCGAGCTGAGTTCGGTCATGCCGTACATGTTGATGCAACGTGCACGCGGCACGCCGAGTTGTTGCGTTAATGCCGCGTAAAACTCGTCGCCGCCCACTTCGCGTGACTGGCCTTTAAAACCGCCGGTGTCGAGAATGCGGCTGCCTGGCGGCAGTGTGAAATGTCGCTGCTGGCGCTGCATTTCATCCAGCAATTGCACAAAGCTGTAACTGGCACCCAGCAACGCGTAAGGTTCTGCGCTGGCTTCAGCTTGTTCTAGTGCAGCAAACAAGCGCGTTGTATTGAGTCCGTGTTCATCCACCAGCACTTCACTTTCCGCTGTGCCAAATTCCTGCCTCGCCAGTTCAAGATAGGTTGCTAGCGATGAATTCGGCATCGCTGTGGTATCCGGGAATAAAATGCCCATGCGGATACGATCTGTGCTCGCCATGAAGCGGCGGCGGAAGTTCAGCCTCATCGAACACTGCCACACCTCCAGCGTTGGATGATAGCTGCGACCTTTCACCGTGCCGGTGGTGCCGCTGGTCATGAAAATCGCGGCAACGTCGTCAATCGGATGGCAGCTAAGCGTGAGATCTTTAAAGGCTGAAATAGGCAGCGCAGGAATGTTGCGCCAATGCTTCACGGTAAGCGGCGTGCGTCCGCGCTGCATCGCAAAGCGTCGATAGGGCAAATTATGGGAGAATTGATAGGCGAAGATATCGAGCGCGAGTGAGTTGAAATCGTCTTCGGAGGCGTCGTCGCGCTGCATGAACGTCAGCAGAGCCTGGATAATTGCGGTTTCGGTCATCGTTCGTAGCCACCTTTGCGATTGCGCAGATGCTCTAAGGCAACGCCTTCAGAGCGCGAACTGTCCGCTACAAAGCACAAAGATGGGAAGACGAGCGATCGCCTTGGGTTCCACATCCCTACGCCGGTATTAGCCGGATCAGGTTCAGAGGGTCACTACGTTGCCAGCACATTTTTGCTGACCGGTAGAATCTCAGCCCGCTAACCGGGCACCCCTTGGAACAAGCGGCAGTCTAGGATGGAGCTTGAGCGGGTGTCAAGCGGGCGGCGGGCGAGTTTTGTGCGTAATCTATACTGTTAACTCACCTTAACAACCTTTACAGGCAATGATATGGCAGGCGGTTGGTCAGAAGACGGTGCGGTGCATAAGCAAATTGATGCCACCGTGGATGATGCAGTTGCACGCGCGCGCGAGCATTTAGGTCACGGTGAGAGTGCCGAATATTGCGATGAATGTGGTGAGCCGATTCCAGAAGCGCGACGCGCGGCATTAGCGGGCGTGCGGTATTGCGTGAACTGCCAAAATAAGATTGATAAACAACAAGCCGTAAGCAGCGGTTATAATCGGCGAGGCAGTAAAGATAGCCAGTTACGTTGATTTCCATTGCTAAGTTATTTCCAATTAATATTTCCTCTTTATAAGGTTCCTTCATGCTTTTAATGGACTATTTGCAAACCTTGATCCCTGATTTCAATCCTGAAATGACCAAAATTCATTTGGCTCGGCACAATGGTCATGACGATCCTTTAGATGTTTTCATCGCAGGGGAATTTGATGAATGGCAGAGCTGGCAGTCAAAACGCAACTTTTCACGACGATATGTTGTATCACTGATCCAGGCCAAAAATGCTCAACGATGGCTTTATGCCGGGACATATGCAGTGATTAGCATTGAAGATAAACAACCTAGAGATGAGGCGTGGCAGCAAGATTTCTATCGCTACAAAATGGAAAGAGTGCCCTTAGCAGATGAATTTGCCGGACGCATGTACGTGCAGTCGGTTTATAAAGGTCGTACTTCGTACTTAAATGGTGAAACACTGCAAAATGAGCTCACTGTTAGCGAAATAACGGCGGTTAAACTCACTTTTGGCGATTTTCCGGGCTACAAAAATCTTATTCTCTCACGGGAACAACTTGAACTTATTATCAGGCATGATTTGCCTACCTGGCGAACAGCACTGCAAAATGTCAAAGGCGTTTATCTCATCACAGACACGCTAACCGGCAGGCTTTATGTCGGGAAAGCAAGTGGTTCGGGCGGCTTTTGGAGCCGGTGGAGTTATTATTTCGCCACCGTGCACGGCGGTAATGTGGGTTTGATTGAAGAACTTGGCGAGGCATCACCTGAGCGGCTTAAGGGATTACGCTTCTCGATTCTGGAAGTGATGGATCCCAATGCCACTGAAGAGGAAACGTTGGAACGAGAAAGCCACTGGAAGCAAATCCTGTTAAGTCGCCAAACCGGATATAACCATAACTAGGCTTCATTCCCCGTTATGCGATATTTGGCAGCATTGTGGAATCATCCCTGATTGCAATGCTGCTTTTATACCTTTACTCACCTTATTAGGCTGGTACTAATTCTGTAATATAAGCTTCAATTCATATCCTCAGCCAATTTACGCCGAGTACCAATGCGCAAAAGTGTTCTTCCCGATAGCTCTCCACACCTGTTAAAAACGCCGCTTGGCCGAAGCATGGCGGTTTTCCTGTTTCTGATCAGCCTGTTGGTGGTGGTGATTAATGCATGGTCGCTGTGGAATTCGTGGCAGCAACGACTGACGGAAAAACAGGAAGATGCGCGCAACTTATCGTTGTCACTCGCCAAGCAGGCCGAAGATGCCTTTCTTCAGGTCGATATTACCCTGGCCGATGTGGTGCGACAGCTAAGACAAAATGGCAACGATTACGCTGCGACGCCGCTTTTCTTGCATCAAATCAAAGATCAGCAGAGTAAATTGCCGCAGCTTCACGGGTTGTTTGTCTACGATACCGCAGGGCATTGGGTGGCGTCGTCGGGCAATTTTACCCCTACCAGCGCCAGTAACGCAGATCGCGATTATTTCATTTGGCATCAAACCCATACCAATACCGATATTCATCTCAGCCATGTGATTCGTAGCCGTTCAACCGGCGATTTGGTGATCCCGGTTTCCGTGCGGCTCAACGATAGCGCCGGTCATTTTGCTGGCGTGGCGCTCGCTACCGTTAAAGTGGATTACTTCCGCCAGTATTACAGCTATTTCACCTTGGGTCAGAAGGATGCGTTGGGCTTAATCCTTGCCGATGCCACTGCACTCTATGTACGCCCGTTCCCCGATACCTTTATTGGCCGAACGCTGTCGGCCAGCCCGCTGTTTAAAACCGAACTGAAAGCGGCATCCAGCGGCAGCGCAACCTGGCGCTCGGCGTTTGATGGGGTTGAGCGCGTATTTGGTTATACCCGCCTGGAGCGTTATCCGTTAATCGTCACCGCAGGTTATGACCGCAACAGCATTCGCCGCGCCTGGTTGGCCGATAACCTGGTTAATGTACTGCTGAACGTGGCGTTGCTGCTTACCATCACCGGCATGGGCGTTTTCGTGCTGCGCCAGGTGGGGACCAACGTGCGCAACCAGATTGAGCTGACCCACGTGCGCGATGAGCTCACCACCATTAATCATACCTTGCAGTCATTAGCCTTGGTTGATGGCTTAACCGGTTTAGCGAACCGCCGCCAGTTTGATGCGTTGCTAGAGCAAGCGCTGTTACGTTCGGAAAAAACCGGCGAACCACTTTCATTGGTGATGATTGATATCGACTTTTTCAAACGCTACAACGATACCTATGGCCACGTGGCGGGCGATGAATGTTTGCAGGATGTCGGGCAAGCGTTAAAAGAGAGCGTGAAATATCACGGCGACGTGGTCGCGCGTTATGGCGGTGAAGAGTTTGCCATCATCCTGCCCTGCACCCGTATTTTTGAAGCAATGAATGTCGCGGAACGCGCGGTGAATAACGTGCAGGCATCCGGTATTGCGCATGCCACCACTGATATTATCGACGGCGTTGTCACCATCAGTGCCGGATACAGTACGTTGATCTCGTCAGGCAAAACGGGCGAAGCGGAACAGTTGAAGCAGGAAGCGGATAAAGCGTTATATCAAGCCAAGCGCAACGGGCGTAACCGCGCAGTGGCGTGGAAGGAAGTGGGTTGAGTTTCATATCAATGATTAGCACGCAGATGCATCGCAACGTGTCGATAAAATCAGATTTTATAAACATGATGGCGTGACATGTTTATGCCATCGACACGTTATGGTGATATGTCGATAAAATCGCGTTTTATAAACATGTTCTTTAACCGCATGACTTTTTCGACTATGGCACGTTTAATTCAATGATCCCACATTCCGTAGCGGCGCGATTCATCGCGTTCCGTTGATTTTGCAAGGTCAACACAACGCAATAAATTGCGCCGCTACGGTTCGTGCGTTCGGTTATTTTCGGCTTCATCTCAAAACTGACCGCTTACGATATCAATACCCCGCGTTTGAAAAGATGCATTCTGATCACCGCCAGCAAGATCCCTCCGACAATCAATAACGTGCCGATCACTTTGCTGTGATCCAACGATTCATGCAAGATCGCCACGCCCATCAGCAGCGCCAGTGCCGGGCTGAGCAGTGACCACGGCAAGATTTGGCTGGCGGGATAGCGTTTCAGCAAGCCATACCACAACGAATAGGCAAAAATCGACGAGCCAAAGGCGCTGTAGATTACTCCAAGCCAGCCGCGCCAACCGGCCTGCATCAGCAGTGCGAATTGATGTTGCTCGGTGAGTAACGAACTGATGCCCACCAGCGGAATGGCGAACAGCGACAGCCAGCCGGTCATCGCTAATGGCGCAATCGGCGGTAAACGTTTGATAAATACTGTGCTGCACGCCCAGCCGCAGGCGCTGATCAGCAGCCACATCATGCCTTGCCAATGCGCTAACGCCGGACTGCCGGCCAAAATAATCACGCCGATAAACGCCACGCAAACACCGGCGATTTGCCGATAGCTCAACCGCTCTTTGAGCCAAAACGCGGCTAACAACATGGCAATCGGCGTGCCCATCTGGATAAATACCGCCGTGGTGCCGGCATCGGCGGTTTGCATGCCAATCACCATCAAGCCGAAATGCACAAAGCCGAAGGTGAAGGCTAGCAGCATCATGCCCGGCAACTGGCGACGCGTGAGACGATGGAACGGCAACAGAATTGCCGCCACCAACGCAAAGCGCAGCGTTAGCATAAACAGCGGCGGCAACTCCATCAGACCAAACTTCATGGCGATCACGTTAAATGCCCAGCCGTTGACCACCAGCAGCAGGATCAACACATCGCGCAGCGACAGCGCTTTCACGCACGCAACCGCGTCGGCGTTTGCAGATGATAATCATGCTCAAGCTGGAATTGACGCGCCAGCGCCAGCAGTTGTCGCTCAGCACCATCGCGACCAATCAGTTGCATACCAATCGGCATGCCGTCGCGATCAAAACCCGCCGGTTGGCTGATTGCCGGTAACGCCGACAAACTCGCCAACGCGTTATAACGCATATTGCCGGTTAACACGCTCTCTTCACGGTCGCCCATCTGAATCGCTTCCAAACCTTTGTGCGGCGCAGTAAACGGCAGCGTCGGCACCAAAATGACATCCACCTGATTGAGATGGTGCAGCAGTTGCATGCGCAAACCGGTGCGGAAACGCTGCGCTTGCAGGTATTCCACCGCCGTAATGCTCAAACCCGCTTGCAGCAACTTGCGCACATCTGCGCCATATTCCTGCGGACGCTCCGCCAGCCACGCGGCATGCAACGACGCCGGTTCAGCAAGGTTGATGAGCACCAGCGCATTCACCGCCTGGTCGAGTCCGGTGAAACTCAGCGTTTGGCAACGCGCGCCCGCCGCGCGGTACCACTGCACCATTTGGTCATAGGCGGTGGCGACATCCGGCTGCACTTGTTGATGCACATCTGGCAGCAAACCGATGCGCAAACCCGTCAGTTCCGGCAAGGCGCTGAGTAGGCCGGATTGACCATCCAGCGCGTTAAACAGCACTTCACACTCTTCGGCATAGCGCGCCAGCGGGCCAACGGTATCGAGGCTGGTCGCCAGCGGGAAAATGCCTTCGGTGGAAAGCCGACCCACGCCGGGACGCAATCCAGTGATGCCGTTCATTGAAGCCGGTAAACGAATCGAGCCGCCGGTATCGGTGCCCAACGTTGCTAAAGCGCTGCGCACCGACGCCGCCACGCCGGAACCGCCGCTGGAACCGGCTGGAATGCGCGTGTCATCCCACGGATTGCTGCTGGCACCAAAATGCGGATTATTGGTGGTGCCGCCCCAGGCAAACTCATGCATGTTGGTGCTGCCAATGATCAGCGCACCGGCTTGTTTCAGACGCTGCACGACAACCGCATCGCGGCTGGCGATATTGCCACGCAGAATTTCACTGCCCGCGTGCATCTCTTCACCGGCCAAATCAATGTTGGCTTTGATGGCGATCGGCATGCCGTGCAGTGGGCCGAGATCGTAGCCTTGCTCGAGCATGCGCTGGCTGGCTTTAGCGATTTGGCGTACCTGCGAGAGATAAACTTCGTTGAACGCGTTGAGATCGTGAGTGGCTTCTTCACGCGCCAGGCAGGCTTCCACCAGTTCCGGCACGCTGGTTTGCCGCGTCCGCAATTGCTGCGCCAGCGTCAGCATCGAATGATCGATTAATTCACTCATGCGGCAACTCCAGCGGCGGTTGCAGCGCGGAAACCCACGCGTTGGCCGCTAATAAGGTTGGCGGGAAATGTTCGGCGGCGAAGGCGCAAACACCCGCCGCGCGCGCGTCACAATCGCTGAGCAGATGCTGCAATTCAGCGGCATCGGCCACACAGTGGCGCTGAATCAGCGCCAGACGTAGTGCAATAATGTCCATTGCGGCTCCTTACTTGTCGCCCATCGCATCAACCGCGGCTTTCGCTTTGGTGGCCAGCTCGACGTTGACGTTGTTCTGATAAGAGGTGGCTTCTGACGGATAGGCTTTGATGTTTTTGGCATACAGCGCGATGTTCATGTTGTTGTCCCACGCTTTCTGCGACACCAGCACGTTCTCTGGATAACCTTTGGCATCGATCTCGCGTTGTACCGCTTTTTTCACCACATCTTCAGGCAGCGCCGGGAAGTATTTGCGCGCAATTTGCACCGATTCATCCTGATGCTTATAGATGAAGCGCGAAGCCTGCTCGAATGCGGTCACTACCGCCTGCGCCGCTTGCGGGTTTTTGTCGATATATTGCTGCGTGGTGGTCAGGCTGGAGAAGGCGAACGGGTACCAGGATTGCGCCGCCGAGAACGAATACACCACGTGCAACCCGTTCTGCTGTTCAGCCATCGTCACCTGCGGTTCTGCCGCCAGTGCGTAATCGGCGCGACCCGCGGAAACCGCCGGGATTTCGTTGCCAATCGCCACATGCACCAACTTCACGTCTTTCAGGTTGTTCTGTTTGATCAAATAGCTCATGAACGCCCACGTGGTGTCCGGCTGCGGGCTGGTCACCACGCGTTTACCGGAAAGCAGTGCCAGATTGTCCTGCAATGAGGCCGCTTCTTTGCCGAACACGAAGATGGTTGGCGCATTTTGTACGCCGGCCACCACCACACCTTTGCCGCCGTTTTCACGGGTTTTTGGCACGAACACCGGATCCTGAATCGAGAAATCCGCCGAGCCGCCAATCACCGCCGCCCAGGATTGCGCCCCGCCGCCGCCGGTGCTGATTTTCACATCAACGCCCTGCTGTTTGAAAAAGCCCTGCTCCTGCGCCACATACAGCGGCAAATAAAGCAGCGACTGGAAAGCCTGGTTAATGCGTACCGGCGTGTCGGCAGCCAGCGCCGAATTTACGCATACCAATGAAGCCAAAGAAACTGCGGCAGAGATCGTAGCGAAGCGAAATGTTTTCATGATTATTTCCTGTCCCAGGAGAGAATGAGGCGTTCAAGAAAAGCCACCAGCGCGTTAAAACACAGCATCATCAGCATGACCAGCACGATGCCAGCCAGCACAATGTTCATACCGAAGTTGGAGCTACCGAGCAGGATCATGTGTCCGACACCGGCATCCGAAGAGATGTATTCGCCGACGATGGCGCCGACCAGCGCAAATCCGACGTTGAGACGCAATCCCGACAGCACCCACAACATCGCCGACGGCACCACCAGTTTGAAGAAAATGGTGCCGCGTCCAGCGTTGAAGGATCGCAGCAAGTTGATTAAGTCGGGATCGGTACGCATCGCACCTTTATAAGACGTGGTCAGCGACACCACCACGCAGGAGAACGCGACGATCACCACTTTCGACAGCATTTCAGTGCCGAACCAGATGATGGTCATCGGCGCAATCGCCAGCACTGGAATCGAGCCAATCGCCGCAATAAACGGCGCCGCCAAATCGGAGATAAAGCGCGAGTACCACAGCAGCAAGCCCAATATCGAACCACCGATCGCACCGACGGCAAAACCGACCAATGTTTCAACTGCCGTAATGCGAATGTCGCTGAGCATCTCACCGCTCTGGAAGCGCTGCACCAGCACATCCCACACTTGCGATGGGCTGGAGAATAGAAACGCATTGATATTGCCGCTGCGCACGCCCAGCTCCCAACCGCCGAGCAGCACCACCACAATGGCAATCTGCAACACCAATAGCGTGTAACGTCGCGCGTTCGCCGAGCGGAAGAAGGTTTCGCGCGTGCCGCGATTGGCGGTCGCGCTGACCGTTGGGCGCGTAGACACCGTATTCATCGCCATATCATCCTCTCGTTAGTTAACCGGTTCGGGCTGCGTGCCGATGCTGCGCCAGATAAGTTCGTAATATTCATTGAAGCGCGGCGCTAAGCGACGCTCGGGAATCGATAAACTGTCGGTGCCGAGATCGACTTCAATCTCTTGCACGATTTCGCCCGGACGCGCCTTCATCACGTAGACGCGATCCGATAACGTCACCGCTTCCTCGATATCGTGAGTAATGAAAATCACCGTTTTGTGCTGCTCCTTCACCACGCTAAGCAACTCGCTTTCCAGCGCGATTTTCAGTGGGTAATCCAGCGCTTTGTAGGCTTCATCCATCAGGATGATTTCCGGATTGGTCACCATGGTGCGCATCAGTGCCACGCGCTGTTTCATGCCGCCGGACAGCTGCGACGGATATTTCTGCTCGTAGCCGGTCATTTTGTAGAGCTCAAACAGTTCACGGGCTTTGGCGCGCGCTTCGGCTTTCGGCGTACCGCGTACTTCGAGGCCGAGAATCACGTTGTCGATCACCGTGCGCCACGGGAACAGCAAATCCTTTTGCAGCACGTAACCGAGTTCCGGCGATGGCGTGCCGGTGGTTTCGCGATTTTTCAGCAAAATGCTGCCGCTATCGGGCATCAACAGGCCGGTGATAATGTTGAACAGCGTCGATTTACCGCAGCCGCTCGGACCGACAAACGAGACAAATTCATCGCGGTTGGCGTGGAAGTTCAGGTTACGTAGCACCGTCACTTCACCATCCGGCGTGGGATAACTTTTATGGATACCGGCGGCTTCCAGAACCTTACTCATGGCTTTCCCCCAAAGGTCGCGCGTGGCGATTGTGAACCGTCAACGGCGAAGGCGGCGCCTGCACCGGAACGTAATCTTTCAAGAAGTGATAACCGAGGTAGTCGCTGCTGCGCGCACGCAAAATGGCGGATTGGATTTCTACGTTAACGATCGCCATGCCCTCACTGGTGCCGCTGTCGGCGAGGATATTGCCGAGCGGATCGATGATGCGGCTGTGGCCGTGATAGTGCAGATTGCCGTGCTGACCGCACAGGTTGGATTCAATCATCCAGCACTGATTTTCCAGCGCGCGCACCCGACCAAACAGCGTGTAGCTATCGACCATCGGATCGGCATCGCCTGCGCTGCCATCACCGGCATAACCCCACGCCGTGGGCATGATCATGATATCCGCGCCTTTTAACGCTAATTCGCGCGTGCTTTCTGGGAACACTTTGTCGTAGCAAATCAGCATGCCGATGCGGCCAATTGCGGTGTTGAACACCGGAAAATCGCTGCCGGGATAGTAAACATGTTTCTCGTCGCCGGGCTGGTGCACTTTGCGGTACACGCCGATTAACCCTTGCGGCCCCAGTAATACCGCGCTGTTGAACAGCACTTCGGCACGTTCCGGATGGCGTTCAGTCATGCCGAACACCACATGCAATCCCAGCTCGCTGGCGGCACGTTGCAACGCTAAAACGCTCTCGCCTTGCGGCACCACTTCGGCTTGTTGCATCTGCCACGCCACCGCATCGCCGTTCCAGTTAAGCGTGTCTGGCAAGTAGCCTTGCAAAACCTGCTCCGGGAACACCACCAAATCTGCGCCTTCTTCGGCGGCGTGCGCCATCCATGTCAGCAAGTTGCTGAGATTACGTGCTTTATCGTAAAACGCCGGCAAAGTGACGCTAGCTATGGTGATCGCGTTCATGGCAACAGTTCCCAGAAGTTTTTTTCTAAACTGCTACTTAACGCACACTAAGACCAATACATTTTTCTTATAGGAAATTTTTTATCATATGTGAGAAAGTACCCGTCACGTTCACTCTGCGGAAGAGAATCTGCATCATGAAAACCACCCGACAGCATGAAGCCTCCGGGCTGGGCGCAGCCACCACTGGCGAGCAAGATTTTGGTATGCGTATCAAAACGATACGTCAGGCGCGCGAGCTGACGCTGGAACAAGTCGCCGAGTTAAGCAGCGTGTCGATTTCGACGCTTTCGAAGATTGAAAAAGGCCAGGTTTCCGCTTCGTTCGATACCATCGCCAAGATCGCCAGCGCCTTTGATTACTCGCTAGCTGAGTTGTTTGCTGAGGATTTGCCAGATTCACCCGTGACCAGCGGCGCGATTCAGGGCCGCCGAACTTATACGCTGGCAGGTAAAGGCATTGCTTTCACCAATCCCTATTTTCGCTATGAAGTGCATGCGGCTGAATTGCTGGTGAAAGGCATGATTCCGGTGGTGATGGGCATTGAAACCCAGCAATTGCCGCCGCCGGAAGCGTGGTCACAACATGCGGGCGAAGAGTTTATTTATGTGCTGAGCGGCGAAGTGATGCTGCACACGCAGTTGTATGCGCCATTGCGGATGGCGCAAGGTGATAGCGCGTATATCGATAGCACCATGCGCCATACCTTTGTGCGGCTGAGCGATGAAGCGGCCAGTTTGATTTCGATTTGCCAGACTGAGAAATTGGATATTGAGGATTTGGCGCGCGGCATTTAGCATCATCTCGTGATAAATGTTAATGCCCGCACGTATCGTAGCGGCGCAATTTATTGCGCAATTTCACAGCGCTGAAAGGGCCAAAAGAACGCGATAAATCGCGCCGCTACGGTATGTGCATTTTGAAAATTCGGTGAGGAACATCACGAATGGCAGCAAAGGAACACCATTATCAGGTTACGGTGCGTTGGACCGGCAATCGCGGCGAGGGCACAACATCCTATACCGCATACGATCGCAACAGCGAGTTGATTGCCACTGGCAAACAAACCGTGGCAATGAGCGCCGATCCGGCATTTCGCGGCGATGCATCGCGATGGAATCCTGAAGAACTGCTGCTAGCGTCGGCGTCAGCATGCCACAAACTGTGGTATCTGCACCTGTGCGCCGATGCAGGAATCGTGGTGGAAGCCTATGAAGATGCAGCGGAAGGTACCATGATTGAAGGTACGCGCGGCCGATTTACCCAGATAACCTTGAAACCGCGCATTGCGTTGCGCGATCCAGCAGATGAGGAGCGCGCACGTGAATTACATCATCAGGCACATGAAGCGTGCTATGTGGCTAATTCGCTTAACTTTCCGGTGAACTGCGAACCGCAGTTCGAGTGATTTACGCCGCACCGGCCAGCGGGGATTGCCAGAGACGCACGCCGTTGCGGCCAGCGCGTTTCACATCGTATAGCGCTTCATCCGCGTGACGCAGCCAATGACGGATGGTTTCCGCATTGGCCGCCGCAGCAATACCAATACTCACCGAGCAACGAAACTCCGCTGACGCCGGTAAACGCACCTGCGCGATCTTCTCTTTCAGCCGCTCCGCCAGCGCTACCACCGATTCATCGGTAGCGTGGTGCACAATCACACCCAGTTCATCACCGCCAAAACGCGCAGGAATGTCCTGTAAGCCAACATGATTACGCAGCAGCGCCGAGATCTCCGCCAGCAGAAAATCTCCGGCTTCATGGCCCCACGTATCGTTGACTGATTTGAAGTAATCGAGGTCCATCAACAACAAATAACCCGAGCTATCGCCACGCCGTGTGCTGAGGAATTCGCTCTCCAAACGACGTTCGAACAAACGCCGATTGGGGATTTCCAAACCGGGATCCATCAGCGCAATACGTTCCAGTTCGCGGTTTCGTTTGCGCAGTTGCCAGGTGAGATTGTAGGAAGTTACGCTCAGCACCAGCATGTAACAGGTCGCCAGCGGCAAGGTCAACCACACCGTTTGTGCGCTAAAAGCCAGATGCACACCGGCACCATCCACCAGCCAAACCATGACAAACGCGCAAAGAAACGCCTGCATCGCTGCGATCAACTGCGCTGCGCCACCAGCGGCATAACGATCTGATGCCAGCACCGCCATGATGATAAATGAGGGCAGCGGACTCAGCGCCATCAACGCCACCCAAATGCCGCCAAACGCGGCATCAAGGGTTAAATTGTGGCGCTCCGTTGCAGTGGAATCATCCGCGCGTAGTGCACGTTGGTAAGCCAGCCACGGCCAGATAAAAGCATTCACAAACAACAGCGCGCTAAACGCTAGTCCACGATTCATCTCCATCAACACGGAGAGAATCGGGAAGAAACAGAGAAATGTGCCGAGTTGGCGCATGATCAACATGCGACGAACGAAGCGCTGGGAACGCCGCTTCAAATGGCTATCGTCAGGTGAGTAGTAGTTCATGCACGGGAAGTATCAGATCGACAAGAATTGCAGTTTAACGGGAATTGTTATCAGCTGAATGCTTTATTTTAAGAATATTTACCTTGCACTTTCACAACCGCACAAAAAAGTCGCATTTTGATCATTTACGAATCTGCTGTTGCAGCAAAATCCCAGAGTTGCATGATTTGATCAATCGCCAGCTCCACCTCATTCAAGGGAATGTCATCGCGTGCCAGCGTTGATATGCCCAGCAGGAAACTGTCGAAACTCACTGCCAGCGCGCGCGTGCTGCGATTATCCTGCAACTCACCCGCCGCAATTCCCCGTTCAATGCAATGGCGAATCCCTTCACGCGTACGGCGACGCGAATTTTCCAGCGGCAGCAATAGCGACTTACTCTCTGTGGAGCAGGTAAACAAGGCACTCAACGCCACCATGCAGCCACGCGGATGGCTAGGTTCATATTGCATCTGCGCAGAATTACGCAGTGCCGTTTGTAACGCGTCGCGAGGAGGTAAAGCCTCATCCCACAGCGGTTCCGTAACCTGCGCATGGGTTTTGAGATAACACTCTACCGCTTCGTTAAACAGTGCTTCTTTTGAGCCAAAGGCCGCATAAAAGCTAGGCGCGGTAATGCCTTTGCCTATCGAGGCTTTCAACATGGCGAGCGAGGTTGAATCGTAACCATTTTGCCAAAATAAATGCATGGCACTTTTCACGGCTTCTTCCCGGTCAAACTGTCTTGGTCGGCCTGTTTTCATCTGCGATTCCTCCGCGATTTATACTAATCGATACATATTTAATTGACAACGGTTGGATCCGCAACGCAACATATATACCGATCGATATATATTTAGTTGCCATTACGGCAAATTCTCAACTCACTGACAGGCTGAATGATGAAACAACAGGAAGCGACACAATTGCCGGTTTTTGCCCTGCTGGCTTTGGCAATGGCTGGCTTTATCTGTATTTTGACCGAAACCATCCCCGCCGGATTGCTGCCAGAAATCAGCGCCGGGTTAAATATCTCTCCTTCGTTAGCCGGGCAACTGGTTACCGCTTATGCGGCAGGTTCTCTGGTAGCGGCAATTCCTCTGACGCTGATGACCCGTAGCTGGTCACGTCGCAGCGTGCTTTTGAGTACCGTGGCGGGATTTCTGATTTTCAACACGTTAACGGCGATCTCTGCAAACGTTACAGTGATCCTCGTCGCACGCTTTCTCGCCGGCGCTTCGGCAGGATTGGCGTGGAGCCTGATCGCTGGCTATGCGCGCAGAATGGTGGTTCCGTCACTGCACGGTCGCGCGCTGGCGTTGGCGATGATCGGCACGCCGATTGCCTTATCGCTTGGCGTTCCGGCCGGTACGTGGATGGGCGCATTTCTGGGCTGGCGACTGACGTTTGCGGTAATGTCCGGGCTTTCGATCATCCTGATTGGCTGGATACTGCTGGCCGTGCCGAATTATGCTGGTAACGCTGACACGCAGAAAATGTCGCTGGGTGCGGTGCTGTCGATTCGCGGCGTGAAATCCGTGCTGGCGGTGGTGCTGACGTGGATGCTGGCTCACAACATTCTGTATACCTATATCGCGCCCTTTATCGCACCATCTGGCCTTGCTGGAAGAGTTGATCTGGTGCTGCTGGCATTTGGTGTGGCTGCGCTGTGCGGGATTTTTGTCACCGGAAAAATCATCGATAGCCACCTGCGCAAAGCGGTGTTGCTATCACTCATGGTTTTTGCCGCGGTGGCGCTGATTTTTGGGCTTGGTGCTAAAGATCCGGCGGTGATTTATCTCGGCGTTGCCGTTTGGGGATTAACTTTCGGCGGTGCCGCAACGCTGCTGCAAACCGCGCTGGCTGATGCAGCGGGTGAACATGCCGATGTGGCTTTATCGATGAATGTGGTGACGTGGAACAGTGCGATTGCGCTGGGAGGGCTAACGGGCGGTGTGCTGCTGGATCACTTTGGTTCCGGCGCTTTTCCCTGGGCGCTTCTACTGCTGCTAATCATTGCTGTGGTGGTGGTTATACGCTCTGAACAGGGTTTCCCGCGCGCCAATAAGCACTCTGCTGAGGCGGTGAGAAGCCAATAATGTTTGCGGCCAAAGGATGATCAAATCATCCTTTGGCCGCTGCAAATATCGATTGTTTAGCGCGTGGCGCCCTGCAACCTAAACTGCGCCACCAACCGTTCCAGCATCATCGCTTGCTCTTCCAATGAGTTTGCCGAGTGCGAAGAAGCGCTAACCAAAGTGGCATTTTGCTGCGTAGTGGTATCGAGTTCACCGACTGCGCGCGCAATCTGCTCAATGCCGCGACTTTGCTCATCTGATGCGGCGGAAATCTCTTCCATGATGCCGTTCACCCGCGCAATGCTATTCACAATTTGTTCCATGGTTTCACCGGCACGCGCAACCTGCTGGTGGCCATTGCTGATGCGTCCTACCGATTCGCTGATCAACTGCTCAATGTCTTTTGCCGCACCGGCGCTGCGCTGCGCCAGATTGCGTACTTCACTGGCAACCACCGCGAATCCACGGCCTTGCTCACCGGCGCGCGCCGCTTCGACGGCGGCGTTCAGCGCCAGAATGTTGGTCTGGAACGCGATGCTATTGATCACGGCGGTGATGTCGGCGATTTTCTTCGAGCTATCTGAAATTTCGCCCATGGTATTCACCACATCACGCACCGCAATGCCGCCCTGATTGGCGTTGTGCGAGGCTTCTGCCGCGATTTGGCTGGCCTGACGCGCATTGGCGGCGTTGTTTTTCACCGTGGCGGTAAGCTGCTCCATGCTGGCGGCCGTTTCGACCACTGCCGCCGCTTGCTGTTCAGTGCGCGATGACAAATCGAGATTGCCCTGATTAATCGCGCTGGCCGCCTGCGATACGCTGCTAACGCTACTCAGCACATCGCCAATCATGCTGCGCAAACGTTCGTTCATACGCCCCATTGCTGAGGTCAGTTTGCCAAGTTCGTCATGACGATCGGTAGCGAACTGCGAACTGAGATCGCCGCTGGCAATGCGTTCCGCCAAGGCTAAGTTGTGGAATACCGGACGAGTAATCTGGCGAATGATGTACCACGCCACCAAAATACCGAACAGAATCGCCAGGCCGCCAATCAACAAGGAAATCGCCGCTGAACCGTTCGCCAGTTCATCGTTACGCGCCTTGACGATGGTGATGATCTTTTTGATCGCCGCGCTGCTGTTATCACCCGCGACTTTCACGGTATCTTCCGCCGCACGCAGCTGACCGTAAGCATCTGCCGCTTGCAGGCTCAGGCTTTTGAATTTTTCGGTGTCCTGCCAAACCGCATTAAATTCGCCCTGCTGTTCCGGCGGCAACTGCGCTAACAACGCTTTCATGCCTTGATCGGCCTGCTGGAAATGCGTTTCCAGCGTTTTGCGCAGCGCATCGGTCACGTTAAAGCGCAACGCCCAGGCTTCTTCACGCACGTTGCTGATAGCAAAAAGCTGTTGGTAGATTTGGTTGGTGATGTCGGGATTGGTGACAGGTGTACGAATTAGTTGCGTGTAGCGCGCGGTCATGTCCTGCTGGCTCAAGCTATCAAGCTGGGAACGCAGGCTGTTAAGTTGCTGCGTCGCTTGCGTCATCGCGCCAATGCTGTTCTGGAAGCTGGCGAGATGCGTACCCAGTTGATCCACTAATTGTCGGGTATCATCGCCCCAACTCAGCTGCTTCGCTTCATTGTTCAACTGCTGCGCATGGGTGACGTAATTCGCCATCACCTGACCGGATTTATCATCGCCATAAAGGTATTTAAGTCGGTTAATTTTGGCCTGAAATACTTCGATGTTGATGTCATAAATCAGATTAGTTTTCTGATAGATGTCGTGAATAGCGTTGAAACGCTGCACGCTGAGCCCGGTTGCCAGCGCCACTAACAACAGCACGATGCCGAATCCTGCCGACAATTTACGGGTGATGCGCACATTACGTAATCGGGATACCAGCCCCATGTTCCCTACTCCTGCGATTGTTGTTTTTGTAAAGTTTGTAAAGGAGTTATCGGAGCGAAACGGGAATTGTTTAAAGCGATGGCACAAAAAAACGCAGAATGTTTAACATGCGCCGCCAGAGCACGGCGCAGCGGTATTAACGGTGGGATTGTGGCGCTAACTGGCTGATAAATAAACCAGCCGCACTGACGGCATCCACCGCCACTTTGCCTAACTGTTGGCGGATGCTGTCGCCAAGCGCGATGGTGGAAAATCCAGTGCAGGAGAAAGCAATCACTTCGATACCTTCTCGATACAAGCTATCGGCGCAGGCCAACGCGCTGGCACGGCCTTCAGCACTCAGCAAATCGGTGGTATTCAGCACACCTTCAGGCCGCGCATAACGTACTGATTCACCCAACAACTGACGGAATGGCGCGGGCGCAGCAGCACCAATCCCCATCACCGCAACCGGACGTTTTAACATGCACGCAATGCTTGCCGACGCTGAACCGGCGCTAATCACCGGAATAGCAACCGCCGCACGCAATGGCGCTAATCCAGGATCGGCGGCGCAGCTGAGAAACAGCGCATTACACCCGTCCGCTTCCAGTTGCTGGCCTAGCGTTACGATTTTTGGCACCGCCAACGCTTCGCTCGCATCATCAAAGATGCCTTTATGTTGGTCGGGAATCGCCCGGCTAAGCGAATTGATGCCGTATTCCTGCTGAATCAAGCGACCATGTTCTTCTACAAAGTGCTGATCCGGATGGGTCAGCACACGAATAATCCCCAGCATAATTAACTCCTGATAACGTTATTGTTGTCGTGATGTGGACAATAAATTGTCAGTTTTGCTGGGCAGCGGCAACTGTTGCCTGACGTCACTAATCAGTGAGCGTTGCCGCCACGTTGGTGATCACTTCGCGCAGCCAGCGATGTGCGGGATTGTCCTGCGTGCGGCGATGCCAGAGTAAATCAAACGGAATGGTCGGCAATTCAATCGGTGGCTGGAATACTTTTATCAACGCTTGATTGCCAGCGTGTTTGCCGACACGACTCAGCACGGTGGCGACAAAATCGGTGCCGGGCAGCAAAGCGGGGACGGAAAACATGGTTGGCAACGTGAGGCTGACGTCACGCACCAAGCCATGCTCACGCAATTTCTGATCGACTAATCCATAACGATTGCCTTCGGGAGAAACCAGAATATGACGCATCGCGGCAAAGGTTTTCAGGTCCATCTGTTCCGCGGCAAAAACATGATCATGTCCAACCATCGTGACAAAACCATCGCTTAACAGCGGAGACGAAAGGATGCGGTTTTCCGCTTTGGTCGGCGGTACACCAATCGCGATATCAATTTTACCGGCGTCCAATAATCCCACCGACTCATCACGATCGGTGAAATAGCGCACATGAATGCTGCAATTAGGCGCTAATAGCGCCAATTGATGCGTAAGCGCTGGAAGCAGCACTTGCAGCGGATATTCGGTCAATCCCAAGGTAAAACTGCGCGCCTTGGCAATCGGATCGAAACTTTCAGCAGGATTCATCAGGCTTCTCACCTGCCCTAACGCTTCGCCAACCGGCACCGCAATCTCCCGCGCTTTGGGCGTTGGCAGCAACCCTTCGGCGCTGCGTATAAACAGCGGATCATCAAATAGGCGCCGCAAACGTGATAACGCGGCACTCATCGCCGGTTGACTCACGCCCGCCATCGCTGCCGCCTTAGTGACATTGCGTTCCAGCATCAACGCGTTAAACGCCACCAGCAGATTGAGATCGAATCCATCAAAATTCATATTTTGTATAACGCTGTATATTATCTATTTGTTGGATTGATAGTGACAGAATCGGGAATACTGCACAAGCCGGTGAGATGCACCGTTAACTTGTTGCAAGGAATCCAAAATGTCTGAACAGAATCAACGCCTAAAAGCCGAGCGTGACGCAGTGGAAATGCTGTATCGTGCTTTCAGTGATAAGAATCCGGACTTGCTGAATTTAGCGGTAACCGACGATTGGCAGGACATTCCGCTGGCGCCAGGACAAGGCCCAGGTCCGGAAGGTTTTAAACCGATGCTTGCGGGCTTTATCAGCGCCTTCCCGGATATCAACATCATCGTGCACGACATGGTGCAAGAGCCGGGGAAAATCGCGGTGCGTGCGGAAATCACCGGGACGCATCAAGGGGAATTTATGGGGATTGCGCCAACCGGACGCAGCATTAGCATTCGTCTGCATGAGTTTCATTTGCTGAATGGTGAACGCGTGACCACAACCTGGCATATGGAAGATTGGCTGGCGATGTTCCAGCAATTGGGGCAATTTCCGCCGCAATAGAAGGCGAAAAAATTTAGCTTTTACTAATAAAGACCAAATTAATCAGCGCCTTAATTATTTCCGAATTGGCGATTTCAGGTTGAAATCGCCCGCAATGGTGCAGGCGATTTAACGGCTTACCAGCGCGTGGCTTGCACATCAATAACGAAACGATACTTCACATCGCCTTGTAACATGCGGGCAAAAGCACTTTCAATCTGTTCACCGGCAATCAACTCGATATCAGCGATGATGTTGTGTTTGCCACAGAAATCCAGCATTTCCTGGGTTTCCTGAATGCTACCAATCGACGAGCCGCTGATGCTAAGACGGCGATTTACCATTGGCGTCACGTTTGGCGATTGATGCGGCTGCTCTGGAATGCCGACCAGCACTAAACGACCGTTGGTTTTCAATGTCGCTAAATAGGGATCGAGATCGTGCGGCGCTGATACACAATCAATGATGAAATCCAGCGATGTTTGCGCCTCTGCCATTTGCTGCGCATCACGTGAAACCACGACATGCTTCGCACCTAAACGTTTTGCATCTGCACCTTTGGCTGGGGAAGTGGTGAATAACGTCACTTCTGCGCCCATCGCGTTCGCCAGTTTGACTGCCATATGTCCAAGGCCGCCCAATCCGACCACACCAACTTTATCGCCGGCTTTCACGCCAAAGTGACGCAGCGGAGACCAAACGGTAACGCCCGCGCACAGCAACGGCGCAACACCAGCCAGTGGCAAGGTTTGCGGCACAGAAACCACAAAGTGTTGATCGACCACCACATTCTGCGCGTATCCGCCCCACGTACTGTCGCCGGTGACTTTGTCGATGCCGTTGTAGGTGGCAACAAAGCCGGACTCACAATACTGCTCCTCTTTCTGCTGGCAGAAATGGCATTCGCGGCAGGAATCCACCATCACGCCAACGCCAACAATATCGCCAGCTTTGAAATGAGTCACCTCTGCGCCGGTTTCTACCACGCGGCCGACAATTTCATGGCCTGGCACCAATGGATAGCGGCTCACCGCCCATTCATTGCGCGCCATGTGCAAATCTGAATGGCAAACGCCGCAGTAAAGGATTTCAATTTTTACGTCCTGCTGCTGCACAGGACGCAGTGCGATTTGGTCTGAAGAGAGCGGTTTTGCGGCGTCGCGCGCAACTAATGCATTGATTTTCAAGGTGCCTCCGAAATGAACTGGCTTTGGCTGGGTGAAGGCGGCAGACTATAGTGAACATGGTGCGAAATTGATAGTAGTCACCATTTGGTGACCATAAGAGGAGAATGAAAACGATGCCCGCTTATGTCGATGGCAAATTATTCTTTTACGCCGATTCCCCACCGCGCCGCTTGATGGAATTGTTTTCCGTAAAATGGAGCAGCATGGTGTTGCACGCGCTTTATCACTGGCCAAATCATCGCGCGCGAACCGGTGAGTTGCAGCGTAGCTTGCAGGGAATATCGAAGAAGATGTTGTTTCAAACGTTGAAAGAACTGGAACAGCGCGGATTGATCACCCGCCACGTTCACGATGTGATCCCGCCTAAGGTGGATTATCGCTTAACGCCGCTCGGCATGACATTTGCCGCGCCGATTGAGCAGATGTATCAATGGGGATTAGAAAATCAGGCGGCGTTGGATGCAATGGAAAAGCATTATCGCGCGACTACGGACGCGCCATCAGACGCGCCACACAATCCCGATCCTGCTGCCGACGTGGATTGAATACCACCAAACTTAAACCCGGTTTGCCTTCCACCGCGAACGTACTGTATTCCAGCTCCAGCACGCCTTCATCCGGCAACCACATTTGTTTGATGCCTTCGCCATGCTGGCTGACTTCCTGCGATTGCCACAGCTGGCGGAAGGTTTCGCTCATCGCGCTGAGTTCCTCCACCAGCGCGCGCACATGTTCACTGGCACCTGTCCGCGCCACATCGGCACGGAAATTTGCCACCATGCCGCGCGTGACCTGATGCCAGTCCGGCAGCCGCTTTTTCATCTCTTCATGGCGGAACATCATCAATAAAATATTGCGCTGTTCAGGCGGCAATTGCGCGTAATCGACAAACACTTTGGTGGCGGCACGATTCCACGCCACCACTTGCCACTCGGCGGTTTTCACCAGCGCGGGCGAGTTTTCCATGCTATCCAGTACACGTTGCAGTGAAGGCGAAACATCAACGCCCGCTTGCCACGTCACACCCGGTAAACGATTCTGCGCCAGCAAGAACAGGTGATCGCGCTCGGCTGCGCTGAGCTCAAGCGCTTTAGCCAAACGCTCCAGCACTTCTTCCGAAGGTGCGCCACCCCTGCCCTGCTCTAACCAGGTGTACCACGTGGTGCTGACGCAAGCGCGCACCGCCACTTCTTCACGGCGCAAACCCGGCGTGCGGCGACGCAATAACGGGTAACCGAGTTTCGTCGCGTCCAGACGCTGGCGACGTTCACGCAGATAGTTGCCGAGCACATTGTCGTCTTGCTGAGTCATGGCGTTATCCTGTTAGTGCATATACCTGTATAAGCTCACGGCTGTTCGTCGCGCCGCAGGCTTTTATCATAGTGCTTCAACTTCGATTACGTGGAGCACGATTATGCGAATTTTTGTGACTGGGGCGAGCGGGTTTATTGGCTCCGCCATTGTGAAAAAATTACAGGCGCGTGGTTATCAAGTGCAAGGTTTGGCGCGTAGTGATGCCTCTGCGGAGAAACTCCAGCAGCAAGGTGTACAGGTGATTCGCGGCGATTTAGAAGATCTTGCTAGTTTGCGAAATGCGGTTGAGCAAAGCGATGGCGTGATTCATGCCGGATATATCCACGATTTTAGCCGTATGGATCATGCCGCCGCAGTGGATCTGCGCGCCATTCAGGCGATGGGCGATGTTTTGGCAGGTTCGAATCGTCCATTGATTGTGACTTCGGGCACCGCACTGGTCTCACCCGGACGCCTGGCCACTGAAGACATTCAGCCGAGTGCTGGTGTACATCCTCGATCAAATTCGAATATTGCGGCGTTAGCGTTAGCTGACAAAGGCGTGCGCGTGGCGTTGATACGTTTACCGCCAACCGTTCATGGCGCGGGCGATCATGGTTTCATCCCGATGATCATTAATATGGCGAAAGAGAAAGGCGCGGCGGTTTACATCAACCAAGGTGAAAATCGCTGGCCAGCCGTGCATCGCGACGATGCAGCGGAACTGTTTTGTCTTGCCGCTGAACAGGCTGAACCGGGTGCGATTCTGCATGCCGTGCAAGAGGAAGGCATCGCATTCCGCCAGATCGCCGAAACCATTGGTGCAGGGTTGTCGCTGCCGGTGAAAAGCTTATCGGCTGAAGAGGCCAAAGCGTGGTTAGGTTGGATGGCGTTCTTTGCCGCTACCGATAATCCTTCATCCAGCGCGTGGACGCGTAAGACGTTCAACTGGCAACCAACCGGGCCGGGATTGTTAGAGGATATGCGCGAGGCGGGATATTTTAACTAATGCGTTGTGGTCGCCAAAAATGGCGACCTTCCGCTATTTCTGAATGATCAACTAAACGGTTCTTCGCGTGCCAGTAAGCGAGCAATCACGTTGAGCGCGCCTTCGTCATTGTTGCTGTCTGTTTTATAACGCGATACCGCGGCAACTGGCGCAGCGGCGTTGGCCATCGCAAAGCTGTAGCAAGCCTGGCGCAGCATTTCGAGATCGTTGGCGCTATCGCCGATTGCGACCACTTCGCAATCATCAATGCCCCATTTTTCCTGCAATAGCGCGATGCCGTGTGCTTTATGGCAGCCAGGAATGATCAGATCGACAAAGCCAAAGCCACTGGAAACCGGATGCATGATGTTTTCAATTGCGCCAAGTTCGGCATGCAAACGCTCCATTAACGCATCAACGCCTTCATGCGCCAGATTGAGCGAAAATTTGAAAATGGTATCGTCGATATCGTACAAATTGTCGCGCTTTTCGAGACGATGATAATGATTTGCCAACATGCCAATCACTTCGTCAGACATGGAAGTGTGCACATAGGCCCCATCGCGTCCGCATACTACGGTGCTGATATCCGGTTCTTTCGCCAGGATATCGAGGATTTGATGCACGCGCTCTGGCGCCAATTCGCCGCAAAAAATCTCTTCATTGCTATCAGAAACCCACGCGCCGTTTTCCGCGACAAAGGCGATTTCATCTTTAATCTCAGGGAAGTAGCGTTGAAGCTGATAGTACTGATTGCCGCTGGCGACCACAAATCGAATGCCCTTCTCTTTTAGCAATGCATACTGACGTGCAAAACGCTGCGCGTTGTATTGCTTGTTGTCATCAAGAAAAGTCCCATCCATATCCACCGCAATCATTTTCACTGCCATTTTGCTCTCCCGTATTGCCCATCCGGCATTAAAAAGGTTTTTGTTAAGCTTACTCGCGGTGTGGATTATTGAGAATGTGAATAATGAGTTTGTTAACCGCTTTCAGAGATTTCCAGCCCATCTTTTACTGTAAATCAGCGCCCTTTTCTCTGATCCAGGCACAGAACATCTGCGCCATGTCCTGCGCGTAGGCCTGAATCTCGGCTGGCGTGCGCGGCGATTCAGAGAAATGCTTACCAACATTGCCCAATGTGCTGTTGATTAAATCACTGGCGCGCGCCCGTTCATCGGCATCCATTTGCGGAAGGAGTTCCAGCAAAAAATCACTCATCACATTCTCACCCGCTGTACGTGCTTGCTGCACTTCTGGCGCATCACGATACAGCGGCGCAGCATCGTTGAGCGCGGTGCGCATCGCCGCCTCTTCACACTCCGATTGCAGGAATGCCAACGTAAGATCATGGATACGCTGTCGTGGCGTATGCGCCTGATTGCGCAAAATGGTGCCGAGTAAATCGCCGGTGCGCTGCCATTCCTCGCTTTGTAAACGGAACAGAATAGCCGCCTTATTGGGAAAATATTGGTACAGCGATCCAATACTGACGCCCGCACGTTCAGCCACGCGCGCCGTAGTAAAACGCGCCGCACCTTCCTGCTCTAAAACCTGAGTAGCCGCTTGCAAAATGGCTGAAACCAGCTCATTCGAACGTGCCTGCTTGGGCCTTTTCCTCTGTGAAATCTTAGTGTTAGGTTGCTCAGCCATTTGTCTTTCCTGAACACGAATAGTGAAACGCGAGTAATTCATCGTATTCTGTTGGCACAGCAAAATCCATCCTGATAACAAGGAACTTACGATGAATACATTGACCTCAGCGCCATTGGCACCGCTGCTGAATTACCTGTTTGAACTGGCCGATAACATGGCGCATCCGACCAATGATGCGTTCAGGAAAATGTCAGATGCCGAGCAAAATCGTCTGTTGCAGAGCAAAACCGATTACCTCGAACTTTATGGCCATTTGAAGGAAGTACCGCTCGCCGTTTCGCGTGAAACCGGCAAGTTGTTGTACATGCTGGCGCGCAGCAGCAAGGCACGCACCATTATCGAATTTGGTACCTCGTTTGGTATTTCCACGCTGCATTTAGCCGCGGCTGTGCGCGATAACGGCGGCGGCAACATCATCACCAGTGAATTTGAGCCGGGCAAAGTGGCGTTGGCGCGCAATCACTTCGCCGATGCAGGCGTCAATGATTTGATTGAAGTGCGCGTCGGCGATGCCTTAGAAACCTTGAGCAGTGATTTGCCACCAGTTATTGACATGCTGGTGCTGGATGGGGCGAAGGCGATCTATCCAGAGATTCTGGCGTTAGTGCAGCCTTATTTGCGTGCAGGTGCGTTGATCGTCGCCGATGATGCCGACTTTAGCCCGGAATATCTCGAACGGGTGCACAGCAGCAAGGAATTTATGTCGCTGCCGTTTGCCGATGGCGTTGAAGTGTCAATGTGGTTAGGAAACGCGTGAATAAAGTTGGTCGCCAAAACTGGCGACCAACAGCATTAGTTAAACCAGGATTGGAACGGATCGGGGAAGTTGGCCCAATTATCTACACCAAGCGCCATTTCATTATCGGTCAGCAGCGCACCGTCCAGCTTTTGGCGCAGTACGCTTTCATCCATTTCGATGCCGATAAATACCAGTTCCTGGCGCGCATCGCCGCTGCCATCAACCCAGTTTTCCATAATGTAGCCGAGGTTTTCCTCATCTTGCGGCCAGCGTTCTTTGGGAACGCTCGCCCACCACAAACCGGCTAAACCTTGTCGCGATACGCCGCCCGCTTGCGACCATGAACCGGCATGACGTGGACGACTCGCCAGCCAGAAATAGCCTTTAGAGCGCACCACGCCCTGCAAATCATTCTCTATCACCTGCGCGAAACGTGCCGGATGGAACGGTCGGCGTGCGCGATAGACAAAGTTGCGAATACCGTACTCTTCGGTTTCCGGCGTGTGATCACCGCGTAACTCTTTCAGCCAACCCGGCGCCAGCGAAGCGGCATCAAAATCAAACAATCCTGTGTTCAGTACCTTTTCCAGCGCGACCTTGCCAAACTCGGACGTTATGATTTTGGCGCGCGGATTTAGCGAGGTCAGAATCGCCATCAAGCGCGCTTTTTCCGCTTCGTTGATCAAGTCAGTTTTGTTGAGGATTAACACATCGCAGAACTCAATTTGATCGACCAGCAAATCCACCACGGTGCGTTCATCCTCTTCGCCTAACGATTCGCCGCGCGATTGGATGCTTTCATTGGACTCATAATCACGCAGGAAGTTGAAGCCATCGACTACCGTCACCATGGTATCGAGCGATGCCACCTCCGATAAACTTTGGCCATCTTCATCGGCGAAGGTGAAGGTTTCAGCTACCGGCAACGGTTCAGAAATCCCGGTGGATTCAATCACCAGGTTATCGAAGCGGCCATCTTTCGCTAAACGATTCACTTCTAAAAGCAAATCTTCACGCAGCGTGCAGCAAATGCAGCCGTTGCTCATTTCCACCAGCTTTTCATCGGTGCGTGACAATTCAGCCCCGCCCTCGCGCACTAGCGCGGCATCAATGTTCACTTCCGACATATCATTGACGATCACCGCCACGCGAAGACCTTGGCGATTATTAAGAATATGGTTAAGCAGCGTGGTTTTTCCGGCGCCGAGAAAACCAGAAAGAACAGTAACCGGCAGTTTTTTGAATTCGCGGTTGGCTGGCGTTAAGGCTGACATTGCAACTCCTCTAATGACTAAACTGCGCGATGTTGTGTGAGGATTCATCGCGCTCGACTTTGATATGTTATAACATAACAATTGATATTGTCATTGAGGAATGAGAGAGATTTTTGTGCTTAAGTTTCGTGGCAGTTTGAAAGGCGCTGGTCATCATAAATGGCGACCCTACGAAATTGATTGTTGGGTGCGCATGAATGCGCACCACAAGAGAGAACTACTGATTATTCGGATAGCTTAAATCGATCGCGTTATCCGGCAACTTGGTGAAGGTTTTAACGATAGTGCGGAAATCAGCCGTCGGTGTGAGGTCGGCGAACTGCTGTGGATAAAGGTCTTTCGCCAGGATTTCCATACCAACGATGTTGTACGGATGGTTATAGAAGTGATGATAAACGCCGTACACACGATTCTGTTTAACCGGTTCGATCTGTGCCAGACCGGTGCGGGTTAACAGTTGCTGGAATGTCGCTTTGACCTCTTGCGGCTGCACACCATAACCAAACGGTAATACGTTGGTGTTCGGGCGCTTCGAGCCAGTCATGATGTAAACATCCGGTTTCATGGCGATGATTTTTTCCAACGCGATAAATCCGGTGTTGCCTGGCAGCAATTCAGAGCCGATGTTTTTGCCGCCAACCGCTTCCACCAATCCGCCCCAACCATTGTGGCTGTGGGTAAAGCAGCAGTTATCACTGTTGCCAGCAATCGGTTCGATGAACACCGTGGGTTTATTTTTGATTGCCGCCACGCCTTTGGTGATGCGATCAAATTTCTGCTGATAGAAATCGGTATAGGCTTTGGCCTGGCTTTCGCGGTTCAACACTTTGCCTAGCAAGGTCACGCTTGGCGCGGTGTTTTGTGCCGGATGCAGTTCGTAATCAACGAACACCACCGGAATATGCAGATTATTCAAAGTGGTCAGCACGCCCGACTGTTGCAACGCCGGTTTGGCACGCAACTGCGCAATCATCAAATCCGGTTTCTGTGCCAGAACGCTTTCGAGATTCACCTGACCTTGATCGCTAAAGCCCATATCAACAATTTTGGTCGCTTCCGGCCAGCGTCCTTTGAGTAAATCCCAGGTTTGCGTGTCCTGTTTCTTCGGCAAATTATTCCACGCCACTACACGCTTGAACGGGTCGTCACGATCCAGCAGCGCCAGCGTCAAAATGTCGCGGCCATCCTGCAAAATGATGTGTTGCGGTTCTTTGGTGATCGTTTGCGTGTTGCCGTCCATATCGGTGACGGTCAGCGGATACGTTGAGGCAGCCGCCGCGGTGGAAGCCAATAATCCCATTGCCAAAAGCAGGCGCGTTTTCATCCCATAACTCCGTGGTAAAAAGAATAGTTATTATTATCAATTACCTTAACACAACCTTAAGTGGCGGAAATAAACGCCACTTCAATCAGTTGTAACAGAGTTTTTCGAACGCGAAGTTAAGTGAAATCAGAGAGTTTTTGGCCGGAGGTGATCAGTTCCTGCAATAACATTTGTCGACGCTCTTGCGGCGTATCGCGGCTTACCATAAAGCAAATTGCCGCCACCGCCTGGCCGTTGCGCGAACGAATCGGTGCCGCCATACAGCAGGTAAAACTTTCTGAAAGCCCTTCCGTCATGCAATAACCCAGTTTGCCCGCGTGATGGATTTCATCGAGAAATGCCTGTTTATCCAAAATTTGGCCGCTGGCGAGGCGATAATCTTCTTCCGGAATCAAATCCAAAATCGCGCTATCAGACCAGTTGCTCAGCAGCAAACGGCCGGTGGCGGTCCAGGTAATGGGCACGCGCACGCCAATGTCAGAGGTGATTTTAAACGGATGCGCGTTGCTTTCAGACAGCACCACCGTGTACTTATTGCCTTCCAGCATGCAAAGCTGCACGGTTTCGCCGTGACGCGCCACAATCTCCACCATCAGTTGATGCGCGCGACGGATCAGATCGTTGTGCGCCATGTAATCCGCACCGTAATAGTGCATTTCCCGGCCAAAAAACACAGCGCCTTCCGCGTCCAATTCCACCAATCCGGCTTCGCTGAGCAAGCTGACTAATTCATAAATGCTGGATCGCGGTGCGCCTGTTGCTTCAATTAAATCGCGCATCGCCATGGGCTGGCGGGCAGTGTGAAGCTGCCGAAAAATGTCGATAACCCGGTCAACTCCGCGTGCCCGCGAAGGTTTTTCATCCGGCATACAATCACTCCTCAGTTACATTGGTGCGTACAGGTTGCGTAATAAAAGAAAGGCATCATACACCGCCCTTGTCGTTTTACCCATCGAGGATAAATAAAAATATTAATCACGCAGGTTATATTGCGACGTTCTAATTTGGGGCCTCATTTTGGCGCACTACACTTTCCAATGCTTATTAAAATTACGATAAAGATCACACTCTGATTTAAAAATCTTATGCGCTGTTTATTATTTTGCGACCCCGACTACATCACAAAAAATTAAATAGCGGTGCACATATTGCAAAAGAAATAGTCCTGTGCAAATCTTGCCCTATCCAGTATTGCAGATTGCAGTCTGGTATACCAGACAATGCGAAAATCACAGTTTCGCTGAAAGAGGAGCAGTAAAGGATGGCGATTAAACGTTATGGCGTTGAGGGCGGAACCGGCACCGGCGGGCAGAAATTGCCGTTCGCACGGGCGGTAGAAGCCGATGGCTGGCTGTACATTTCCGGCCAAACGCCAATGCGCGACGGCGAAGTGGTAGAAGGCGGCATCATCGAACAGACGCAACTGGCGTTCGAAAACTGTCTGACCATCATGCGTGAAGCGGGTTATCGCGTTGAAGATGTGGTGCACGTTACCGCGGTATTAACCGACGCACGTTATTTCAGTTCATTCAACAAAGTATTCAGTGAGATATTCAGCGGTAATCCTCCGGCGCGTATTTGTAGCGTGCAGGACTTAGTGGTTGACTGCAAAGTGGAAGTGGATATGAAATGCTTCCGCGCCGATCGTAAATAATTATTACGAATTAAAGCAGGCTGGCGTTGTTACTTTCTACGCCCACACCAGGACAGCCTGTTATTAATTGATGCCTTTCAATTTTGCTGTGGAATAACGGCAACCTGCCGTCTCGTCAAAATTTTATAAGAGAGCATATAAATGAACACAACATCGCTAAAAACAGGCGTCAAAGCCGTAGCAGGTGCGCTGGTATTACTCACTCTGGCGGGCTGTACGCCAACTGAAGAAAAAAAAGAAGCCGGTGCGGCTCCGCAATCGGCGCTGCAAACCGTGTTGCAACGCGGTACGTTGCGCGTCGGTGATTGTCTGAGCTTCGCACCGTTCGGTTTTTACGATAAAGACGGCAATCCAGACGGTTATGACGTTGATCTCGCCAAAGCGCTGGCAAAAGAGATGGGCGTGAAGCTGGAAATGGTTAACACCACCAGCGCCAACCGCATCCCGAACCTGCAAACCAATAAAGTCGATGTGGTGTTCTGTAACTTCACCCGCAACCTTGAGCGTGCCAAAGAAATTGGCTTCACCAATCCGTATGTGGTGGCGAGCGAAGCGATGCTGGTGCGCAAAAATAGCGGCATTCAATCGGCGCACGACATGGGCGGCAAAACCATCGCTACCGTTAAGGGTTCTACCAACGGTGATGAAGTGCGCAACCTCGGCATCGACGTGAAGATTCAGGAATACGATTCATCGCAAGCGGCGATTCTCGCGGTTAAACAAGGTCAGGCTGATGCGATGATCGAGGATAACAACTTCCTCGCCTATCAAGCCAAGCTCGACCCAACGTTAACCGTGACGAACGAAGCGCTGGTGCCGCTCGAATACAACGCCTTCGGCGTGAAACAAGGCGATCAGGTTTGGACTAACTACCTGAATGAGTTCCTGTTTGAGATTAACGCTTCCGGCGAAAACGCCCAGTTGTACCAGAAATGGTTCGGTAACAAACCACGTTACCCGCTGAATCCGCAATATTGATCCCAATGCGGCGCGGCGGTTAACGCTGCGTCGCTCAAAGGAGCAGAACCATGAGTTATCAATGGCTAACCTTGTGGCGCTACGCCGACACATTTCTGGAAGCAGCCTGGCTAACCTTGCAGGTTACGCTGCTCGCGTTCGCACTGGCAGTGGCGTTGGGATTGATCTCTGCGCTGGCTAAAGCCTCGCCGCTGGCACCGTTGCGCTGGATCAGCCACTGCTACGTTGAATTTATCCGCAATACGCCGGTGCTGTTACAGATTTTCATCATCTTCTTTGGCCTGCCGTCACTCGGCATCACCATGAGCGCCTTTACCGCTGGCGTACTGGCGTTGGGCATTAATGTTGGCGCGTATCTTTCGGAAACCTTCCGCGCCGGGATTCAATCGGTGCCGAAAGGTCAGTTGGAAGCCGCCTGGGTGCTGGGCATTCCACGTCGTCAGGTGTTTCTTACTGTGGTGCTGCCACAAGCGGCGCGCGCAGTGTGGCCGGCGATTATCAACAACCTGATTCAGTTGCTGCTCGGTACCTCGCTGCTGTCAGCGATTGCGTTGCCGGAGTTGACCGGCACCGCTACGGTGATCAACGCCCGTACGCTGCTGTATATCCAAACCTTTAGCGTGGTCGCGCTGGTGTATCTGGTGTTAAGCAATCTATTTTCATGGCTGGGAACACTCGCAGGACGGCGCATGTTCCACCCGCCGCTGGTGACGCCAGTAAAAAAGTCCGCCTGGTGGTGGGCAAAAAGATGGCTGACTAATCCGCTGAAACGGGAGAACGCGCTATGAACGAATTAATCATCAGTTCGTTACCGATTCTGCTGAAAGGGCTCGGTATTACGCTGCTGTTATCGATCGCCGCCATCATTGGCAGCACGTTGTTAGGCTTGCTGGCGGCGGTGTTGCGCACCAGTCGCTTGCCGGTCGCCAAGCAAATTGCGGTGGTCTACACCGAACTGTTTCGCGGCACGCCGGTGCTGATCACCCTGATGTTCATCTACTTTGGCGTGGCGTATTTCGGCTACGACATCAACCTGTTCGCCGCCGGTATTCTCGGACTGAGCATTTATCAGGGCGCATATATCGCCGAGGTGTTCCGCGCGGGTATCGAAGCGGTGCCAAAAGGTCAGTGGGAAGTGTCGTGGATCCTGGGGATGTCGAAGCGCCAAACCTTTATGAGCGTGATCCTGCCACAAACGCGCGGCATCGTGTTGCCACCGCTGGCAGGACAATATCTTTCGCTGATTAAAGACACCTCGATTGTCAGCATGATCGGTATGTCCGAATTGATGCATCAAGGTCAGGCGATTGTCGATCGCATCGGCCAACCGGTGGTGGTTTACGGGCTTGTCGCCCTGCTCTACTTCGTTATCTGCTTCCCGCTTTCACGTTGGGTTCAACATCATCAAACCAGGAGCCAAATTTCATGAACAAATCCGCGATTACGCTGAGCCGGATCACCAAATCATTTGGCTCAACTCAGGTGTTGAAAGAGATCAGCCTCGATGTTTCACCCGGCGAAGTGCTGGTACTGATTGGTGCATCAGGTTCCGGTAAAAGTACCGTGTTGCGCATTATGAGCGGGCTGGAAGTGGCCGACGGCGGCGAGGTTTGGGTCAACGAAGTCCCGTTACACGAACGTAAACGCGCCAGTGAAATTTGTGGTCATGTTGGCATGGTGTTCCAGCAGTTCAATCTGTTTCCCCATAAAACCGCACTCGGCAACGTGACGTTAGCGTTGATTAAGGCGCAAAAATTATCCGAAGCCGAAGCCAATAAACGCGGCATGGCAGCGCTCACACGTGTTGGCCTGGCGGAACGCGCACATCATTATCCGGCGCAGCTTTCCGGCGGTCAGCAACAACGCGTCGCGATTGCGCGTGCATTGGCGGTTGAACCGAAAATCATGTTCTTCGATGAAGCGACGTCGGCACTGGATCCAGAATTGGTTGGTGAAGTGATGGAAGTGATGCGCAGCCTGGCGCGTGAAGGCATGACAATGGTGGTGGTGACGCACGAAATGGGCTTCGCGCGTAAAACGGCCGATCGCGTGGTGTTTATGGATCAAGGCGTGATTGCGGAGCAAGGGTCGCCGGAACAAATCTTCGTTAACCCGCAGAATCCGCGCACTCAGCAATTCTTATCACGCGTGCTTGAGCACTAACAGGAGGAGTTATGTCGATTCGCTTTCCGCTGCAAGCGGACGGTTTACTGGATGCGCAACAAGCCGCGCCACGCTTCAAATCGGTAGCGGGCAATGGCGATGCGCCGCTGGCTATCGGCACCGCGGTGCTCAGCAGCGATCAGGTGTTTTCGCCATTGATGATCATGAAACAATCCGCGCTGGAAAATAACCTGCGGCAATTGGCGGCTTTCTGTGGTGAAAACGGCGTGATGCTGGCGGCGCACGGTAAAACCTCGATGTCACCGGCGATTCTGCGCCGCGCCATTAGCCAGGGTGGCGCGTGGGGTTTGGGCGCGGCAACACCCGCTCAAGTGCGCGCGCTGCGCCAGTTTGGTATCCGTAATGTGTTTCTCGCCAATGAATTGGTTGATCCGGCGGGCATTCGCTGGATTGCGCAGTGGCAGCAAGCGCATCCCGATCACGGTTTCCTTTGCTACGTCGATTCACTGCAAGGGGTGAAACTGCTGGAGCAGCATCTTGGCGACAGCCAGATTTCAGTGCTGCTAGAGATGTCAGTCAGCGGCGGTCGCACCGGTTGCCGTTCACAGCAAGAAGCGCTGGCGATTGCAGAAGCCATTGCTGCCAGTTCATCGTTGCAGCTGGTTGGCGTTGCGGGTTATGAAGGTGCATTGGGCGCTAACCGCGATGCAGCCGGTGTGCAAAAGGTGCAAGATTATTGCCAGATGATGATCGCCACCGCCGCGTTGTTGGCGGAAAAGCAGTTGTTCAGTAGCGATCACATCATTCTTAGCGCCGGTGGCGGCGCGTGGTTTGATGTGGTGACGGCATGTTTTACCGCAGCAAAATTGCCGTTACCGATGACGCCATTGATTCGTTCCGGCGCTTACATGGCACACGACAGCGGGTTGTACGCACGCATCGCCCCCTTTGCTCAGCCCGGCGCAACGCATCATTTTGACGCGGCGCTGGAGATTTGGGGCCGCGTGTTATCGCGTCCGGAACCGGGATTGGCGTTTGTCGATTTCGGTCGTCGCGATGTGCCATTCGATCAGGATTTGCCGAATCCGCTATGGATTCGCAATGCCGATGGCAGCGCACCGCGCTCAGCAACGCATTTGCGTATCAGCGATGTGAACGATCAGCACGCTTATTTGTTGCTGCCAGAAGATGAAGTGCTTGAGCCGGGCGATTGGGTCGGTTGCGGTATTTCACATCCGTGCACCGCATTTGATAAGTGGCGCTATTTGCCGTTGGTGGATGATGATTATTGCGTCACAGATTCACTGGAAACAGCATTTTGATCGTTAGTTGAACAATGCAAGAACCGTAGCGGCGCGATTTATCGCGCACAATCACCGCGATGAAAAGGTCAAAAGAGCGCAATAAATTGCGCCGCTACGGAATGTGCAAACATCATGTCACTTAACCAACGCCAACTTCACCGCATCTTCGGCATGAATCAACGTGGTATCAAACAATGGCACGCTGGCATCTTCGGGCTTCACGAGCAAGGTGATTTCAGTGCAACCCAGAATGATCGCTTCCGCGCCCTGCTCCACCAGCGCAGCAATAATCTCACGATACTGCGCGCGCGATTCCTCACGAATCACGCCGAGGCACAGTTCCTGATAAATAACCTCATGCACCACTTTGCGGCCCGACGCATCAGGCACTAAAACCTTCAGCCCCGATTTTTCCAGACGACCTTTATAGAAGTCCTGCTCCATGGTGAATGCCGTCGCCAGCAAACCGACCTTCTTCACGCCGGCCTGATGAATGCGTGATGCCGTCGCATCAGCGATATGCAGCAGCGGAATGCTCACCGCGTCGGTCATCTGCTGCGCCACTTTGTGCATGGTGTTAGTGCTCAGCACAATAAAATCCGCCCCGCCCTTCTCCAGACTGATCGCGGCTTGCGCTAGAATCTCACCGGCTTTTTGCCATTCACCTGCGGCCTGCAATTTTTCGATCTCATGGAAATCGACGCTGTACATCAGGCTGCGCGCGGAGTGCAACCCACCCAACTGCTGTTTTACCTGTTCATTGATAATGCGGTAATACAGCGCAGTCGATTCCCAGCTCATTCCGCCAATCAAACCGATCATTTTCATCTGTTTAACTCCGTTTTATACGCTCTGTTGCGCACTGTACGTGATTTCCGGCCAGCGTGCTGAAGGAAACAGCGATAAGCGGATGTTGAACAAATGGAACATCGGCGCAAACAGCGTTTTTTCCTGCATCGCCGCGCTTTCCAGCCGCAGCAGCAAGGCGTTTAACTCCGCCAGCAATTCAGGCTGCGGCGCGGTGTGTAGCGACTTTAAGCGACGTTTGAGGAACTGGCTCAATTCGTGGAACATCGCCGCGCTCTCAATCTGGTGCGCCAAGAGCAACTCACGATGGCGGGTGTAATAGTCGTAGCAGTTGGCGCCCAGCCAGGCTTCAGCGATCAAATTGCCGCCGGAGACCAAGTCGGGCGAAGGGTCAACGCGTTTACGCGGCAGGATAATGTTGACCTTATCCAGCGTGCGAGAAACAAACTGCTGGCGCGCCGTCATCGTCACGCTGTTGAGGCGCACCGTGGCGATAAAGTGCAGCAACTCACGAATGCCTTTGCGCACTGCACGCCTCGCGGTCCACGACGGACGTTTATTACGTATCAGCGCGGTGATCACTAGCGCAAAGGTAATGCCCACCAGCGTCGAAAGAATAGCGTTCACTATAAGCTGCAAATCTGGTTTGAAATTGTGGCTCATACCGATCAAACCGGGGATTTGCGTGGCGACGATTAAACCAATCAGGTTGGTCGATGGATTGGCGATCACCAATCCCAACGCCAGCAAGCCCGGCGCGAGGCAGATCACCAACGCTTCAAAGGTGACAGCCTGCGGGATCAACACCGTGATATAGAACAGGCTGATCGCCACCGAGATCAGCACGCCTTTGAGGAATAATTTCATCGGCGCGATGGGGCTATCCATCCCGGCGAAGAACGAGCACAGCACCGCCGCCATCATCGGTGCGGTCGCACCATCCACCCAGCCGCTACCAATCCAAAATACGCAGGTGGCAAAGGTGGCGATAAAAGCGGTAAACGACGACAGCAGCAGTAAACCTTTATCGACATGCTTGTGGGCGCGCGCCATTTTTCCGGCCTTGACTGCCGGCGTCCACTCGCTCACCCGCTCGCTAACGCTTTGATAAGCATCGACGATGCGCACAAAGTTGAGTAGACGTTCCAGCAATCCCATCAGCAAAATACTCTCTTCGCTGTTGAGGCGACCTTCTTGCCAGGCGGCTTGCAACTGTTGTTGTGCGGCGACCAATTTTTCGCGGATCGGCAGTTGTTCCTCGCCGTTGAGCCACAGCAAAAATTGCTGGAACACATCAGCGATGTACTCCGGGAAAAGGATGTTCTGTTGCGCCAGCAAATTCAGGCGCGATTCGATCGCCGTCAGCGTCGGAATGAAATACGACAGATGTTGATACTGCACGCTGACTAAGCGCACTAAGCGCCGCGCCGCATCGCCTTCGTAAACACAATGGGTAATCAGCGTTTCTACGTTGAGCGGATAGTTGGCCATCTGCACCAAAATATCCTCGCGCTCGACCGATTTCTCGGCGGGCATCGCGGTGACCAATTCGCTGCACAGCTTGCGCGCGTTCTGATACCACAGATTGACACTTTGCTCTAACAGGTTGCGCATAGAAACCGGCCACAACAGGCGATGCACCAGGCTGCTACAAATGATCGCCACGGTGATCTCTTCAATACGCGAAATTACCGTGTAGGTAATCGCCGAAGGAGAAACCACATCGGGGAAACCCATGATCGCGGCACTGTATCCCGCCAACATAAACACATAGCTTTTTGGCGTGCGATCGTGCAGCGACAAATAGAGGCAAACCGCCACCCACAGTGAAATGCACAGGCTAAACAGCAGCGGATCTTCCACCGTAGCGGGATAGATCAGCAGCGTAAACAACCCGCCTAATACGGTGCCGAAGAAGCGGAAAATCGATTTTGATACCGTCGAACCCGAATAGAGTTGCGACGCAACGTACACTGTAGTCAGTGACCAGGCCGGTTTATCAAGATTAAGTTCCAGAGCGATATAAAAAGCCAGAAAGGCAGCAAGACAAGTTTTGGCAGAGAACAACACTGCGCTTGGTGAAAGCCACTTCATAGAACAGGTAAAACCTTATACAGGCAGCGGAATTGCCTATCCTGACAGAAGCTTTTTAAAATGGCATTTTGATTTGTTATACAAATTATTACCGTGCTAATTATATGAGCATCTATGGAAATATCGCCGCTGCTGCTGATTACAGTGAATGATCCAGATCACATTACCATCAGTTATAAGCGATCGAAATTCGTTATTTATTGGTTATATAAGCGCTTTGCTATCGTGGCAAAAAAACCACGAGAGAATCATCATGAAAGCCACATTTCCTGCCGTAAGCGCATTAGCACTTAGCCTTGGCCTGCTCTCCGCGCACGCCTTCGCTGCCAACCCAGAAACCGTCACCGTGGGCTATCAAAAAGCCAATATCTTTGCCTTGCTGAAGTATCGCGGCACGCTGGATGAGACGTTAAAGAAAGAAGGCATTAACGTGCGTTGGGTGGAGTTCCCCGCCGGGCCACAAATGCTGGAAGGTCTTAACGTCGGCAGTATTGATTTAGCCGCCACCGGCGATGCGCCGCCCGCTTTTGCTCAGGCTGCGAAAGCGGATTTGATCTACCTCGGCCATTCACCCGCCAATCCTAAAACCGAAGCGATTGTGGTGCCCAAAGACTCGGCGATCAAAAGCGTTGCTGATTTGAAAGGCAAACGCGTTGGCCTGAATAAAGGTTCCGACGTCAACTATCTGCTGGTGAAAGCGCTGGAAGATGCCGGACTCAATTACAAAGACGTCACGCCGGTATACCTGCCACCCGCCGATGCGCGTGCCGCGTTCCAGAAAGGCGCGATTGATGCGTGGGTGATTTGGGATCCGTTCCTGGCGGAAGTTGAAGCTCATGCTGATGCGCGCCAAATACGTAACGCCGAAGGTTTGGTGCCGCATTACACCTTCTATCTTGCCAGCCGCCCGTTCGCCGATGGTCATCCGCAAATCGCTAAACAAGTGGTGGATGAGCTGAGTAAGTTGAGTGATTGGGCCAATAAAAATCAGGATGATGCGGCGGCGATTCTCTCTAAATCAACCGGGCTGGATAAAGCCATCTGGCAAACTACGTTGCAGCGTTTGCCGTACGGCGCATCACGCATGACGCCGCAGGTGTTTGATGAGCAACAGGCGTTGGCGGATACCTTTACCCGCGTAGGATTGTTGCCGGTCAGGGTGGATGTGCGTAGCGCGACGTGGTCGTTGGATAAGAAGTAAGTCCTCACCTTTTAGCAGGTCACCATAAAGGTACGACCGGGCACATAGGTAACAGATCAGACCGGGCACATAGGTAACACATTTGTGCTCAGTCTATTCGGATAATACGTCTTTCTTCCCGGTCATAATATGCCAGTATCAGCC
>NZ_JBCNNP010000010.1:0-131581 GCF_039594315.1 Pantoea sp.
ACAGAAACACCATCTTTGGTGATGGTCGGTGCACCAAAAGATTTATCCAGAACCACGTTACGGCCTTTCGGGCCCAGGGTAACTTTTACTGCATCTGCCAGTACGTTTACGCCACGCAGCATTTTTACGCGTGCGTCATTACCGAATTTTACGTCTTTAGCTGCCATTTCAAATATCCCTTAAATTCGTTTCGTTCAGTGAATTACGCGTAAATTACGCTTCAACAACCGCAAGGATGTCGCTTTCGGAGATGATCAGAACTTCTTCGTTATCGATTTTCTCGGTTTTAGCACCGTAGCCTTCGCTGAAAATCACCAGATCACCCACTTTCACGTCCAGTGGTTTAACGTCGCCGTTTTCCAGGATGCGGCCCTTGCCAACAGCCAGGACTTCACCACGGGTAGATTTACCCGCAGCTGAACCGGTCAGCACGATGCCGCCAGCTGATTTAGCTTCAACTTCTTTACGCTTGACGATGACGCGATCGTGCAATGGACGAATTTTCATTTGATAGCTCTCCTTTGAGAAGTCCAATCATTCATTTTTGGGGTTGAACCGGACTGCATGGCTTCCGGCCTCGTGCTGGAAGAGATAGGGGCGATAAGTGGGCTTTCAAGGGCAAAAAATATAAATATTTTCGTTTTTGCAACAGATGGCGAAAAATGCAGCAAAAAGGCGGCTAATGCCGCCTTGTTTAGATTATTGGTCCTTGTCGTGGCCTATTTTATCCTGGTCCTTACGCTCGAACTCGCCGTCCATGGTGAAGCCGCTATCCGGTCCCGCACCAGGACCGCGCCACACGCGCAGATGCGGCATCAGTTTCAGCGTTAGATGTTTCTGCACCGGTGGCAGCAACAGCAGCAAACCGAGGAAATCGGTGAAGAAACCCGGCAACAGCAGCAGGAAGCCAGAAATGATCAGCGAAACGCTTTTGGTCATCTCCGCCGCTGGGCTTTCATTGCGCGCCAGCTTCTCCTGCATCAGCCGGAAATTCTTCATGCCCTGATTTTTCACCAGCGACACACCGATACATGAGGTGAAAATTACCAGCAACATGGTGAGCAGCACGCCCAGCGCATGCGCAACCTGGATGAAGATGGAGATCTCAATCCAGGCCAATACGAAAAATATCACTAACGGTAACCAGCGCACCGAATTCTCCTGTGTGTTGGAGCTGCCCGGCAAATTTGCCAGACAGCAGAAAGGGATGGTCTGCATGACCGTATTGATAGAGATGGGCATCTGGACTGGAAATTTCAACCGATCCTGCCAAATTAATCTGTCAGACTTAAAACTGAGAACTACATCACATATCGTTATTACCGCTGGGCCAGTAAATGCCCGTAAAGTGATCTGTGCACAAACAATTCTGTAACAACAGAATATGATCGTGCCCGCCAGCCCGAAGATGGATAAAATGTCGGTGCTGACATTCCACGACAATATAATCGCTTCACCTGCACGTTATTTGCCGCCCGTCCATGCGAACGCCCGGCAGTAACAAGGCAGCAATAATAAGAAGGTAATCATGGCGAATAACATTCGTATCGAAGAAGACCTGTTAGGCATGCGCGAAGTTCCGGCAGACGCTTACTACGGTGTTCATACTCTGCGTGCGATTGAGAACTTCTACATTAGTAACAACAAAATCAGTGACATACCCGAATTCGTTCGCGGTATGGTGATGGTGAAGAAAGCAGCCGCGCTCGCCAACAAAGAGCTGCAAACCATTCCTCGCAACATTGCAAACACCATTATTCAGGCCTGTGATGAAGTACTGAATAACGGTAAATGCATGGATCAGTTCCCGGTTGACGTCTACCAAGGCGGCGCGGGCACCTCGGTCAACATGAACACCAACGAAGTACTGGCGAACATCGGACTTGAGCTGATGGGCCACCAGAAAGGTGAATATCAGTACCTCAATCCCAACGATCACGTGAACAAGTGTCAGTCGACCAACGACGCTTATCCTACTGGTTTCCGTATCGCGGTTTACGCCTCGATTCTGAAACTGCTCGATGGCATCAGCCAGCTAAGCGAAGGTTTCCAGCGCAAGGCGGTTGAGTTCGAAAATATCCTGAAAATGGGTCGTACCCAGTTGCAGGATGCAGTGCCGATGACGCTGGGCCAGGAGTTCCATGCGTTCAACGTGCTGCTGAACGAAGAAACCCGCAGCATCCTGCGCACCGCTGAACTGTTGCTGGAAGTGAACCTTGGCGCCACTGCCATCGGTACACGCCTCAACACGCCGGATGGTTATCAGCAATTAGCCGTGCAGCGCCTGGCGGAAGTCAGCAATCTGCCGGTGGTACCTGCGGAAGATTTGATCGAAGCCACCTCCGACTGCGGCGCTTACGTAATGGTGCACTCGGCGCTGAAACGTCTGGCGGTGAAACTGTCGAAAATCTGTAACGACCTGCGCCTGCTCTCTTCCGGTCCGCGCGCTGGCCTGAATGAAATCAACCTGCCGGAATTGCAGGCCGGTTCATCGATCATGCCAGCCAAAGTTAACCCGGTAGTGCCGGAAGTGGTCAATCAGGTGTGCTTCAAGGTGATCGGCAACGACATCACCGTCACCATGGCGTCCGAAGCCGGCCAGTTGCAGCTTAACGTCATGGAACCGGTGATTGGCCAGGCGTTGTTTGAATCCATCAGCATCTTGACCAACGCCTGCTTCAACCTGCTGGAGAAATGCGTCAACGGCATCACCGCCAACAAAGCGGTGTGTGAAGCTTACGTGTTCAACTCAATCGGCATCGTTACCTACCTCAACCCGTACATCGGCCATCACAACGGCGACATCGTCGGTAAAATTTGTGCTGAAACCGGGAAGAGCGTACGCGAAGTGGTGCTGGAGCGCGGTTTGCTGACCGAAACCGAACTGGACGATATCTTCTCCATCCAGAACTTGATGCATCCGGCCTATAAAGCCAAACGTTATACGGACGAAAACGAACAGTAATCCGCTCCGGATCAAGTTGCCAAAAGCACGCCCCGATACAATGCGGCGTGCTTTTTTCATTTTGGCGGCTACAACTTTAAGAGTCGAAATTGATCAACGACTCAGGGAGCGGAACGAATGGTAGTAATGGAATTGATTATTGTCCTGCTAGCGATCTGGCTCGGTGCGCGTTTAGGCGGCATCGGCATTGGTTTCGCTGGCGGATTAGGTGTGCTGGCGCTGACGCTGTTTTGCGGCTTAAAGCCGGGCGCGATTCCTTTCGATGTGATCGAAATCATCATGGCGGTGATCGCCGCGATTGCCGCGATGCAGATCGCGGGCGGGCTGGATTATCTGGTGGGATTGGCGGAGCGCCTGCTGCGCCGTCATCCGCGCTACGTCACCTTCCTCGCGCCGCTGGTCACCTACTTAATGACCTTGCTAGCGGGCACCGGCCACACCGCGTTTTCAACCTTGCCGGTGATTGCTGAAGTGGCAAAAGAGCAAGGCGTGCGCCCTTCTCGTCCGTTGTCGATTGCGGTGGTCGCCTCGCAAATTGCTATCACCGCTTCGCCGCTGTCGGCTGCGGTGGTGTTTTTCGCCTCAATTCTTGAACCGCGCGGCGTAAGTTATCTGGCGCTGCTTGGCGTGGCGATCCCTTCCACCATGGCCGCGATTTTCTGCGCCGCCATCTTTACCAGCTTCCTGGGTAAAGAATTGAAAGATGATGAAGTTTACCAGGCACGCTTAGCCAAAGGTGAAGTGAAACTGCGCGGCGAGCAGGTTTATGACATCAAACCCGGCGCCAAACGCGCGGTGCTGTTGTTCCTGATCGGCATTGCAGCGGTAGTGCTGTACGCCACCGCGATCAGCGACAGCGTGGGCTTGATCAGCAATCCGGTGCTGCCGCGCAACGAAGCCATTGTGGTGTTTATGCTGACGGTTGCCACGCTGATTTGCCTAACCTGCAAAGTGGACACCGGCGAAATCCTCAGTGCCAGCACGTTTAAATCCGGCATGAGCGCCTGTATCTGCGTGATGGGCGTGGCGTGGCTGGGCGATACCTTCGTCAAAGCGCATCTGACAGATATCCAAACGCTGGCGGGCGACATGCTGCAAGGTTATCCGTGGATGCTGGCGCTGGTGCTGTTCTTCGCCGCCACGCTGCTTTATTCGCAAGCGGCCACCACCAAAGCCTTGATGCCCGCCGCGTTGATGCTGGGCGTTTCGCCGCTGGCGGCGATTGCTTCGTTTGCTGCGGTTTCAGCGCTGTTCGTACTGCCAACCTATCCAACCTTGCTGGCGGCGGTTGAAATGGATGACACCGGTTCAACCCGCATTGGTAAGTACGTCTTCAATCACTCGTTTATCATCCCCGGCGTGTTGGCAATAGCCTTCTCCGTGGCGTTCGGCTTCCTGTTTGGTAGCTTGATTTTGTAGCGCCGTTACATCCTGAAAACCTCGTGGCGAGGCGGCCGTGCTATCATCGCGGCTTATTCGCCACCGGAGCTGATTCATTGGTTATGGCCGCACGACTTTTCCGCCTCGCAGGTTTGTGCCTGACGCTGGTTTTCTGCCTTTCGGCGCAAGCCTCCCTGTTTTCACCCAACAACAACAGCCGCTTTGTGCCGGTTGATCAGGCCTTTGGCTTTGATTTCAGCCAGCAAGGTAATCAGCTTACGCTGAGCTGGAAGGTGAAGGATGGCTACTATCTCTATCGCCAGCAAATTCATGTCACGCCACAAAAAGCGCAGATCGCGCCGCTGGCGTTGCCACCCGGCCAGCCACATGAAGATGAGTTCTACGGCAAAAGTGAAATCTATCCGCAGGATTTAACGCTGCCGATTACGCTGCATCAGGCCGATAACGGCGCAACTCTTACCGTTACCTATCAAGGCTGCGCGGCAGCGGGATTCTGTTATCCACCGGAAACACGTTCAGTGCCGTTAAATGCTGTTGCCGCCAATGCTGATGCGCCCGTTGTCAGTGCACAGCCGACAAATCAATCTACGCCGCTGCCATTTTCTCCGCTGTGGGCGCTGCTGATTGGTATTGGCGTGGCCTTCACGCCTTGCGTATTGCCGATGTATCCGCTGATCTCCAGCATCATTTTGGGTGGCCCGCGCCGCTATTCGGTGGGTCGCCTGTTCGCGCTGGCGATGGTGTATGTGCAAGGCATGGCGCTGACCTACACCGTGCTCGGCATGGTGGTTGCCGCCGCCGGATTGCGCTTCCAGGCGGCGCTGCAACACCCTTACGTGCTGATTGGCTTGTCGGCGCTGTTTATGCTGCTGGCGCTGTCAATGTTTGGCTTATTCACGCTGCAACTGCCTTCCGGTTTGCAAACGCGCCTCACGCTATGGAGCAATCGCCAGCAAGGAGGATCGCTACCGGGCGTGTTTATGATGGGCGCGCTGGCGGGATTGATCTGCTCGCCCTGCACCACCGCGCCGTTGAGCGCTATCTTGCTGTACATCGCGCAAAGCGGAAATATGTGGGCCGGTTCGGGCACGTTGTGGCTGTATGCCTTCGGCATGGGCTTGCCGCTGATTGCCGCAACGATGTTTGGCAACAAGCTGCTGCCAAAAAGCGGCCCGTGGATGCAAACCGTCAAAGAAGGTTTCGGCTTTGTGATTCTCGCGCTGCCGGTGTTCCTGCTGGAACGCGTGATTGGCGATGTCTGGGGTTTACGCTTGTGGAGCCTGCTCGGCGTGGCGTTCTTCGCCTGGGCCTTCAGCCTCAGCCTGCGCGCTAACGGTAAATGGCGCGTGCTGCCGATCATCATGCTAGGTGCGGCGTTAATCGTCGCGCGTCCATTGCAGGATTGGGCGTTTGGCAGCAGCAATAACGCGCAAACCGTGGCGCATCTGCCTTTCCAAAGCATTGCCAGCAGCGCCCAACTGGACAGCGCGCTGCAACAGGCGCAAGGCCGCATCACCATGGTTGATCTGTACGCCGATTGGTGTGTGGCTTGCAAAGAGTTCGAGAAGTACACCTTTAGCGATGATGGCGTGCGCAGCGCGCTGAGCCAGGTGCAACTGCTGCAAGCCAACGTTACGGCCAATAACGCGCAAGACAATGCGTTGTTACAGCATCTGCAAGTGTTGGGTTTACCGACCATTTTGTTCTTCGATGCGCAAGGCAAAGAGATCCCCAATTCACGTGTTACCGGTTTCCTCAACGCCGCCGATTTCCGCACGCATTTGCAGAATTTGCCGCGTTAAACGACACTGGTCTCAGGACACTGCCCGTTCGTGCGCGAGCGGGCCCGCATTCCAGAGGAGAGTCACTTGCACCGTGAACAGATACTCGAGCATGCGTTGAATGTGCTCGAACAAAGCGGCCTGGCCGCCACCACATCATTAACCCAGCTTGCGGGTGAAACCGGCCTTGATAGCGAACACCTGATGCGATTCTGGCCCGATCGTGATGCCCTGCTGTACGACGCGCTGCGTTATCACGGCCAGCAAATTGATAGCTGGCGCCGCCAGATTCAGCTCAACGAACATCTCAGCGCCGAACAAAAATTGCTGGCGCGCTATGAAGTGCTCAGCGAACACGTCAATAAAGGCCGCTTCCCCGGCTGTTTGTTCATCTCCGCCTGTAGTTTCTATCCGCAGCCCGATCACCCGGTGCATCAGTTGGCCGAGCAGCAAAAGCGCAGTTCCTGGCAATTTACCCATGAAATTCTGGTCGATTTAGCGCTGGATAATCCCACCATGGTGGCGGATCAAATGGAGTTGATTCTCGAAGGTTGTCTGAGCAAATTGCTGGTGAAACGCAACGTGCAGGATGTCGCCACCGCGCGGCGACTGGCGGAAGATGTGCTCGGCATCGCGCTGTGCCGCAAAAACGGTGCGCTGGCGTAAGGTTTTTATCCTTCTTGTCTGAAAAGCAAGCAATCAATCACGATTGCTACGCTTTTTTGACGAAAGCCGTTGACGCCTGTGAGCCATTAGGGTTTAATGCGCCCCGTTGCCCGGATAGCTCAGTCGGTAGAGCAGGGGATTGAAAATCCCCGTGTCCGTGGTTCGATTCCGCGTCCGGGCACCAACATTCTGAAAACCCAGCTTATGGCTGGGTTTTTGCTTTTCTGCGTTCAGAAAAAGATGCCAGTTCTCTTCTGCCATCTTTCCCCTTTTTAAATTTCAAAGATTCGTCCATCTCCGGTGGGCAGCTCAACATTTAGGCTAAGCTTGCCACCCAATGCTTCCACGTATTTTTTCAAACTCGACAGTTTAATCTCATCACCTCGCGCCTCAATCGCTGCGATAGCCGGTTGGGAAATGCCCATCTTTTCCGCTAGCTGCATTTGAGACAGCTCCATCTCTTCCCGTAACTGGCGCAGGCGGATCTCAATAATTTTCTGTTCAGCTTTATTTTTAATGCGCTGCTGGGACTCAGGAGAACGCTGCGCAATCAATTCTTCAAGCTTTGGCATCAGTTAACTCCTTTAAATGCTGTTTATACTCTTTGTCGGCCAGTTTGATCATCAATTGATAAAAACGCCGCTGGTTCAAGCCTGTTTTGTCACCTGCACAAAGAACAACCGCCTTCCTCACAGGATCAAATGCAAAGAAAGCGCGAATAGGGCGACCATTGCTTTGAATACGCAGCTCCTTCATGTTGGCGAATTGAGAGCCAGAAACAGTATCTACATCTGGCCTTCCTAACATTGGGCCAAACACTTTAAGTACTTCAAGACTCGCCAACACATCCTCTACCATTTCGTCATCTTGCTCCTGCAACCATGCAGCGAAACGCAAGGTGGTTACTACTTCCCAATTGTTCAAAATCCCCTCTCATAACCTGTAGTTTATATTCTTAGCATATAAACCAGAAGTTATATTTGTAAGGATGATTTACATCATGAATTTTGACCAACTCTGAATTCGCATTTCTGAAATGCGGGGCCAAACAGAAAAAAAAGCAAACCGCCTACAGTTTGCAAGCTGCTTGCTTTTGATTTGCTTCCATAAAGTCCCTAATCAAGGACTTCGTGTTTGTAACGCGACCTAATGTGCAATATTGAGCACTTTACCCACGCTTCAAGACCGCAGCACCATTGCCACTTTCCTTTGCCGATTCTCGCGCCACACTGTAAAGATTCCCGCCAACGCCACAATCGAGGCGCCCAACAATGTGGTGCTGCCCGGTAAGCTATTCAGGAACAAGTAGCCAATCAGCATCGACCACACCAGCGTGGTGTAATCAAACGGTGCCAGCAGCGAAGCATCGGCGTAGCGCAGGCTGAGCGTCACCAGAATCTGTGCCAGCCCACCAAATAAACCGCATCCCACCAGCAATAACAACTGCAATCCGCTGGGTTTGATCCAACCCAACAGCGCCGTCGCCAGGCCGATAAAAGTGGTCATCAGCGAGAAATAGAACACAATCGCGCCCGGCTTTTCGATGCCGTTAAGGAAGCGGATTTGCACGTTGGAGGTGGCAGTACAGAGCGCCGCAATCAGCGCAAACGCCACGCCTAAACTGGTTGTCGCATTACTGACGTTGCCAGAGAAAACGCCGCCGCTCGCCGCCAGGCTGGAAGAGAGCATGATCAAAATGCCGGATAACCCCACCACCACCGCCACCCAACGCGATACGCGCACACGCTCTTTCAACAGCAAAGCCGCCATGATTACGGTAAACAGCGGCGCGGCGTAACTGAGTGCGGTGGCATCGGCCAGCGAGATATACACCAGCGCCAGATAGTTAAAATACATGCCGCCGGTGCCGGAGAAGCCGCGAATCAAATGTCCAAATAGATTGCGCGTCTTGAGGTTATCCAATACGTTGCCCTGCATTTTTAGCCATATCAGCAGCGGGAACAGCGCCACAAAACTGCGGAAAAAAATCACCTCGCCGGTGGGAATCGCGCCGTTCAGTCCCTTCACGCAAGCCAGCATCAAGGTGGCACACAACGCGGCCAATATTTTCAGTAACACGCCAAGACGGGCATTCATCGCTTCATTCTCTAAGAGGACACGCGCTTAGCGTGGCGAGAAGCATGCGCGCTGGATAACACTTTTTTGCTCTGCCCGAATAGAAAGAACTTATAGACCCCAGCCATATAATTTCGCTATTGCATGCAAGGGTTTCCCTCTTTTTCCCCGCAAAACAAACTCGCTATAGTCCAGAAAAGCCGTATTTCAGGCGCTCCGTCCCGGTGACGCCGTGGTATTCATCATTGAGGAAGTTCACATGACCATGAAAAGACGTACCACCATCGGGCTGGCACTGCTGCCGCTGCTGGCTGTTTCGGTTGCACATGCCGACATGATGGCGAACATCAAATCCAGTGGCGAACTGAAGTGCGCGGTCTATTCCGACGTACCGCCCTTCTCTTCTCCTGATCCGAAAACGCGCCAGCTAGCCGGCATGGATATCGATCTGTGTAACGCATTGGCGAAGCAGATGAACGTCAAACTGACGTTAGTGCCGACCTCAGTGGAAGCGCGCATTGCGGTGATCGCCACCGGTCGCGCGGATGTGTTGATCGCCAACCTCGCTTACACCAAGACGCGCGGCAACCAGATTCAGTTCAGCGATCCCTATTACGTTGCTAAAGAGATGCTGCTGGTGAAAGCGCCGCTGGCCGATCAGCCACTGAGCTACTTTAAAGGCAAACGCATCAGCGCCACCAAAGGCACCACATCAGAGCAGTCGATCCACATCAAAGGCGGTAAAGCGGTGACGTTCCAGGATACGGCCTCGGCCTTCCTCGCATTGGAACAGAACAAAGCGGTTGGCTTCGTCACCAACACCATGACCGGTATCAAAACCATTTCACAGGCGAAAAAAGACGGCATCGATCTGGCGATGATCAAAGAGCCAATGGCACTGGAACCGATTGGTATCGGCATGAAACGGGATGAACCGGCGCTGCTGGCCAGCGTGAATAGTGGCCTGAAAGCCATGGACGATGACGGCACCATCGACAAAATCTGGGACACGTGGATTGGACCGAACACCGAATACAAAATGGTGCGTGAAGAGCGCGTGCAGCCGCTCTCCAGCCTGAAATTTGAACCACTGGAATAACTTCATGCCCGTGATGTCGCACTCTGATATCCAGCCCGCCAGCGCACCTGCGCTGGCTTGTTCCTCAAACATTCGGCTCTCCACCATTGGCGCGCGCGCCTGGTTGGTGGAGGCGCCAGGCGGATTCGATCTGCCAGCGCAACGCCGCATTTGGTCGCTGGCGCATCTGCTGCAAACCGATGATCAGATTGAAGCGCTGATCCCCGGCGTCACCAACCTGCTGGTGCTGTTCCGCCAGATCCCCAGCGATGAACGTGCAGTGCGTCAGTTACTGCACGAGGCATGGGATCAAGCCCAAGCGAGCGGCCCGCAAGGCAAGCTGATCGAAATTCCGGTGCATTACGGCGGCGAACATGCCACCGATCTTGATGTGGTCTGTCGTCATACCGGTTTGAGCCCACGTGAAGTGGTGCGTCGCCATCATCAAAGCGAATACACCGTATTTGCGCTCGGCAGCGCGCCGGGCTTTGGTTATCTGCACGGTTTGGATCCACTGCTGGCCACGCCACGCAAAAAAGTACCGTCGCTCAGCATGTTGAAAGGCACTGTCACCATCGGCGGCGCGCAAGCGGGCGTCTCGGCATTAACCGGGCCAAATGGCTGGAACGCGATTGGTTTCGCTGAACTGGATGTGTTTGATCCGTTGGCCGATTCCCCCGCGCTGATGGCACCGGGCGATCGTATTCGTTTTCTGCCGCAGAGGATTGAACTGTGATTGAGATTGAACAGAGCGGCGCGCTGAATACGGTACAGGATCTCGGCCGCTTTAATTTCCGCCATATCGGCGTATCGGTCAGCGGCGCGATGGATCCGCTGGCGCTGCGGGCGGGCAATGTGCTGCTCGGCAATGAGGAAAACGCGGCGGCGATTGAAGTGCAGCTGTTTCCGTTTCGTCTGCGTTTTCTGCAAGACAGCAGCATCGCCGTCACCGGCGCAGATTGCCGCGCCACGTTGGATGGCGCGCCGTTGCCGCCGTGGTGGGGCTGCGGCGTGCGTGCGGGACAAGTTCTGGAGTTGCGTTATCCGCGCAGCGGCGCGCGCGGTTATGTCTGCATCGCTGGTGGGATTGATGTGCCGTTGGTGCTGGGTTCGCGCAGCACCGCGCTGCGCGGCGGCTTCGGCGGTATGGAAGGACGTCCGTTACAGCGCGGCGATCGGCTGGCACTCGGCCCAAGTCGCGGTCCGGCGTTGCCGCTCAGCGGCATCGGCATTGAACCGCCCGATAGCGCCTTACGCGACTACTTCCCGCGCAACCGCGCGGGTGAAATTCAATTGCGCGCCATTCCGTCCGGCGAATATGCGCTGTTTGCCGCCGATGCCGCGCGCTTCTGGCAGCAATCGTGGCAGATCTCCAATCAAAGTAATCGCACCGGCTATCGACTGACGGGCGATCCGATCTTTCCTTCTGAAACCGTTGAAATGCGATCGTACGGATTGATCCCCGGCATTGTGCAAGTCCCGCCGGGCGGTGAACCGATCATCCAGCTTAGCGATGCCAATACCGCCGGCGGTTATCCGAAGATCGCTGGCATCATCGAGCAGGATCTGTGGCGACTCGGCCAGCTGTTGCCGGGCCAATCGATCCAACTGATCCAAAGCGATGCCCACGAAGCCATCGCCATCGAACATCAAGTGGCGTGCTGGTTGGATCGGCTGCGTCTCAGTTGCCCGCCGTTGCGCAAAGCACTGACCGTTTAATTCTTACAAGGAACTCAACCATGAAGATTGATGTGAATTCCGACATGGGCGAAGGCTTCGGCGTTTATCAGTTGTGCGATGATGCCGCGCTGATGAAAGTGGTGTCATCCGCCAATATCGCCTGCGGGTTTCACGCCGGCGATCCGGCGATAATGACCAACATGGTGCGACTGGCTAAGCAACATGGCGTTGGTATTGGCGCGCATCCCGGCTTGCCAGATCGTCAGGGATTTGGCCGCCGCGAATTGCCGTTCAGCGCAGAAGAGATCTGCCAGCAAGTGGCTTACCAACTCGGCGCGCTGATGGCGATTGCCCGCGCAGAAGGCACCAAGGTGGCGCACTTCAGCTTCCACGCCGCGATGGGCAATATCGTCAATCGCGATGCCGCCCTGGCGCAGCAAGTGATGGCGTTGGTAGCGCGCATTGACAGCGATCTGATTGTCTTCGCCCAGCCCGATACGCTGATTGAGCAAGCCGCGCAGGCCGCTGGATTGAAAACGCTGACACTGTTTCTTGCCGACCGCGCTTATGATGCGCAAGGCCGTTTAGTGCCGCGCGGTATGGCGGGTTCGGTGATCAAAGATGAAGCGGCGTTGCGTGCCCGCGTGCGTCAGTTCTTGCAGCACGGCACGGTAATTACGATTGAAGGGGAAGAGATCACGGTACGTGCGCGTTCGATTCTGGTTCACAGCGACACGCCGGGTTCATTGGCGCTCGCCAGCATCGTGCGCAGTGAAATCGAAGCCTGCGGCCATCAGGTTGCGCCTGCGAGCGAAGTTCTTGCCCAATAAAAAATTGCGCCGCTACCTAGCGGCGCAAATCTGCTTTACACGCAACCACCACAAAACGCCGCAATGCGATCGCATCCCGCCTGCAAACGTTCCATGCTGGTGGCATACGACAAGCGCACAAACGGGCTCATGCCATATGCCGCGCCCTGCACCGTCACCACATGCTGTTCTTCAATCAACGCCAACACAAAATCCGCATCATTGTTGATCAACCGACCACCGGCGCTGGTTTTGCCGATATAACCGGCGATATTCACAAACAGATAAAACGCGCCCTGCGGCTTATGGCAACGCAAACCATCAATCGACGTCAGACGTTCCAGCACGTAATCACGACGTTCGCGGTAGATGCGCGCGCGTTCCTGCAACAGATCCTGCGGGCCTTCCAGCACCGCCACCGCCGCTGCCTGCGTTAAAGTACAAACGCCACCGCTGTTCTGGGTATTTACGTTGCTCATCGCTTTAATTAACGCTGCCGGGCCGCCGCAGAAACCCAAACGCCAGCCGGTCATCGAGTAGGCTTTCGACACGCCATTCACCGTCAACACGCGGTCATACAGACGCGGCTCAACCTGCGCCAAAGTATAGAAGCGCACATCGTCATAAATCAGATGTTCGTAGATATCGTCGGTCATGATCCACACCTGCGGATGGCGCAGCAGCACCTCGCCCAGCGCTAGCAGCTCAGCCTTACTCGCCACCGAACCGGTGGGATTGCTCGGATAATTGAGCAGCAACCATTTGGTTTTATCGGTGATCGCCGCATCCAGATCCGCTGGCAGCGGCTTGAAACCGTTCTCCTGCGCGCACGGCAATGCCACTGGCACGCCACCGGCGAATTTGACGATATCGGCATAGCTGATCCACGAAGGCGTGGGGATCACCACTTCGTCACCTGGATTGATGGTCGCCATAATGGCGTTAAAGATGATCTGTTTCGCGCCGCCCGCCGTCAGGATCTGGCTGACGTCATAATCCAGCTGATTGTCACGTTTGAACTTGAGTTGGATCGCCTTGCGCAGCGCTGGCGTGCCATCGGTCGGCGGATAGCGCGTATCTCCGGCGCGCGCGGCGGCGTAAGCGGCTTCAATCGCGTGTTCCGGCGTCGGGAAATCCGGCTCGCCGGTGGAAAGCGTCACCACATCAATCCCCTGAGCGGCGAGGTCGCGCGCCTTTTGGGTCATGGCAACGGAGGCAGAAACGGTGACATTCTTTAATCGATCGGCAATCTCGGGCATGGGTTAATCCTGGCTCTGTGTCAGCAAAAACTGTCCTCAGCAAGCTGAAGACGCGATGTTTAACAGAGAATAAATTTTTGCCCGAAGCGGCGGTTAATAGCGCTTTGTTGTGGCGATATAACACAAAACAATGGTTAAACCGCGCCGCCCGCCTGGCTGCACCAGATAAGTGCAGGCATCAGCATTTAACTCAGCCATTCGGCAGCATTAATTGATCATGTCTTGGCCGTAAGGGCTCGGCCCGCTTATCCTTTTGCCGATTTACCATCACCAAATCTTATTCTGGCATCAACCTTGCTTAATGATTGCTATGCGTTCTGTTGGAGGAAGTGTTGATGAATCTTCGTCGCCTAAAGTACTTTGTTAAAATTGTTGATGTTGGCAGCCTGACTCAAGCCGCTGATATTTTGCACATTGCCCAGCCCGCGCTGAGCCAACAGCTGGCTACGCTGGAAGGGGAAGTGAATCAACAACTGCTCATCCGTACCAAGCGTGGCGTGACGCCAACCGAAGCCGGCAAAACCTTGTATTCCCATGCACAAGCCATTCTGCGTCAATGCGAGCAGGCACAAAGCGCCATCGAGTTGGTCGGCGCATCGCTGAGCGGCAGCGTCTCAGTAGGCTTAGCGCCCGGCACCGCCGCACAAAACCTCGCGTTACCGCTGATGATGGAAGTGCAGCAGCAGCATCCCGGCATCGTGCTCTACTTCAATGAGAACTTTGGCACCACGCTGAGCGAGCTGATCATGAATGGCCGCATGGATATGGCGGTGATTTACGATCATCGCACCATTCATGGCCTGCGCTTTATGCCGCTGATGAAAGAGGATCTCTACTTCGTCTGCCCGTTCAGTCTGGCGCAGCCGGTGAAAGAGATTCCGCTGGCGCAAGTGGCGAAACACGATCTGTTCCTGCCGCGCGTGTATAACATCATGCGCAAAGTGCTCGACGATGCCTTCGTGCACAACAATTTGCAGTACCGCGTGAAGTGCGAAATCGAATCGCAAACCACCTTGAACGCCGCGCTCAGCGCCGGCCTCGGCACCACCATCATGCCGGAATCCGCCGCGCGCGCGATGCTGAAAAGCGGCGATGCGTGGATGGCGAAGATCGTCGAGCCCGATGTGCAGGTGTCACTGTCGTTCTGCATGTCGGATCATCTGCCGCTGTCGCAACCGGCCGAAGCGGTGAAATCGATCTTGCTGTCGCTGATGTCGCGCCGCAACGTCGAGAACCATCCGCTGACGCTAGTGGGATAAGTCCCGCTTATTGCCGCAAAGCGAAACCCTCTTACAGCCCCGTCAGACGAACGCGCTAGATTACGATTTTGCCCGCCTGGCGGGTGTCATTCGCTTCGACGGGAAAGTTATGGATAAATCCGCAGTATCGCTGCCAACGCTGCGCGCGCTGGCGCATAAAATGCAAACCTCCGGGCTGAGTAGCCTGGCGCTGGATGGCAAAGCGTGGTCGGTACGACTGACCTTCGCCGACCGGCCGTCGGTGCTGCCTGCAATTGAAATGCCTGCGCCCGTAACCACTCCTCTCACGCACATTATCAGCGCCCCCATGCCCGGCACGCTGCTGCGTAGGCATCCGCAAAGCCAGCACGATTTTGTCACCTTGGGCCAGCAAGTGCAGGCCAATGAGGTGGTAGCGCTGGTGCAGGTTGGTCCGCTGTATGTGCCGGTGTTGAGTCCAGCCAGCGGTACCGTGCAAACGCTCACGCCCGCGCACCTCGCGCCGGTGCAATACGATGAGGAAATCATTTTTCTTCAATTAGATAGCTAAAAATAAATTCGGTTATAAGGGGCGCTTATTGCCTCAAAATTTTTATGTCTTATGCCCTTGCGGCATTCCTGCTTACAGTCAAAAGACGACATTACGAGGAGAGGCTCATGCCATTTTCAGATTATAAAACCGCGCTGGTTACTGGCGCATCAGCGGGAATGGGCGAAGCGATTGTTGAGCGCTTGTGCAAAGAGGGCATCACCGTGCACGCGGTGGCACGCCGCAAAGAACAACTGGCTGCGCTGGCCGACCGAACCGGCTGCATTCCGCATGCGGTGGATGTCAGCGACGTCAATGCACTCACTGCGCTGTGCAAAGATCTCGAAATCGACATTCTGGTCAACAACGCTGGTTTGTCGCATCCCGGTTCGATCCTCGAAGCCGACGAGAACGTGATTGAAAGCCAGGTTGACGTCAATCTGCGCGCGGTGCTGCATCTGTGCCGCTTGCTGGTGCCCGGCATGGTGAAACGCGATCGCGGCCATGTCTTCAACATCACCTCAATTGCCGCCATCTACAACTTCAACGGCAACTCGGTGTATCACGCTACCAAAGCCGGTGTGCATGCGCTTTCACGTCAGCTGCGTGTCGATTGCTACGGCGCGCGCGTGCGCATCACCGAAATCTGTCCAGGTCGCGTCGCCACCGACATTTTCGGCAATGTCTCTGGCGATCACGATGATGCGCGCCGCCGCTTCATTGATGGCTTTGAACTGCCGCAGGCCAGCGATATCGCCGACTGCGTGGCGTTCGCGCTCTCCGCGCCGGTGGCGGTCAACATCGGCAACATCGAAATTACGCCGACGCTACAAGTGCCGGGCGGTCTTTCCACCATGCGTCCCGGCGACCGCAGCGCATAACGAGGTAAGCGTATGGCTCTCGATTTCAGCAGTGTGATAACCGGCCATTACGGCCAGATGATCGTTGACGGAACGGTGATCACCCTTGAACTGGCGTTGGGTGCCTGGCTGCTGGCAATGGTGCTGGCGCTGCTGCTGGTAGTGATCCGCCTGACAGAAAATCGCATCGCGGTGGCGCTGGTCAAAGCGTACGTCTCGTATCATCGCAACGTGCCGACGCTAATTCAGTTGATGATGTGGTATTTCGCTATTCCGACCTTGCTGCCGGAAGCGCTGCAAATGTGGATCAACAACTACAACGCCGAATTTCTGTTCTCGCTGACCGCGCTGGGCTTGTGCCAGGCGGCGTACTTCTCTGAAGACATCCGCAGCGGCTTGCGCGCCATTCCCGATGGGCAAAACGAAGCAGCGCGCGCGTTGGGCATGAGTTATGTGCGCTCAATGCGTTCCGTGATTCTGCCGCAGGGCGTGCGCAACGCCATGCCCGCGATGATCAACCACACCGTGCTGCTGTTTAAAAATACCAGCCTGGCGATGGTGATTGGCGTGGCGGATCTCACTTACGTCACGCGTGATATTGAGAACCAAACCTTCCGCACCTTCGAATCCTACATCGTGGCGACCGTTGGCTATCTGTTCTTCTCACTGCTGCTGATGGGGCTTGGCGCGCTGCTGGCCCGTCGCTTCCAGCGCGTGTATGCGAGGTAATGGCGATGTTTGAGATTTTCACCATTTTGCATGACAACGGCATGTTGCTGTTGATGGGCCAATATCCCAACGGCCCGATTGGCGGCGTGCTCTGTACCTTACTGATTTCAGTACTCGCCGTACTGCTGGCGTTCCCGATTGGCGTATTATTGGGGCTGGCGCGTCTGTCGCCGTGGCGCTGGCTGAGCTGGCCCGCCACCGGCTGGGTCTATCTGCTGCGCGGCGTTCCGTTGATGATGGTGGTGTTCTGGACTTACTTCTGCGTGCCGCTGCTGATTGGTCACAACATCAGTGGTTTCGCCACCATGCTGTGTACGCTGGTGATTTATGAAAGTGCCTACATCGCCGAAATCGTACGCGGCGGCATTCAGGCGCTGCCGCACGGCCAATATGAAGCGTCCCGCGCACTGGGCATGAGCCACCTGAAAACGCTGCGTTTGGTGATTCTGCCGCAGGCGCTGTACAACACGCTGCCCAGCCTGGTGAGCCAGCTGGTGTCGATCATCAAAGACAGTACGCTGGGTTACGTGATTAACGTGCCGGAGCTGACCTTTGCCGCTAATCAGGTGAGCAATCAGCTGCTGACCAAACCGTTCCAGGTGTTCGCCATTGTGGCGCTGAGCTACTACATCATCTGCTTCAGCCTGACCTGGCTCGCCAATAAACTCGAAGCGCACATTGCGCAGAAACGTCGTCAACCGTCGCAGGCAGCCGCGCAGTTGGCGCCCGCAGTGATGTTGACTAAAACCTCTTCGCAATAAGGAATCACGATGCGACCGATGATCATGTTTAATCAGGTCAACAAATGGTACGGCGCGTATCAGGCGCTGACCAACCTGAGCGCCGAGATTAACAGCGGCGAAGTGGTAGTAGTGTGCGGCCCTTCCGGCTCCGGCAAATCCACGCTGATTCGCACCGTTAACCGCCTGGAACCGATTGATGATGGCCAGATTGTGTTTGATGGCACCGATATTCACGGCAGCAGCACGCGCCTCAATCAGTTGCGCACGCGTATTGGCTTTGTGTTCCAGAGCTTCAACCTGTTCCCGCATGTGTCAGTGGCGGAGAACATCATGATGTCGCCGATGAAAGTGTTGGGCGTGAAGCGTTCCGAAGCGCGCAAACAGGCGGGCGAATTGCTGGAACGGGTGGGCTTATCGCACAAAGCTGACGCCTATCCGGCCCAACTTTCCGGCGGACAGCAGCAGCGCGTGGCGATTGCGCGCGCGCTGGCAATGAAGCCGCCGGTGATGCTGTTCGACGAACCGACCTCCGCGCTTGATCCAGAAATGGTCGGCGAGGTGTTATCGGTGATGCGCGGTCTGGCGCAGGAAGGCATGACCATGATGTGCGTAACGCACGAGATGAATTTTGCTCGTGAAGTGGCGGATACCATCTGGTTTATGGATCAAGGCCAGATTCTGGAAAAAGCCACGCCAGAGCGCTTCTTCACCCAGCCGCAGCACCCGCGCGCGCAGCGATTTTTGAGCGATTTGCGATCACATTAACCGCACATTACCGTAGCGGCGCGATTCATCGCGCGTATTTGACCTTAAAATCGCGCAATAAAATGCGCCGCTACGATTTCGTGCGACTAAGTAGGACTCAGCAATCCACCCACACCGCGCCAGCATCTGCCGATTTCACGCACTGCTCGACCCAACGCACGCCCATCAAACCGGCATGCGCGCCGGGATACCAGAAATCTTTCAGGAACGCGTCATCACCGCGATCGGTGGCATCCATCGCCAACGCAAAACGGCGATAAAGATTCGACCAGGCTTCAAACAGCCCTTCTGGATGACCGCCGCCGATACGATCATCAGCTAATGCGTTGGCATGCAAATAACCCATACCGCGCTCGAGGATCTTCGCTGGCTCGCCCTGAACTTCATAGCGCAGTTGATTCGGCTGCTCATCCCACCACTCCAGGCTGGCCTTCTCGCCAATCACCCGCACTTTCTGGCTGTGCATCGAACCGCTGTTCACGGCCGACGCCCACATGGTGCCGACCGCGCCGTTGTCGTATTCCATCATCACAAAGGCGTTATCTTCCAGCGGAGCGCGAGTTTTGACAAAGCTCTGGCGGCTGCACAGCAAGCGCTTGACCTGCAACTGCGGCACCATGGTTTCGGCGATAAACAGCGGATGAGTAGCTAAATCGCCCAGCACATAACTTGGCCCGACAAAGCGCGGATCGACGCGCCATTTGGTGCTTTCGTTTTGCAGTTCCACCGCCTGATTGTGGAAGCCGTGAGCAAACTGCATGTTGATGATGCGGATCTCGCCGAGCAAACCGTCGGCGATCATTTCGCGCGCCTGATGAATCATCTGATGTCCCGCGTAACCGTAAGTCACGCCGATGATTTTCTGTTTCTCCGCGCACAGTTTTTCCAGCTCGTCGGCTTCGGCGGCGGTGAAACACAGCGGCTTTTCACACACCACGTGCAAACCGGCATTGAGCGCCGCGCGGCAGATGGAGAAATGGGTGTTGTTGGGCGTGGCGATGGACACTGCTTCAATGCCGTCCGCACGCGCCGCTTCGGCGGCAAACATGGTCTCGTAATCGGCGTAGCAACGTTCAGCGTCGATGCCCAGCGACGTACCAAATGCACGGCCGCGTTCGGCGTTGATATCAAATGCGCCCGCCAGCAAGCTGAAGTTGTTGTCGCGCGTGGCGGCGGAACGGTGAATGTAACCAATCTGGCTGGTACCACCACCGCCGACCATGCCCCAGCGCAGTGAACGATCTAATACTTTGATGCCGTTAATCATGTTGTTCTCCTCAGAATCCGACGGATTGCAAATAGTGCAGGCTGGCGGTGACGTCGCGCAGGCTGGTGTCGGCATCGCGTGGATCCCGCTCCTGTTCGATGGTGATCCAGCCCTGATAATGGCGTTCCGCCAGCAAGGCGCGTACCGCCGGATAATCAATCGCGCCCTGACCCATCGGGCACATCACGCCTTGCGCGCAAGCGGCAAAGAAATCCACGCCGCGAGCAATCACATCGCGCCACACCGCGTGATTAACGTCTTTGAAATGCAGGTAATCGATGCGATCCCAGTAGCGATTGAGGTAGGGAATCGGGTCCATGCCGGAGTAATAGAGATGCCCGGTATCAAGGCACAAACCGGCGACGTCATGCGGAATGTCCTGCACCAGTTGTTCCAGTTCATCGGCAAACTCAATGCAACCACCTGCATGCGGATGAATCACCGCGCGCACGCCATATTCTTGCCACGCAATCCGACTCAGCGTTGTGATGTGCTGCATCATGCGCTGCCAATCCGCGTCTGACAGGCGCGGCGCTTTATCCGATTGCCCGGCATATTTGGCGCGTTCAGGATTACCAAAGTCGATAATCACCAGATAAGGGGCCGGATAATTATCCGCGTGGGTTTTGGTTGCGGTAGGCACCAATGACAAATTGCGGCAGATGTTGTGTGTCAGTTCCACCATCGCCGGGAAATTGGCTTCGCTGACCAAATCATCAAAGAGGGTGCCAGCCACCAGCGAAAGGTGATGGGCTTTGAGCTGCTGGCGCAGTTCAGCGGCATCCACTGGCAAATAACTCCACGGCCCCAGCTCAATACTTTGGTATCCCGCCTGCGATGCTTCGCTCAGGACTTTCTGCCACGGCGGCAGGAAGGGATTTTTCGGATCATCCACGCCCCAGCTACAGGGCGCGTTTGCGATGTGAATTGTCATGATCGTTCCTTGCGGTGATGGATGGCGCAAGTATCAAATAAATATTTCACCACCAACAACCATGAAACATTCATTTTTTGATAGCGATCATAATATTTATCATCATAAAAATGATAGGTAATCTATCAAATGCTGTGGCGGCGCGATTTATCGCGTTGTTTTGATTTTCCTCAACGTTGCAACATTGCGCAATAAATTGCGCCGCTACGAATATGTGCCTATATCGAACTCCCTACAGGTTTTCCCGCGTCACGATATCGAACGGCAAAATCACCTGAGTGAAGTGATCGCCCGGCTCGGCATGTTGCTGCTGCACCAACTGCGCCAAACGCGCCGCCATCTCATCAATGCGATTGCGCATCATCACCGTAATAGTGCCATCGATCAGCGCCAGTTCGCCCTCTTTCACCGGCCCGTGGCAAATCAACGCCACCTTGCGCTGCGGTTGCTGACGCAGTGCGTGAATCACGCCTTCAATGCCGCCGCACGGCGCAAAGATCAGCGCCAAATCAGGATTCTCTGCCAACAACTGCCGCGTGGCGCGATAGCCGCCATCAATGGTTTCATTGGTTTTCAGCGGCTCGAGTACGCGCCGCGTGCTGTCCTGTTCACGCAGATAAGAGCGGAAGCTGATCTCACAACTCTCCTGGCAAATAAAACGGTGATCCCCCACCAGCACGCCCACCGAACCCGGCTGATGTAGCAGATGCGAGGCCATCCACGCCGCCGTACGTCCGGATTTTTGATTATCGACGCCAACATAGCCGGCGTGGCCGCAGGGTGAGAAGTCAGAAAACAGCGCGTAAACCCGCACGCCCTGACGCGAAATCTGCGTAATGGCGTGGCGAATCAATGGATGATCCAGCGCGACCAAACCAATCGCCTCCACCTGCTCTGCCAGCGCGTACAGCGATGCCACCACTGCATCAACATCATCAATATCGTGCCAGGCAAAGCGCGGTTCGCTGCCTGCGGGATGGAAAGGCTGCGTGTGCTGGCGCAGCGCATCGGTGAGCGAATGATAGAACGAGTAGGATTTGGATAGCAGGATAAAACCCATGCGCAGCGTGGCGTTAGATGCCACTAAGCTATTGTTTAATAACGGCGCGTTATCCAGGCGATATCCCAGCCGATTCGCTGCTTCCAGCACCTTCTGCTCGGTGGCAGCACGCACCGGCGCTCGGCGGTTCAATACGCGATCAACGGTAGCCACGCCGACGCCTGCAGCGGCAGCAATCGCGTTCATGGTGATCTTACTCATCCAATATCCTCAACAACCCATGATAAAAAGTTATCAAAAATAATACCTAAACTCGGTAACAATTGCGCGTGCATGTCGTCATCAATTCTCAACTTTTGATAGTTAATCTCTCAGTATTTTGATCACTCTCGCAAAAATGAAATGGTTAATTTCATTTCAATTCTAATCAGAACATATGTTTGATATTTATTTGTCCAATGCTCGCGGTGCAGAGTGATGGTTTTGCATCAGCAAAAGGTTAGAGGCGGCCGCATCCGCTTCTTATAGTGAAAAGCGATCTGCCTCATTAAATAAAAAATGGAGAGGATATGTTCCCTACCACCTTACCTGCCCCGCGCCGTCATCCCACTCACCAAATTCCGGCGTTGCGCTGGGGCATTGTCGGTCCCGGCTGGATTGCCGACCACTTTGCCAACGCGCTGCGCCACCATACGCAACAGCAACTGGTAGCGGTCTCTTCGCGCAGCCTCGATAAAGCGCAGGCTTTTGCCCGCAAATGGGAGATTCCCCATGCGGTGCAAGGTATTGATGCGTTGCTGAGCCGCAATGATATTGATGTGGTGTACATCGCCACGCCGCACAATCACCACTTCCCCGATGGCTTGCGTACTTTGCAGGCTGGCAAGCATGTGCTGATTGAAAAACCGCTGGCGCTCAATGCGCAGCAGGCTTTGCAACTGCAACAGGAAGCGCAGAGACAACAGCGTTTGTGTATTGAGGCGATGTGGTGCGATTTTGCGCCGAAGTACGATGTGATTCGCCAGCTATTAGCCGATGGCGCGCTAGGCGACGTACACACGCTGATCGCCGATCATGGTGAACATTTCACGCCAGATCATCGCATCTTTAATCACGAACTGGCGGGTGGCCCGATGCTGGATCTCGGCAGTTATTTGGTGAGTTTTAGCGTGCTGGTCGCCGGTGCGCCAGAAAGCATCATCGCTAAAGGCCAACCCGCGCCGGGCGGCGTCAACGGCCAAACATCGATGCTGCTTACCCACGCCAACGGCATGCATGCGGTGCTGAACACTACGCTGTTCAGCAACACGCCCGGCACGGCAGTGATCGCCGGTTGCGATGCCACGCTGTACCTTGACGGCCAGTTCTACGCGCCGGGCAACTTCCGTGTTACCTCCAGCGATGGCCGCCACACGCTGCGCTGGGAAGAAACCAACGATCGCTATATTCAGCTCAGTCATGAAATCGACCACACCGCCTGGTGCATTCATCAGGGCCTGCTCGACTCTCCCGTGCGCCCGCTGGCGACCTCTTTGGCCACACTCAGCGCCATGGACGAAGTCAGAAAGCAGATTGGTGTGGTGTTCAATGAAGAGCGCACCGCTTAACGCTCAGGAGAAAACAATGAAAATCGCTTTTGATGTGGATGTAATCAGGGACTTAGGCATTACGCGCATGGTGCATCAGGTGGCGGAATGGGGCTACAAATACATTGAGCAATCGCCACATCCGCAGATCAATCCGTTCTATAAACATCCCAAAGCCAGCCGCGAAATCATGCGCGAATACAAAAATGCGCTGAACGCCACCGGCGTGGAGATCTCATCGTTTATTACCGTCTATCGCTGGTCTGGCCCGGATGAGTTGCGTCGTCAGGCGGCGGTGAAGAACTGGAAACGCATGATTGAGATTGCCGTCGAGATGGGCGTGCAGGTGATCAATACCGAGCTTTCTGGCAATCCCAACGAACCCGAAATCTGTGAAGAGATGTTCTACCGTTCGATGGAAGAACTGCTGCCAATCTTCGAACGTGAAGGCATTCGCGTCGAAATTCAGGCACATCCGTGGGATTTCTGCGAGCAGAGCAACGAAACCGCAGATATCGTGAAGTCGTTCCGCAGCGATAACGTGAAGTACATTTACAGCGCGCCGCACACCTTCTATTACGACAAAGGCGTCGGCGATGTGAAAAGCATGCTGCACTATGCTGGCGACGATCTGTCGCACATGTTGATCGCCGATACCATGAATCACACCAAGCATTGTCGCTATATCGTCAACCCGCCGGGCGTGGATGCCACCATCCACCAGCACGTGGCGGTCGGCGAAGGCGAGGTGAATTTCGATGCGCTGTTTGAAGCGCTGCGTGAGATGGATTTTGCTAATCGCAGTTATAAAGTGGGCGGCGAATCGATTATCTCAGCAGCGCTGTTTGGCTATCCAGAAAAGATGAAATATCAGGCAGTTGAAACGCGCGAGTTGATTGAGCGCGAGTTGTTGGGCTGATCGGCGAGGTCTAACAGTTGGATGGTGCGCGCTGTCCCTCATCCTAACCTTCTCCCGCCAGCGGGAGAAGGAACCGATCGAGCTATTGTTAAGGAATGCACTCATTCTGCCAGGCCGCGCCAAACGGTCCCCTCTCCCACTTGTGGGAGAGGGCTAGGGTGAGGGACAAAGCGCACAAACCTCCCTCCTCTTCTAAAATTCAAATCCCCTCCACCGCCACAAACTCGCCGCGAACCAACGAAAGCTGCGCCGCTTCGGCAATCGCCTGGGCACGCAAACCGTCAATCAATCCCGGCAATCCATCCACTTGCTCACCCTTTATATGCCGCACAAACGCATCCAAATGACTGTAATAGGTCGTCTGCACGCGGCTAAACCAATCCGCATACAAACCCGGTTGCGTAATGCCATTACCTTGATACAAGGTCGCGCCGCGCGTTGACTGGCTTTCCGAAGCCAGCATGCCGGCGCTGCCCATCACGCTGATGCGCTCGTCGTAGCCATACGCGGTACGCCGGGTGTTATCCAACTGCGCCAGCGCGCCCTGCTGCATACGCATAATCAGCACCGAAGTGTCCACGTCAAACTCACGAATTTCCGGCATCGCCAGCGCCGCGCCCAGCGCGCCAACCGTCACCACTTCATCTTCGGTCAGCCAGCGCAGTAAATCGAAAAAGTGGATCGCCTGATCGCGCATCTGGCCGCCAGAAGCGTGTAAATAACTAATCGGCGGCAATTCAGACGCGCGGCACGCCATCTGAATCAATTCCGCTTTGCCAATCACGCCCTGTTTGAATTGCGCTTTCAGTTGCTGATGGCTGAGATCGAATCGGCGATTAAAGCCCACCGTTACCGGCACCTTGATCGGCGAGATCTTCTCTACGACGTCACGCGCACGCTGTAGCGACAGATCGATCGGCTTCTCGCAATATACCGCTTTGCCCGCGCGCACCGCCTGTTCCAGTAAATCGGCGTGGGTTGGCGTAGCGCTGGCAATCAGCACCGCATCTATCGCATCGCTATTCAGCGCCTGCTGCACGCTGCCCGCCACTGCGCCAAAACGCTGCGCCACCGTCTCAGCACGCGCATGATCAATGTCGCACACCAACGCCAATTCCACGCCAGGATGCGACGCCAAATTCGCCGCGTGGACCTGGCCGATAAATCCACTGCCAATCAATGCAAAACGTTGCAAAGTCTGCATGTTAACGCCTCTTCTGTTCACAGTTCGGGATAGCCGAGCTTGTCAAAATAGCGCTTTCTGGCAGGCTGTCTGAACGCGGTTTTTGATGGAATTCACTCAGATGAAAGCAGTGACGCTCGCCGAGTTGGCGAAGCAAGTTGGTGTAGGTGTCGCCACGGTGGATCGGGTACTCAACGATCGTGGTGGCGTGTCACCCGCGATGACCAAAAAGATCCTGCAAGCGGCGCGTGACGCCGGTTTAAAACGCATTCTGCCGGAAGAACATCGCCACACGTGGCAGATTGAAGTGCTGCTCAGCGGCAATGGTTCGTTCTTCTTTCAACAGCTGGCGCAGGATTTCGCCACGCTGGCCGATGAACTGGGCTATCGCCGCTTACGCTTGCATCGCACCCTCATTCCGGAAAACGCGCCGGAGAAATTAGCCCGCCACATTGAAACCAGCAGCAAGAAGATGGATGCGCTGATTGTCTTCGCCCATGAAACGCCACAGATTTATGACGCGTTGGCGGCCTGCAAAGCGCGTGGTGTGCCGGTGATCACGTTGGTGGCTGATTTGCCGAATGCCGAGCGTTTATGCCATGTCGGCATCGATCAATACAAAGCCGGACGCACCGCCGGATTAATGCTGGGCAGTATGCTGTCGCAGCCAGGTGATGTGGTGTTGATCAGCGGGCGCGCCGATTATTCTGCCCATCGCCAGCGCATTGAAGGCTTCCAGGCAGTGCTGGCCGAGCGATTTCCGCAATTACGTTTACGCGAAATTCTGGCGGGGCAAGATGAACGCGCGCGCATCAGCCGCCTGCTGGAGAAAACGCTGGCGGGATCGCAGCAGATTGTTGGCTTATACAACACCGGCATGGGCAACACGCAGATTGATGAAGCGCTGGCACGCCATCGCCTAGGCGGAAAAGTGGTGTACGTTACGCATGAACTTTACAGCACCACGCGTCAGCTATTGGAAAAACGCGTCCTGACGCTGACGCTCGATCAAAACACCCGCCGCCATGCGCAGTTGGCGCTCACCTTGCTGCTGCGCCACCTTGAAGAGGGCGAAACGCCCGACACTTATCAGCCCGGCAAAGTCGACTTTATGCTGTTTACGCAAGAGAACTTTACATAATCGGACTTTGCGTGGCACCGCCAGCGCGGTTAAATCGCCTGTAATCCTGGCTGCTACACTCAGTAGCAGCAAAAAATGCAAACACAACAAGGCGAAATCACTATGTCGGAACATCAGTATCAGCCCGCGAAAGTCTGGACCTGGGACCCGGAAGCCAAAGGTAACGGCGCGAAAACCAACCGTCCAACCGCCGGGCCGACGCATGAGAAAACCCTGCCGGTCGGCAAACATCCGCTTCAGCTTTATTCGCTGGGCACGCCAAACGGCCAGAAAGTGACCATTCTGCTGGAAGAGTTGCTGGCAGTGGGCGCGAAAGACGCCGAGTACGATGCCTGGCTGATCCGCATTGGCGATGGCGATCAGTTCTCCAGCGGTTTTGTTGATGTGAACCCCAACTCCAAAATCCCGGCGCTTAGCGATCATTCCGTCACGCCACCGCAGCGCGTGTTTGAGTCCGGCAACATTCTGCTGTATCTGGCGGAGAAATTCGGTCACTTCCTGCCAACTTCGCTGGCGGGCCGCACCGAAGCGCTTAACTGGCTGTTCTGGCTGCAAGGTTCCGCGCCGTACCTCGGCGGCGGTTTTGGCCACTTCTATCACTACGCGCCAGAGAAAATCGAATACGCGATAAACCGTTTCACGCTGGAAGCCAAACGTCAGCTCGACGTGCTGGATCGTCAACTGGCGGATAACCGCTTCCTCGCCGGTGATGAATACACCATCGCCGACATCGCCACCTGGCCGTGGTACGGCAATTTGGTGCTGAACGATCAATATGGCGGCAGCGAATTTCTCGATGCCAAGTCGTACAAAAATGTGCTGCGTTGGGCGAAAGAGATTGCTGAGCGTCCAGCGGTGATTCGTGGCCGTAAGGTGAATCGTGCCTTCGGTGCCGAACCGCAGGATCAACTGCTGGAGCGCCACGATGCCTCCGATTTCGATACCAATACTGAAGACAAACGTCAGGCGCGAGGCGAGAAATAATGGCAGCTTATGTAGTGATGATTAAGGATGAAACGCTGGATAAGGATCAACTGGCGACCTACGCGCAGAAAGCTGGCGAGGCGCGTGGCGATCATCAGATCACGCCGCTAGCGTTTTATGGCGATCTGGAAGTGCTGGAAGGTCGTGAAGCTGAAGGCGTGGTGGTGCTGGAGTTTGCGAATGCTGAAGCGGCGAAGGACTGGTATAACAGCCCGGCCTATCAGGAAGCCAAAGCGCATCGCGTGAAAGGCGCCAATTACCGCGTGTTGCTGGTTAACGGCGTAGCCTAATTGTTGTGGGGCGATCCCGCGGATCGCCTTTTTTATCCCAACCTGAACAATGAAATCGCCTGCTGCAACGCATTGGCTTGTTGCTGCTGTTGCTGCGCCACCTGCAGGGTTTCCGCTACATGCTGCACGTTATGATGCACGCTATGGTCGATGCTATTAATGCTCTGCTGGATCTGCTCAATGCTCAGATTCTGCTGCTCGCTCATCTCCGATAACTCCGTCACCAACTGCGACAACCCGCTGATACTGCTGTGAATTTCTCGCATGGTTTGCGCCGCATGTTGCACTTGCGCGCTGCCATGTTCAGTACTGGCAGAACTGGCATCCATCAGCTGACGAATCTCACGCGCCGCACTTTCACTGCGCATCGCCAGATTACGCACTTCGCTCGCCACCACGGCAAAACCGCGTCCCTGATTACCGGCGCGCGCCGCCTCAACCGAGGCATTCAGCGACAAAATGTTGGTCTGGAAGGCGATACCGTCGATCAGTTCAAGGATGATTTTCACCCGGCGCGACTCTTCGCTAATCTTCTCCATCGAACGGATCGCCGACTGAATATTCTCTTCGCCGCGCGTCGCCACATTGCGTGTCTCGCTGGCTAACTCGCGTGCGCCCTGCGCTTTATCGCGGGTTAAGCTGGCGGCGATGCTGATTTCAGTCATCGCGCTGGCCGCCACTTCCAGCGCCTGCGCTTGTTCGTCGGTACGCGTTGAGAGCGCCGCGTTGCGCTCAAGAATGCTGTCGGATTCGGCCAACAGCAAACCCACGCCCGCGCTGACCTGATGCAAAGTACCGTGCATGGTGCCGAGCGTGGTGCTGAAAGTACGCGCAAACGGCGTTTCGCTCTGCTGCGTGTCTGCGCTCAGCGTTAAATAACCGGCTTGCTGATTGATGTGCGCCGCCAATTCCGCCACTTCGCTGGCGGAACGCGCGTCGGCGGCCATCTGTCGGGCAATCACCAGCAGCATGGCGGTTTGCGCCACCACAAACAGCGCGTGGAACAGCACCATGTCCCAGCCGGGATGATGAAACACGATGACGCCAAACAGATCGTTGGCTTGAAGATAATTGAACAACACATGATGCGTTGCCGCCGCTGCTGCGCCCATCACTATTGGACGAACATCACGCCACGCCAGCAGCGCCGACATCAACACAAACACGTAAAAATGATATTCGGTCTCGCCGTCGCCCAGTTGAATCAACAATCCCGCCCAACCAATTAACAGCGTCGATAACACCAAACGCGAAGTCAGCGTGCCGCGTAACACGGTGCCGAAGAAGGTCGCCAGCAGCGCCAGCAGTAATCCCGCGATCACCGCCACCATCAGGTTGTCATTGAACCAGCCCACGCCGAGCGTAATCGGCCACAGCGCCCAGCTTAAAATCACCGCCAGGCTATCAGCGCGTTGCGCAATGCGTTTGAGGGAAACCATCTCCGCCGGCGAAGCCGTCGGACCTGACAAGGGCGTTGCGATCATCGGTTTTTTCCATACCTAAAGGTGATCAGAAAGCCCAAAGCGCGGGGCCAAGCGCACGGACTAGGTGTATAAACTATCGGCGAATTGGCAAAGAAGTTTAATTGCGGTAACTAATTGTTGATCACGCTGCGACCCTGCTCACGACTTTAAGGCTAGCCAAATTCCTTCAATTCCTGCCGGAAAGCTGGTGTACTATGCGCATTTAGTGCTCTTTGAGCGACTGCGGAAAGATATTTATGATGGATTCACCTTACATTCTCAGCGTTCTGGTCACCGCGCATAACTGCGATCGCTATATTTCCGCCACATTAGACAGCCTTAAAAATGCCTGTACTGGCGTTGAGCAAGCGGTTGAGATTATTTTGGTGAATGACTCATCGACGGATAATACTGCTGAACTACTGCAATCTTTCTCAACTGCCCTGCCGCAGGTAAAAATCTTTGATGTCGCGCTGCGTAATATTGGCAAAGTCAGAAACTTTGGCGTTAGCCAATGCAGCGGTCAATACATCACCATGTTGGATGGCGATGATCAGTTATTGCCGCATTCATTCGCTGATATTGTGAGCTTCTTGCAGCAACAGCAACCTGATATGCTGCTCGCTCCGCTAAATGAGGTTTATGAGAATAAATCCAGACCACAGCAGTGGCAGGGATTAAGCGTGACCGCATTGACTCAACATCAAATTATTGAAAAATTCCTCATCCATCGCGAAGTTCAGGCACATTTCATTGGCCAGTTTATTAAGCGTTCGCTGTTTGCTGATCATCATTTCCCGGACTTCACCTGTTATGAGGATGCTTTTCTATTCCCCTCAATCCTCAAAGCCAGCCATAACATCGCGTTAGCGAGCCAGGGGCCTTATCTCTATTTTAAGCGCGGGCAAAGTCTCTCAAGCAAACTGGATGCGGATAAGATATCGATGCTGATCAAAGCCATGCAACAGATGGATAATGTGTTGGGTGACAAATACCGCAACCTGCTTGCCTGCCATTGGATTAATTTGGCACATAAGTTTTATTCGATGATTGGTGATGAGCACGAGAAATTTGTGGTAAAGCAGGCGATAAACCATGTTCCAACCTTTTCTTTCCTGGTTGATAACAAAGTCAGATTTAGCCTGAAGAAAAAGTTTATGAAAATGAAATTGAAGGGATTCTAAAAAAAGCGCCTTAACGGCGCTTGGTTTCTTTATTTCCCATCAACGTTAACATCACCACCAATACACTAAACATGGCAATAAATTCGATTGAGGTGAGGACAACATCGGTCATTCCGTAAAGCAATATGGCAATAGCCGCCATGGCGATGGGGGTTAATGAGCCGTTACGTTTGTACTCAGCAATGATAAAGATGTAGAAGAAATACAGCAGTACCAACACGCCCAACACACCAAATAGAGAAGCATACTGAATAAATTCATTGTGCAGATGAACCTTAATATAAATTATCGCCCAAGAGTCTTTATTATTGTGTGCATCTAAATAATGAGTGATGAACTGATTGCGTTCTGTTTGCGACTGACCAAATGGCGCCTGCTCGAAAGACAAGATGCCAGTTTTCCACATGGTAAAACGCGAACCTAATGATGTTCGGTCATTACCTTGCTGGTAATCGTGATATTCCTGAACGGAAGTATCGAAACGCGTTTCAATCACTTTATAACTTAAACCAACCGCAACCAGCATTAACAGTGCGACAAAACCAATAAACTTAATATTGCGCGTTAAGGTAAAAAGTCTAAAAGTCAAATAAGCCAATAACAGTGTATGAATAACCATTGCAGAACGCGTCTGCGTTAACATAATCACACCCAGTGAGATTATGGCAACGGCTAAGAAATAGAGTTTTTTATAGTGACTTTCAACCGAGTACAAAATCCAGGTAATCAGCGCTAAGGTCACTGCTGAGTAGGCGTAGGCGGTAAGCGTAGCGCGGTTAATGCCCAGCACCACTCTTTCCGGTGAGGTCAATGCCTGAATGAATGCAAATGAGCTTGAGGTGATAAAGGCTAACACCAGTGAAATCGCACAACACTTTATTATTAAAGCGTTATCAAGGACTTTTTCGCGATAAAGATAAAAAATATAGGTCATGATAATGAAAGCCAGCGCGCATCGTTTTCCCGCGGTAAAATAGAGCTCCCCAGCTTCGCCATCATAATATTTCGCGTATAAAGACCAGCCGATGAACATCACACCCAACATTAACATGGCAAGCGCTTTGCTATTCTTTAAATTAATGGTTTTCTTTTTAAACGCGTCCAGCACCAAGCCAGTTAATGAGAAGTAGGCGCAATAATAAAACAGCACACGCCCACCTTTTTCATAAACAAACGCGAGTGGCAAAATAGAAACCAATGAAGCAAATGCCAGGCACGGCAGCAACAGATGAAGATTATTTCTATTTAACACTGATATCAAAACCCTTAATCCTGTTTAACTTCAAAAAATGGTCGAATGAATATGCGCCACAATGAATTTTTCAGTTTAATCTTTAAGGGACGATTATTTCTGATTTTCTTCACCGTCACCTTGCGTAATTCCCTGACAACTTTTTTACTCTCCAGTTCAGCACCACCATGCCAAATTGTCGATTCAAAGCTTAATTCAGATAAATGCCCTATCGGCGGCACCACGGCTTTAATATTGACCACGTCAGACTCAATCAGGAATGTCCAACGATCGGCTTCAAGCCAAATGGGATACATAAATTCGTAAAGCTTTTTAGCGGCAGCCAGATTGATAAAGTAAGCATGAGCCAGTGCAGCCTGGCTAACATTCACAATCTTGTGGTCTGAAGTTGGGATCTTTTCTCCGCCACGCAGGTATTTTCTTACCTCACTTAATAAGCAAAGTGTTGGTCGTTGCGGGAAGTGATTGGACAGATAATCAATAACATTGCGCGAATGGTCGTCAAACAACACATCATCTTCTAATACCAAGGCTAACTCGATGTTTTCCCTGACCATCTTTTCATACACGCCATGATGGCTTAAAGCACAACCAATTTCGCTTTCAGTTAATCCAACCGATAATTCAGGATGGGTTTTTTCGCTTATTTGTTGAGGCGAAAGCAAACGGCCATCAATTGCATTGAAAACATCAGCCTCTAATCCAATGCTGTTGCACTGCTGCAACGCATGCTCTTTTCTGGCTGCATAGTTTTCCAAATTGATGATAAAAACCTTCATCTAAGCCTCAAAATCATGTTGGAAAATCACAAAGTTATGCAATGTTCAAATAAATTTAGAGGGGAATTTTACACGAAACGCGACGATTTTCAGCACCTTTTACTTTAGGCCGGCGCCAAATGTTGTAAGAAAAATGGAATGAAAATGAGGGTAGATCGGTCCCCTCTCCCACTTGTGGGAGAGGGTTAGGGTGAGGGGAAAAGCTTACTTCGCCGCGAACTGCGCGTAATTCTCTGGCGTGATGGTTTGATACGGCACCCAGTTAAACTCCTGCACTTTCTGCTTATCCAGCAGCGCTTTGGTGACTTTCACCGCGCCGGTTGCCTGGCCTTTAGCATCCTGGAAAATGGTTAGCGTCATCTTGCCGTTCTTCACAAACTGCTGACCATCTGGCGTGCCGTCGATACCGGCGACCAAAATCTTCTCGTTCTTCGCCTGGCTCAGCGCCATGATCGCACCAATCGCCATCTCATCGTTGTTGGCAGCGATAGCGTCAATTGGACGCTGATTCAGCAGCCAGCTTGAAACCACATCCACCGCTTCGTTACGCTGCCATTTGGCGCTTTGCTTCTCAATCACCTTCATATCTTTGTATTTGGCGATCACCGCTTCCACCGCGCGGGTACGTTCGCGCGCTTCTTCGTTGGAGAGCGCGCCCATTAGAATCGCCACGTTACCTTTGTAGTTCATCTTCTTCGCCAGCGCTTCCATCTGCATTTCACCGCCCAGCGCTGAATCGGAACCGACATACGCCATATCCGCTGGCAGCTTCACTTCCGGCTTACGGTTAACGAAAATCAGCGGGATATTGGCGTTTTTCGCTGCGGTGATCATCGGCAACACGCCTTGGGTATCCACCGGATTGAGAATGATGGCATCGACGCCCTGGTTAATAAAATCATCCACTTGCTGCACTTGCAGTGCCACATCCCCCTTCGCATCAACAAACTGGCTGTTGAGCTGATTGGCTTTGAGTTCTTCCTGCATTTGGGTGCGCAGAATCGACACAAAGTTGAGGTCGAAGTTAGCCAGCGCCACGCCGACGGTGAAGGTTTTGGCGCTGACGCTCAAACTGAGCAGCAGCGAGCAGGCACACAGCATCACGTTTCTGAGTTTCATAAGTTAAATCCTGTAGGGTTTGAGGTTTTATATTTTTATTCAACAGCTTATTTAGCGCCGGGCAACAGGCAAATACCCGGCGGTGCAACACTTACAAGGCAAAGTGCTCGCGGAACTGCTTGAGCGCGGCACTGCTTTCCCCGCTGGCCCAGCCCTCCATTGCCACCGTGCCTTGATAGCCCACTTCCTGAAGCGCACGGGCGATAGCGTAATAGTTGATTTCACCGGTGCCGGGCTGCTGACGTCCCGGCACATCTGCCACCTGGATTTCGCCTATCGCAGAACCGCAGCGACGAATCAGTGCGATCAAATTGCCTTCACCGATCTGCGCGTGATACAGGTCAAGATTCATCTTCAACGCCGGGCTGTTCACCGCTTCCACCAGCGCTAACGTATCGGCGGCCAGCGCGAACGGCGTGCCGGGGTGATCAACCGGCAGGTTAAGATTCTCCAGCGTGAACACGCGTCCTGCGCGTTCGCCCAACTGCGCCACTTTGCGCAGCGTATCCACCGCCTTCAGCCACATAGCGCCAGTCACCACTTCAACTGGCTTAACCGGCAAACCTTTGTCATCCAGTCCGGTGCCGTGCAGATTCAATGCTGGGCAATTGAGTCGTTCGGCAATCGCCAGCGAGGCTTCGGCACTTTGCAATAACTGCTGGATTTGGTCGTCGTCGGTCAAATTGCCGCTGAGATAGCCGGTCATCGAGGTGAAACGCGCGCCGGTCGCCGCTAGCGCATCAATATCCTTGTTGGCCCAGCCCCAGATTTCGACGCCAAAGCCCAATTCATCAATACGCTTCACGCGCTCAATAAACGGTAAATCGAGAAACACCATTTCGGCACAAATTGATAGTTGATAACCGGCCATTAGCGCGCTCCCAGTTTGATCGGTTTTTGCTGTTGTACCGATTCGATACAGGCCACAGCGATTTCCAGCGCGTTGCGCGCATCTTCGCCGGTGGCGCGCGGCGTTTCGCCACTGCGGATGCAGCGCGCAAACTCGGCCATCTCCGCGACATAGGCTTCGCGCAACAGATCGGAATCCATGCGTGACGTTTCGATGGCGATGCCATCCTGGTGATAACGCACGCAGTGATTGGCGTTGATGTGGCCTGCTAACAACATGCCTTTGCTGCCAAACACTTCGCCGCGCACGTCGTAGCCGTACACCGCCTGGAAGTTGGCTTCGGCAGTCGCAATCGCGCCGTTATCAAAACGGATGGTAACCACCGAGGTATCCAGCAAACCTTGGTCTTTGAAATCCGGGCGCACCAGCGCATCGGCCAGCGCGTAGATTTCTACCGGTTTAGCGCCGGGATTGAAGTGCAGCAGCGTATCGAAATCGTGGATCAGCGTTTCAAGGAAGATGGTCCATTGCGGAATGCGCGAAGGATCGTGCAGGCCCGGATCGCGCGTCAGCGATCGGCTTAATTGCGTAGTGCCATTTTCACCGGCTTTCACCGCGGCGATCGCGGCAGCAAAGCCGGAATCAAAGCGCCGGTTAAAACCGACTTGCAGCACCACACCAGCGGCTTTGGCGGCAGCAATCGCGCGATCGGCATCCGCTAGCGTTACCGCCATCGGCTTTTCGCAGAACACATGCTTGCCGGCGTTGGCCGCAGCGATCACCCATTCGGCGTGAGTGCGTGCTGGCGCGGCAATCGCCACCGCATCGATTTCAGCATCCTGCAACAGCGCATGCAGATCGCTATAAGCTTTCGCCGCCACGCCAAGTTTGTTGGTCAGCGCTTCTGCCGCGCCCGGCAGCGGATCGGCAACGGCCGCCAGCACCGCGCCCGGCACACGATAAGCGAGATTTTCGGCGTGGAAGCTGCCCATGCGTCCTGCGCCAATCAGGCCGACGCGAACGGGCTTGTGATGAAATGTCATGACCTATTCCTTATTGTTTTGGATATGCTCATTCGAGCGCTGGGATGTGCAGCTACTAGTGCAAAGGCGATGCCAACTGGAATGGGCGCAAATTTGTGAAGGCTCACACAGATACAGCTCACAAACTGGCAACAAAATTTACATGTCAACTTCACATGTCAATAAAATGGACATTCCAGTCTGGTCAGGAGTGTCACATGCGTGTCATTGAGCGTTTGCCGTTTAAAGATGAAAGCGATCCGATCTTCAGCTTGCCGGACAGCGCGGAGGTCGGTGAATGGGATACCTTGTTGTGGCAAGGCTGGCACAGCTTTGAGCGCGGTGAACAACCGGGTTGGATGCGGCCCAGTATTTTGCAGTCGTGGCAGCGATCGCATCAGCGCGCTATCGATCCCGCCACCTTCTCCTATATTTCCCCGCCTGCTGATGAGCTGGCAGCGATCCTTGAGCACAATGCTGAACTGATCCTTGCGGCGCGTAGCATCATGGAAAACTTGCTGGCGTATAACCCGGACGGTCACATCAATTTGACCGATGCCAACGGCGTGACGCTGCATTTCTGCGGCGCGGATCTGACGCCAGTCGGCAGCATCCTGCGTGAAGATGTGTTGGGCACCAACTGCACCGCGCGCTGCCTGATTGAGCAGCGGCTGGTGTACGTGCTGAGCGGCGAGAACTGGAAGCTCGATCTGCGCAAGCGCCATTATCAATGTGCTGCTGCACCGGTGCGCGACGCCAACGGCCAGCTGCTGGGCGTGTTGACGCTCACCGCCACGCCTGACAATTTTAATGCGCACACGCTCGGCACCGTACAGGCGGCGGCCGAAGCCGTGGGACAGCAGTTGATGCTGCGTCGTTTGCTGGCCGAACAGCAATCGATCCTCGAAACCTTGAATGAAGGCGTGATCGTTTGCGATCGCCACGGCAGGATCAAAACCCTGAATCGCTATGCGCGGCAGATCTTCAGCGGTCTCGATCCCAACGCCGGACCGATCGATGTGCTGCTGCAACCGCAAGGTGGATCTTTGCTAACCATGCCGTTCTGCAATGACCGCGAACTGCAATTTATCCCCGATGGCATCAATCCCCTCTCTTGTCTGATTTCACTGATGCCCGCGCCCGACGGTGGTCGCGTGCTGTCGCTACGAGAGAATCAACGCATTCGCGCCATTACCCGGCGGGTGATGGGCGTGAGCGCCAGTTACACCTTTGAGATGATTCGCGGCCACGCACCGCGCGTGCAGCAAGCGATTCAAAAAGCGCGCGCCAGCAGCCGCAGCGACAGCACCGTGTTGTTGAGCGGCGAAAGCGGCACCGGTAAAGAGCTGTTTGCGCAGGCGATCCACAACGCCAGCCCGCGTCAACAAGAGCCGTTTATCGCGCTGAACTGTGGCGCATTGCCGCGTGATTTAGTGCAAAGCGAACTGTTTGGTTATGTCGATGGCGCATTTACTGGATCGCGGCGCGGTGGTTCAGCGGGAAAATTTGAATTGGCCGATGGCGGCACTTTGTTCCTCGACGAAATTGGCGAGATGCCGCTGGAAGCACAAACCAGCCTGCTGCGCGTGCTGCAGGAGAGCGAAGTGGTACGCATCGGCGCGGCGCATCCGCTCAAGGTTAACGTACGCATTATCGCTGCGACGCATTGCAACTTGCTTGATGCGGTGGAGAAAGGCGCGTTTCGCCGCGACCTTTACTATCGCCTGAATGTCATTTCACTGGAAATCCCGCCATTGCGCGAACGTCAGGAGGATATTCCCGGTTTGGTGAATACCTTTATTCAGGCGCTGTGCACGCGGTTAAAACGCATTGCGCCGCAACTATCGCCGGAAGCGATGGTGTGTTTACAAGCCTGGCACTGGCCGGGCAACGTACGCGAGTTGGAGAATCTGGTCGAGCGCATGGTGAATTTGTGTGAAGGATTGGAGATTGATCGCCACGATTTGCCGGAAGAGATGGTGCAGCGCAGCGTGCCTGTTGTCACAGAAATGACCTCGTTGCAGGCCAATGAGCGCCAGCATGTGCTGCAAGTGGTGCGCGAGCAAAAAGGCAATTTGCGTCAGTCTGCACAGCTGCTGGGGATTTCCCGTACGGCGCTGTATAACAAACTTAATCAATGGCAGGTGGATGTGGCGGGGTTGCGTAAGGGATAGGTGCGGCTTGTCCCTCACCCCAGCCCTCTCCCATAAATGGGCGAGGGGGCTGTCCGAGCGAGTTTGAAGTAGCTTGCAATATTAATGACATCACCGATCCGTCCCCTCTCCCGCGTGCGGGATGAGGGTTAGGGTTAGGGTGAGGGGAATTCCGCTTGCAAGAACTCAACAAACGCACTGATGCGCGCCAGTGGTTGTCGCTGCGGTTGCCAAACCGCAAAAATATCGCCGTCAGCCGAGCTCCACTCCGGCAGCACATGAATCAATTCGCCACGCTTAATGCTGTACTGCGCATCCCACCACGAACGCAGCAGAATGCCGTGCCCATCCAGCGCCATCTGCATCGCCACTTCGCCATCGTTGGTAATTAAATTGCCGCGCACCTTTTGCGTCAGCTGTTGCTCGCCATCGCCTAAACGCCACAACGCGAAATCGCTGTCAAACTGCCGCAGCAAAATGCAGTTGTGCTGCGCCAGTGCGGCAACGCTGTTGGGCAAACCGTGGCGCGCGGCGTAATCCGGTGAGCAACAGAGCACGCGTGGATTGGTGCGCAGCTTGCGCGCAATCAGTCGCGCATCCGGCGGCTCACCAACGCGGATATCAATATCCACGCGCGCATCGAGAAAATTTAGCGGCTGGCTGCTGAGCTGCAAGCTGATGGCTAATTCAGGATGCAACGCAGCAAAACGCGACACACAAGGCGCGACATGCCGACGACCAAAACCAAACGACGCATTGATATTGAGTGCACCGCGCAGCACCGCCGTTTGGCTGCTGACCGATTCTTCCAACTCCGCCAGTTGATCCAGCAGCGGACGCGCGCCATCCAGATAACGTTTGCCCTCCGGCGTCAACTCCAACCGCCGCGTGGTGCGCTTCAATAACTGCACGCCTAGGCGCAGCTCCAGTTGGCTCAAGCGCTTACTCACCGCCGGTAACGACAAGCCCAGCTCGCGAGCCGCCGCGGTTAAACTGTCGAGCGCCGCGACGCGTACAAAGAACGCGAGGTCATCGGTTGAGGTGCGCGATTCTCTACTTTTATTCAACATTGGCTTATCGCTCAGGCTAATTATTTCCCACAGATGCATGGTTATACTGCGTACAGAACATCAACAGCAACCTGCGAGAAACCCTATGAGCGGCAAAACCTACAAAATCGCCGTCATCCCTGGCGATGGCATTGGCAAAGAAGTGATGCCAGAAGGCATCCGCGTGATGGATGTGGCAGCGAAGAAATTTGATATTGCGCTGGAGTGGCAGTGGTTTGATTTCGCCAGCGCCGAATATTGGCAGCAGCACGGCAAAATGCTGCCGGATGATTGGTTCGCCACACTGAGCCAGTTCGATGCCATCTATTTTGGCGCGGTGGGCTGGCCGGACGTGGTGCCGGATCATGTGTCGCTGTGGGGATCGTTGCTGCAATTCCGGCGCGAATTTGATCAGTACGTTAACCTGCGTCCGGTGCGATTGATGCCGGGCGTGAAAGCACCGCTGGCCAATCGCCAGCCAGGCGATATCGATTTCTACGTGGTGCGTGAAAATACCGAAGGCGAATACTCGTCGGTGGGCGGCACGATGTTCCCCGGCACCGAGCGCGAAGTGGTGATTCAGGAAACGGTGATGACGCGGGTTGGCGTCGATCGCATCCTGAAATTTGCCTACGATTTGGCGCAGAAACGGCCGAAAAAACATCTGACGTCAGCCACCAAATCCAACGGCATCGCCATCACCATGCCGTATTGGGACAGCCGCGTAGAAGCGATGGCGCCGAGCTATCCTGAAGTGAAAGTCGATAAATATCATATTGATATTCTGACGGCGAACTTCGTGCTACATCCGGATTGGTTTGATGTGGTGGTCGCCAGCAACCTGTTTGGCGATATTCTCTCGGATCTCGGCCCGGCTTGTACCGGCACCATCGGCATTGCGCCGTCTGCCAATATCAACCCGGAAGGCAAATTCCCTAGCCTGTTCGAACCGGTGCACGGCTCCGCGCCAGATATCGCGGGCAAAGTCGTGGCTAACCCAATTGGGCAGATTTGGTGTGGCGCGATGATGCTGGAACATTTGGGTTATGCCGACGCGGGCGCGGCGGTGCTGGATGCGATTGAGCGCACGCTGGCGGCGGGCAATAACCTGACGCGGGATTTGGGTGGCAATGCATCAACTGAAGAGTTGGGAGCGGCAATCGCCGCTGCGTTGTAACCAATTGCACAATCTCGTAGCGGCGCGATTTATCGCGTTGTTTAGCAGCGATGTCGCTGTAACAGAGCGCGATAAATCGCGCCGCTACGGTATTTGCGATAGATGTGAATTGTGCCGATCTTACTTCACCGCGCCTTCGGTGACGCCGCTAATAAACTTGCGCTGGAAAATCAGGAACACCGCCACCAGCGGCATAATGACGATCATCGCCCCTGCCATCAGCACCGGAATATCAATGGTGTTTTTGTTCTGGAAGAACATCATGCCAATTGGCAAGGTGCGCAGCTCATCTTTGTTGACCAAAATCAGCGGGATAAGGAACTCGTTCCACGTCCAGATAAACAGCAACAGCGCCAGCGTTGACAGCGTCGGCCAAATCGCTGGCACCAGAATCCCCCACAGAATTTTACGCCGCGACGATCCATCCATCACCGCCGCTTCCACCAACTCGCGCGGCACTTGTTGCAAGGCGGTGGCGATCATCAGCGTGGTAAACGGCAGTGACAACGCTATTTGTGGCAGAATTAGCGCCAGATAGGTATTGGTCAGCCCCATCCAGCTCAACTCGTGATAGAGCGGAATAATAAAGGCTTCGCTCGGCAGCACCATGCCAAGCCCCAGCAGCGCCGCTACAACTTTCTTGCCGGGAATCTTCAGCCAGGCGAAACCAAATCCCGCCAGAATGCCGAGCAGGATGCTGCAAATCACCACCGGAATCACCACCAGCACCGAGTTCATGAAGTAGACGTTGAAATGTCCCTGCTGCCACGCGGTGATGTAGTTCTTAACGTTAAACGATGAAGGCAAGGTAAACACGCCCTGAAACAGCTCCATCTGGGTTTTGAAGGAGGTCATCAACGCCATTAAAAACGGCAAAATGGTCATCAGCGCCACAATCCAAATCAGCGCGCGTGAAACAGTTGGCGTACCGCGCATCAGTGACGCTCCCGAATCGCAAAGTGAATTAGTGCGTTGATCAGCAACACAATCAGCATGCTGAATACCGCCACAGCCGATGCGTAGCCAAAGTAGTGCAAGTCAAAGCCCTGCTTATACATGAAGATGTTGGTCACCATGGTGGAAGTGCCCGGCCCACCTTGTGTCATCACGTAGACTAAGTCGAAGGCTTTCAGGCTGGCGATCACTGTCAGCAGCAGCGCAATGCGCAATTCCGGACGTAACGAGGGCAGCGTGATACGCATGAATTTTTGTCGGCGTGACGATCCATCCAAATCGGCAGCTTCCAGCAACGAGGGATCCATGCGTTGCAAACCGGCCATAAACAACACTAAGCAGAAGCCGAAGAAATACCAGGTTGCCACCAATCCCACCGCCGGCAACGCCCAGGTAAAATCACCCAACCAGGACAGCGCCAGCTGCGGCAAACCAATGGCGCGCAACACCTGATCAATCGGGCCAAACGCCGGGTTATACAGCCAGCGCCATACCACGCCGAGCACCGCCATTGGCATGATGTACGGTAAGAAGAAGAGAATACGCAGCACGCTGCGCTCTTTGTTATTGCGCGTTTCATACAAGAAGCTGCACAGCAGCAGACCCACGCCAATCGGAAACAGCGTGTAGAACAACATCAACAAAGCGTTATTGCCCAGCGCGACCCAGAACACCGGATCCTGGAACATGCGCAAATAGTTGCCAATGCCGATAAAGATTGGCCACGAAGTGCCATCCCATTCGGTGAAGCTGATCCCTAACGATGCCAGCAGCGGCAACAGCAAAAACACCGCATACACCAGCAGCGCGGGCAGAAGATACAGCGCGTTGCGCCAGGCAGATTTATTCAACATAACCGTACTCGCTTGTTCGCGGCTCGACGGAGTACGCCGAGCCGAACGTCATCAGTGCTTGAGGGTTTTCAGGTAGCGTTGATAGTTGCTATCAAAGTTGGCGACGATCTGCTCGGCGCTTTGGCGTCCCGCCAGCAACAGCTGGACGTTTTGATTCAGCTCGGCGTTCATGGTTGGCGTGGCCCAATCAAGGTAATGGCCAAGACCATCATGCTCGTTGAGCGTTACCCACACTTGATAGGCTTCAGACAGCAGCGGATTATCCGCGGGGATCTGCGCATTTTTACTGGTGCCCGCCGGCAGGAAGCCGACTTTCAGCCAACGGTTAGCCATCTCATCCGAGACGATGTAATCGATAAATTTGGCCGCTGCATCCTGCTGCGCTTTGTCTTTCGCGGTGCTGGTAATCGAGAACGCCAGGTCGGTGCCACCAACCATCAGCGGATGCTGCACGCCTTCGCCCGCTGGCATCGCCGCGAAGTGCAGATCTTTATTATCTTTGAACTGACCGAGATACCAGGTTCCACTCACCAGGAAGGCGGCCTGACCATTCTGGAATAAGGTGGCGGCATCATCATGACCAATGCCTTGATAGCCCGGGAATAAATAGCCTTTGTCATTCCAGCTTTTCATCATACTGGCGGCTTTAACCAGTTTGTCGTCTTTGAAGGTGCCGCCAACGTCGTAAATCAAATCATCGAGTTTTTTACGGTCGCTGCTTTCAATCTGCGCTTCCCACAAGGTGCTCAACAGTTGCTGACCCATGTTGCCGTCGAGCAAACCAAGCATCATCGGCGGTGTTCCGGCGGCTTTAAGTTTTTCCATCGCCGCTTCGAGTTCAGGCAAGGTTTTGGGTACCGCCACACCGGCTTTGTCCAATAGCGCTTTGTTGTAATACAAACCGACCATCTCACCGAGGCTGGCGACGCCATACAGCTTGCCGCTGCCGAAATCTTGTTTATCTGACCAACGGTTACGTTTCAGGATCGAGTCCGGGAAGCGCGTGGTCCAGCCGTAGGTTTTGGCATAATCGTCTAATGGCCACAGCAGTTTGTCTTTCACCAGCGATCCCATATCGCCACCGCCCTGGTTGACCTGCGCAATCTGCGGGCCATCACCGGCGGTCAAGGCCAGTTTCAGTGGAATGCGGGTATCTTCGAAGGAGTGCACCGAACGCTGAATGGTGATGTTCGGATTCTTTTGCTGGAAGGCTTTTACCGCTTCATCTACCGCTTCGGTCTGTTGCGGATAGTTATAAATATCCCACTCATTGAGCGTGACCGCCTGCGCGGCACCCACAGTTGCACCGAGCAAAATCCCGGCGGAAACCAGACGCGACAAGGTATGCAGCGAACTTTTCAAACGGGAACGACGATTGGTTGAATCACACATCATGCTCGGTTTCTCCAACAGATGACTGGCATCCCTTCATCTCGACACCTGCGATTCCCGGCAGGTTGATTCAGCAGCAACAACGCACATAATTCATACTTACTTTATGAACAAAAGAAAGTCAAACATCGCCACTGTGGAATTTTTGCTCTGTGATACAGTGCAAAGAGTCAGCGAAAAAGCGGCTGTAATAGCAGAGCATTCTGCGGAACAGCGCGCAAAGCAGCGCGTCCAGAAATGAAATCGCTAGGTATCAGCATAAATCACTCAGCCAACGTTGGTGATTTAACTCACTGATAGAGCATATGAAAATCCTATAGTTATTTACGCCAGGCCAAGGATGCACAGCATAACAAAGCGCGATAGGCCGCGCTGGCGGGCGTTGCAGAGTTGCGATCCCGCTCCAGAATCATCATTTGTTATTGGGGTTCACACCAGGTTTGTGCGCCAGCTCTATTATTACACCTTGAAAACTAAGTCGGCTTTCTTTACCGTAAAATCTGTTCATCTCCTGACCACAGAGGCTCCACCATGACGGCTGAAGGTGTTATTCGTCGTGCCAGCGCAGCGGATTATCCCGCGTTGTCGCGCATCTGCTTAGAAACGGCCAATGCCGGAACCGATGCCAGCGCGCTCTATTCCGATCCCGCGTTGCCAGGCCTGCGCTTTGTCATTCCTTACGCGCGCTTTGCGCCTGAGTTTGCTTATGTGCTGGAACAGCATGGTGAAGTGGTCGGCTATGCGGTGGCCGCGCCGGATACTCGCGCGTTTGAAGCACAACTGGATGTGGAGTGGTGGCCGCGCCTGCAACAGCAATATCGCGATTACACGCCGCAAGCACCGCTCGACAGTAAAGTGCTGGAGGCGATTCATCAGCCCGATGCCGCCGCTGAGCAGTTGGTGACGCAGTGGCCGGCGCATCTGCATATCAATCTGCTGCCCGCCGCACAACAAGGTGGCTGGGGACGCAAACTGATTGAGCAGTTGCTGCATGATTTGCGTGCGGCTGGCGTACCGGGCGTTTACCTCGGTGTTAGCCTGCAAAACGAGCAGGTGTGTGGCTTCTATCAGCGCCTCGGCTTCACGCCGATTATGCGCAGCAACGCCATTTATATGGGCCAACTTCTCTGATTCGAGGCATCGCATGACCAGCCTGCATCTGCAAAACGTTAAGAAGTCCTATGAGAACGTGAATGTGATTCACGGCATCGATCTCACCATCAACAGCGGTGAATTCGTGGTATTTGTTGGCCCATCCGGCTGCGGTAAATCGACGCTATTGCGCATGATTGCCGGGCTGGAAGAGATCAGTGGCGGCAAGCTGTTGATTGAAGGCGCGGACATGACTGAGCAACCGGCTACCGAGCGCGGCATTGCGATGGTGTTTCAGTCCTATGCGCTCTATCCCAATATGACGGTGCGCGGCAATCTGGCTTATCCGCTGGAAGTGATGAAACGTCCGAAAGCGGAGATTGATCAAGCGATTAGGGAAACCGCAGCACGTTTGCATCTCACGGAATATCTCGACCGCTTGCCGCGCGCGCTCTCGGGTGGACAGCGGCAACGCGTGGCAATTGGCCGCGCGATTATTCGCCATCCGCGCATATTCCTGTTTGATGAGCCGCTATCGAATCTGGATGCCGAACTGCGTTTGCAGATGCGTATTGAGATTGCACGCCTGCACGCGTCATTGGGTAACACCATGATTTACGTTACGCACGATCAGTTGGAAGCGATGACGCTGGCGGATCGCATCGTGGTGCTGCGTCAGGGCCGCATTGAGCAGGTTGGCGCGCCAATGGCGCTGTATCGCGATCCCGATAACCTGTTTGTCGCCGGATTTATTGGCTCGCCAAAGATGAACTTCCTTAATGCCGAAGTGGCAGCGATTGTGCCCGGTGCGGTGCAGTTGCGGGTGCCTGCGCTGGGCATCAGTCAGCTGACAATGCCGATTACCGCGACCTGCCAGGAAGGACAGAAAATTACCCTTGGTGTACGGCCGGAGCACTTCCAGCCGGTCACAAGCAATGATGGCGCGTTGAGTTTCAACGGCGAATTGTCGTTTAGCGAGATGCTGGGGCACACCAATTATCTCTATCTCGATATCGGCGAAGAGAAGCTGTTAGTGATTGAGGAGCGCAACGTGGCGGAGCACGCGATTGGCGAGAAGCTGAGTTATCAGTTAAAGGCTGAGAGTTGCTTGTTGTTTGATGAGCAGGGTTTGCGTTTGCGTTGAGATTAGCAAAGCGCGATAAATCGCGCCGCTACAATGATGTGCGAGTTGTTTGTTCAACAATTAAAAATCGCACCGTACCGTAGCGGCGCAATTTATTGCGCATTCCCCCAGCGAGTTTGGTGCTTCAGAAGATCAAAATCCAAACAACGCGATAAATCGCGCCGCTACGGAGGGTGCGGGCATTGATTGTGATATTTCTTACGACGCAATCTCTTCATCGGCCTGCGCGGCCAATAAATCCAATAACTTATTCACGGCAAATCCGGCAGCGCCTTGCGCCCACATGCGATTCGATTCGGTAAGGAATTGCAGCGGCGTCATATGCGGTGTGAGCTTCAGGCGGTAAGTCTGAAAGCTTTGCGTGACGTGATCGAGCAAAATGCGCGATGCCATTTGCGGCTCCATCGCCAGGTACACCACATCCGGATCGTACGCCACCGACAGATTCGCCAGCGACATCCCCAGATGTTGCCCGGCTTCAGCCAACGCGCTCAATACGTCTGCGGTTGGATGCATATCCAGATCGCGCAGCGTTTGTGGCGCGGCGTCTTTGGCGGTGGCGGCGACACGCTGCAAAATTGCCTGCGACGATGCCACATCCTCCAGCAAACGTTCAGAACCATCGCCCAGCAGCGAAACGCCGATCTCACCGGCTTTACCGTGACGGCCGCGATACAGCTGACGATCAAGCAAAATCCCCGCACCAATGCCTTTGCCGAAGGTGGCGATTACCGCCGACTGCGCGTGGCCAAGCTGACCAAACACCAGCGCCGCCATCGCCAGCGCATTGGCATCGTTTTCGATAAATACCGGCAGCGAAAAGCGTTCTTCTAATAGCCGCGCAATCGGCACGTTATCCCAGCCCAGCGCGCGTGACAGCACACAAACGCCGTTGCTGGCATCGACCAAACCCGATAACGCCAGGCCAATGGCGCCGACTTTTTTGCCTTCGACGCCACGCAGAAACTTCGCCAGCGCATCGCCGAGTTGTTTGGGCGTCATTGCGCCAGAGGGGATTTGTTGCTCGCCAATAATGTTGCCGCTGAGATCGGTTAACACCATCAAATTGCGCTCGGCATTGAGCTGAATGCCCACCACGCTGGCGTGATCGGGATTGAGGCCCAGCAGGGTTTTCGGTCGCCCCATCGAGACGCGACGCAGCCCCAGCTCCTGCACGATACCGCCGGTTAACAGGCGATTGGTGGCCTGCGAAACCGTCGACATGCTCAGGCCGCTGCGAACTTTGAGATCGGATTGACTAATCGGCGCATTCTCGACAATCAGCCGCAGAATGCGTGCAGTTACGTTGGGAGCGCTCATGAGCCTCTTTATATGAAGTTAGGCAGGACGTTTTAAGCTGAACTGCTGCGCCAGACGAATCGCCCCACTCAGCGCATCGCCCTGCGGCGACACCAACAGTGCCGCAATATCGGCAGGTAACCAGGCCTGAATCGGGTCGGCTAATCCGCCCATCAACGCCAGTTTACCGTGGCTGCGGGCCAACAACGGCTGCACCATCTGCACAATATCCGCCGCCGATTGCTGCACCAATGCACAACCGTGCAGGTCGCCCTGCTGCGCGGCAGCAAAAATATCCGGCACGACACGGCCCCAATCGGCAGGCGTGGCCTGTTTCGACCAGATCAGCATCTGTTCCGGGCTGTTTTGATAGCCCGCCATGATGTGTTGGGTTAATGGCGATGCGGGAATAATCGCTTCATGCGCCAGCAGCGCCAAACGCAGTGCGCGTTGCCCTAACACCGCGCCGGAGCCAGCATCGGATAAGGCAAACCCCCAGCCGCCCAGCAGCGTGAATTGCGCGCCATCCCAGGCCGCACCCTGACTGCCAGTACCGATAATAAATACCGCACCCGGCGCACCCGCGTGCGCGCCAGCACAAGCAATTTCGACATCGGTAAACAGATAACGCGCCTGACAGCGTGGCTGCCAACTGGCGAGGCGGGCATGCACCGAAGCGACATTCGCGCCTGCTAAACCGGCAACCATTACGGTGCGATCGCGGGCTTCAGCCGATAAATCTGCCTGAATAAACAGTTCATCGATGACTTGTTCAATCGCCGCTAACGCCGCATCAAACTGCGACCAAACGTTAGCCGGTCCACCTTTGGCTTCTGCCAGCACGCGTCCGGCGCTGTCGGTCAAACGTCCACGACAGTGCGTGCCACCGCCATCAATTCCCAGCATTAGTGATTGCACGCGCTTCCTCCAGCCAGCCCAAACGGTTTGACGCTTATAGATGTGCGAAAGATAGGGGAAAAAAACTTAAATCGCAATAACAAATAAATAGGCAATCCGTATAGTTAATTAAATACCAACTAAATCATATAACTAACAATTATTCACAGTTTGAGAACCGCCACACGGATTGACATTAGTTTTTCTGTCGTAATAAGTTAGCGGTCAGATTATCAGCAGCTCGCATCATCGGGCGGCTAACAGACAACGGGCTTCAGGGGTACAACATGAAAGTGGGCATTATTGGTCTGGGCTTTCGTCTTTCCCACGTGGTGAAAGAGTTCAACAAAGCCGACGCAGAGTTTTCCGTGGTGGGTTACGTCGATCCCGCACCAGCCGGGCTGCCGAATCTGCACACCTTTGGCATTGACGCAGGTATCGCCTTCAACAGCGTGGATGCGCTGCTGCAACATGGCGGCTTTGATTTACTGTTGGTCGGTTCGCCGAACTTTATGCACCTTGAGCATATTCGCCAGGGTTTAGCCGCCGGTTACACCGTGTTCACCGAGAAGCCGGTGGTGATCAATGAAGAACAAACCATGGCGATGGCGCAGCTGGTGCGGCAATACGGTCACGAACGCATTTTAGTCGGTTTGGTGCTGCGCTACTCGCCGCTGTATCGTGATTTGTTGGCCGCGCGAGACGAAAAACGCCTGGGTGAAATCACCTCGATTGAAGCCACCGAACACATCAAGCCGTACCACGGCGCTTTCTTCCAGCGCGATTGGCGCCGCCTGGAGAAGTACGCTGGCCCCTATATTCTGGAAAAATGCTGTCACGATATCGACCTGTATCAAGGCTTGCTGGGCGAGCGTCCGATGCGCGTGGCCAGCTTTGGTGGACGTAAAAATTTCACGCCACAGCATGCGCCACAAGGTGCGATCACCGCGCAATCGGAGGTCTATCACGTCAAACCCAGCGGCTGGTCCAGCCAGGATGCGGTGTTTGATGGCGATGCCGACATCGTCGATTACCAAACCGCGTTGATTGAATACGCAGGCGGCGCGACCCTCGCCTTCCATGCCAACCTCAACGTGCCGGACGAATTCCGCCGCTTCTGCGTCATGGGCACCGAAGGCATGGCGGAAGGCGACTTTGTGCGCAACTATTTCCGCGTGCACAACGCACGTACCGGCGATCGTGAAGTGGATACCGCTTACGATGGCAACGCCTACGATGGCCATTACGGTGCGGATGCGTTGATGGCAGAAGAGATTGTGAAACACATTAAACAGGGAACGCCGCTGAAAGTGTCAGTGGTGGATGCACTGGAAGCGGGCCTCACCGCGATCAAAATCGATGAAGCGCGAAAATCGAAAACCGTGGTGGATCTGACCGATAGCTGGAAAAAATTTGACGCCAGCCTAGGGAAAACAGCGCCGTAATCGGTAGTGGCGTCCCATCGGGACGCCTTTTCGTGCAGTTATGAACCAAGGTCACCATGAATGGCGACCCTACAGTGCGTGATGATGCGCACCGTTTTCATCAGGCCGCAGTTTCGTTTTCCAGCTTCTGCCGTTTACGCAGATGCGGGAAAATCGTCATCCACACGCCAACCACCACCAAGGTTCCGAGCCCGCCAATGGCCGCCGCAGGCACTGCGCCCATCCACGCGGCTAACAATCCCGACTCAAATTCGCCGAGCTGGTTCGAGGTATTAATGAAGATGGCGTTGACCGCATTAACGCGGCCACGCATGTCATCCGGCGTATCCAACTGCACCAACGCGCCGCGAATCACCATGCTGACCATATCGAAGCCGCCGAGTGCCGCCAGCGCCACCACCGACAGCCACAATTGCGTAGAGAGCGCAAACACCAGCGTTGCCACACCAAATCCCGCCACCGAACCAAACATGATCATGCCGACATGCTTTTCCAGTTTGTGACGACTCAGCCACACGCCAACCAGCAGTGCACCCACTGACGGTGCACCGCGCAGGATGCCTAATCCCCACGGCCCGGTGTGCAGAATGTCTTGCGCGAAGATCGGCAACAGCGCGGTCGCGCCACCGAGCAGCACCGCAAACAGATCGAGGGAAATCACGCCGAGCACATCTTTGCGCTCACGGATAAAACGCACGCCAGCAAACAGGTTCGGCAGATTCATCGGCAAGCGCGCTTGCGGCGGCCGCTCGTAGCGCAGTCGGCTGACCAACACGATGGAGATCAGATAGAACAGCGCCGATACGCCATACACCACATCCGGACCGGCGACATACAGGAAACCACCCAGCGTTGGGCCGATGATCACTGCCGCTTGCCCGCCCACCGAACTGGCCGCCATGGCACGCGCCAGGATCGGCGGCGGCACTAATGCCGGCAGCATCGAGGTGATGGCCGGCCACTCCAGCGCTTTCGCCACCGAAATCAGAAACACTAAGCCCCAAATCTCAAACTTTCCCGCCCAGTTGATCAGCGTTAGAGCGACGAGTCCCAATAACGCGACCCACTCAATTAACTGGCCAAGCAGCACAATGCGGCGGCGATCGTGCTGATCGGCCAGATGCCCGGCAGGCAACGCCAGTAATACCGAAGGCAGAAACTGCATCAGCCCGATCATTCCCAGCGCCATGGCGCTGTGCGTCAGCGCATAAATCTGCCAGCTGACGGCAACCGAGAACATTTGAAAACCAAACGATGAACAGGTGCGCGCCAGCCAAAAGGCGACGAACGACCTGTGCCGCAGCAACGAATCTTCTGCTGCGGATACCGGTGAACCCATAGTTATCCCATCCTAAATAATTTCATTGGTTAGCGTCGTTGCACCAACCTGATCTACAGCCACGTGATGGTCTGCTTATTTTTTTCACGCCACAGAGTGCAACATCCTGTTAACGCAAACAATGGCTAGCCGTGCTGTTTAAAAACAGAAGCTTATCTGAAATTGCGCTAAGCATAGAGCCCTCAATATTAGCAAGCTGATGGTTCTCAATTGAAAATATTCGCATCATTGCCGCTGTGTTAATTATGTTTTTATTGCATCTTACTCATCACTCAATATCTCTCTATCAGAGACAGTTAAAAAAGATCAACTTTATAAACTAAAGGGTTTATATTGGAGGGGTTAAGATTTCACCAGGCGCCCGTTCTTATAATAATTAAGACGTTCCATCCAATTAATTTATTCACAGAGATAAATGGAAAACAGATCTTATAATCCTTATGTTACAGAGCGCATCCGTCGTTTCGACGGCACGCTAACCGGTGTGTGTTATTCAGCACCCTTTATGCATTGCGACCAGGAAAGTACGGCATCACTTAACGGAAACAACATAATTTCGCTGCATAATCAGTTGCCGGATGCACCCGAATTAATAATTATCCCGTTAACGGGAAATAACTTATTGAGGTTTTTAAATAGCCAGGAAAATTATTCCAATCTGCAAGCCGATAATGTGCATCTGGCGATCAATTACGCCGATTTAGTTCAAAGAGATAGTGCGCTGCGCCACGCTGCGGAACGTTTCTCTTTCTGGCTTTATGATTTGGCACCGCCCGGGACTTGCTGGAACAATATCGCCACCTTTCCGTTTGGCGGTATTGTGCTGACCGAAGAGTTCTTTAACGATAATTATCTCAAGTTCAGCTTTTCATTCCTGCTGGAATCTTGTCGTGAAAGAGAAGCAGAAGTGATATTACGTACGCAGCAGCTCACACTGCCCGCAGCGCAATATGCCGAACTGAATTTAAGTGGCTGGCAAGAACAACGCACCAGCAGCCGCTTGTTTGAAGGGTAAACGTTTACACAAAGTGTTGCCCTTAGGCGTTATGGCCCTACTTCACCGGACATAGCGCCTCATTTCCCTCATAAAATGTCGCAGTACTTCCCCTCCTAAAGTGCAAAGCACTAAAAAAATCAAAACCGTTAACGTTTTTAAGATAAAATTTAACGCAAAGGGATCAACTCGCGCCTGGAAGCGCGTTGTCACATTATTTTTACTATTTCGTACTCTATGTCGGGAAATGGCCCAATGCGTTGTTTCCTTTTAGTTTTTTTATGGCAAAGAAAGAGGTCAATATTATGGGGAAAGCTTCCTCATCTTTTGGCGTAATCCGTTTTCTCACAGTGCTTTTTGCACTGCTGACGGGCGCGTTTATGCTGGTTGGCGGCGTTTGGTTAGCCGCCATTGGAGGTTCCTGGTACTACGTTATTGGCGGTGTGATCATGCTGATCACCGCTGTTCTTCTGTGGCGCCGTAGTGGCTCAGCATTATTGCTGTATGCATTGCTGCTGTTGGCAACGCTGGTGTGGGGCGTGTGGGAAGTCGGTTTCGACTTCTGGGCGCTGGCACCGCGTACCGATGTGCTGGTGATCTTCGGCATCTGGCTGATTCTGCCGTTTGTTTATCGCGGTCTGAATAATGCTGGTAAAGGTGCGCTGAGCCTGATGGTTGTCGCACTGATTGCCAGCGTGCTGGTGCTGGCGTGGGCGGTGTTCCACGATCCGCAGGAGCTGAACGGTGAAATCCCGGCTTCAGCGGCCAATGCACCACAAGCACAGCCACTGAGCAAAATTGATGATGCCGATTGGCCTGCGTATGCGCGTGACCAACAAGGTACGCGTTTCTCGCCGCTGAAGCAGATCAACAACGGTAACGTGAAAGAGTTGCAGGTTGCCTGGCAGTTCCAGACTGGCGATTTGAAAACCCCGAACGATCCGGGCGAAATCACTGATGAAGTGACGCCAATCAAAATCCGCGACACCCTGTACCTCTGCTCGCCACACCAGATTCTTTTTGCGCTGGATGCGAAAAGCGGTAAGCAGAAGTGGAAATTTGATCCAGGCTTGAAGCCAAATCCAACCTTCCAGCACGTGACTTGCCGTGGTGTTTCTTACCACGAAGTGCCAGCGGCGGCGGATGCGTCTAACACCCAACCTGCGCTGTGCTCACGTCGCATTTACCTGCCGGTGAATGATGGTCGTATGTTCGCGCTGGATGCGGATACCGGTGCGCGTTGCCCTGCCTTTGGCAACAACGGCGAACTGGATCTGCAACACAAACAACCGGTGTTGACGCCGGGTCAGTATGAGCCGACTTCTCCGCCAATCATCACCGATACCACCATCGTGGTTGCCGGTGCGGTCACCGATAACTACTCAACCCGTGAGCCGTCTGGCGCCATCCGTGGCTTCGACGTCAACACCGGTAAACTGCTGTGGGTATTCGATCCGGGCGCGAAAGATCCTAACGCGATTCCGGCTGATGAACACACCTTCACCATGAACTCACCGAACTCGTGGGCACCGGCGGTTTACGATCCGAAATTGGATACCGTTTACCTGCCAATGGGTGTTTCAACGCCAGATATCTGGGGCGGCAATCGCACCCCAGAGCAGGAGCGTTATGCAAGTAGCGTTCTGGCGCTGAATGCCACCACCGGTAAGCTGGTGTGGTCATATCAGACCGTGCATCACGATCTGTGGGATATGGACTTGCCGTCGCAGCCGACGCTGGCCGATATCACTGATAAAGATGGTAAAACCGTGCCGGTGATTTATGCACCTGCGAAAACCGGTAACATCTTCGTGCTGGATCGTCGCACCGGTGAGCCGGTGGTTCCTGCACCAGAAACCCCGGTTCCACAGGGCGCAGCCAAAGGCGACCACGTTTCTCCTACCCAGCCGTACTCCGAACTGACCTTCCGTCCGAAACAGAATCTGACGGACAAGGACATGTGGGGCGCGACTATGTATGACCAATTGGTATGCCGCGTGATCTTCAAGCGTCTGCGTTACGAAGGTCCGTTCACTCCGCCGTCTGAACAAGGCACGCTGGTATTCCCAGGTAACCTTGGCATGTTCGAATGGGGCGGTATCGCGGTAGATCCACATCGTCAGATTGCGATTGCTAACCCAATGGCGCTGCCGTTTGTTTCGAAGCTGGTTCCACGCGGTCCGGGCAACCCGATCGAGCCACCGGCTGACGACAAAGGCGGTTCAGGTACTGAAACCGGCATCCAGCCACAGTACGGCGTACCGTACGGCGTGGAGCTGAATCCGTTCCTGTCACCGTTTGGTCTGCCGTGTAAACAACCGGCATGGGGCTATGTCTCAGCGGTTGACCTGAAAACCAACGAAACCGTGTGGAAAAAACGTATCGGTACCGTTCGCGATAGCGCGCCAGTGCCAGTACCGTTCAAAATGGGTATGCCGATGTTGGGCGGCCCAATCACCACCGCCGGTAACGTGTTCTTCATTGGTGCGACTGCCGATAACTACCTGCGTGCATTCGACACCAACACCGGTGAGATGCTGTGGCAAGCACGTCTGCCAGCAGGCGGCCAGGCAACGCCGATGACCTATGAAGTGGATGGCAAGCAGTACGTTGTTATCGCGGCTGGTGGTCACGGTTCGTTTGGCACCAAGCTGGGCGATTATGTGATTGCTTACGCACTGCCAGATGCGAAGTAAGTTTTCGCATTGATGTGATGAGAAAGGCGAGCTGAAAAGCTCGCTTTTTTTGTGGCGTTTAACGCTTACGTAATACCCGTGCATTGAGGAAGGCGCACAGCGCCATAATCACGCAGGTCGCGAGAAACACTGGGCGCATACCCAACGCGCCGCCAATGAAGCCGCCGAACAGCGGACCGGAAACCTGGCCGACATACTGCGCCGAAGTGGAATAACCCAGCATTTTACCCACCTGCGATTGCGGTACGCTGTGGCGAATCAGCGCCGTGACGCACGGCATCAAACCACCCAACGCCATGCCCATCAGGAAACGCAATACCACCAATTGCCACGCTTCAGTGATAAACGCCTGCGGGATCAGCAGCAGCGCGCAGGCCAGTAAACCGTAAACCAGCACGCGGCCATGTCCAATTCGATCGGCTAAACGTCCCAAACGCGGCGCGGAGAGAATGCTGCCGAGCGCGGCGGCTGCCATCACCAATCCCGCCGTTACCGTGACGGCATGATCGCCGCTGACAAACTGGCCGATGTACAGCGTGATAATCGGTTCAATCGACATGTTAGCGAAAATCAGCAACATGCCAGACAGCCACATCAAGCGGACCACGGGCAAATTAGCGGGTGTCTCATCCGCTACCGCGCTGGGTTGGTTGTTCTTCTTCGCGGCACGCGGCACTTCTTTAAGTAAAAAGGTGGTCGCGAGGAAAGCGAGGAAAATCACCGCGCCGGTCAGCCAGAAAGTATGGCGGATGCCAATCAGCGGCGGTAAAACGCCTCCGAGCAGCGGGCCCACCACGTTACCCGCCATGATGCCGGATGACAGCACGCCCAGCGCCCAGCCGGTTTGTTCTTTTGGCGTTTGCGCCGCCACAAGAATGGTCGATCCCGAAGCATAGCCGCCAAGTAAACCAGCCAATAAACGCAGCGCCACCAACTGCCACGGCGCGGTTGCCATGCCAATCAGCGACATCGCAATCGCCATGCCGAGGCTGGCGCGAATCAACATCAGTTTGCGGCCATAGCGATCGGCCAATTTGCCCCACAGCGGCGCGGTTAACGCCGCGCTGAGGAAGGTGGCGCCATACGCTGCGCCCGACCAGCGCGCAATCGCCGCCGGTTCCTGCACGCCGAGTTGCTGCACGTAGAGGGGCAGAAACGGCAACAGTAGCGTCATCGCCACAATGGTGCTGAACGAACCCAGCACACAGACAAATAAATTTCGCTTCCAATGTTGCTGTTCGGGCGCTAACGCGATTGACGGTTGTTGCATGGTGATATACCTGTTTTTGCTTTTTTAGCAGGCTAACAGCCAGCCAACACAGAAAACAGGGTTAAGCAGATAATTGCCAGGCGGCGTCTTATTGTTGTCAAACAACAACAATCAATGACTGCTGAGTGCGTTAATCAATGCATCACACAGCAAGGTCACCGGCGAAGAGGGTTGCGGCTGCTCTTTCAATAGCAGATAGCTGTGCAGACGATCCATTTGCCATTCCGGCAGTACCTGCTGGATTTCGCCGCGCGCTAACGCTTCCTGCGTCATGTAAGCCGGCAGATAAGCGATACCTGTACCCGCCAATGCGGCATTCAGCAGTGCCATGCTGTTATTGGCACGAAAACGGCTATGCACATCCAGCGCCAGCCGCTGTTTGTCGCGGCGGAACGGCAATGCAGCGGTGTGCGCCGGGCCGTGAAACAGCAACAAATCATGGCGAGTAAGGCGTTCGGGATGGTCGATAGGCGTATGCGCCGCCAGATAATCCGGCGTGGCGTATAAACCCCAATCAATGCTGCTAAGTTCACGATAATTCGGGGCATCCGGTGCGCGCGCACGAATCACAATCGCCACATCGGCGTTGGGTTGCGGATCATCGCTGGTGGTGAGTTCAAGATCGACATTGATGTGAATATGGCGGCGGATAAAGTCATTCAGCGTCGACACCACGCATTGGCAACCGTAGGTGATCGGTGCCTGCAAGCGCACATTGCCCGCGGGTAATTGATGTACTTGCTGCACAAAGGCATCGGCGCGATGCATCTCTTCCAGCATGCGGGTACAAAACGGATAGTACGCCTGGCCGAGTTCGGTCAGCACCACTTTGCGCGTGGTGCGTTGCAGCAGCTTGATGCCGAGCCGCACTTCCAGCCGCGCCACTTCGCGACTGACGTGCGATTTGGAGACGCCCAGGGTGCGCGCGGCTTCGCTGAAACTTTGCCGTTCCACAACGCGCGCAAACAGCATCATGGCGGTGAGATTGTCGCTGTTATCCATGTTCTCTGGCAGACGAAATAAGTGAGAACAGTAGCTTAAAAGTAAAACCGGTTATCAGTCACCGCATATTTCGTAGCGGCGCGATTTATCGCGTTGTGTTGACCTTGCCCAATCAGGCATGAAGCCCATCCTGGCATTGCGCAATAAATTGCGCCGCTACGAAGCGTGCGATGTGAAATATCGGTGTAGGTATCTCAACTCGCCATCGCCAATGGGAACAACAAACGATCCGGCTCGACGCGACGTTGGCGGCGCAGTTGGCCTGGCGTGACCATAAAGTAGTTTTTGAAGGTGCGAGTGTAGGCCTGCTGGGTATCAAAGCCATAACTCATCGCCACCTGCAAAATCGCCTCATCACTGTTAATTAACGTCAGTGCAGATTCGGTCAATCGGCGTTGACGAATATACTCGGCCAGCGAGAAGCCAGTGTGTTGGCGGAACAGACGTTGCAGGTGCCAGCGGGAGTATCCCGAGCGGCGTGCTACTTCATCCAGATGCAGATCGTGCCCTAAATTGTTCTCTATCCAGTCCAACAAACTACGGATAAATTCGCGCTGATTCATGGGATTCTCCTGCGTTGGCAATATGTCCAGTGCAGCCACAATAGCGCGTTAAATTTATCCCTTAATTAGCAGAAAATTAGCGCAGAATTAGCAAGGGGGAAAAGCGGTGTAATTCTGCGCTAATTATCCAGCGTTAAACTGCGTTCACTTAAGTTGGAGGACATCATGCGTGTGCTGCTGGTAGAAGATGATGAAATGATTGGCGCCAATTTGCAGCAAGCGCTGGAAGCCGCAGGTTGGTCGGTGGATTGGGTACGCGATGGCGTGTTTGCCAGCAATGCCTGGGCCGAAGGCGGTTACACCTGCGTATTGCTGGATCTTGGCTTACCACGCGAAGATGGCCTGCACGTACTGCGTCGGGCGCGTACGCGTGGTGATATGACACCAGTGTTAGTGCTGACCGCGCGCGACACCGTGCAGCAACGCATTCAGGGATTGGATAGCGGCGCGGATGACTATTTGCTGAAACCCTTTGATCTGCAAGAGGTGCTAGCGCGCATGCGAGCCATTACCCGACGTCGCCACGGTGCGGCGGATTCCCTGCTCGGCAGCGGCGATGTGCAAATCGACATTATGACGCGCGAAGTCTTATACAAAGGCCAACGCGAACAACTTACCGCGCGTGAATACGCCCTGCTCTACGCGTTGCTGGAGCGTCCGGGCGCGATTTTGTCGCGCGAACAATTAGAGAACCGCATTTACGGCTGGGGCGAAGAAGTCAGTAGCAACGCCGTCGATGTGTTGATTCACGGCATGCGCCGCAAACTGGATAATGAAGTGATCCGCAATGTCCGCGGACTCGGTTGGCGAGTCCCCGCAATATGAAACCTTTCACCTTTATGCGCTCGCTGCGTAACAAACTGCTGACCACGCTGGTGATTCTGCATCTGGCGATGATTGGCGGTGTCACCTGGTATTTCTATCACTGCTACGGCGACATGATGGGCACCATGAAGGACGATCAGCTGGCCAAAATCGCGGATGCGTGGGCCACCAGCCAACGCATGCCAGCGCTGATGCCGATGGTGATGCACGCTGAGAAGCTGAAAAGCACCTACATCGTCCAACTTTGGGATACCAACAATAAGCTGCGCGCCAGTTCGTGGCCCGATTTACGTGCACCACTGCAAGCGCAAAAAGGCTGGCACGATCTTAAAGTCGGTGACTGCGGCGATGACTGCGAATGGCGCGTGTACACGCGGCCCGGCGAGTTAGGCAGCGAAATCGGCAATATTCAGGTGTTGCACAACATTGGCTATATGAAGAGTTTGATGCTGAAGCGCGCGCTGTCAGCGATCATTCCGTTGATGCTAATGATGCCGCTTTCGCTGCTGGTGATTTGGCTGGTGGTGCGCGCCATCACGCGTGATTTGCGCGTGGCTTCACGCCACATCGCCGCGCAGGAAACGCTGCATCCGCATTCGGTTTCGCCCGATGGTTTGCCGGATGAAGTGCTGCCGCTGGTCGCCGCCTATAACTCATTGCTGGATAAGCTGCGCGCGGCCTGGTCATCGCAGCGCCAATTCCTTGAAGATGCCGCGCATGAGCTGCGTACGCCAGTTACGGCAGTGACGTTGCAATTGGAGAATTTGCGTCAGCATATCCAACCGGGTGAAGCCAGCCGCCAGTTTGATCAGCTGGAGGCCGGAGTGACGCGTACGCGACATTTGGTGACGCAGTTGCTGAATATCTCGCGTCAGGAAGATCAATCGGTAGTGGCGACGGTGGAAACCATCGAACTGGACGATTTGCTCAAAGAGAGTATTGAGCAGCTGATGGTGGTGGCGGATAAGCGCGGCATTGATATCGGTTTCAACGGCACCACGCATTATCGTCTGCACGCCAGTCGTTCTGATTTGCGCAGCCTGTTCGATAATCTGATCGGCAACGCCATGTTGCATACGCCAGAAGGTAGTTTGGTCGATGTGCTGTTGCATCGTGTCGGCAATCATACCGTGGTGGATATCGTTGATAACGGCCCCGGCATGGCGGAATCCTTTATCGAACGCGCTTTTGATCGCTTTACCCGCTCGCCCGATGTGCAGGCGCAAGGCAGCGGTTTAGGGCTGTCGATTGTGCGCAGCGTGGCGCAGAAACATCAGATGCAAGTGGCGCTGTCCAATCGCCACAATGCGCAAGGCGAGATTGCTGGCCTGCAGGTGCGCGTTACATTGCCATAAGCCGCACCGTGCCGTAGCGACGCAATTTATTGCGCAAAGTTGCTGTGGGCACGGTGCAGAATCAAACAACGCGATAAATCGCGCCGCTACATCCTTTCCCTACATCAATCACTTTCTCTGCTGAACGCGACAACGTAATCGGTTGCGGGGTTCCGTTCGCTTCACGCCTTTTATGTGATGTTCGTCACAAATACAATGAATCAAACTGCAACACTTTTTGACAAACGTGACCAAAATCTATTTTCTATGCCTCTGTTACAGGCACATTACGCGAGCTTGAAAATCTGGCGATTCAGACCGGATACAACAACACACCGCCCATCCCCTGGGATCAATTTCACCCGATCGCGGCGTTAGTCCAGCGGTCATAAGCATGTGGTTAACTATAATGAATTATAAATCGTTGATAGCAGGGGCCTTATTGGCCAGTAGCTGGACCGGCGCGGCACAAGCGGCAGACAGCGATCCGCAGTACGTTTCAGATTGGTGGCATCAAAGCGTTAACGTGGTCGGCAGCTATCACACCCGTTTTGGACCGCAGTTCAACAACGACGTGTATCTGGAATACGAAGCCTTCGCCAAGAAAGATTGGTTCGACTTCTACGGCTACCTCGATCTGACCAACTTCTTCGGCGTGGGTAACAGCAACGCCAACGGCGTGTTCGACCACGGTTCGCCGATGTTCATGGAAATTGAGCCACGTTTCTCGATTGATAAGCTGACCGGAACCGACCTGTCGTTTGGTCCATTCAAAGAGTGGTACTTCGCCAACAACTACATTTATGACATGGGTCGCAACAGCGATAGCCGTCAGAACACGTGGTACATGGGTCTGGGCACCGATATCGACACGCACAGCAAAGTGGGCCTATCGCTGAACGTTTACGCTAAATATCAGTGGGAAAACTACGGTGCGGCGAACGAAAACAGCTGGGATGGCTATCGCTTCAAGGTGAAATACTTTGTGCCGATTACCGATCTGTGGGGCGGCAAGCTGAGCTATATCGGCTTCACCAACTTCGATTGGGGCTCAGATTTGCGTGATGAAACGGGTCCTTCACGTACCAGCAATTCAATTGCGTCTAGCCACATTCTGTCGCTGAACTACGATCACTGGCACGTTTCGACCGTGGCGCGTTACTTCCACAACGGCGGCCAATGGGCTGACGGCCAGGAGCTGAACTTCGGTAACGGCCCGTTTGAAGTGAAATCAACCGGTTGGGGTTACTACCTGGTGGTGGGTTATAACTTCTAAGCATTGAGTTGTCTGGCCCTCACCCTAACCCTCTCCCACGCGTGGGAGAGGGAACCGCTCGAGAGAATTTTCAAACCTGTAAATTACTTGAACCTCTCTCGGTCAACACCCTCTCCCGCGGCTGGGGTGAGGGCCAGCGCACACCGATCAAATCTGCGGCTTATACGCATTCACCATCCACGGCACGCCGAACTTATCGGTGAACATGCCGAAACCATTGGCCCAAAACGTCGGCTCCCAATTTTTCGTCACCTGGCCGCCCGCCGATAACGCATCAAACCAGCGCTTGCCCTGCGCTTCATCCGGCGTCGATAAACTCACGGCAAACCCGCCGTAATTCTGCGGCTGTCCGCCGTCGCTCATCATGATTTCGCCCTGCCCGATGCGCACATGCGCGTGCATAATATCCTCAGGGGAAAATTTCATCCCGGATGGACAACCTTCGTCCTCCACCGGCGTTTCATCCGGCATATCGCCAAACGTCATCTTAAACAGCAGTTCGCCGTCGGTCGCCGCAAGATAGAAGGCGATCGCCTCTTCACAGCGGCCGTCATAAAACAAATAGGGTGTCACTTGCATGGTTTGCTCTCCCTCAATGGATCGTCCAATGCAAGTGTAGTGGGCAATAATTAAACAGTTGCGAGCCAGGCCGCACTCTTACCTTTGCTGACAATAGCGACGGAACAGCTGCGCCATATAGGCGCTCATTGGCGTTAGCGCGGTGTCTTTGCGCTGGATTAAATAGAAGGTGGCTTTGGGCAACGGCTCATCGAGTTCCAGCGCAATCAACTGCCCGCCGTGCGTAGGATCTTCAATCACGTCACGCGAGATAATGCTGACGAAATCGCTCTGCGCCACCAGGCTGGTGCACGCCATAAAGGTTTCACAGGTAACAACGATTTTCGGTGCCATGCCGCGTTCGCCAAACATATCGTGCAGTAGCCGATAATAGCTGCCCTGCGGCGTCGGCATGGTCCAGTCACAGTGTTGCAGCTCAGCCAACGTACGCGCATGCGCCATCGGATGGCCTCTGCGCATCACCACTTGATATTCGCGCTCCATCAAACGCTCGAACAGCAACTCCTGATCGAGATGGTTTTTATCGTAGGTATTGATGGTGAAATCCAGTTCGCCCTGGCGCAGTTCATGCACCATTGAAACCAGTTGGCCTTCGACGATACGCACCTTCACCAGCGGATATTCACGATGAAACTGATTAATCACCAGCGGCATGATGGTGCGCGCTATGCTGCCGCCGACGCCAATATTCACCCGTCCACCGGCTAAACCCAGCCGCTGCTGAATATCCTCCTGCGCCACGCGTAACTCTTCCAGCACCAAACTGGCATGTTGAAAAAAGTTATCACCGATATCGGTGAGCGTAACGCCTTGCTGCCTGCGCTCGAACAGGCGCGCGCCGAGCGTCAGTTCCAGCTCCTGAATCGCCTTGGTCAGCGCGGGCTGCGACAGCCCGGACAAACGGCTGGCGGCACGAATGCTGCCCTGACGCGCCACGTCAACAAAAGCACGCAGCTGATGAAGTTTGAGATGAGTCGACATCGTTGGGTGATAACCGTTGTTTATCAGTAGCAAGATATTCGCATCTTATGCCGGGTAAAACCAATGTGTAGATTCGACTGAATGCATAAAAAACCAACACAAAGGAAATGCCGATGAAAACCCTGCTTGATCTTGTCAACGCGCGTATCCCGCAGATGCAAACCTGGCGTCGCGATCTGCACCAGTTTGCTGAATCGGGCTGGCTGGAGTTCCGTACCGCTACTTTGGTAGCCGAGGAGCTACATCGACTTGGTTATCAACTTAAGCTCGGCCGCGAGGTGATTGATGCCGATGCGCGCATGGGCTTGCCCTCCGACGAGGTGCTGGCGCAGCAAGAAGCGCGTGCGCTGGAGCAAGGCGCGCTGCCACAGTGGATTAAACACTTCTCCGGCGGTTTCTGCGGCGTGGTTGCCACGCTGGAAACCGGTCGTCCCGGCCCGGTGATGGGATTCCGTGTGGATATGGATGCGCTCGATCAAAACGAAAGCCGCGCCGCCGATCACCTGCCAACACGTGAAGGCTTTGCTTCGTGTAACGCAGGCATGATGCACGCCTGCGGTCACGACGGTCACACCACCATCGGCCTGGCGCTGGCGGGCGTATTGATGGAGATGAAGGATCAACTGAGCGGCACCCTCAAAATCATTTTCCAGCCCGCTGAAGAGGGCGTGCGCGGCGCGAAAGCGATGGTCGCCGCCGGCGTGGTGGATGATGTCGATCTGTTCACCGCCATTCACCTCGGCACCGGCGTGCCAGCTGGGGAAATTGTCTGCGGCAGCGACAGCTTCCTTGCCACCACCAAGCTCGATGTCCAATTCACCGGCGTTGGTGCGCACGCAGGCGGCAAGCCCGAAGAGGGCCGCAATGCGTTGCTGGCGGCGGCGCAAGCCACTTTGGCGCTGCATAATTTGCCGCAACACAGCGGCGGCGTGGCACGCGTTAACGTTGGCGTGTTGCAGGCGGGCAGCGGACGCAACGTCGTGCCGGATTTCGCATTGATGAAGGTGGAAACACGCGGCGCCAGCAATGAGGTCAACGATGATATCTATCAGCAAGCGCTGCGCGTAATTGCCGGTGCTGCGGCGATGTACGGTGTTGAGCACGACGTAAAACTGATGGGCGGCGCTCGCAGTTGCACGCCAAGCCAACCGTGGGTTGATTTCATCCATCAACAAGCCGACGCATTAGGCATTTTCACCTCGGTAGTGGATACCAAACAGCAGGCGGCGGGATCCGAAGATGCCACCTACATGCTGGAACGCGTGCAGCAGCGCGGCGGGCAATCCTCATACGTGATCTTTGGTTGTGAACTGGCGGCGGGCCACCACAACGCCAAATTCGATTTTGATGAAGCGATCATGGCGACGGCGGTGCATACGCTGGCGACGCTGGCGCTGAATCAAGCGCAGTTTGGAGGCCAACGATGAGCCACAGTGAATTTATCGATCATTACATCAACGAAAACCAGCCGCGTTTCAGTGCGTTAAGCGATGCGATTTGGGATGTGCCAGAAACGCGTTTTGAAGAGACGCAATCCTCTGCGCTGCTGGCCGATGCGCTGGAACAGGAGGGTTTTCACGTCGAACGCGGCGTCGGCAACATCGACACCGCTTTTGTCGCCAGCATCGGCAGCGGCAAGCCGGTGATCGCCATTCTCGGCGAATTTGATGCGCTGGCAGGTTTGAGCCAACAATCGGGTTGCGCCACGCCGCAGCCGCTGGTGGAAAACGGCAACGGCCACGGCTGCGGACACAATCTACTCGGCACCGCCGGACTAGCCGCCGCCTTCGCCATCAAAGCCTGGTGGGCGCAACACGGCCAGCGCGGCACGCTGCGTTTTTACGGCTGTCCGGGCGAAGAAGGCGGATCGGGCAAAACCTTTATGGTGCGTGAAGGCTTATTTGATGACGTCGATGCGGCGGTTACCTGGCATCCCGAAGGCTTTAGCGGCATGTTCAACCTCAGCACGCTTGCCAACATCCAGGCCGCTTTTCACTTCAAAGGCGTGGCGGCGCACGCGGCTAACTCGCCGCATTTGGGACGCAGCGCGCTGGATGCGGTAACGCTGATGAATACCGGCGCCAACTTTCTACGTGAACACATCGTGCAGGAAGCGCGTTTGCACTATGCGGTGACCAATACCGGCGGCGTTTCCCCCAATGTGGTGCAGGCCGATGCCGAAGTGTTGTACCTGATTCGCGCGCCGCAGCTCGATCAAGCGCAAGATATTTATCAGCGCGTGATTAACATCGCCAAAGGCGCGGCCCTGATGACAGACACGCAGATGACGGTGCGCTTCGACAAAGCCTGCTCGAATTACGTGCCGAATCGCGCGCTGGAAAGCGTGATGGAGCGCTATTTGCATCAGTTTGGTTTGCCTGACTACAGTGAAGCAGAACGCGCCTTTGCCGCCGAGATTCGATCCACGCTGAGCAAGGACGATCTGCGCAACGCCCGTCTCAATGCGGCGCGTACCGGCGGCGAAGCGGGCGTGGCGTGGACCGAGGCGCTGGGTGGCAAGATTTTGATGGATGAAGTGGCACCGTATGCGGTGACGCGCGAGTTGTTGTACGGATCGACCGATGTCGGCGATGTCAGTTGGGTCACGCCAACCGCGCAGTGCTTCGCGCCCTGCTTCGCCTTCGGCACGCCGCTGCACACCTGGCAGCTGGTGGCGCAAGGCCGAACTTCGATTGCGCATAAAGGCATGTGCCTGGCCGCCAAAGTGATGGCCGCCACCGCGCTAACGTTGTTGCAGGATGACGAAGCACTGGCGCGTTGCCGCGCGGAGTTTGCGCGCGTGCGCAGCGAACAAGCCTACGTTTGCCCGATTCCATCCGACGTAAAACCATCAAAATTATCATCGTAGGGTCGCCATTTATGGTGACCGCATAGAAAGCCGCACGATTAAGAGGTCGCCACTTATGGTGACCTCAGTACAAAAAAACAAAAAATATAGCCCCAAGAGGGCATGCAAACACAACAAGACGACTGACGAGGAAAATCAATGGAAGCCACCACGGAGAACCGCAGCCCCGGCAAGCTGTTCAGCCTAATTGAACGGGTCGGCAATAAAGTGCCCAACCCATTCTTATTGTTCGTTTATTTGATTGTGGTGCTGATGGTAGCCACTGCGATTATCAGCAACCTGGATTTAGCGGTAAAAAATCCCACCAATGGCGAATTGGTGCGAGTGAACAACCTGCTGAGCGTCGCCGGCATTCAGTGGATCTTGCCCAACATCATCAAAAATTTCAGCGGCTTCACACCGTTAGGATCGATTCTGGCGCTGGTGATTGGTGCCGGTTTGGCGGAGAAAGTCGGCCTGCTGCAATCGCTGATGGTCAAGATGGCTTCGCGCGTTAGCCGCCGTTATGCCAGCTACATGGTGCTGTTTATCGCCTTCTTCAGCCACATTTCGTCCGATGCCGCGCTGGTGGTGATGCCGCCACTCGGTGCGCTGATCTTCCTCGCGGTTGGTCGTCATCCGGTGGCCGGATTGCTGGCAGCGATTGCCGGCGTAGCGTCCGGATTTACCGCCAACTTACTGATCGTTACCACCGATGTGTTGCTGTCCGGCATCAGTACCGAAGCCGCCAAAGCGGTGAGCGAAACTGTGCATGTTAGCGTCATCGACAACTGGTTCTTTATGGCCAGTTCGGTGATTGTGTTGACCATTGTCGGTGCGCTGCTAACCGATAAATTCGTCGAACCACGCCTGCCCGCGTGGAACGGCGGCAATAACGATCGCCTGCCGCCGCTGACCGCACTGGAGAATCGCGGCCTAAAAGCCGCCGGTATCGCCGCGCTGGTGTTTATCGCATTGATGTCGCTGCTGGTGGTGCCGGAACACGCACCGCTGCGCGATCCGAAAACCGGCAGCATTATTCCCTCGCCATTTATTCAGGGTATTGTGCCAATCATCATCCTGTTCTTCTTTGTGGTGGCGATTGCCTATGGCGCGGTAACCAAGCAGATTCGCCGCCCGGACGATATTCCGCAGTTGCTGGTTGATCCGATGAAAAGTATGGCGGGCTTTATTGTGATGGTGTTTCCACTGTCGCAGTTTGTCGCCTTCTTTAACTGGAGCAACATGGGCAAGTTCATGGCGATTGGCCTGACCGATGTGCTGGAGAGCGCGAGTATCAGCGGCGCACCGGCGTTTCTCGGTTTGATGTTCCTGTCGGCGTTCTTGTGCATGTTTATCGCCAGCGGCTCGGCGATTTGGTCGATCCTCGCGCCGGTGTTCGTGCCAATGTTTATGCTGCTTGGCTTCCATCCGGCTTTCGCGCAAATGATTTTCCGTATCGCCGATTCTGCGGTGTTACCACTGGCTCCGATGTCGCCATTCCTGCCGCTGTTCCTGGGCTTCCTCCAGCGCTATCAAAAAGATGCGCAACTTGGCACCTATTATGTGTTGATCTTCCCCTATCCAGTGGTGTTCTTCATTAGCTGGATTGTGCTGCTGCTGGCGTGGTACGCCCTCGGTTTACCGATTGGTCCGGGCGTCTATCCCAACCTGCCGTAACCCTTCGCCACGGATGGCGATCACATTTCTGTGAACTGCAACGTACGTTGCCAAAATGTCATCGTGACGCCTCTCGGCAACTTCTGCTGAATTTATTATCCTGCTATTCCTTCGCTTGCTAACGGTTAATTATTTTTAAAACCAATCTCAGCCGTCAGCGGGTTCTGCAAACACCGAGGTATAACAACAATGACAACAATCACGTCGACAGGGATGGCGAACGATCACATCAGCGCGGATCGCCGCACCTTAGCCGGGCGCATCGATGCGCTGCCCTCTTCCGCTGGTTTGTGGCGCTTCATCACGCTACTGGCGCTGGGCGGTTTCTTTGAACTCTACGATCTGTTTGAAACCGGCTACATCAGTTCCGGACTGGTGGCCGCTGGCGTGTTCCACACCGGTTCAGCAGGCGTATTTGGCATCGCCGATCAAGCCGCTTTTGCCTCCGCCACCTTCCTTGGCCTGTTCGTCGGAGCTAGCTTGCTCGCGCCGTACGCCGACCGCTTTGGCCGCCGCCTGACCTTTATGTGTGCGCTGGCGTGGTACGGCGTGTTCTCGCTGTTAATGGCGTTCCAGCAGAGCGCCGAGATGATCATCCTGTTCCGCTTCCTGGTCGGCATTGGCCTTGGCGTGGAGTTGGTAACCATCGATACCTATCTTTCGGAATGGGTACCCGCGCACCTGCGCAGCCGCGCGTTCGCCTTCTCATTCTTCGTGCAATTTCTGTCGGTACCGGCGGTGGCGTTGATGTCATGGTGGCTGGTGCCGCAAACCATTCTCAATCTGGAAGGCTGGCGCTGGGTGGTGATTGCCGGCGCGGTGTGTTCGCTGGTGATCTGGCTGATTCGTAAAAACTTGCCGGAATCGGCGCGCTGGCTGGCACAACAAGGCCGTCATCAGGAAGCGCATCAGGTATTGAGCGCGATGGAAAAACGCTGTGGTATCGAGCCCGGCGAAGACTTTTCCAATAATGATGCCGCCACGCAACTGCCGAAAAAAGGCAAGTTCAGCGAAATTTGGGCACCGGCGTATCGCAAGCGCACACTGATGTTGGTGGTGATGAATTTCTTCCAGGCGATCGGATTCTTTGGCTTCGGCAACTGGCTGCCTGCGCTGTTGTCGGGCAAAGGCGCAACCGTTACCCACAGCCTGCTGTACGCGTTTTTCATTACGCTGGCGTACCCGCTCGGTTCGCTGATTTGCAGCCGCTACGCCGATAAGATCGAAAACAAATGGCAGATCGTCTTGTCATCGCTGATGACGGTGGTGTTCGGCACGCTGTTCGCCTTTATGACCAATCCGGTGCTGATGATCATCTGCGGTTTCTTGATCACCTACAGCAACGCGTGGCTGACCTTTAGCTATCACGCTTATCAAACCGAGATTTTCCCGACACACATTCGCGCCCGCGCCGTGGGTTTCTGCTATTCGTTCAGCCGCCTGTCGACGGTGTTTAGCAGCATTTTGATTGGCATTATTTTGCAGTATGCCGGCAGCCAGGGCGTGATCGCCTTTATCGTGCTGAGCATGTTGATGGTAATGCTGTCAGTGGGAATTTATGGGCCGAAAACCCGTGGGATGGATTTAGAAAATATTTAGGGTCTGAGTCGTTTGTCCCTCACCCTAGCCCTCTCCCGCAAGCGGGAGAGGGGATGTTTCGGTGGAGAACAAATCTACATTCGTGCTAGATCGGTTCCCTCTCCCACTTGTGGGAGAGGGTTAGGGCGAGGGAAAAATTACTCCCCTTCCAACACCTTAATATCCGCGTTACCTTGGTGAGGTGACTCCTTACGCAACTTCGCCACATCTTTCGCCGTCACGCCAGACTTCACGCCATTGCCCCAGCTGCCGCGAATGAAGTTCACCACATCCGCCACTTGCTGGTCATTGAGACGCCAGCCGAACGCCGGCATGGTGATCGCCGAAGGAGCGCCTTGCACGCCCGGTAAAGTACCGCCAACCAGCACAATGTGAATCAGCGAAGTCGGATCGTCAGCCATCACCACCGGATTGCCGCGCAGCGCCGGGTAGAAGCGCTGATAACCGCTGCCGTCGGTTTTGTGACACGCGGCGCAGCTATCCACATACACGCCCGCGCCTGGCTGGCTGTCATCCCCTTTCCACAACGCTTTCGCGACAGCATCATCCTGCGTGAATACCGCCTGGCTGGTGTCTTTCGCGCCGAGGGATTTCAGATATTTAGCGATGGCGCTGATATCTTCATCACTCAGATATTGCAGGCTGTGCTGCACCACGTCGGTCATGCCACCAAACACTGCGGTGTGATCGTTGCGGCCAAAGCGCAGGAACTGTTTGAGATCGTCTTCACTCCAGCGGCCTAAACCATCGCGGTTATCGCCACGCAGATTGCTGGCAGTCCAGCCATCAATCGGTGCGCTGCTGCCGGAGAGATAGTTATTCCCTTCGTCATTATTCAGCGCTTTTTCCTGCATGGTGATGCTACGCGGTGTATGGCAAGCGCCACAGTGACCCAGCCCTTCCACCAGATAACGACCGCGCGCCAACTGCGGATCTTCCTGCGCCGCAGGCTGGAACGCTTTCACGTCTGGCGCAAACATGCCGCGCCAAATTGCCAGCGGCCAACGCATCGACAGCGGCCACGGAATGTCGCTGTCTTTATTGGCCTGCGCTACCGGCTGCACGCCGTGCATGAAGTAGGCGTACAGCGCCTTCATGTCGTCGTCGCTGACCACGGCGTAAGACGGATACGGCATCGCCGGATACAGCGTGTCGCCATTTTTCGCTACGCCGTGACGCACCGCTTTCTGGAAATCGTCATAGCTGTAGTCACCAATGCCGTTGGCTTTATCTGGCGTGATGTTGGTGGAATAAATGGTGCCAATCGGCGTCGCCATCGGCAGTCCACCGGCAAACGGTTTGCCGCCTTCTATGCTGTGGCAGGCTACGCAGTCACCGGCGCGCGCCAGATATTCACCGCGCTTCACCAACGCGTCCGAAGCTGCATCGTCCGCGATTGCGGCGAACGTCATGGTGCCCAGAAACAGGGCTAAAATGCTTTTGATCATCGCCGTGTTCCTTATGCTTGTACCAGCGGGCCAGGGTTTTTCAGATACTGTTCGCGAATGGCTTTGGCCGACCAATAGGTCAAGGCCGCGACCATGCCGGTTGGGTTGTAGCCGAGTCCCTGCGGGAACGCAGAAGCGCCCGGCACAAACACGTTCGATACATCCCAGCTCTGCAAGTAACGGTTAACCGCACTGGTTTTCGGATCTTCACCCATGATCGCCCCGCCGCTCATGTGCGTGGTTTGATACACGGTGGTATCGAAGTGCGATCCCGGCCCTTTCGCACCGCCGATGATCATTTTCGGGTTCATCGCTTCGGTGATCTTGCGCATTTTGCCAATCATAAATTGCGCCATCTTGATGTCGTTATCCTGCCAGTCAAAGGTCATACGCAGCAGCGGCTGGCCGTAGGCATCTTTGTAGTTCGGATCGAGATCGAGGTAGTTGGCACGATACGATTGGTGCGCGCCGTGCGCATCCATCGAGATGTGATGGTTGTAGGTATCCGCAACCGCAGATTTCCACTGGCTGCCCCAATTCGGCGTGCCTTTTGGCGTTGGCAAACCAGAAATCGGTTTAGTACCCGCCTGGTTAACCCAGAATGGCGAGCCGCCAACAAAGCCGTGTGGACCGTGATCGAAGTTGTCGGCGTTGAAATCATCCACCGCCACACCTGCGCCACCGGCACCGATAAACGGGTTGGTGGTGGTGTTTTTGTCGAACAACGCTTTCAACGTGGAGATGTTCTGGTAGGCAAAGTTACGGCCCACCACACCTTCGTTGGAAATCGGGTTGTACGGTTTGCCGATGCCGGACAGCAGCATCAAGTGCACGTTGTGGAACTGGAACGCCGACAGGATCACCAGATCCGCTGGCTGCACCACTTCGCGGCCCTGGCCGTCGAGATAGGTCACGCCAGTGGCGCGCTTTTTGTCGTCGGTCAGATTGACGCGCAGCACGTAAGAGTTGTTGCGCAGCTCGAACTTCGGCTCCTGACGCAGCGCAGGCAGGATATTGACGTTCGGCGAGGCTTTGGAATACATGTAGCAGGCGTACCCGCTGCAATAGCCGCAGAAGTTGCACGGCCCCATCTGCGCGCCGTAGGTGTTGGTGTACGGGCCAGAAGTATTCGCTGACGGCATATCATACGGATGATAGCCCACCGATTCAGCGGCTTGCGCGAACAGCTGCGCCGAGTAGGTGCGCTTCTGCGCCGGGAGCGGGAAGTCGCTGGAGCGATCGGGCGCGTACGGGTTGCCGCCTTTCTCTTTGCCCTGCAACTTACCTTTGATTGACCAGGCGCTACCCGAAGTACCGAACACTTTCTCGGCCTGATCGAAGAACGGTTCCAGCTCGTTGTAATTAACGCCGAAATCCTGAATCGTCATGCCTTCCGGGATGAAGTTTTTGCCGTAACGCTGCTCATAATGGCTGCGTAGGTTCAGTTCCACCGGATCAACACGGAAGTGCACACCCGACCAGTGCAAACCGGCGCCGCCGGTACCGGTTCCCGGCAAAAACGCCGCCAGCTGACGATACGGTACCGCGGTTTGCGAAGCATCGTGACGGATGGTGACGGTGCTTTTCGACAGATCCTGGAACAGCTTTTTACGGATGTTATAAGTCAATTCATCAATCGACTGCGGATAAGATCCATCCGGATAAGTATCACGATGCGGACCGCGCTCCAGCGCTACCACCGTCAGGCCTGCTTCGGTCAACTCTTTTGCCATGATCGCGCCAGCCCAGCCGAAGCCGACCACCACCGCGTCCACTTTTTTCAATTCATTTGCCACGCTTACGCCCTCTCCCCGCGAATATCCACTGACGGGAACGGATAACGTTCGCCGCGTTCCACCCAATCCATAAAGTCAGCGCGTGCGCCTGGGAAGCCAATCAGCTTCCAGCCCACCATGCCTTGATTGCCGCCGTGGATCGGATCGCTGAAATAACCCTCGCGGGTGTTTTGCAGCAGGAAGGAGAAGAAGGTTTTGGCCGGCAGCTGCGGGAACTCGGCGCTGCCGCTTTCAAACGCGGTCAGCAAGGCATCTTGCTGTTCGCCGGTGAGCTCCGCGAACACTTTGCCGTGCTGCTTTTTGCTCCAGCCATCGGCATCGGCCAGGCCAAGGCGATAGATTTGTTGTGGCACTAAAGGCAGTTGATAACCCAGCTCTTTTGGCAGATCCGGGTTGAACGGGCCTTGCATGTACCAGTTACTGCCGGTGGCGTAAGGCGTGTTCATTTGGCGATCGATAAATTCCGGCACACCGGCTTCCAGCGCGCCAGGACCGCGATCATCATTGGGGATCAGGCGCGCCACGGCCGCAGTAATAAAGGCGAATTCTTCGGCGGTGAACCAGCTCGGTTGATAGCTGCGCGCCTGTTGGGGTGAAGCGGTTGATTCTGCTGCCCCGGCGGCCATCGGCACCACCAGTGCGCCCATCGCCGTACTGCCTACCGCCATTGCCGGCGCCAGGGTGATGGTTCTCAGCAGAAAATCCCTGCGAGTATGGCCATTTTTTTGTTCTGACATGACATTGCCTCAGTACCACATATAATGCGGCATGAAAGTTAAGTAGTTGCGTTGTATTGTTTTTTTAGTGATAGCTTAAGGGATACAGCAGCGCTGTTACCGGTAACAGTGCAAATATTGTAACACCATTGCTGGGGTTTAATTAGTTCTTAGAAACAAATTCGCACTAATTACTTAACAATTGTAGCTGCCGCTTTACATTGCAGCGGCGATGCTGTCATCGTCAGATACATCCCACAACAGACAGATAACGGTCTGAGACGGTATAAAAGAGTACACACAACAGCGGAGTGCCTATGTTTAAGTCCTTTTTTCCGCGGCCATCGCTGTTTTTCAGCTCGGCGGCGATCTGGAGTTTGATTGCAATTTTTGCCTGGTTTGGCTTTTTTAGTGACTTCCCAGCACGCTGGCCTGCCTTGCAGGCGGCGATGCAACAGCCGTTACCGACCAATGCCAGCCGCTTTATCCATGCCAGCCAACTGTGGTTCTATGCCTATTACTGGGCTGCTGTCGCGCTTTTCGCCCTCGCTTGGCGGGTAATAGATAACCATCCGTGGCAGCGCTGGTCAGTATGGGGCACCGCGCTGATCATCTTCGTCACATGGTTTAACGTGCAAGTAAACGTGGCGGTCAATGCCTGGTATGAACCTTTCTACGATTTAATCCAGAAAGCGCTCACCAAAGCGGGCTCGGTACAGATTTCTGAGTTTTATAGTGAAACCTTTGATTTTCTTGGCATAGCCCTGATCGCCGTGACCATTCTGGTGGCGAACACTTTTTTCATCAGTCACTGGGTTTTCCGCTGGCGTACCGCGATGAACAATTACTACATGCACAACTGGCAGCGCTTGCGTCATGTAGAAGGGGCAGCCCAACGTGTGCAGGAAGACACCATGCGCTTCTCCGATACGCTTGAAGGCTGGGGAGTCAGTTTTATTAAGGCGATTATGACGTTAGTGGCATTTTTACCCGTGCTATTAGCCTTATCACACCATGTGAAAGACATTCCAATCCTCGGGGCTATTCCATACGGTCTGGTGATTGCGGCCATTCTGTGGTCAGTGTTTGGCACCGCACTGCTGGCAATTGTCGGTATCAAATTGCCGGGGCTGGCATTTCGTAATCAGCGTGTTGAAGCGGCCTATCGTAAAGAGTTGGTCTATGGCGAAGATGACGCGTCACGCGCTTCGCCACCAACGGTACAGGAGTTGTTCAGCCGCGTACGCTATAACTATTTCCGCCTGTATTTCCACTATCTCTACTTCAACGTAACGCGTTTTCTCTATTTACAGGTGGATAATGTGTTCGGCTACTTGATGCTGTTTCCGGCGATTGTCGCGGGCACGTTAACATTAGGTGTAATGAATCAGATATTGAATGTATTCGATCAGGTACGTTCTTCATTCCAGTATCTCATCACCTCGTGGTCAACGTTGATTGAGCTGATGTCGATCTACAAACGTCTGCGCAGTTTCGAGCAGATTTTGCAGGATATCCCGCACGACGAGATGATGCGCGAAGCATCTGAGTAAGGCGCGTTTATGTCCCTCACTCTAACCCTCTCCCGCAAGCAGGAGAGGGGACCGATCGAGCATATGGCGACGGCCGAGGTGAGGGGCAAATCGCACGATCTCAGCCCGCCAACACCTTAAACACCTGTTCAATGGCATAAGCGCCAGGATCTTTCACCCCATCCAAACTTTGCTGGTTTAGATAGGCCGAACGCCCCGCTTTGGCACTTTGCATCTGCGCAGTGGCATCCGCGCCCTGTTTTGCCGCCTGCGCTGCCGCAGCCAGTGATTCACCCGCCACCAACGCTTCCAGCGCCGGTTGCAACGCATCGACTAAAGTACGATGCCCCGGCTGCGCGCCACCGTAATGCTTCATGCGCTCCAGACCGTGCATCAACGCTTGCGGTAACGCGCTGCCCTCTTCCAGCTGCTGCCCAGCGCTGGTGAACAGAATCGACATCAACACGCCGCTTGATCCGCCCATCACCGTCGCCAACTGCTCACCAATCAGCGCCAGCAAGGTCGGCAACTCATTCAACGGCAATTGCTTATCCTGCAAGCCACGCTGAATCTTCTTCGCCCCGGCGGCAAAGGTTGATCCGGTGTCGCCATCGCCGACTTTAGCATCCAGCGCATTCAGCTCGCTTTCCAGATCGATCAGCGTTTGCGTCACACGCTCAACAATCTTTGCCACTTCCGCATTCTCGGAGGCATCGAAATCCAGCACGCTACCGATTTTCTCGGCAGGTTTCAGGCTGATCGGCGCAAAGTCATACACCGGCACCCAACCCAGCACCTGAACCGGCGCGTTCAGCGCTTCCAGGAACGGTTCTTCCAGCGCCAGTAGCGACAGCGAGAAACCTTTCATATCCAGCGCACTGACTAAGGTCGCAGGGCCAATCAAATGAGTGATGCGCGCCGCCAGCGGTGATTGCAGCACTTCACGCGTCAGCACCGCTAATTCAAGCTGTGAAAAGCCGCCGAGGTTGTTGATCAACAACAGCGCCTGTTTACCATCCGGTAGCGCCTGCGCCAGTTTATCGGTCATGATGTTGGTGATTTGGCGGCTGTTTTGCGTATCCAGCGTCACCACGCCCGGCTCACCGTGAATGCCCATGCCCAATTCACTGTGTCCCGCTTCGACGCGTTCGTCGCGCTTTTCGCCAGGAATATGGCAAGTGGCAAAGGCCAGACCAATCGACGACGTCGCATCAATGGCGCGCTGTGCCAGCGCTTTCACTTCGTCCAGCGATTGCCCTTGTTCAGCGGCAAAACCGGCAATTTTGTGCACCAGCACGGTTCCTGCGATGCCGCGCGGCTGCGGATTTTCTGGCAAGGCGATATCGTCCTGCACCATCACCAATTCAACGTTGTAGCCAAGATTCTTGGCTTTCTCGGCGGCCAAACCAAAGTTAAGACGGTCGCCGGTGTAGTTCTTCACAATCAACAAGCAGCCAGCATCGCCGGTGACATTGACGATGGCGTTCAGCACCGCATCAACACTCGGCGAGGCGAAGATGTCGCCGCACACCGCTGCGGTTAACATGCCTTTGCCGACAAATCCGGCGTGCGCCGGTTCATGGCCCGATCCGCCGCCGGAGATCAGCGCCACTTTGCTTTTATCCCAATCGGAACGCACCACTACGCGAATCTCGTCGCCGAGATCAAGGCGGCTCAGGTTGTGCCACGGCGTGCTGAGCAGCACCCCTTCGATGGCTTCGTTGACCAGATCGTTTTTCTCATGCATAAAAAACTGGCTCATTGCCTTCCCTCCAATGGTGTTGTCGTCCTACAAGGTAGCTTATATAGCGCGATAAAAGCGCTGCGGAGTGCGGAAATGCAAAGGGCGGCACAAGCCGCCCTCCAGTTTCAGAAAACTACCGATCAGAGTTCGATGCGCAGCACGCTATCCGGATTCTTCGGCGGCTCTTTGCGTGTGCCCGGCTGCTTGATGCTGACAAATAGTGTTTTGCCATCTGCCGATACCGCGAGGCTGTTTGGTAAACCCGGCGCTTTCACCGTGCGCTTCACTTGATAGTTGCTGGCGTCGATGATGCTGATTTCACCGGCTTTGCGATGTGTGACGTACAACTCATCGCGATCGGCATTGAACAGCACCGCCAATGATTCCGGCACATCGATCTTTTGGATCACATGCTGAGTACGCAGATCCAGCACCAACACCTGCGATTGTTTGGAATCGCTGAGGAAAGCGCGTTTTCCTTTGGTATCCAGCGAGATATTTAGGAAGAAGTGATCTTTATCGCCATCAATTTCCTGGCGTTTTTCAACAGCATTCAGACGCGTATTGATGGTCACCAGCTCACCGTCGGCGTTGGTGACATACAGTTTTTGCGCCGCTGAATCGATGGCTAAACCGGTGCCCATTTTGCCGGTGTTCGGTACGGTGCTGACAAGCTTCAGGGTTTTGCCATCCACCACCCACACCACGCTCTGCTCACCCAGCCCGGTGATGTAAACGCGATTGGTAGCCTGATCGACCGCCACCTGGCGCGGCTGCAATGGACGCACGGTTTCACTGCGCTGACGCCCATCCAACAACAGCGTGTTAATCACTTTGCCGCTGCTAGCATCGACCGCCGTCAGCGACGCATCACGCGTATTGCCGAGGTACAAGATGTTGGTTTGTTGATTAATTGCCGCGCCGAAGGTCGGCAAATCGGTATTGATGGTTTGCTTGATCGCTAAATCCTGCGGATCGAGACGATAAACGGTGCCGCCTTTTTTATCGCTGCTGCTTTGTGCGGTGGCGAGGAACAGCGCGTTATCGCTGTTGCTGAACGCCAGTTCGTAAGCACCTTTGGAAATCACTTGATTCAACGGCGGCGTTTCAGCCGCGATAGTCGCAGAGGTAGCAAACAGCGCCGTGGCTAACAGCAACGGACGCAACGCCCATGATTTTTTATTCGCCTTCATAACTTCTCCATAGCAAAAACACCGCCTTTGGCAGTGGAATGAAAGCTCGACATTACAACCAATGTTAAAAAGACAGCCCGAGGCGAGCTGACGAAGGATGTTACTTTTTGAGAATAGTAATCATTTCGGAAGGAAAGTGACAGAATTTTATCGGTGCAGAAACGCCGCCAGGGCGCCCGAAGGCACCCTGTCAGCACAGAACGTTAATGCAACTTATTTGGTCAGTTCGGCAGTCATGTGCACGCCGTTGTTGAAGTTGGCTTCGGTCACTTTATAGGAAGCACCAGCTTCATGCGCTTGAGCAGCGATTTGCGCTTCTGCACCATCGATGGTTGAAGCAGTTGCAGTGATGCTTTGCGCAAAGCTAGCGAATGGCAGAACGGTAAGAGCAACAACAGCAGCAAAAGTTTTGATAGATTTCATGGTCAATTCCTTAATGGTCGTTTGATTGATTAAGGCGTCATCGCCTTGTTGAGATACATAGTAGGCCGATTATCGATCAGTAAAAAGCGGAGAGATTTGCCGTAGTCGTTCGATTATTTTGAACATCAAAAGCACATTAAGGTTAGATTTGACGCAAACGGTTAAAAAACCAGGTTTTGATTAAAAGGCAGGATTTATGGCTGTGATAGGTGAAGCAGTGCGGGATTGAACAAGGTCGCCAGGAATGGCGACCTTATGGATTGCAGTCGGATTAACCGTGATGACGAACGCGGGTGAAAATGGTGATAGCGGCCAACAGCATTAGCACACCGCTGGCGAGGAACACGCCGCCGGCACCTTGCAGATCGAACATCCAGCCGCCCGCCGCCGCGCCAGCAGTGATCGCCAACTGAATCGTAGCAACCAGCAAACCACCGCCGGATTCCGCATCATCCGGCACCGCACGCGAAATCCACGTTGACCAACCGGTTGGCATCGAGCCAAACGCCAGGCCCCAAAGCGCTACGCCCGCCGCGACTAACCACGACACGTCGCCAAAACTCACCAGCAGCAACGCCGTCACGCTCATCACCAGCGCCATCGCGGTCAAGGTCAGCGACACGCTGCGCGTCACCAGATACCCGGCCAGCGAGGTACCGAAGAAGTTCGCCACACCAAACGCCAGCAGCACCAACGACAGCTGATTAACGTTAAGTTGTGCGCTGCCTTCCAGGAACGGACGCAGATAAGTAAAGAAGGCGAAGTGGCCGGTAAACATCATGATCACCGCCAGCATGCCCCAGCGCATCACGCTTTTACGCAGCAAATCCAATACGCCACCGCTGCGCGCCTTGTTAACCGGCGGCATGGCGGGCAAGGTGAAGAACTGCCACAACAGCGCCAACACGCCGAGCGCAGCCGTCAGCATAAAGATGTTACGCCAACCGATAATGCCGCCCAGATAACTACCCAGCGGCGCAGCAATAATGGTTGCCAGCGAAATGCCGCTAAAGACGATGGAGAGCGCACGCGGCACCTGATCGCTCGGCACCAAACGCATGGTAATCGCCGTTGAGAGCGTCCAGAAGCCGCCAATCGCCACGCCAAGCAGCACGCGCGCCAGCAGAATCATCGGCAGGTTTTCCGCGAAGGCCACCAGCAGTGCTGAGGCGATCAGCAGCAAGGTAAAGCCCAGCATTACCACGCGGCGATCAAGTTGGCGCGTCACATTACCAATCACTAAACTGGTGAGCAGCGCCACCAATGCAGTCACCGTGACGGTTTGCCCGGCTTGCCCTTCGCTAATGCTGAGCGAATCGGCAATCGGTGTCAGCAAGCTCACTGGCAGAAATTCTGCGGTGATCAAACCAAACACGCCAAATGCCATGGCGAACACTGCGCCCCACGCCGGTTTATCCACTTCTATTGGTGTTTCGGTAACTTCAGTATCCAGGCTCATCTGTGATCCCCATCACAAAATATTTAGCGTTAAGCATAGTGAGACAATGCAAGACGATCTATGATGCAGAAACTTTGTTTTTTGATTATTCGTCTGGATTCGTATGAGCCGTTATGAAGATCTGACCAGTGAATTGCTGATGGGCATGCGCCTGTATGGCGTGAAATATCAGCGTATCGCGCTGCACGCGCCGTTTGGTCTGCAATATGACGACGCGCCGGGCAAGGCGCAGCTGCATTTTGTGGGTCGCGGTTCATTGCTGATCCGCTCCGCTTCCGGCGTGATTTATCCGCTGCAAGCTGGTGACGCTATCTTGATTCCGCACGGCAAACCGCACGCGTTGATCTCTGACGAAGCAGCCACCTGCGTGCCGATTTCAACGTTTAATAGCCGACCCATCTGCGACAGCGTGTGTGCCATCGACGACAGCGCAGAAGTGTGCGCCGATGACAGCGACGTAATTCTGTTTAGCGCCTGCATGGCGTTTGAACTCGGTGGCATGCAGCCGTTGGTACATACCATGCCGGATGTGATGCTGGTCAGCACGCTACTGGCGCAATATCCCGAAATCCAACCGATTCTGGATGCGATGGAGCGTGAAACACGCCAGCGCAAAGCCGGTTTCGCCGGAATTTTGTCGCGACTGGCGGATGTGGTGGCGGCGCAGATCGTGCGTGGCTGGGTAGAAAACGGCTGCGGCAAAGGCAGCGGCTTGGTACAGGCGCTGCGCGATCCCCGCTTGAGCCTGGCGATGGCGGCGATGCACCGTGAACCGGGCGAAAACTGGACGGTGGAACGTTTGGCGCGCGAATCGGGCAGTTCACGTTCGGTGTTTGCTGCACGTTTCCAGAGCGCTACCGGCATGACGCCGCTGCGGTATCTCACCGAACTGCGCATGCGATTGGCGGTAGAACGCATTGTGCATGAAGGCGAAGCGGTGGAAAGCGTGGCCTTCCACCTCGGTTACGGTTCGCTGGCGGCATTTAGTCGCGCCTTTAAACGCATAGTCGGCACGCCGCCTGGCGCATTACGCGCCGAACGCGCTGAGCGTTAACGGAATACGCTGATCGCTTCCACCAGGCGATTGGCTTGATGCTTCATACGTTCAGAAGCTTCAGCGCTTTCCGCCACGCGCGCGGCGTTTTGGTGGGTAATATCGTCGAGATCTTCCACCGCGGTGCTAACCTGGGTCAACGCGATAGCTTGTTCCGCCGTCGCGCCGCTGATTTGCGCAATCAACGCCGTCACATTCTGCACCTGCCCAACAATTTCCTGCATGGTATGACCGGCCGCATCGGCGTGATCGCTGCCGGATTGCACGCGGCTGGCGCTGGTTTCCACCAACATTTTGATTTCGCTGGCGGCTGTGGCGCTGCGCTGCGCCAGGCTGCGCACTTCACCCGCCACCACGGCAAAGCCTTTGCCCTGCTCGCCGGCGCGCGCCGCTTCCACCGCCGCATTCAGCGCCAGAATGTTGGTCTGGAAAGCAATGCCATCAATCACGCTGGTGATGTTAGCGATGCGCTTCGAACTGTCGGCGATTTCCGCCATCATCCCAACCATTTCTTGCATCACTTCACCGCCTTTGATTGCCGCGTGGCTGGTGTTCTCTGATAGACCATTCACCTCTTTGGCGCTGTCGGTGTTGCTTTTCACCGTGGCGGTCATTTCATTCATGGTGGCGGCGGTTTGCTGCACGTTGGCAGCGGCTTGTTCAGTGCGACGGCTCAATTCATCGTTGCTGCGTGAGATGGCATCGCTGGCGTTGAGCACGTTGATTGCCTGACCGCTGACATCATCCACCAGCCAGCGGAACATCAAGCCCAATTGGCCGATGGCGCGCAGCGTGACGCCAATTTCATCGACACGATCGATCTGCTCGACGCTGTGGCTGGCGCCGGTCGCCACACTCAGAGCCTGCTTACACATACGCTCCATCGGACGCGAAATCTGCTGCTCCAGCCATAAACTCGCCAGCAATAACAAGCCCGCCATGCCGCCCGCAAAGCAGCCGATCGCCAGCGGTGCGAGACCCAGCAGCCACACGCCAATCACCGAAAGCGGCAGCAGCGTGAGCAAAGTGGATCGGATACGCCAGCGCAGCGGCAAGGTTTTCAGAATCGAACCGAGGCGACGCCAGCCAGTGCCAATAATTAAGCCTTTATGGAAACGGCGGCCTTTGGCGCGACCTTCACGAAAATCACGGTACAGCGTTTCCGTCTGCTTAATCTCCTGCGCCGAGGGCTTAGTGCGCACCGACATAAAACCCTGCACCTTGCCGTCGCGCACCACCGGAATGGCGTTGGCGCGCACCCAATAGTGATCGCCATTCTTACGACGGTTTTTCACCAGCGCCGTCCACGGCTCGCCCTGTTTCAACGTCGACCACATATCCGCGAACGCTTCTGGCGGCATATCCGGGTGGCGCACCATGTTGTGCGGCTGTCCATTAACCTCTTCCGGGCTAAAACCGCTGACCTCAATAAAAGCATCATTGGCATAAGTGATATAGCTGTTGAGATCGGTGGTCGACATCAGCGTGGCGTTATCATCAAAAATGAATTCGCGCTGAGTGACGGGCTGGTTGTTACGCATGTGTGTGTCCTTGCAATACGCAGGCTAAAGGAAAAAATCAATTATGCTTTTTTATCTTTTCGGCATATCAGGCGTGTGGCTTTAGCGTTTTTCTCCTGATTGCATCAGGTTTGGGAAATGCCTCGCACTTTATCGCCGGCGTTTGAACGATAAATTTTTATTTAGGGTAGATAGAATCGAGGTTTAGCGGCGAGTAATAATGGAAAACGTGACGTGTTTCAGGCTCAGTTAAAATCTTACTTTATTCGCCTTGAGATTGAGAGTTTGCTCGAAGCTCCGAATCACAATATTTTAGGATTCATTAATTGAATTTATAACGAAAAATTTAAATCAATTAAAAAAATCAAATTATTGAATTTATTGAACTTTAATCAACAACATTGATGCATACATTTGTTGACAATCAATTGGGACGTTTCTCGTCAAATATTCGCTTCACTCCATAAATACTGCGCGCTGATTTCACATGACGCACAGTAATTAAAAGGATTGAATAATGAGCACATCTAAGAACCAAAATGCCTCTCGCCCTGCACAAGCAAGTACCACCGCTGCATCTATCGCCAGCGCAGCAGTCAACACGCTGCCACCGATTGTGCCGATAAAGTACGATGAAGCGATTATCGATACCATTCGCTCACCGATTAATAACCGACTCACACCCATTGAATCCGGCGGTGAAGTTCAACAAGGTACATTGATATTTGAAGGTCGCGCGACAGCCAATAAACAAGTCATCATTTATGATAATGGCATTGAAATTGCTCGTGTTATTACTAACTCGTCTGGCCGTTGGGTTTATGATGCAAATACCTTTAAAGGTGAAGAGCATCACTTCACGGTACAAGTGGTTGGCGCCGGTAATCCTATTTCTGCCAGCTATGACATCACGATTCCAGCGGTTTCAACTCAACCGGTAACCATCGATTTTGTTTACGATAATAATAACCCTTACGTGCCGAAGACGTTAAAACCTGGCGATACCACCCAAGACACCACGCCACGTTTTGATGGTAAAGCAGCGGCCAATACCGTCATTCGCTTGTTTAACGGCGATAAAGAGATTGCTTCAACTGTTTCTGATGCCTGGGGCAACTGGAGCTTAACGCCTAATCTTTCTGCGGGCAGTTACAATCTGGTGTTTAAAGCGGGTGAAGGCTCTGCCAGTAAGCCTTTTGCTCTTACAATCACCTCTGCAGAAGCGCAGCCAATTGAAATCACGAATGTTATTGACGACTCCGATCGCTATTACTACAAACCATTGAAATCGGGCGATATCACCCAAGACACCACTCCGCGCTTTAATGGTAAAGCCGGTGCTAACTCACTCATTCGTCTTTTCAATGGCGATAAAGAGATAGGTTCAACCGTTTCCGATGCCTGGGGCAACTGGAGCCTGACGCCTAATCTGCCTGCAGGTAGTTACAATCTGGTGTTCAAAGCGGGTGAGGGTTCGCAGAGTAAACCCTTTGCCCTGACGATTGCCTCGGCACAAGCTCAGCCGGTCGAAGTCCTCAATGTTTACGATGACTCAGACCGTTATTATTACAAACCGTTGAAATCGGGTGATAGTACCCAAGATACCACACCGCGTTTCAATGGTAAGGCTGGCTCTAACACATTGATTCGTCTGTTTAATGGTGATAAAGAGATTGGTTCAACGCTTTCAGATGCCTACGGTAACTGGAGCCTGACGCCATCGCTTCCTGCAGGTAGCTACAATCTGGTGTTTAAAACCAGTGAAGGTACAGCCAGCAAGCCATTCGCATTGGACATCACTTCTGCTGATTCGCAGCCGATTGAGATTTTTGCCGCGCTCGAAGACTCTCGCGGCTATAACCAGCCGCTTCAGCCGGGCGCTACAATCAAAGACACCACGCCCTATTTTTATGGGAAAGCGGGGGCTAACGTGCTGATTCGCCTTTACAATGGCGATAAAGTCATTGGTTCAACGGTTTCTGATGCTTATGGCAACTGGAACCTGACGCCAACATTGACCTCTGGCAGCTACAACTTAGTCTTTAAAGCGGGTGAAGGCTCTCAAACCAAACCATTCCCGGTGACGATTGCCTCTGCAGCTGCGGAACCGATTGAAGTATTTGGTGCGTTTGATAACTCAAATGGCTACAACCAGCAAATTCATTCGGGTGCCACCACCAAAGACACCACACCACGTTTTATTGGTAAAGCGGGTGCAAATACGCTTATCCGTCTTTATGACGGCGAAAAAGAAATTGGCTCAACATTCTCAGACGCCTATGGCAACTGGTCGCTGACACCTGAGTTGCCTTTCGGTAGCTTCAATCTGGTGTTCAAAACGGCAGAAGGCACTGCAAGCGCACCGTTCATTATCACTATCGCAGCACCGCAGCCGATCGCCCCGCAGGTGCCAGAAATTGAGTACATCATTGATGATTTCGGCCAACAGCGCGGTCTGATTGAGAAAGGCGCAACCACCGATGATGATACACCACGATTCTTCGGCAACGCTGAGCCAAACAGTCTGGTGCAAATCTTCGATAACGGCGTGAAAATCGGCGAACGTCGCGTTTCTTCTACCGGTTACTGGGATTTCACCCCGGTTAATCCAGCCTATCTGGAAAACGGTAAACACAGCTTTGTCATCAAAAGCAGCAATGGTACCGAAACCGCAGCATTGGACTTCATCGTTAAAGTGCCGGTATCAGTCGATTTGATTGGCAGTAATTCAGGTGAATACACCGGTGAAAATGCAACAGAAGACACCACGCCGTTCATTACCGGCCGCGGTCCGAAAGGCGCGCTGATTCGCTTGTATGAAGGTGAAAAAGAGATCGGTTCAGTGATTGCCAGCAAAACCAATGGCAGCTGGAAATTTGATTTCACCTCGCCACTGGAAGGCGGCGCACATAGCATCGTAGCTAAATCCACAACGGATAACAGCAGCGAGCAGTTCGACTTCGTCATCATCGCACCGGTCGCGCCGGTCGAGCCTGAAAGTCCGTTCCAGCTTAACGAAGTAATTGATAATTTCTTCATGAATACCGGTGCCATCAGCGCCAATGCGGCAACTGATGACAACCAGCCGAAACTGGCGGGCAAAGCGCCAGCAAATAGCGTGGTGCGTATCTTTGACAAGGGTATTGAGATTGGTTCTGCTCTCGCCAACGCACAAGGTAACTGGGAATTCGAACCAGGCAGCGCCTTGGCTTTGGGCCAGCACGTTTTAACGGTGGGTGAAAGCGCGAGCAATGTCAGCGCGTCCTTTACCTTTAATGTCGTTGCTACTCAAGTCTTTGCGCCATGGGTGCTGGGCGGTATCAGCGATTTTGATGGTGTTGATAACTTCGCCTACAACGCGACCATCTATGACAACACGCCGGTGTTCAATGGCGTAGCGCAGGTGGGCTCGTCGGTTAACATTACCGTTGATGGTCAGTTAATTGGCAGCACTATCACCGATCAATACGGTCGCTGGAGCTTCCAGACAACTGAACCATTGGCGGCAGGTGGACACGAAGTGGTTGCAACTGATGTGAATGGCAACAAAGGCGCTACGCTGATTGTCTCGCTGATCGATCCTGAAGAAATTGAAATTAAGTTCAGCGTCTACAACGACGAAGCCGGTGAAGCATTCATTGGTCGTGGCGAAGTGACCAACGATAGCACCCCACTAATTCGCGGTCTTGCTGGCCAGAATATCGTGCTGGAAATCTACGATAACGGCCAGAAAGTGGGCAGCGTTTTGACCGCACAAGATGGCACCTGGTCATTCCAGCTGGAGCTGGCAGATGGCGCGCATCGCATTGAAGTCAAAGGGGAATATAAAGATGCCCTGCTGGCACGCGAATTCACTGTTGCAGCGGATGTTGCTGATGCCGTGAGTATCGACTCCATTACCGGCCGCTTCTTTGATTATGGCAATGCACAACCTTCAGGCGGCGAGCCAATCAATGACAACAGCATCGTGCTGTACGGCAAAGCAACGCCGGATGCTACCGTTCAACTGCTGACCACCGATGGCCGTTCACTCGGCTTCACCGGCGCAAACGTCTACGGTAAATGGTATCTCGAAGTGGATAGCCGCATTGAAGATGGCGAATACAGCGTGATTGCCCGTGTGAACGGTGCCGATAGCGAAGTGTTTACCTTCCAGATCGGTGAACCTGCGCCTGCCACCAAAAACGAAGAGATCAACCTGTTTGATATCTTGGGTACAGAGTTGCTGGGCGATGCGCAAGAAACCTTGCTGTCTAAAGACGTTGAGGTGGAAGCACAGCCGGCTAGCCTGAATCTTTCTCAGGCGGATCTGTCGGTAGTGACTACTTCAGGTATTGCGACCAATACCGCTGCGGTTTCAGCTCTGCAAGAAGAGCAGTATCAGGCAATCTAAGCTCTAAGTTAGTCATGATATAACGCAAAACGGATGGCGCGAGCCATCCGTTTTTATGCTTAAAACTGCCACCTTACACCGACGTTATAACGCCAACCTTTGGCACCGTTGCCATCGATCTCTTTGCGATAATCAGCTTCCGCATACAGCGACACATCCTTCTGCAAGGTCGCCGTACCGCCCGCACCCACTTCCCACATCTGACCAAAATGCCCGCTGTTGAAGGTGCCGCCAAACGCCGGATTATCCACCGAAGAGACGTTAGTGCTCGCGGTGCCGCCCCAACCTTTGTAATAGTTTGCGCGCAGATATGGCGTGTATTGGCGATTGCTGTCATCTGTCCAGGTACGATCAAGACGCGCGCCGAGACGGCCGATGGTTTGCTTGTAGTCGCCGTAACGCACTTGGTTGCCATCTTGATCGGTGAAGTCGTTCATATTCAACTTCATGTACATCAGCTGCGCCTGCGGTTCGAGTTTATAGCCATTGCCTAATTCAAACGGATAGCCGCTCTCCAGCGAAGCGGTCCAGCCATGAGCTTTCAGCTTCGCTACTTCTTGCGTACGCGCGGTATCGGTTTCGCCGCGATGCCAGTCAAACGACAACACGCCATCCAGATAGAAACCGCTCTGGCGCTGCCAGGTACCGTACAACGCCAGGCTGTCGCTGTCGAAGGTGGTGCTGCTATACCCGTCGGCGGCGTGTGGGCGGATGCGCGTGTTACCGCGCGTGTAAGCTAAGCCGCCGCGCAGGCTGTCTTTTTCACCATCCAGACGCAGCAAGTTGCCGCCGACCTGCACTGCGCTGTAATCAAGGTCAAAGTCGTAGCCATAATCGCGGAAGCTTTGATCGGTTTTGTACTTGAGGTTCGAACCGATATAGCGCACGAACATCTCGCCACCGTCGCCTTCTGGTCGTGTTTGCTCATGGCGCAACTCGCCCAAACGTTTATGCAGATCGTCGATAATCGCCGCGGTGTAATAAGCTAATCCAACCGGCGCAGAAACGTACGAAGGCACCTGTGGCACCACCGCTGGACGTGAATCGTAACTGTGCGGCGTGCCGAACGCATCAGTGACAAAGGTTGGCTGGCAACTGGCGCTATTCTCGCAGACGTAGTAATTCGCCAGACGATAATCCCAGTAATTGTTGCCGCTGCCGCTGACTAAACGCTGATTCGGATCGCTGCTGCCCGGCGCAAAGGTGTAAAGCCGGTATTGCCACGGACCTGCGGCGAGATAGCCATCTTTCAGCGCGAAGCTATTGGCGCTGGCATTGCCGCCAACCTGCGCCAGTGAAATCCCTTCGTTGCCTTCCACGCCGCCGTTGCGATTGAGATCGGTCAGCGCGCCAGTGCTGGCCTGCGCCAGATTAACGTTTAACAAGGTGGTGCCTGTGGCATTGCCGGTGACGTTAAGGTGGTCAGTGAATTGATTGCTCAACGCGCCGCCACTGTTGAGGTTAGTGATCAGATTGGCCTGGCCGCCGCTCGACGCCAGCGAGCCGTTGATATCCAGCGTGTTGCCAGGCGAACCCGCGCCGTTGGTGAGATCCAGCGTACCGGCGTTGTTCACCACCAACGAATCCGCGGTGCCGCCCGACAAGGTGGGATGCACATTATCACCGGCGAACAGCGTTGAGTCGGCATCCACGTTGATGGTGCTATGCGCCAGTTGCAGATTGTCGGTCAAGGTCCATTGCGTATTGGCGAAGTTGATGGTGCTCCAACCGCTGCCGAGATTGACGCCTTTGCTGAGATCGTCAGCGCTGAAGCTGCCGCCGCGATAATTGATCTGATTGAAGGTTAAGGTATTGCCGGTGCCGGTACCGCTGGTGAGATGGTAAGTGGTGCCGAGATCGACATTGCTCACCAACGCCGAATTGTTGTTGTCATTGCCCATCGTCAGGCTGCCGTTGAGCGTGCCGCCGGTCCAGCGGAAGGTATCCGAACCGCCGCCGGGATTGATGTCGCCCTGCACTTCGCCTTCGGTCAGCAGAATTTCATCATCGGCGTTGCTGCCCGCAACCGCCACGGTTTGCGGATTAGCAGTGATGATGTTGCCAAAGTTCTCGAACACCGTTTTGCCGCCGCGCAAATCCACCACCGGCGCGGTCAAGCTATTGGAAGTAAACGTACCGGTATTCACGATGGTGCCTGCGGTGCTGGAGACCAGCGCCGAACCGCCCGCTGCGTTGTCGATATTCACGTTGGCGGCGGTAGTCACATTGCCGGTGGTATTGGCGCGGATGCCGGTGCCGCCTGCGCCAGTAACGTTAAACTGATAGCCGGAGCCGAGGTTTAAATCACCGTTGGTGGTGCTGCCATCGGCATTAGCGATGTTCAAGCCAGTGCCGCTGCCCGACACATTGGTGGTCACGGTGGAAGTCGGATCGAACGGCACCGCGGTGCGAATACCGCTGCCGTCACCAACGTTGATGGTGAGATTACTCAGGCCAACGTTGCTCAGTTCAGCGCGGTTTTCGATGCCGTTGCCGCTGCCAAGCACATTGATGGTGGCATCGCTAGCACTGAGCGCAGACGCGCCGCTATCCAGCAAAATGCCGTGCGCGTTGCCGCGCGTGGTGATCACCGTATCGCTGCCGGTCAACGCCAGCTGCGCGCCATCGCTGATGCGTACACCCGCAACGCCATTATCGACGTTGATCGCGCCGCCTTTTGCCAGCGTGCTGCCGCTGCCGGAGACGTCCAGCCCAGTACCGTTGGCGACATTCACCGTGCCGTTGTTGGTCAGCGTGCTGCCGGCGCGCGAACGGATGCCGATATTGTTATTGCCAGTGAGATTCAACGCGCCGTTATTCACCAGATTAGCGCCGTTGGTGACGTCAAATCCGATCGCGCCGCTGCCTGCTCCGTTAACATTGCCGTTGCTGGTGACGCTGGTGGCGGCGGAACTGCCATCCAGCGCATTGCTCAGATCGGTGCGCAGATTATTCACCAGCACGCCGACCGCGTTGCTGCCGCTGATATTGATATTGCTGCCACTATCGAGCGTGGCGTTGGCCCCGCCTTCGGCACGGATCGCCGTGCTGCCCTGGCCGCTGGCGGTGAAGTTGGCGTTACGACTGTTCAGGCTGCTGCCGCTGCCGGAGATAATCGCGCCGGTGCTATTGCTGGCGCTAGTGGTCAAGGTGGTTGGATTGGTGAAGCTCAGCGCGGCGCCATCATCAATGCGATAGCCGGTTGAACCGTTACTGTTGATATCTAACGCATTGGCCGCCGAACTGATGCGCGATCCGCTGCCCGCGGCATGAAACGCAATTTGATCGCTGTTGTTAAACACCGGCGTTGCACTGTTGCCGACATTCACCAGCGCACCGTTCAACGCTTCAGCGCCAATCGCGCCAGTGCCGTTCAGGTTGAGCGTGGTGCCATTGTTGAGATTCGCCACTGCGCGATTACCGCTGGCGCTAACGCCGCGGCTGCGGCTGGCGATGCTGCCGCCGTTCACATTGATGTTGCCGCTGTTGTTGGCGGTGGTGTTGGATGTGCTGCCGTTGCTGTTGACCGCAATGCCGGTGCCGCCGTCGTTAATGGTGATATTGCCGCTGTTATTGCCGGTTGCGCCGCTCTCAACACGGATGCCCGTCGCATTCGCGCCGCTGAAATTGATATCGCCAGTATTGGTTAACTGTGCACGGTTGCGCGCCAGATAGCCGATCAAACCACTTTGCGAGGAGTTAAGTGCCGCCGCTGAATTGAGCGTGGTACTGCTCACCGGCGTTCCTGTGTTAGCACCGGAAAGTGCATGCTTCTGCCCATCGACAATCGCGCCAATCGCATTGTTGCCGGTGAGATTGATGTTGGTGGCGGCATCAATAGTGCCGCTGGCGCCGCCTTCAATATTGACGCCGGTGGCGCCCGCACCACTGACATTCAGCGTGGCATTGCGGGTAAACACTTCGGTACCGGCGCCGCCGCTGCCATTGACTGCGGTCGAACCCGCGCCCGAGGCGGTGAGCGACAAGTTGCTGCCATCAAAATCCGCGCCCTGCTCGACGCGGAACAGCGTGGAGTTGGTGGTGGTGACGTCAAACGGATTGTTGCCCGCTACGTTGATGCGCGCATTCGGGCCAAAGGCGAAGAAAGCGATTTGGTTGCTGCCGGAGGTGAAGCTGGGAATGGCGTCCTGCGCTACATTCACCGTGGCGTTACCGCGCGCGTGCACGCCAATTGCGCCGTTGCCGCTCAGGTTTACCGGGCCATCAATGGTGGCGCTAGCAGTCCCGCTGCCCTGACCTTCCACCCACACGCCAAAGTTGCGCGTGCCGCTGGCGGGATCGGCTCCGCCTGCCACGTTAATCGTACCGGTAGAATTAGCAGCAGCTGTGCCGCCATTGGTCGCCAACACTTTTAAGCCGGTGCCATTCACTCCATTTAGGTTGATGGTGCCTGCGTTATTGATCGTGCCATTGCTGTTGGTCACTAACATACCAACGTTCTCGCGTGGAATGCTGGCCGCCGCGCCGTTAACATCAATGGTTCCGGCATTGATCAAGGTGCCGCCGTTGACGCCGGTCGCCGACATCCCCGCCGCATTTTGCACCTTCGAACCGATGGTAATATTGCCCTCATTAGTCGCCGTACCGTTGGCGACCAGCGCGATGCCGCTGGTTAAGCCGCTTTGGTTCATCGCAGTATCAGCAACATTGTCGGTTAGGCTGTTTTGCGGGCCGCGTCCGATATAAATCTGGCCGCCAGAACTGTTATTGAAGTTAGCGTTGTCGGCGGTCAGTAATACGCCCGATGCGGTACCGCGTGCGCTCGAACCGTTTACACCGACGTTGATATTGCCGTTATTATTGGCGCTGGCACCGTCATCGAGGCGAATCCCAGCGACGCCAAATGGCGTGTTGCTGCCGGTGGTGGCGAAGTTAACGATGCCGTTGTTGTCGAAAGTACTGCCGCTTTGCACTAGCACGCCATTGGCACCGTAACCGGTTGAGCCAATGCCGGTGCCATCCACACGATTAAGGAAGCCGCCGTTTATCACGCCGGTGGTGCTGGTGCTGCCGCTGCTGCCATCCGCTAATACCAGCGCGGTGCCGCTGTTGGCTGCGCTGCCACGACTGGCAAGTTTGCCATCAATCACCGCTTGCGCACCGTTCGAGGCTTTAACCGCGCCGCCAGTTGCACCATTCACTTCCAGCGTTTTTCCGGCCGCCAGATGCACCGTCGAACCCGCACCATCGGCATTGACCACAATACGATTGCCAATCGGCTGCGTCACTTCATCGGGCGGCGTGGCGCTGACGTTGTAAACGATATTCTGATTGCTGACGCTGACCGCTTTATTGAACTCGGTCAGGTAGTTGCTGGTGCTGAGATTACCGGCTTGCAGTTGGCTGATCAGCCAGTTGTTATAAGTCTGCAACTGACTGGCGTTGGTAACCGTGAAACTGTTGCTTTTTCCATCCAGCGTTTGCACGCTGAAACTGCCGTTATAAGTGGCGACGTTCTGCACCTGATAAGTTTGCGTGGCCGTCGCGCCATTGGCCTGCGCCACACTGCCAAAGAAGTTGATGCGGTTGTTGGAATCCCAGTTCAAGGTGCTCGCGCTGTTCACCTGGAACAAGGTGGTTTGCTTGGCCGCCATACTCCAGCTGTTGCTGGTGGCGCTGCTGTTAGCGTTAGCCTGGCCGATATTGACGTTAAGCGTGCCGCCGTTGGTGACATTGGCGATACGCGCATTGATGTACTGATCGCCATTAACGTTTTGGATATCCGGCACGCTGGTGCTGGATGTCACTGGAGCCTGCGCCACCAAACTGGCCGAGTTGTACACCTGGAAGGTGGTGTTGCCGCCAGTGGTGGGATCGGGAACCGCGATGGCAAAGTTCTGCGGGCCGGGATCGAGTCGGGTTTGATTGAGGAATTCAGATCCTGAGGTGATCGCGACCTGGCCTAAGGTGGTGGTGACGGCACCATCGGTTCCGGGCGCAATTGAGGTGGCGCTACCGGTCAAGGTATCGCTAACGCCACTTCCGTTTACGCTGTTAGCGGGTGCACCAACCTGGTTATCATTGGTCTGTGGCGTGTAATTGCCGAGGGTGATTGCCTGAACATTGATTGACGGATAAAACAGCGCAAGTGCAGCAGAAATACTCAAAGCGATCGGATTTAATCTGAACCTCATACTTCCTCCAATGGGCGTAAAGCGTCCACGCTGTTAGCCAACAGCGTTAAATTCATCGCGGGGGGATAAAACGGCAGGAATAACACCAATCCCGGTTAGCAATTTATTTGAAGCCTGTGTGAAGAAAGTACGGTGCAGCGAAAATGGGAACGGAACTGTTGTTATAGATTTATTGGCTTTAGGTATAGACTTTTTTGCCATCAGACGCAAAAGGGAATTATGGCTAACCTATTGTCATATTGGAGAAATAAATGCGATGCGGGATGGATATTCAAAATAAATAAAGGCCAGCGTTAAGTTAAGTGCTAGCTTTGTATCTCGTTAATAAACCCTTTATTTTTTCATAACGCTTTACTTACAGATGGCCCGTTAACGTGAAATGCCTCAGTGCCAGGCTAAGCGATACGGCTTATGCAAAAAATGTGACTTGCATCACAATTAAATTCAATTATCACCTCACTTTAACAGTGCACTATTCGTAGCGGTGCGATTTATCGCGTTGTTTTTCAGACAGAGCAGCGTCCAAAAGAACGAGATAAATCGCGCCGCTTCAAAAAAGTGCAATTCGTGAGAATTGAACCTTGTCCGGACTTAACTTAAATCGACGCCGCGCGTGCCGCCCCACCAGGTAAAGGCGAAGCCGCCAACCCACGCCACAATCAGCCCGGCGAGATACACCGCCATGCCCGCGAAGATGCCCTGTGAAGATGTCATTAGCGGCAAGGTGACTAATCCCGATGGACCAAACACGGTATTCATCCCCACTGGCAGTCCCAGCCACGCCACCAGCCCGATAAAGAAACCACCGAGTGCGCCGCCACAACACGCAGTAATAAACGGCTTGAGGCGCGGCAGCGTGACGCCATAAATCAGCGGTTCACCCACGCCCAACAGTCCCGGCACAATCGCGCCTTTAATCTGTTGACGCAGCAGCGAATGTTTATCGGCTTTACACCATAACGCCAGCGACGCGCCGACCTGCCCGGCTCCGGCCATCGCCAAAATTGGGAACAGCGAATTAAAGCCCTGCGTTTCCATCAGCGCGAAATAGACCGGAATAAAGCCCTGATGAATACCAAACATCACCGCAATTAAAAACAGTCCGGCAAGAATGGCGCAACCAAATGGATTGTTATTCAGATGAATGAACAGCCACGACATGCCTTTAAATAATTCGCCGCCAATCGGCATAATCACCATGAAAGTGACCGCACCGGTAATTAATAACGTCAGCAACGATGTCAGGATCATATCGAGATTATCAGGAATGATTTTACGCAGCTGTTTTTCAATCCACGCGCCAAATATCGCCGCCAACAACACGCCAATAATATTGCCACGCGGATCAATCGCCATGCCGAAGAAATCTTCCATGCCGCTGTAATAGCCGACAGTGGCTTTGGGCACATAACCCAACACAAACAGCGCGGCGATAATCGCGCCATTGACGCCGGTACCACCAAAGGCTTTCTGCGCGTTGTAGCCGATCAAAATACTCAGGAAGGTGAACAGCCCCTTGCCGAACACTTTCATGTACGCCACGGTGTCCAGCAGCCAACGTGCGTGATCGCCGGGTTGATTGAGGTGGAAGATCTGTTCGATCAAGGTGGCAAAACCCAGCAACAAACCGGCACCGATAAAACCGGGGATCAGCGGGGTAAAAATGGTGGCAAAGCAGGAGAGAAAGCGATGCAATCCGCTGGTTTGTTTCGCCTTCATCTGCTGCTTCTGCGCGCTGGCAATGCTGTGCAAATCGCGTGGCGCTGGCGGTTGATCGCCATCGTTAAGCAGCAGCTGCATTTTCTCTGCCGCGGTTTGCGCTTTGCCGGGACCGAGTACGATCTGCAATTGCGCATCGCTGTCGATCACACCGAGCACGCCAGGCAAGGTTTTCAGTTTCGCGCTATCCACCTGCGCGGCATCCGCTAACGTCAAACGCAGGCGCGTCATGCAGTTACCGCACTGCACCACGTTGTTCGCGCCACCTACCGCTTGCAGGATATCGCGCAGCAATCCTTCGTTGATGGCGGCCATCATTGTGCTCCTGCATCGCGTAATGCCTGACGAATAAAGCCTTTATTCTGGTTCAGCAGGGATTTCGCCTCAGCAGCATCTAATCCCGCCAGCACCATCACAATCGCGGTTTTACAATGTCCGCCGCATGCTGCCAGCGCTTGCTGCGCCGTGGCATCATCACATTCGGTGGCTTGTTTCACGATGTTGATTTGGCGCTGCACCAGCTTCTGATTGGTGGCTTCAACATCCACCATCAGATTGCCATACACCTTGCCGCTGCGAATCATCGCGCCAGTAGTGAGCATATTCAGCACCAGTTTCTGCGCGGTACCGGCTTTCATGCGCGATGAGCCAGTAACCACTTCCGGGCCGACCACCGGCGTCAGCGCCACATCCGCCGCTTGCGACATCGGGCTGTTGGGATTGCAGGTTAACGCCGCAGTAAACGCGCCCTGCTGGCGTGCGTAGGCTAGCGCGCCGAGCACGTACGGTGTGCGCCCGCTGGCAGCAATCCCCACCAACACATCCCTGGCCTGAAAGTTGATATCACGCAGATCCTGCGCGCCCTGATCGACGTTATCTTCGGCGTTCTCCACCGCTTGCAGAATCGCGGTGTGACCACCGGCAATCAGTCCAACTACTTGCGAACGCGGCGTGCCAAACGTCGGCGGGCATTCGCTGGCATCGAGGATCCCTAAACGCCCTGAAGTGCCCGCGCCGCAATAGATCAAACGTCCGCCCTGGCTGAAGGCCGCCGTGATGGCATCCACCACCTGCGCAATCTGCGGCACGATGGCTTCCACCGCCAGTGCCACTTTTTTGTCTTCATCATTAATCACGCGCAGCATCGCTTCAGTGGCGAGTTCATCAATGTTCTGACTGGCGGGATTACGACCTTCGGTGATCATCTGGCTTAGATCGATCTGCATGACACGCTCCTGTGAGAGAGAATAATTTATTCGTCAAACTATATATCATATGGAATTATCAATTCCTCATGATTGACGAATTTTTTTTAGATTATGTGCCAACGGGCATAAAAAAACCCGCCGAAGCGGGTTTGATCACGTTAAGCGCCTGAGATTAACTGGCGCTTTGCGTACGCATTTGCAGCTCGTATGCGGCGGCTTGCTTGGTGTCGAACTGGTCTTCCCAGCGCGCAATCACCAATACGGCCAACGCGTTGCCGATCACGTTCAGTGCGGTACGCGCCATGTCCATGATGCGATCGACACCGGCGATGAACGCCAAACCTTCCAGCGGAATACCCACGCTGCCCAGCGTTGCCAGCAGCACTACGAAGGAGACGCCCGGTACGCCAGCGATGCCTTTCGACGTCACCATCAGCGTCAGCACCAGAATGATTTCATCGGTCAGCGACAGGTCGATGCCATACAGCTGTGCGATAAAGATCGCCGCGATACTTTGGTACAGCGTTGAACCGTCGAGGTTGAACGAATAACCGGTTGGCACCACGAAGCTGGTGATGGCTTTCGGTGCGCCGTAGGCTTCCATTTTCTGCATGATGCGCGGCAGCACGGTTTCGGAACTGGAGGTCGAATAGGCAAGAATCAGCTCATCTTTCAGAATGCGCATCAGCGTAGTAATGCGCAGCTTACAGAAGCGCGCTACCGCACCGAGTACCACGAACGCAAAGAACAGGATCGCCACATACACCAGCAACACCAGCTTGGCGAGCGGATAGAGCGAAGCAAAACCGAAGTTGGCGATAGTGACCGCAATCAGCGCAAACACGCCGACTGGCGCATAACGCATGATCATGTGCGTCACTTTAAACATGGTTTCGGAAATCGAACGGAACACCGTTACCAGCGGATCGCGATGTTCCTTCGGCAACGCTGACAGGCCCATACCAAACAGCACCGAGAAGAAGATAATCGGCAGCATGTCGCCCTTCACCAGCGAGGCAAAGATGTTCTGCGGGATCAGCGACAAAATGGTGGTAACCAGGCCGTGAGGCGCACCCTGCACCGCTTCGGTAGTGGCTTCGTATTTAGAGATGTCCACCGTTGCCAGCGTTGACATATCAATGCCGCTGCCGGGTTGGAATACGTTGGCCAGCGTAATGCCGACCACAATGGCAAGGGTGGTGATCACTTCAAAATAAATGATGGTTTTGACACCAATACGGCCGAGCTTTTTCGCATCGCCAACGCCAGCAATGCCGACAATTAACGAAGAAATGACAATCGGCACCACAATCATCTTGATCAGATGAATAAAGATGTCACCAGCTGGCGTCAGAATGTTAGTGATTAACCATTCACGATCGTCTGGCTGATTATGCAGCACAGTTCCCACGATGACGCCTAAAATCAGCGCTAGCAAAATCTGCCATGCGAGGGTGAACTTAAAACCTTTCATAACGCTTATTTCCTCAAGTCAAAAACCCCTTGCTCTGCTGCGAAGGTGCAGAAGAAATGTCACACAGGGAAGTGAGCAAAAGCCCGATAAAATAGAGGGTTATTGTTGATTGCTTTCATTTCTTGCCGTGCCGGCATTTTGCGCCTGCGAAATGATGCAATCAGAGTTGATACCTGCTGAACAGGGCCGAGATAAGTACCATTTTCACTACGGTAAATGCAACCCCCGGCGGGATAGCGCAAATCTTATTCAGGTTAGTAGCATAAAATGCTGAGATGAGTTAACGACTATAACTCGCTGTTATGAAAAGTGTTAATTCGATAAGTTTCCGCATAGCTATGCAATAGTGGGCAAAAACTCGCCGAGTGCGTTTGCTGGATTTTTGCACAGCCATAACGGCATGCTAGCGAATTAACAGCAGAATTGGCTGCATTTATGGATGCATTTGTCAGAAGCGATTCAGCCATTTTATGGCGGGCTGAAAGGTCGTGATCCAGACTACAAAACAGAAACAAAGCTTTTGAACGCGCTTCAATTAACCTTTGATTGACATATGATTAACATCTTCAAGGAGGTCAGCCATGAGCCAAATACACAAGCATCCCGTACCCGCTGCCATCGCAGCGAATGCCCTGATAAATGCCGATCAGTATGCGGCGCTGTACCAACAATCGGTTGACGATCCCGACACCTTTTGGGGTGAACAAGGCAAAATCCTCGACTGGATTAAACCTTATAGCAAAGTGAAAAATACCTCCTTTGCCCCCGGCAATATTTCAATTCGCTGGTATGAAGACGGCGCGCTAAATCTCGCCGCCAACTGCCTTGATCGCCATCTGGCGACGCGTGGCGATCATCCCGCCATTATTTGGGAAGGCGACGACGCCAGCGAAAGCAAAACCATTACTTTCCGCGAACTGCATGGCGACGTGTGCCGTTTCGCTAACGTACTCGGCAGCCTGGGCGTGAAGAAAGGCGACGTGGTTGCCATCTATATGCCAATGGTGCCGGAAGCGGCGGTGGCGATGCTGGCCTGCGCGCGCATTGGCGCGGTGCACTCAGTGATTTTCGGCGGCTTCTCACCGGAAGCGGTCGCCGGTCGCGTAGTGGATTCCAACGCCAAATTGATCATCACCGCTGACGAAGGCGTGCGCGCCGGTCGCAGCATTCCGCTGAAGAAAAACGTTGATGATGCCCTAAACAATCCTAACGTCACCACAGTAAAAAACGTGGTGGTGTTCAAGCGCACCGGCAAAGACACCGGCTGGCGCGAAGGCCGCGATTTGTGGTGGCACGATTTAGTGGCGAAGGCCAGCGATCAGCATGAGCCGGTCGCCGTCGATGCCGAACATCCGCTGTTTATCCTTTATACCTCCGGTTCCACCGGCAAACCGAAAGGCGTGCTGCACACCACCGGCGGTTATCTGGTGTATGCCGCCAGCACCTTTAAGTATGTGTTTGATTATCATCCAGATGATGTGTATTGGTGCACCGCCGATGTCGGTTGGATCACCGGTCACAGCTATCTGATTTACGGCCCATTGGCGTGCGGCGCTACCACGCTGATGTTTGAAGGCGTGCCGAACTGGCCGAAACCCAGCCGCATGGCTGAAGTGGTCGATAAACATAAGGTTACGTTGCTGTATACCGCGCCTACCGCGATTCGCGCCTTGATGGCCGAAGGCGATAAAGCGATTGAAGGAACCGATCGTAGCAGCTTGCGCATCATGGGTTCGGTCGGCGAGCCGATCAACCCGGAAGCGTGGGAATGGTATTACAACAAGATTGGCGATGGCCGCTGCCCAATCGTTGATACCTGGTGGCAAACCGAAACCGGCGGATTCATGATCACGCCATTGCCAGGCGCAACTGAACTGAAAGCCGGTTCCGCCACCAAGCCTTTCTTTGGCGTGCAGCCGGCGTTAGTCGATAACGAAGGCAACGCGTTAGAAGGCGCAACCGAAGGTAACCTGGTGATCGTCGATTCGTGGCCGGGTCAGGCGCGTACGCTGTATGGCGATCACGATCGCTTCGAGCAAACCTACTTCTCCACCTTCAAAAACCGCTACTTCAGTGGCGACGGCGCACGCCGTGATGAAGATGGTTATTACTGGATCACCGGCCGCGTCGATGACGTGCTGAACGTCTCCGGCCACCGCCTCGGCACCGCCGAGATTGAATCGGCGCTGGTGTCGCATCCGAAGATTGCCGAAGCCGCGGTGGTGGGCATTCCGCACAGCATCAAAGGCCAGGCGATTTACGCGTATATCACGCTGAACCACGGCGAAGAGCCGTCGCCAGAGCTGTACACCGAAGTGCGTAATTGGGTGCGTAAAGAGATCGGCCCGATTGCCACGCCGGATGTGCTGCACTGGACCGATTCGCTGCCGAAAACCCGCTCCGGCAAGATCATGCGCCGCATTCTGCGCAAAATTGCCGCTGGCGATACCAGCAATCTCGGCGATACCTCTACGCTGGCCGATCCGGGCGTGGTAGAGAAATTGCTGGAGGAGAAACAGTCCATCACCATGCCGTAATCGGCTTCTGTTGTAGGGGCGGCCATTTGGCCGCCTTTATATGCCAAGTAGTTCTAAGTTCGCACAACCTATAAAACTAGAATATTCAGCCAGTTAAATCATTTAATCGTGAGTATGCTGGCCGCCTTGCCTCTGGAGAAAATGTGATGAACGAAACCCTGAACCAACAGGAAGCTGTCTGGCAACAAATCGAGAGCAATCCGCGCTATCAGGAATTGGTGCACAAGCGCCAGGCGTTTGCGCTGCTGCTCAGCGCGATCATGCTGGTGCTGTACGTCGGCTTTATTTTGCTGATCGCCTTTGCGCCAGGCTGGCTCGGTACGCCGTTGCATGCCGGCACCAATGTGACGCGCGGCATTCCGATTGGCGTCGGTTTGATTGTGGTGTCGTTCGTGTTGACCGGCATTTACGTGTGGCGCGCCAACGGTGAATTTGATCGTCTGACCAAACAGGTTCTGAGCGAGGTGAAATCATGAAGCGCCTGCTGTCGATTTTCCTCGCCGTGGTGCCCGCCAGCGTGTTCGCCGCCGATGCGATTACCGGCGCGGTGCAGCGTCAGGCCACCAATTATGAAGCCATCATCATGTTCGTGGTGTTCGTTGCTGCAACATTAGGCATCACCTATTGGGCCTCCAAACGAACCCGTTCACGCAGCGATTACTACACGGCGGGCGGCAATATCACCGGTTTCCAAAACGGATTGGCGATTGCCGGTGATTTCATGTCGGCGGCCTCGTTCCTCGGTATTTCTGCGCTGGTTTACACCTCAGGATATGACGGGCTGATTTACTCGCTCGGCTTCCTTGTCGGCTGGCCGATGATTCTGTTTTTGATTGCGGAACGTCTGCGTAATCTGGGACGTTACACCTTCGCCGATGTGGCCTCCTATCGCCTGGAACAGAAGCCGATTCGCACGCTGTCGGCCTGCGGATCGTTGGTGGTGGTGGCGCTGTATCTGATCGCGCAGATGGTCGGCGCGGGCAAACTGATTCAGTTGCTGTTCGGCCTCGATTACCATGTCGCGGTGGTGATGGTCGGGATTTTGATGGTGTTGTACGTGCTGTTTGGCGGCATGTTAGCCACTACCTGGGTGCAAATCATCAAAGCGGTGCTGCTGCTGTTTGGTGCCAGCTTCATGGCGATCATGGTGATGAAAACCGTGGGCTTCAGCTTCAACACGCTATTCACCGAAGCGATGGCGGTCCACCCAAAAGGCGCGGCGATTATGCAACCGGGCGGGCTGGTGAAAGATCCAATATCGGCGCTGTCGCTTGGCCTCGGTTTGATGTTTGGTACCGCCGGTTTGCCGCATATTTTGATGCGCTTCTTTACCGTGGCCGATGCGCGCGAAGCACGTAAAAGTGTGTTTTGGGCGACCGGCTTTATGGGCTACTTCTACTTTCTGACCTTTATTATCGGCTTCGGCGCGATTCTGCTGGTTGGTGCTAATCCGGCATTTAAAGATGCCACTGGCGCGCTGCTTGGCGGCACCAATATGGCGGCGGTACATCTGGCGAATGCGGTGGGCGGCAGCTTGTTCCTCGGCTTTATCTCGGCAGTGGCCTTCGCCACGATTCTGGCGGTGGTCGCCGGTTTGACGCTGGCCGGGGCTTCAGCGGTGTCGCACGATTTGTATGCCAGCGTGATCCGCAAAGGTCAGGCAACCGAGCGCGAGGAGTTACGCATCTCGAAAATCACCGTGCTGGTGCTAGGTGCGGTGGCGATTGGCTTGGGGATTTTGTTCGAGAAGCAGAACATTGCCTTCATGGTTGGCCTGGCGTTCTCGATTGCTGCTAGCTGTAACTTCCCGATTATTCTGCTGTCGATGTACTGGTCGAAACTCACCACGCGTGGCGCCATGATTGGCGGCTGGCTGGGATTGATTACGGCGGTGGTGCTGATGATTCTTGGCCCGACGATTTGGGTGCAGGTATTGGGGCACGAGAAACCGATTTATCCGTATGAGTATCCGGCGCTGTTCTCAATGCTGGCGGCGTTTATTGGTATCTGGCTGTTCTCGATTACCGATCATTCCGCGCGTGGTGCGCAGGAACGTGCTCGCTTCCGTGGGCAGTTTATTCGTTCGCAAACCGGGATTGGGATTTCACAGGGTAAATCGCATTAGGGATTGTGCGGGCTGCCCCTCATCCCGGCCTTCTCCCACAAGTGGGAGAAGGGGAAAAACGAGCTCGATCGGTCCCCTCTCCCATTTATGGGAGAGGGTGAGGGACAGGCCGCACCCTAATCAAACCATTAGAAACGCAGTGAAGCACCAACATACGGGCCATCGACCAGTACGTTATCTTTGCGGCTGCCTTTGTTGTTCAGCTCGATGTACTGATAACCCACGCGCAGGTTGAGCAGTGAAATCGGCGTGAAGCTCACGCCACCTGAGGCTTCTTTATAGCTATCGAGGTGATCAGAGAACGCTTCTGGCGCGTAGTAATATTCGCCGTACAAGCCCCACATGCTGTTGAAGTTGTATTGCGCACCGGCACCGACAGCAACGCCGAAGCCGTCTTTACCATCTTCCGGATGGGTGAACAGCGCTTTCGCGGTTGGCGCGATGCGGAAATCACCAACATCAATGTTGTAGCCCAAACCCAAACCGTAAGTGCTGCCATCGTGATCGCTACGCAGCCAGTTGCCTTTCAGGAACAAGCCAGGCGAAGTGGTTCCGAGACCAAGGTTCAGGTTGGTGCTGCGCTCACCCACGTCAACACTGCCCTCGATTGCCTGCGCGCCGCTGCTCAGCAGTGCCAGACCCAATACGCTTCCAGTAACAAGTTGCTTAAACATGTGATTCCACTCCATGAAGGACAATTAATTCGGCGGCAAGGTTAACAGCCTGACAAATTGAGACAACTTTATTTGGAAAGCTTTACGTAAAAATGGGTTACAGCGGGAAAAAGTGGCCATTGCAGGCCACTTACAACATTAGAAGCGCCATGCAGCGCCGAGGAACAAACCATCAATAGATCGCTGGGTTTTATACTCGTGCAAACCGCTACCGAGATAACGATAACCTGAACTCAACGTCAACCAGTGCGCAGGCTGGTAATAAACACCGGCTTCCAGTTGATGCAGATGATCCAGCTTATAGTTGCCGAAGTTTGGCGCCATGCTGAAATCCACATACAACCAAGTGTGGCCAGCTTGCGGCAACGGAGCCATCACGCGGACACCGGCGTTGGCACCGATACTGGACGATTTATCATGGTCCAGTTCTGCCCAGAAGAGTCCAACACGCGGAATCACACGTAGCGCGCCGAATGCCCAACCGTAGCCAAGATTGGCATCAACCAATTCGCTCTGATTTTTCGCGTTAACATATTCCACACCATATTGCAGGCCTGGCGCGGTTTTCTGGCTGTTAATGGCCACCGCGAAAAAATCGCCGCCGCCCTTCACACCAATCTCTTGAGCATTAACCCCAGCGGAGGCCAATACCAGCCCCATTGCAAAATACTGACTTTTCATTTATCGCTTCCTTATTGTTTAAGCGGGCAAACAATAAGCAAAGCGAGAAAATGGCTGTATGAGCAATGACTCAAAAAACTGGCGCTAAGATACCCATAACAAATGGCTTAATAGCGGTGCAAGAATCACCGTGACCACGCCTGACAGCATCATCACCAAACTCGACACCACGCCTTCTTGTTGGCCGATTTGGTAAGCGCGCGCGGTGCCCGCGCCATGTGAAGCCGCACCAAAACCAGCGCCTTTTGCCACGCCTTGTTTGATGGCGAGGCGCAGAAACAGCACGTCGCCGACAGCCATGCCAAACACGCCGGTGATCACCACAAAAAGCGCCACCAAATCCGGCTGGCCGCCAATCGGTTGTGCCGCGGCTAACGCAAACGGCGTGGTGATCGAGCGTACCGCCAGACTACGTTGAATGCTTTCCGGCAACGTCAGTAAACGCGCCAGCCACACCGAACTGCATACCGCCACCAGCGTCGCGGTCAGCACGCCGACGCTCAACGACAGCCAATGACGTTTAATGATTTCAAGGTTTTCATACACCGGCACGGCAAATGCCAGCGTCGCCGGACCGAGCAGCCAAATCAGCCAGTGGCTTTCCGCAATGTAGTTTTTCCAGCTCACATGGGTGCACAGCAGCAACGCCACCAGCACCAACGGCGTTAACACCAACGGCATCAGCAGCAGCGTGCGCCAGCGGCGATAGAGCATTTTGTTGATGTAGTAGATCAGCAACGTGAACGCCAGACACAGCAGACTTATCAGCAAATCATTCATGAGCAGCCTGCTTACGCGCCGCGCGAGCCAGTTCGAAGCGATACAATTTATCCACCACCAACGCGGTGGATGCCAGCACCAGCAGCGTGCTCACCGCAATCACCACACAGATGCGCCAACCTTCAGCGCGCAGCAAATCGCTATAATTCACCACCGCCACCACCGCCGGAATAAAGAACAGCAACATTTCGGCCAGCAGCCAGTTTGCACCGGCTTTGACCCAACGCAGCGGCACCACGCCAGTCATAATCAATAGCAGCAACAACACCATGCCAACCACATTGGCAGGCAGCGGCAAATGCAGCCAGTTCACCAACTCGCCACTAAAAATAAATAACCCGACGTACAACACCAATTGCAGCGGAATACATACCCGTTGTAGCAGATCCGTTCTGCGCGGACTTAATGCCATCATTTCCTGTTTCCCCAGTAATAAATTCAGGGCTTAGTATAAATCCGCGCCAAACTGTGAAAGAAATGAATTAAAATCATTCAAACTATGCCAAAAAGGAATGTTTATGGACGTGCGTGCCCTGCGCTATTTCACCGAAGTGGTGCGACAACAAAGCTTCACCCGCGCGGCGGAGAAACTCTACGTGACGCAGCCGACCATCAGCAAAATGCTGCGTCAGTTGGAGGAGGAGCTGGGTTGCACCTTGCTGCTGCGCGAAGGACGCAAGCTGCATCTGACGGACAGCGGCCAGGCGGTTTATCAGCGCGGATTGGCGATTTTGCAGGAATTTCATCAGCTCGAAGCACAGCTCGGCGATATCAACCAATTGAAAACCGGCGAGTTGCGCCTGGGCATTCCGCCAATGGTCGGCATGCAGATTGCCGGTTCGATCTCCGCCTTTCGTCGTCGCTATCCCGGCGTACAGTTGAAAATTGCTGAATATGGCGGTTTGACAGCGCAGCAAGCGGTGCTGAGCGGCGCACTGGATATCGCCCTCACCGCCTTGCCGATCGATGCCGAATTGCCGCTGAATGCGCTGGAGTTGATGCACCATCCGCTTTGCGTCCTGCTGCCGCGCAACGAGATGTGGCTCAAGCATACGCAGGTCGGTTTGGCCGAACTGGCGCAACATCCGCTGCTGATCCTCAATGAAGAATTCGCGCTTAATCGCCAGATTATGAAAGCCTTTCAGCGCATGCATCTGACGCCCAACATTGCGTTGCGCAGCGCGCAGTGGGATTTTCTGGCGGCGATGGTACAAGCGGGAATGGGATTGGCGATTCTGCCGGAACCGATTTGTCAGCGGCTGGATAAGCAATCGCTGCTGTGGCTGCCGCTGGAGGCGGAGCTGCAATGGAGTTTAGGCTTGATTTGGCGTGAAGGCAGTTACTTGTCGCGCAGCGCGCAGGCGTGGATTGAGTGTTGTCGTGAGCATTGGCCGGATCAAGCGCCGCGGCTGTCGGTGTAAAAAGGGCGTCCGTTGGGACGCCCATAAAGGATTATTCTTCTTTCTCGATCAGCAGCGCTTCTAGCAGATCGAGATCGTGCAGCAGCTTCTGCATGGTTTCGTTGGAGATTTCCTGGGTCGCGCGCAGGTGATACACCTCGGCACGTTCGGCACGCAATGCATTCAGGCGAAAACGACGCTCCAGATTCTCGGCAAACTGCGCCTGCTCGATGTCATTTTTACCTTCCGCACGACGACGTAAATTGCCAATCACCCGCAGGCTGACTTCCTTCAGCAACTCCGGATCGATGTTCTCTTCGGTATCGGTTTCCAGCCGCTGCTCCATCTTGTGCAGGCTTTCAATCGCCACGCCCGCCATCGCCGCACGCGCAAATTGAATCTCGCGGCGGTGGCCGGTTTTATCAATCTTTTCAACATCACGCAGTAAGATTGGCAGCAGCACCACACCGACCAGCAACGACAGCAGAATCACGCCGGTGGCGATGAAAATCAGCTCATAACGCGCCGGGAAGGCGTCGCCATTGCTCAGGAACAGCGGAATCGACAACACACCGGCCAATGTAATCGCCCCGCGTACGCCAGCGAAAGAGGCAATCAGCAGTTCACGCAGCGAGTAGTTGGAGAACTCCAGCGGCTTGTTTTTCAGGAAGCGCTGGCTGATGCGTTTCATGATCCACAACCAGCCGAAGCGCACCACCATCAACGCGGCATACACCAGCACCACGTCGGTGAACAACATCCACAGTTCAACGTTGGGATCGGCATTCGCCTGCGCGACAGACGTTTCGAGAATGCCCGGCAGTTGCAGGCCCAGCATCAGGAACACCATGCCGTTAAAGACAAATTCCAGCATCTGCCACACGCTATTCGCACGCAAACGCATCGCCAACGGAGCCTGGCGGATAATGCCAGAACGGGTAATGGTCATACCCGCAGCGACGGCGGCGAGGATGCCCGACACGCCAAGGTGTTCGGCAATCAGATAGGAAGCGAATGGCAACAGCAGCAGCAACACGGTTTGTGTCGCCGGATCATCACCACTCCAGCGGCTCAGCAAACGCAGCGAGCGGCCATACAGCCAGCAAATCGCCACACCGGCAACCAAACCACCGACCGCTACTTTGAGGAACTCGACGCTGGCGCCGCCCCAGGTGAACACCATGGTGCCCATCGCTACTGCGACGGCAAACTTCAGCGATACCAGACCAGATGCGTCGTTCATCAGGGCTTCGCCCTGCACAATCGACATGATTTTTTTCGGGATGCGACCTTCCCCGACGATACCGGACAACGCCACGGCATCGGTTGGCGACAGCACCGCCGCCAGCGCAAAGGCGGGAATCAGCGGAATACCCGGCACCAGCCAGTAAATCAGGTAGCCGATGCCGACCACGGTCATCAGCACCAGCACCAACGCTAGCCCGATGATTTCACGTCCATGATGCAGGAACTCGTTAATCGGCGTTTTCCAGCCGTCCGCAAACAGCAGCGGCGGAATGAACAGCACGAGGAACAGTTCGGGATCAAAATCGACATGCAAGCCGAAGACCGGTAAGGCGAGGAGCGCACCGGCGGCAATTTGCACCAGCGGCAGCGGAATTTGAAACGGCAGAATACGTGCCGCCACGCTGGAGAGGGAAACCACCAGCGTCATGATGAGAATAGTAAAGAAGATTTCCATGCTTTCCTTAGGCGAATCATTTTCATTAAAGCGATGTTGTTGCGCTGGAAAGTGTAAAACAAAACGCCGCACAGCGGGGCAACCCGATGTGCGGCGAGGGCAAGAAAGAGAAAAATCTGGGGATTAATCCACTTTGCCGTTAGATGGCCCAGCCACCAGCGTAGAACGCCACTAACGCCACAGCAATCACCACGGTGCCGATATTCAGCTTGCGCCATTCACCGGCAAACAGGCGACCGATCACCAGCGAAGCGAAGCCCAGCATGATGCCGGTGACGATGTTGCAGGTCAGCACGATGAACACTGCGGTCAGCAAACCGGACATCGCATCGACGAAATCATTGAAGTCGATTTTGGCGACGTTGCTCAGCATCAGCAGTCCAACGTACATCAGCGCAGGCGCGGTGGCGTAAGCCGGAACCAGATAGGCCAGCGGTGACATAAACAGAATCACCAGGAACAGCAAACCGACCACAATTGCTGTCAAACCGGTTTTGCCGCCCGCCGCAGTACCCGCCGCCGATTCGATATACACCGCCGCAGGCGATGCGCCGACCAGACCGGCGAAAATGCTGCTAACCGAATCGGTGGTTAATGCGCGTCCGCCGTTGATGATCTGGCCATCTTTATCCAGCAGATTCGCCTGACCCGCTACCGCTCGGATGGTGCCGGTAGCATCAAATACCGCCGTCATCACTAACGCCAATACGCTTGGCAGCACTACGGGTTGCAGCGCGCCCATGATATCGAGGCTAAACATCGCCGATTGTCCGTTAGCATCCTTCAGGCTCGGCATGGCGAATAAGCCTTGATAAGTCACCGCCGGATCGAAAATAAGACCGAGAACCGAAATCGCAATAATGGTCAGCAAAATACCGCCTGGCACGCGGCGTTTTTCCAGACCGAAAATAGCGGCCAGACCAATCAGCGACATGATCACTGGGAAGGAGACGAAGTGGCCCAACGCCACCGGCAAGCCCGGCGCAGGATTCTTCACCACCAGGCCAATGCCGTCTGCCGCGATCAGCAGCAGGAACAGGCCGATACCTACGCCGGTGCCGTGCGCCACGCCCATCGGCAAGTTTCGGAGTATCCACGCACGAATCCCAGTGACCGAAATCAGCGTGAACAACAAGCCCATCAGGAACACCGCGCCCAGCGCTACCGGCACGCTGATGTGCTGACCGAGCACCAAACTGAAAGCGGTGAAGGCGGTCAGCGAGATAGCGCAACCAATCGCCATCGGCAGGTTGGCCCACAAGCCCATGATGATTGAGCCAAAGCTGGCGACCAAACAGGTGGCAACGAATACCGCCGTCGGTGAGAAGCCGGCTTTGCCCAGCATGCCGGGCACCACGATCACCGAGTAGACCATCGCCAAAAACGTGGTTAAGCCCGCTAAGACTTCCTGACGCACGCTGCTGCCGCGTGCTGAAATGTTGAACCAAGCGTCCAGTTTTCCACTGGCCGGGCGCGATTCGCCAGACATAGTTATTCCTCAATATTTTTTGTGATGTGAGTCGCCGCGCGGCGCACCTTTGCCGATCCCTGATGGCGGTTTTTCGTGCTGAAAATCCAGGCAAACGTTTACGTCGCCGCGTATTCCGATCCGTAAAAAGGGGCGCGGAAAAAAGGCAAACGATTATCTGGCGTTTGGCATGGGGTTTTCAACTACTAATCGTGGGTAGAGCAGGACAAATCCAGGGACACGGCGAATCACACAGCGTGCAGATATCGTAGCGGCGCAATTTATTGCGTTGTTTTGACTTTTAAAATCAACTGAACGCGATAAATCGCGCCGCTACGGAATGTGCGGGAATCAACTCTGAAACTGAATCGGGCCGCCCTGCTCCAGCGCGCGTTGCCAGGCGGCGCGTTGCTGCATGGTTTCCAGCCAACGGGCGGTGGCGGGCATCTCACGCAGCGAACCGCGCATTTGCAGCGCCAGCAGCGGGAAACTCATCTGCACATCGGCAATGCTAAAACGCGCTCCGGCAAAATAACGATGCTGACTAAGATGCTGTTCGATCACGCCGCCATGCAGCGCCAATTGCTTGTTCAGCCACGCTTTTTGAATACCTTTGCTCAATGCTATGCCCGCCGGACGCAGCAGCCACGGCACCGGCTTCTTGCCCAATTGCGCAAACACCAATTTCATCACCAGCAGCGGCATCAGCGAACCTTCCGCGTAATGCAGCCAGTAACGCGCCTGAATCTGCTCCTCTTCATCGGTTAGCGCCAGTTGGTGCTCGCTGTCGTATTTCAATTGCAGATATTCGAGAATCGCGCCCGATTCGGCGATCACCCGGTTGCCGTCGGTGATCACCGGCGATTTGCCCAGCGGATGCACCTTCTTTAATGAATCCGGCGCCAGCAAGGTGTTTTCTCGCTGATAGCGTTTGATTTGATACGGCACCGACAGCTCTTCCAGCAGCCATAACACGCGGTGCGAACGGGAGTTTTCCAGATGATGAACGGTGATCATGCGGTTTTCCTTGCCGGTAAATGTTTCCCGGCAAGTATAGCGGATACGGGCCTAACGCTTCTGTTCGTCTTGTTCAGGATCGAGCAACACCGCGCCGGAACCTTGCTCGCCCAAGCGGTCACCCGGATTACGCAGCGGGCAATCGCGCATCGATAAACAGCCGCAGCCGATACAGCCGTCCAGATCGTTACGCAACCGCGTCAGGGTTTCGATGCGTTTATCCAACTCTTCGCGCCAATGCTGGGTGAGCGCGTCCCACTCTTGCGTCGACATGCGCTTGTTGGCGGGCACGTGATTCAAACTGTCGCTGACTGTCGCCAGCGGAATGCCGATGCGTTGGGCAATCTTGATAATCGCCACGCGGCGCAACACATCGCGGCTATAACGCCGTTGATTGCCGCCGTTACGCGAACTAAAAATCAAGCCTTTGGTTTCGTAGAAGTGCAGCGCCGAGACCGCCACGCCGCTGCGCTTCGCCACTTCACCGGGCGTCAGCACCGGCTTCGGGTAATTGCGTTCTTTTTTCATTTAGGGCCTTTACCTCAAGTTAACTTGAGGAATTATACTCGCACCCCAGTAAAACTTCGAATTTCTCACCAGGCAAAAAACCATCAGAAGGATGAGGCTATGATGCAACAGGAAATCATTCATTCACTGACTCACTGGATCGATCAGAATCTGGATAAAGCGCTGTCGATTGATGAAGTCGCGGCAAAATCAGGTTATTCAAAATGGCACCTGCAACGTATGTTCCGTGCAGTCACGAAACAAACGCTGGGTGGCTATATTCGCGAACGCCGCCTGACATTGGCTGCCGAAGCGCTGCGCCAGACGCAACGCCCGGTGTTCGATATCGCCATGCAATACGGTTACGACTCGCAGCAGACGTTCTCGCGCGTATTCCGCCGTCAGTTCTCGCAAACGCCCACCGCGTATCGCCACACTATGCGCCGTCAGGCGATGATTCAGCGTCCACGCTTGCTGAGTTTTGACTGCGCCGACAACAACATGAACAGTTTTGCCCAGCGCACCACCGGCGAGTGCTGCCCGGTTAGCTGACCTTTTCTGCGCGCCCTTCGCGGGCGCACCTCTTTAAGCGTCATCCTCTCTCGCCTTTCCCGTCTCGCTTCGATAAAAAATTTTCTACCTGACCCGGTATAAATTTTGTTCAAAATTTAAAATCGAGTGATATAATGTGAGCCAAGTCACACTTTCCACCATGCCGTAGACGGCCAGAAGGGCCTCCCTGACCTTCCTTCTTTGCCGCCAGTGATGTCGATCGAATGTCGGGGATATCACTGATTTAAGAGGCTTTAGAGATGGCTACGTTAACTACCAGTTTGATTGTTATGCGCTGGGAATTGCTGAGTGCGGTAATGATGTTCTTCGCCAGCACCATGAAAATTCGACTGCGTCAAAACAGTCATCACGTGATGGCGCTGCTGTGCGGTGGCATTGGTGTTGGCATGTCTTGCTGGTTCGTGACCGGCCTGCTCGGTATTACTTTGAGCATGGAGAATTTGCACAACTTTATGGAAATCTCCAAAAACGCCTTTATTCAGGTGATGAGCCAGACGCCAACCGATTGGCCGATGCCTTAATCGCCGCCAATAAAAAACCCCGCATCTGCGGGGTTTTTTATTTTGCTGTGTGATTATCAAATTTTCTTCAATACGGCGGGAATCGCGACTTCGCCCACCGAGACGCCCGGTATCTTTGCACCGCGACGATCCTGAATCCACATATCACCCATCATCTGATTAAGTCCCCGATCCAAACCGGTCACCAATCCTGCACCCGGCGTAAAGGTCAGTTCGCCGAAGTAGATCTGCTCGCCATCGATGTACCAATCCACGCGGACGTAATCGAAATCACTCGCCAGCTTTTTGCTTAAATCTAACGCGTGCTGTAACTGCGCCATTTGTTTCGACACATCCAGCCCGGTATCACGAATTTTGTGATACGCCTCGTTGAGATTGTTGACATAAAAATTCATCGACAACAGCGGATTGCAGCGGTTGTAGATCACCTGCAACACATATTCAAAGCTGCCATCGCGCTTGTTGAACATGTGGAATTTGTAGTCAATCGGCGCGGTTTTACCATCGCCAATGTACTGCTCCACCAGAATGCGCGGCTTAATGTAGCGATAGTGAATCTCACGCGCTTCATTGGCGAAATCGGTTTTCAGCCAGCGATGGCAATCGCTGATGATCTGCTGTTTCTTCAGCGCGTCCGGTTCTTCCAGCAGGATTTCCACCATGTTGGAACCGTGGTTCGGCTTGATAACGGTATTTTTCCAGCGCGGCAGCGTATGCAGCGAACTCGGATCGCTGGTTTCATACACCAGCGGGATCAGGTATTCGCTGCCCACTTTCTCAGCGATGTATTCGCGTACCGAATATTTGTCCGACAGACGACCATAAATCTGGTAATCGCCGTGAACGAATTTGCGGTACATCACTTTCTCATTGAAGACCTTTGGCTCACGCAGGTTTGGCAATTTGCGAAACTTGTGAAAATAGTAAATCCGGTCCTGGTAAGACCAAGGCATCTTCTTGATGAAATACTGCAAACTTCTTCTGAGTTCATCTTTCAACTTGAGCATATCGGACCTCATTTGTAGGTTTTGTAGTTGAGTGAGGAAACTTGAATCTTTTGGATGACGCCGTTTTTGAAGAAGTAATTCATTACGGTAAGAGACAGCAATTCTGAGATGAAGACGCTCCAGGCGGCACCCATGATGCCGTAGCCCTGAATCAGCCACCATGAAAGCGGCAGGCTGATCACCATCAGGCAAACGATTTTCTTCAGCAGATAATTGAACCCGCCCTCTTTGACCATGTAGCGATACGCTACGGTGCCCATCGCCGAAAAGCAGGTTGCTAACGACAACAACGTAATGAGACTTCCTGACTGTGTGTACTCGTGACCATACAAAGCGATGATGATTTTTTCGCCGTACATCGCGATCATCGCTAACAACAACAATGAAACACCCATGACATAGCCATTAAGCCGCGCGGTGAGCTTGATGGCGGCTTCTCCACGCTCGCGGAATATTTCCGAGAAGCAGGAAGTGATGATGGCCACGGGGATAAAAATCCATGAAGCCGAAATAGTATTCGCTGCGGCAAATAGACCGAGGTCGCGCGCCGAAGCGATACCGGCTAAGAACATCTGCGCCGCTTTGACCTGTACTGAGATAAAGATGCTGGAGATCGCCAGCGGCAATCCGGCGTACAGCAGATAGCGCAAATAGGTGTTGCGCTTATCCTGCGGCGGCGCCACATCCTGATTTTCGCGATAGAAGTTGAAACGCTTGATGACGTAAGGCACCAGCGTCACAGCCACAATCGACACTGTTAGCCACAGCGGATTGAGGTGCAGCCAGGCAATGGTGAAACTCAAGCTGAAGCCCAGCAACAATCCGACGGAGTTGGCGATGGTGTTGAGCCGCGAGGCTAAACGCGCGTTGTTATAGACGCTGAACGTATCCTGCGTCACAAAAACCGAGGAGATAAACGAGGCCAGAGCAAAGGCGAGGAAATTCTCCTGCATGTTGTACCAGACCCAAATCAACACCGGCAGCGATGTCAGCAGCAGTAAAACCATGCGCATATTGCGTGCGACCGTCATCAGGCGTAAGCCTTTTGGCGCACTCTTACTGATGCGTTTAAACAGAATGGTTTCCGTGCCGAAAATCGCCACGGTCTGCACCATCGAAAACAGCGAGGTCGAAAACGCCATTTGGCCGAAGATGGTTGGGCCAAAGGATTTTGCCACGTAGGAGGTCACAAATATGACGCCGAACACGGAGACAATCTTTTCAGACATCATCCAGGCGGCATTCGACATTACGCTCAATTTCATTGACTGATCCTTAGTATTCCGTACTACCACAACTTTCGGTACAACGTCCTTGAAATGAATTAACAAGCGCTCAGTGGGCCTGACTTAATTTATGAACTTCAAACCAATCTGGTCCGAAAAATGAGATTCGCGTCAGGTATTAGAAAATATATTCAGGAAAATTCTGATTATATCCGGTGCGAAACTCAGTGGATGTAAACGATTTCAGCCTAAATTCTAAGCAAAAGTTTACTAGCACACCCCGATATTTACGCAACTGGGTTATGCCGAATTCACAATGAATGTAGTATTTTTCTGCATTTGGGATGGAATGAATTTATATCAAAAACCTAAAGCCAGGAAGGCGTTCAACGCCATTGAGAATAAAATAAGATTTATCCCATGATGATATTTATTCTAAATATCTTAATTTAACCCTCGCAATTCTAATCGCGCACTTTAATACTGCATTAATAGTGTTTTTGCAGTGCCAGATATTAATACAGTAATTCTCATCCACTAATTGATAAGAAAGGTAATAGCATTTATGAGAAAGTCACGATATAGCGAAGAGCAAATCACAAATGCCATTAAAGCTTCTGAAACGGGAGTGAAAGTCAGGGAGATTTGTGAGGAGCTAGGCATTTCCGAGGCCACTTTCTATAGTTGGAAGAAGAAATTCTCTGGTCTTTCTTCCGAAGAAGGTCGCAAAATCAAGGAGCTAGAAGATCAGCTTCTTAACCTCACGCGCGAGCTGCAATCACTGAGTTCCGACAAAGAAATGCTGCAAAGCGTGCTGAAAAACTTCTTCACTACAAATGAAAAGCGCCAGGCGGTTAACTTCCTGCAAACCACCTTCGACATTGGTACTCGTCGCAGTTGTCGCTTGCTGGATATTAGCCGCAGTGTTTATCACTACCCTTCAGGAACAGATAATCGCTAACTCCATTAAGGCCGATATTATTTGACTTAATGCTGAGATTTGTTCTTACCAGAAGATATGAAGATCATTTAATTCGGCGTTCACGATATAACAATTCGCTCCATTTTTTCCTGATGAATATCATCGCGGAATTGCTTCCTTTTTTGCGGTAAAATTGATTCACATCAGCAAAAGTCTCTCTATTCAAGCCATTTAGCCGAAGTCCAATCTCATTAACGTGAGATTGGCGCTTCGATTATTACTTTACCAACATTAATCATCAGCACTGAATGCAGACAATTCTGTTAAGCATTCATGAACAACGCCATGTAACCGCTCACACATTATCTCTAATTTTAATTGGATCTACTGTGTTATCTAAAATTCACTTTCTACTCTGCAGGTAGCAGTTGTTGCTTCATTCGCCGCCAGGAATAATCCGGATCAAATACGTTATACCTCCTAAACAATAACTATTAAAAAACGCCAGATAAGTTAAATTTACCTGCCTTAATCATCGCCGCGCTTAATGGTTTTTTATCTGACAATTATGGAAACTGTCTGAACATCGGCCCATTCCCTTAAGCTTAAAGTGGCTTTCCAGTGATAATCTTCAGTGCCAAACGGCAATAAAAAGCAGGCTGAATGCATGTTTTTAGCGCTCTGTGCCGGTGCTTTATTGCCAATTGTCTGCGCTTTAGACGGCTAAATGACAGCTTAAGAGTGGATAACCATCTCTGAAGAAACGCATTGCCACGCGTTGGTGTGGCTAACGAGCGCGTATATATGCCCAATAGTGGCTAAAAAAGCAGCTTTAATTCGCATTATCGTTATAACGCAGGCGGGTGTAACGCAGTAAAAAGCAATTAGAAGCGGTTGAGGGGCTGGTCAAATTCTTAAAAATACAGGGAAAAGTACGGCTGAATTCCGTTCAGCCGTACTATTTTAGCTTCGTTAAAGGGCGGTGACTTGCGGTTGTGGCTTAATGCGCATCGCGTAAATCACGCCAATAATCAGGCAACAGATACCAATGGCCGTGAGCAGCGGCGGCCAGTGCTGGCGCCAGAGAAATGTCCACAGCAAACCAGCCAACGTTTCGAACACAATCAGCGGCCCCATGATCACCGTCGGCACACGTTGGCTGGCGGCATTCCAGCATAGCGTGCCCAACCATGAGCAAATCAGCCCAATCGCCAGCATTAATAATAGAAAGCGTTGCGGCTGCGGCCCAAACGGCAGCGCGAATTCTGGCTGCTGCCAATACAACTGCCCACACACTAATAGATAGAAAATCAACGCCAGCGGCAGCGTCACCAAACCTTGCGCAGTCGCCCAGCTTGAGGGTTTATGTTGTGGATGTGCGCGCAGCCATAAACCGTTGCGCAGCGGATACCATGTCCAACACGCCACCGCCAGCACCGCCAACAACAAGCCGGTTAAATAGCGCGACCAATCAAAGTCGGGCCCTTGGGTTTGTAACTCAGCCGCATTCACACACGCTAAACCTGCGGCAATAATCAGCAACGCTGGCGTCAACTTGCGCCACGGTAATCGCCCTTCAAGATGGCCATAACAAAGATTCGCCGTTACGGTGATCACCACCGGCAAGGTGCCGATAATCATGGTGGAAATCGGCGCGCCGGTGCGCTGAATCGCGCTGGCGAGAAAGGCGTAATAGAGCAAATTGCCAATTAGCGATAACTTAAGTGCTTCCAGCCAATCTTTGCGCGCCAGCTTACGTAAACGACGGCGATCCAACCAGGCCAGCGGCAGCACCACCAAGCCAAACGCTACATAGCGTCCGGCCGATTGTAAGGTGCCCGGATAATCGGGGATCAGTAACGGCCCGACAAAGATCAGTCCCCACATCAATCCTGCCGCGAGTGCGAACAATATTCCAGCAAACATAAAACCCTTCCTTTATAAGCATTCCGCAGCAGTGTGCCGCAGCGCGCAGAGAAAGGCTTGTAGCAGATTGCGGTTAGCGTGAAGGAAAAACTTGTTTCTGATAGCGCCCCGGCGTGATGCCGTAGCGATGCGCGAAGGCGCGGGTGAGATGGGCTTGATCGGTGAGGCCAACCGAGGCCGCGACGTTAACAGCACTTTCGCCGCGCGCCAGTTGCTGCTTGGCTTCGAACAAGCGAAACGCCATCAGCATTTGGTGCGGCGTGACGTGAAAGTGCTGCTTGAAGCTGCGCAGAAAATGCCACGGCGACAGCGATGCCAGCGCGGCCAGCTCTTCGAGGCGAACCGGTTCGGCAAGGTTATCGCGTAAATAATCGCGCACCGCATCGAAGCGATGTGCGCCTTCTGATGCTCTTGGCGTTCCCTGACGCGCCAGCGGACGCATCAATTCCAATAATTCGAGCAAAATGCTTTCGCGTTCTAACGTGGTTTCCGCCTGCCACATTTGCGCCAGCAGCTGAGAAAACGGCTGCGCTAAACGCGCATCGGTACGCAACGCATCGGTAAACCACCAATTCCGATCGCCGGTCAGACGATCCATTTCGCGCGGATCGATATAGATCATGCGATAGCGCCAACCTTCTTCACAGGCAGATTCACCGGTATGCAGTTCGTCGGGATTCATCATTACGAGCGAATGCTGCGGCGCGGTGTAATTGGCACCGCGATAGCGAAAACGTTGGGCGCCAGATTCGATGGTGCCGACGCCAAAGGCTTCATGCGTGTGCGGTTCAAAAGCGTAGCGAGAGATGTGCGCCTGATACAGCTCGATGCCCGGCAGCTCAGCGAAATGCTGAAACTGCGCACGATCTTGCTCACAAGGAAAGATTTCAGGAACCACCTTCACAACACACCTCCGCATAAAAAGTGTGCATAAGCATGCGCGGCACGAGCAAGAAATGCAAAGGTGATTTGCTTTACCTCTGCGCTTTGGCACTCCACACTGACAACACTAATAAAGGAGGAAAAGATGGCGAATCGCGTAGTTGTGGTAGTGGATATGCAAAATGGCGTGCTGGCTACGCCGCGTTTTGATCGCGCTGGACGTTGTGAACGCATTAATCAGTTAATTGCTGCCGCCGATCAGGTGATTTTTATTCAGCACGTTGGGCCGGGTTTGGAAGTGGGATCAACAGGATGGGCGATTGTTGCTGAATTAGAGCAACCGGCAAATGCCCTTTTCGTCAATAAAACCGCCTGCGACAGCTTCTGGCAAACCGACCTCGCCGCACAACTCGATCAACACGGAATCGAGAGCTTTGTGATTTGCGGCTGTGCAACGGATTACTGCGTCGATACCACCATCAAAGTCGGTGCCAGCCTCGGCTATCACATTACCGTCGCCGCCGATGCGCACACCACCGCGGATCGCACTTATGCCACGGCGCAACAGCAGATCAATCAACACAACGAAGTGTGGGCCGATTTGATCATGCCCGGTAACCCTTTGCTGGTGCGTGAAACCGAGGAGCTATTGCGGGAATGGCGACCGCATTAAGCTTGCCGATCTGACTTAAACTTTCACTTTCCATTGATAGCGCTCGGGGCTTGATGACTGCGCAATAACGTCATCACTCACCGCGCGTTGTAACCAAGCGGTTAGTTGTACGTGATGCAAGCCAGTGCGGGCGCTGAGCTCTTCCAGCGTAATGGGGTATGCCGCTAATAATGGCAACTGCGCCAGAAATATCAGATAGAAATCACTGGGATGCCATATTCCATCAGGCTCCTGGACGACATGACTGTTGTGATCTGGCTGATGATATTTCGAAAGCGGCAGCTGACCGACTTCCGCTGCGGTGGCGAAAAGATCATGCTGTTCGCTTTGACGCTCGGCTTCGAGTAAACCGCCGATATCAACTTGCTCTATTTTCTCTGCACACCACTGTGCTCCTTGCCTGATCAGTTCCGCATTGCTGGATTGCGGATCATCTGTTGGCTTGGCCCAGAGCGGTACCCAGTGCTTACGCAGATTCTCTTCGGCACCCGCCAGCGTTCCCCCTTTCTGCCCTGCATGAACGACCAAGGCACTTTTCGCCAGGCAATAAACATACTTATTGCGTGCCATCGCGTTGCCAATGCTAAATTTGGCCTCAGGATAAAATGGCGATATCAGCAGAAGATTGCCATTCATCAAACCTTTACGCCATTTCACGCTGGTAGCAGCAGCAAGTAAGCTGTCTGACAGCACGCCGATAACATTTCCGCCATGGTGCATTGCACCTAACATCGCGGCCTCATCCACGCCGCGCGCGCCACCCGAAATCACCGATGTATTTGCCAACGCCGCTTTCTCTCCGATTTGCTTACTGAAAGCGAGATCGTTTTCGCTGGCATTACGCGAACCAATAACCGCCAGCCCGGTACTATTAAGCAAGGATTTATTGCCGCAGCCAAACAGAACCGGCGGTGAATCCGTTTTCAGTTGCTGCTTGAGCTGTTTGGGATAATCCGCATCTGAGCGAGTCACCAGCCACAAACCTGCTCGCTGCCAGCGCTCAACTGCTAACGCCAAGCTGTGCCCGCGGTTCAGCAACGCTTCAATGCGCTCGCGGCTAATACGCGCATCAGACCATTCCGCCAGTAAGGGATTGAGTGATATGGAGAGTAAATCTGCGGGGGTTGCCGAGTGATGCTTTAACCATAGCGCAAAGCGCCCCCATTCAGCATTGCTAAGAGGTTGGCTCTCTTCTTCGCTTTGCGATGAGAAGTGGCTGGTTAGCAAAAGCGTCGCCTGGGCGACCGGTGATAAATTCATGAGTCACTCACTGAAGAGGTTGCAAGAGCAACAGGATAAACAATGCCGCTTCCGGCCTGCTGTAACAATGCAGCGATAACCGTCAGCGTCCACCCTGAATCAACAATATCATCGACCAACAGCACCGGTTGATTGGGTACATCATCACCGACAGCAAATGCGCCGTCCAGATTGCGACACTGGTGAAAACGGTTGTGCTGATTCTTTTGTGGTGGATTATCAATTAATTTTCGCAGCACATTGATGTATGGCAAGCCCAGACGTGCGGCCAGCCGACGAGTGAAATCGGCCACCAACTCAGGATGACGACGCGAAGGCACGTTGCACACCCAAAGCGGAGCAGGCTGTAGCTGCCAACGCTGCTCAAGCATTTCCGCCATGGCATCCACCAGTTCATCACCATAAAAGCCACCGGCTTTATGCGCGGCAACAGTTTTTCCCCATCCCGCATCACCCCAGCGCGACAGCACCCGGCCTTCTTGCGCACGCAAGTTAAGCGGCAGATTTCCCCGCCAGCCATAATGTGTAAAGGCATGGGCAGCGACCTGAATTTTTGGGGTAATGATGCTTTCGGCACGCTGTAAAAAAGTCGCTGCTTGGTGCACTAGCTGCGAATTTGGCGTTTGCTGCAACAACGGCGCATCACAGCAGGCGGCACATTTACCGCACGACGTCGCATCTGCATCATCCAGCGATTGCCGCAAGAAGGTCATCAAGCAACCTCGATGCGCGATGTAGTTCTGCACTTCCTGCCACTCAAGTTCTCGTTGCCGCGTCAGATGGGTAATGCGATCGCGATCTAGCTGAAAAGGCACTGGTGTTCTGCGCCACTGGCTTTTCACTTTAATTACTGGCGCTGGATTCTCGACGCTCAGCAACTTCAGCACTTTATCGATTTGCCCCTGACGTAAATTGGTTTGCTCTTCAATGTCACGTATCGATAAACCATCATGCTGCTCCAACACCTGCAAAATCTCATGAACCTGACTTTCTGCCGGAAAAGCTGACTGACGAAAAAAGTGGTGAATATCGCGATCTTCAACGCCCGACATCAGCACGCCAATGGCTTGATCAATACCGCGCCCCGCACGCCCGACTTGCTGGTAATAAGCCACAATCGAGCCCGGCGCTTGATAGTGCAAGACAAAACTTAAATCGGGTTTATCGTAGCCCATGCCAAGTGCAGTGGTGGCAACTAGCACCTTCAATTGATTGGCCAATAAGCGATTTTCAAGATGCTGGCGATAGTCGTTACTGCTATCAAAACCCGATGCTTCAACGCTGCCATGATAGGCAAGCGCATCAATATTTTGGCTGCGTAACCATGCGGCAACTTGCTCGGCATCGCGCACAGTTAAGGTGTAGATAATACCGGTGCCCGATAAGGTGGGGACAACCTGCGCCAGCCAAGCCAAACGTGAAGCCTGATCGGGCATGACGATAGTTTGCAACGCCAGGCTTTTACGTGTCAGCTCGCCACGTTGAATGTGAATGTCTCCCAACTGCTGCTGAATATCTGCGACAACACGATTGTTCGCCGTCGCCGTGGTGCCTAATACCGGCGTGTTGGCTGGTAGTTGACGCAATATACTGACGATTCGTCGGTAATCCGGGCGGAAATCGTGCCCCCAATCCGAGATACAGTGCGCTTCATCGATCACCATCAAAGCAATGCGGTCGGCAATCGGCAGCAATACCGTTTCAATAAACTGATCGTTGGCGAGGCGTTCTGGCGAGATCAACAAACAATCAATCTGATTATTCAACACACGTTGCGTGACACTCTGCCATTCAGTGCTATTGGCTGAGTTCATGGTTTCCGCCACGATGCCCAAACGCCGGGCAGATTCAATTTGGTTGCGCATCAGGGCTAACAGCGGCGAAACAATGATTGTCGGCCCCATTCCGCGGTCGCGAAATATTTTGGCACTGATGAAATAAACGGAGCTTTTACCCCACCCCGTGCGTTGCACCACCAGCAATTTCTGCCGTTGATTGACGATCGCATCAATCGCTTCCCACTGTCCTTCACGAAACTGCGCCTGCTCATTTGCCAGCGCTGTTTTTAGTAACTCTTGTGCCAGTTGATGTTGCATCATCACTCCTTAATGTGCGTTGAATTCCCTTTCAAAATCGCCTAAAACCCGATTATTAGAGACAAAAAAGCCCTGTAAAACAGGGCTTTTGAGTTATATAGGTTTGAAAAGACAAATCAGAACGGAATGTCGTCGTCAAAATCCATTGGTGGTTCGTTGTTGGCCGGGGCGCTCTGCTGCTGTGGACGCTGTTGCGCGCCGCCGCTGAACTGGTTGCCGCCGCCCTGAGGCTGTTGTTGTGGCTGCTGTGGCTGGCCCCAACCGTTGTTGTTACCGCCCTGGCCACCCGCTGGTGCGCCCGCGCCTTGTTGGCGTCCGCCCAGCATCTGCATGGTGCCGCCCACGTTAACGACCACTTCAGTGGTGTATTTTTCCTGGCCGCTCTGATCGGTCCATTTGCGGGTGCGCAGTTGGCCTTCGATGTAAACCTGAGAACCTTTCTTCAGGTATTCGCCCGCCACTTCCGCCAGCTTGCCGAACAGCACAACACGGTGCCATTCGGTGATCTCTTTGTTTTCACCGGTGGTTTTATCGCGCCAGCTTTCTGACGTGGCCAGCGTAATGTTGGCTACCGCGCCACCATTTGGCATATAGCGCACTTCCGGATCCTGACCCAGATTCCCGACTAGAATCACTTTGTTTACGCCACGACTGGCCATGTTGCTGTCTCCCGATGAGTTGATGCTAAAAGTCTAAGCGAAAAATTGTATCACGTCACATTGGCGGTTCCCACTTCAGAGCGGGATTCCAATTTTTAACGGCAGACAGAATAGCAAAAACACTGGATATTTATTCAGTTTATTTTTTGTGCCATAATGGAGCGTTTCTGCTGGTCGTGCTGGCAAGGCATGGCGAGTGTTGTTCAATCCGGGAAAGGTGAATGGATAAGATCGAAGTCCGCGGTGCTCGCACCCATAATTTGAAAAATATCAACCTGATCATCCCTCGCGATAAGCTCATTGTGGTCACCGGTCTGTCGGGTTCCGGTAAGTCTTCGCTGGCATTTGATACGCTGTATGCCGAAGGTCAGCGCCGCTATGTTGAATCGCTCTCAGCCTATGCGCGTCAGTTTCTTTCATTAATGGAGAAACCGGACGTTGACCATATTGAAGGTCTGTCGCCCGCCATTTCCATTGAGCAGAAATCGACGTCGCATAACCCGCGTTCGACCGTCGGCACCATTACTGAAATTCATGATTATCTGCGCCTGCTGTTTGCCCGCGTGGGTGAGCCGCGCTGCCCGGATCATGACGTGCCGCTGGCGGCGCAAACCGTTAGCCAAATGGTTGATCAGGTGCTGTCGCAGGAAGAAGGTCGCCGCCTGATGTTGCTGGCGCCGGTGGTGAAAGATCGTAAAGGCGAGCACACCAAGACGCTGGAAAATCTCGCCGCGCAGGGTTACATCCGCGCGCGTATTGACGGCGAAGTGTGCGATCTCTCCGATCCGCCAAAGCTTGAGTTGCAGAAGAAGCACACCATTGAAGTGGTGATCGACCGCTTCCGCGTGCGCGACGATCTGGCGACACGTTTGGCCGAATCGTTCGAAACCACGTTGGCATTGAGCGGCGGCACCGCCATCGTCGCCGATATGGATGATACTGACGCCGAAGAGATGCTGTTCTCCGCCAACTTCGCCTGCCCGATTTGTGGCTACAGCATGAGTGAGCTAGAGCCGCGTTTGTTCTCGTTCAACAACCCGGCTGGCGCGTGTCCAACCTGCGATGGTTTGGGCGTGCAGCAATATTTCGATCCCGATCGCGTGGTGCAAAATCCCGAGCTGTCATTAGCTGGCGGCGCGATTCGCGGCTGGGATCGCCGCAACTTCTATTACTTCCAGATGCTACGTTCATTGGCAGAACATCTGGAATTCGATGTCGAAGCGCCATTCAATAGCCTGAGCGACAAAGCGCGCCAGGTGATTTTGTACGGCTCTGGCAAAGAGAATATCGAATTCAAATACATCAACGATCGCGGTGATACCTCCGTACGTCGTCATCCGTTTGAAGGCGTGCTGCATAACATGGAGCGCCGTTATAAAGAGACGGAATCCAATGCCGTGCGTGAAGAGCTGGCGAAGTTCATCAGCAATCGCTCTTGTACTAGCTGCGACGGCACGCGTCTGCGCCGTGAAGCGCGCCATGTGTTTGTGGAAAACACTGATCTGCCCACCATTTCAGAGATGAGCATCGGGCATGCCACCGATTTCTTCCGCAATCTAAAACTCAGCGGTCAGCGCGCGCAAATCGCCGAGAAAATCCTGAAAGAGATCGGTGATCGCCTAAGCTTCCTGGTTAACGTCGGTTTGAATTATCTGTCGATGTCACGTTCGGCGGAAACGCTGTCCGGCGGTGAAGCGCAGCGTATTCGTCTGGCCAGCCAGATTGGTGCTGGCTTGGTGGGCGTAATGTACGTGCTGGATGAGCCGTCAATCGGTCTGCATCAGCGTGATAACGAACGCCTGCTCGGCACGCTGATTCATCTGCGCGATCTTGGCAACACCGTAATTGTGGTGGAACATGATGAAGATGCGATTCGCGCCGCTGACCACGTGATTGATATCGGGCCTGGCGCGGGTGTGCATGGCGGTCAAGTGGTTGCCGAAGGCGATGTGCACGCGATCATGGCGAATGAAAATTCTCTGACCGGCCAGTTCCTGAGCGGCAAACGTGAAATCGCGATTCCAAAACAGCGCGTGAAAGGCGATCCGGCCAAAGTGCTGAAACTGACCGGCGCGCGCGGTAACAACCTTAAAGATGTGACGCTGACAATTCCGGTTGGCCTGTTTACCTGCATTACCGGCGTGTCCGGTTCGGGTAAATCGACGCTGATCAACGATACCTTGTTCCCAATTGCGCAGCGCCAGCTCAACGGCGCGACCACCACTGAAGTGGCACCGTATCGCGAGATCGCTGGTCTGGAGCATTTCGACAAAGTCATCGATATCGATCAAAGCCCCATTGGTCGTACGCCACGTTCTAACCCGGCAACCTACACTGGTATTTTCACGCCGGTACGTGAACTGTTCGCCGGTGTGCCGGAAGCGCGTTCACGTGGTTACAATCCGGGCCGCTTTAGCTTCAACGTGCGCGGTGGCCGCTGTGAAGCCTGCCAGGGCGACGGCGTGATCAAAGTTGAAATGCACTTCCTGCCGGACGTCTATGTGCCGTGCGACCAGTGCAAAGGCAAGCGCTATAACCGTGAAACGCTGGAGATTAAGTACAAAGGCAAGAGCATCCACGAAGTGCTGGATATGACCATTGAAGAAGCACGCGAATTCTTTGATGCCGTACCCGCGCTAGCGCGTAAGCTGCAAACGCTGATCGATGTGGGTCTGTCGTATATTCGTCTGGGTCAATCCGCGACCACGCTGTCGGGCGGTGAAGCGCAGCGTGTAAAACTTGCGCGTGAGCTGTCCAAACGCGGCACCGGCCAAACGCTGTATATTCTGGATGAACCGACAACTGGCCTGCATTTTGCCGACATTCAGCAGTTGCTGGAAGTGCTGCATCAGTTGCGCGATCAGGGCAACACCATTGTGGTGATTGAGCACAACCTCGACGTAGTAAAAACCGCGGACTGGATTGTTGATCTCGGACCAGAAGGCGGTAGCGGCGGCGGTGAAATCTTAATTGCTGGCACGCCGGAAACTGTGGCGGAGTGTGAAAGATCGCATACCGCACGCTTCCTTAAGCCCATGTTGAAAAAGTAATTTTCTCTCAGGCCCGCGATTGCGGGCCTGCTTTTTGCTGCCGAATTCCGCATCGAAATGCAGGAACAGGCAAGAATCAGACAACTTCAGGCATATACGCTTTCCCCTCTGCTGACTATCCTTACAACGTTCCTTTTTGGCGTGACTCACGCGCCTTTATCCCATACGGGATCCCGCAAAAAATCACGACACATCCTACTGGAGACACCATGAATATTACGCATGCCTATGCCGCACAGGACGCGAAATCAAAACTCGCCCCGTTCGACTTCAAGCCACGCGAACTGCGCGCTCATGATGTGCAGATTGAAGTGTTGTACTGTGGCGTTTGCCACTCTGATTTGCATACCGCACGCAACGAATGGCGTAACACCATCTTCCCAGTGGTGCCAGGCCACGAAATCGTGGGCCGCGTGACGGCTGTTGGCGCACACACCCACAACTACAAAGTGGGCGATTTGGTGGGCGTTGGCTGTATGGTCGACTCTTGCCGCAGCTGTCCGAGCTGCCAGGAAGGCCTGGAACAGTATTGCGAAAACGGCTTCGTTGGCACGTACAACGGTGAAGACCGTGAAACCAAAGCCATTACCTACGGCGGCTACTCCACCAGCATGGTGGTTGATGAAAGCTTTGTGCTGCGTGTGCCGGAAAATCTGGATCTGGCTGGCGTTGCGCCGCTGCTGTGCGCCGGTATCACCACTTACTCGCCGCTGCGTCACTGGAACGTGGGTCCGGGTAAAAAAGTCGGCATCGTCGGCTTAGGTGGTTTGGGTCACATGGGCGTGAAACTGGCGCATGCGATGGGTGCGCATGTGGTGTTGTTCACCACGTCACCATCGAAAATTGAAGATGGTAAGCGTCTGGGTGCAGATGAAGTGGTTATCTCGAAAGATGCCGACCAAATGGCCGCGCATACCAATAGCTTCGATTTCATCCTCAACACCGTGGCGGCGCAGCACGATCTCAATCCGTTTATCGCCCTGCTGAAGCGTGATGGCAACATGACGCTGGTTGGCGCGCCGGAGCACGATCACCCAGCACCGCAGGTGTTTAACCTGATCTTCAAACGTCGCAGCATCGCCGGTTCACTGATTGGCGGTATTGCTGAAACGCAGGAGATGCTGGATTTCTGCGGCAAACATGGCATCACTTCGGATATCGAACTGATCGCGATGAATCAAATCAACGAAGCCTACGAACGTATGCTGAAAAGCGACGTGAAATACCGCTTCGTGATTGATATCAATACCCTGCGCGAAGAATCTGCGGCTTAATACGCCTCAGTGTTCATCATGGTTGACGCCCGCTTCGCGCGTGGCGTCAGCCTGTTGCCAGGAGGCATCCACCAGATAGTAAATCTGCGAATCCTTCAGCGAACCATCCAGCCACAACGTGCTCCAGTGCGATTTATTCAAATGCTCGCTGGGAAACACATCGTTATGCTCCTCACGCAATAAATCCGCCAGCGCCGGAGATGATTTAAGCGACAACGCGGGACGCCCTTGCACCTCGTACAACATGGCAAACAGCACGCCTTCGCTTTTGATTTGTGTCGCCTGCCAGCACTCCTTATAACTTTGCTCCGCGCCGGGCTTATCCATGCAATAGCTTAATAAATCCGATGTGTTCATATTCTATTCCCCTTGTAGGGTCGCCACGATGCGGCGCTCACCGCCGTGCACCCGATGTTCACCCAGCCAGATTCCCTGCCACGTTCCGAGCATTAGGCGGCCACGGTTGATCGGAATCAGCAACGATACGCCGAGTAACGACGATTTAATGTGAGCGGGCATGTCATCAGCCCCTTCGTAATCATGTTCATAAGGCGCATTTTCTGGAACATCGCGTAAGAAATGCTGCTCCATATCGCTGCGCACCGTGGGATCGCAATTTTCATTTAGCGTCAGTGACGCCGATGTGTGTTGCAGCAAGAGATGCAGTTGGCCGACACGAACATCAGCAGATAAGCCGTGCAGCTGAGCGATAATCTCGTCGGTAATCAAATGGAAACCGCGCGTTTTAGCGCTGAGCGTGAGGGTTTGTTGATGCCACATGCCAAAATCCTAAAGTTAAAAACACACCCGTTAAGTGTGCAGCATGTCGGCGAAAGGTAAACCCTTGGAAGAGGAAAAAGCGGCAGAGCGTGATGTCTGCCGCCTGAAGGTTAGTCGTTGAGCTTCGCGGCCATCGCTTTGATGCTGCCAACATCATCTTTGGTGATGGCAGCTAAACGCTCGCCGTACTCTTTATCGGCTTTGTAGAAATACGAAAGCATGATCGCGCGGCTCTGCACATCAACGCCTTTCAGCGCGCCACCGAGCGAGTTAATCAGATCGGTTTTCTCTTTAGCGTTGAAGGAACGATACAGATCGCCGGCCTGCTTAAAGTTCTGCGTTTTGGCAATCATCGCCTGCTGTGTGGTACCGCTCAGCGGGCTGAGGCTGTAACGCGCACTTTGCACTTCTTCACGCGGATAAATGCGGCTTGGTTGATAGTTAACGCCATGATCGTCGGCTTTACCGTCATTCATCGCGCCATCCTGATTGCCATTACTCACGGCAACGCGCGGTGCGTTGACCGGCAGGCTCAAACCGTTGGCACCGACGCGGTACATTTGCGTATCCGCATAGGAGAACAAACGGCCTTGCAGCAGGCGATCTTCTGAAGGCTCGATGCCCGGCACCAGATTTGATGGCGCCATCGCGACCTGTTCGGTTTCCTGGAAGAAGTTATCAACGTTGCGGTTCAACTCCATTTGGCCAACTTTCACTTCCGCAATGCCTGGCCAGATTTTGGTGGCATCCAACGGGTTGAAGTCGTACTTATCCACATCGCTGGCTTTGATGGTTTGAATGTAGAGATCCCATTTCGGGAACTGTTTTTGGTTGATTGCCGTAACCAAATCTTCGGTCATATGGCTGAAGTTGGTACTTTGAATCGCTGCCACTTCGCCAGGATCGAGGTTCTTTTCGCCCTGCAAGGTTTTCCAGTGGAACTTCACGTAGTGCACTTCACCTTTGGCATTGACGAACTTATAGGCGTGCACACTATTGCCATCCATCTGACGATAGTTGGCTGGCGTGCCCATGTTGGAAAACAGCATGGTCAAACCGTGCGTCGCTTCTGGTACGTGCGAGAAGAAATCAAAGGTGCGGGCATCATTGCCGAGGTTGGTGCGCGGATCGGGCTTAAATGCATGCACCATGTCCGGGAACTTAATCGCATCACGAATGAAGAACACTGGCAGATTGTTACCGACTAAATCCCAGTTGCCCTGGTTGGTGTAAAACTTGGTGGCGAAACCACGCGGATCGCGCAGCGTTTCCGGTGAATGTTTACTGTGTACCACCGAAGAGAAACGCACAAAGACCGGCGTAACGCTGCCCGGCTTGAACACTTCAGCAATGGTTAAATCGCTGATGTCTTTGCTAGCGCGAAACTCACCGTGTGCACCGGTACCACGCGCATGCACCACACGCTCTGGAATACGTTCACGATCAAAGCGTTGCAGCTTCTGGATTAGTTGCACATCTTGCAGCAATACGGCGCCATTTTCGCCCGCAGTTTGTGAGTTTTGGTTATCGCCAACAGGTGCGCCGTTGTCACGGGTTAAGGTGGTGCTGAAGGCTGGCAGGGAGAAGGCTAAAGCAAATACATAAGCGAGGGGTTTGACTGCAAAAGAGTAAGCGGTCCGGGTCATAAGCGTGCTTCCTTGTGAGTGTAAGTTTGCGACTTCAATGCCGCGCTCGCGCCGTTTAAGGCTGGAGAATATTTACACTCAGACTGAGATGCGCTAACAGGACTAGTCTCGTTTGTAGTTAACAAAAAAGTTATAAAAAAACCGCCAGCCGAGACTGACGGTTTAGTGTGCATCTGAATCTGTCTTACATTACCGCGGCAAACGCCTCAGCCACCTGATTGACGTTGCGGCTGTTCAAGCCTGCCACGCACATGCGGCCGCTGGAGATCAGGTAGACGCCAAACTCGTCGCGCAGACGATCAACCTGCTGCGCGCTCAACCCGGTGTAGCTGAACATACCGCGCTGCTTCAGCAGGTAATCGAAGTTTTGGCCCGGCAGTTTGGTGCTTAGCACCTTAACTAAGGCCTGACGCATTTCGATGATGCGCAAACGCATCTCTTCCACTTCAGCCAGCCAGTTTTTCAGCAGTGCTTCATCGTTCAGCACGCAAGAAACCACCTGCGCACCGAAGTTTGGCGGGCTGGAGTAGTTGCGACGCACGGTAGCTTTCAACTGGCCCAACACGCGCGCTGACTCTTCTGCGCTATCGCAGACGATAGACAAGCCGCCAACGCGCTCGCCGTACAGCGAGAAGATTTTCGAGAACGAGTTGCTGACCAGCGCTGGCAAGCCTGCTGCGGCGATGGCGCGAATCGCATACGCATCCGCTTCCATGCCCGCACCAAAGCCCTGATAAGCGATATCGAGGAACGGAATCAGTTCCTGCGCTTTCAGCACTTCGGTAGTTTCGTCCCACTGCGCGTTAGTCAGGTCGGCACCGGTTGGGTTGTGACAGCACGGGTGTAGCAGCACGATCGATTGCTTCGGCAAGGTTTTCAGCTTGGCGATAAACGCATCAAACTTCACGCCGTTGGTTTCCGCGTCGTACCACGGATAAGTATTCACCTCAAAACCGGCACCGTTGAAAATCGCGATGTGGTTTTCCCACGTTGGATCGCTGACCCAGACGTTTGAGTTCGGGAAATAGCGCTTAAGGAAATCCGCACCGACTTTCAATGCGCCTGAACCGCCCAGGGTTTGGATAGAGGCAATGCGGCCCGCTTGCAGCATCGGATGTTGTTTACCAAACAGCAGCGGCGCAATCGCGTTACGGTAAGCGTTCAGACCTTCCATCGGCAGATACAACGAAGCCTGATGAGGCTGCGCTTGCAGACGCTCTTCGGCTGCGGCAACCGCTTGCAGCTGAGGAATGATGCCCGCTTCGTTGTAATAGAGGCCAATGCTCAGATTCACTTTGTTATCGCGCGGATCTTGTTTGAAGGTTTCCATCAGCGATAGAATCGGATCGCCGGCATAGGCATCAACGTTTTGAAACACGGTGCAGATCTCCATGATTGTTCATAAATATGAGGTAAGGCGTCATCAAACCATGTAACGGCCAGGACGATGATTCATTGCGATGATCAGATTGAGGATCACCGCACCCGCAATTGAGGCCAGCAGCATCGGTAGCGAAACCACAAACAGTGACGCCAGTACCACGCAGGTATCCACCGCCATTTGTAGCTTTCCAGCACGCAGACCGAAGCGATCCTGCATCCACAGCGCCAAAATATTGATGCCGCCCAAGCTGGCTTTATGGCGGAACAACACTATAAACCCAATGCCCATCACCACGTTACCGAGCAGTGTCGCATAAAACGGATTTAATGCAGAAAAATGCACGAATAACGGATGGAGGTGGGTAAACAGCGAAACCAGGCCAACCGCGCAGAAGGTTTTCAGCGTAAATTCCCAGCCCATGCGGCGCACCGCCAGCCAGTAAAATGGCAGGTTGATCAGGAAGAAAGCACTACCAAATGAGAGCGGCGATAAGTAGCTGATTAAGAAGGCAATACCCGCCGAACTGCCGGTTAATGCGCCCGCTTGTTTCAGCATAATCACGCCAAATGACACCATTAGCGTGCCGAGGACGATCGCCAGCGCATCTTCAATCAGCGAATGGGGAACTTTGGTGGGTTGAACGACGTTATCCATGGGTTAATCTCATTGCAAATGATGCGCTTCAAATGCAAAAAACGCACCACATCGGCGGCTTATGCGCGCCGCCGATGGGTGCCAGTGATTATCCAATTGATAACTAAGGCGCTTTATTGCAGGTTTTTGTGCATTAACCTGGATTCAAACCATCAATTCATGCACAAATATGTTTTCTGGTGCGCGTTTTTTGCATTTATTTGGCAATAATTGCACCAGATTAGCACATCATGCACTTTTTTGGCGCGTTTTGTGCTGAGGGATCATCATCAAACCGTTCTCTTTTAAACGGCTCAATACTACGGATGTTTTTACGTGCGCAACGCTTTGATGTCCGGCGACTAACTGGCTGATCAGCGCGCTTAATGACGCCAGATCGGCCACCGCCACTTTCAGCAGATAATCGGCATCACCGGTGGTTTTAAACGCATCAACGATGGCAGGTTCTTCCTCCACCATGCGATGGAAATTCTCTTCGTAATCCGGCGTGTGATTTTTCAATCGCACTTCAATTAATCCCACCATGCCCAAGCCAACCGCGTCCGGTGAAAGACGTGCGTGATAGCCAAGAATGAGGTTTGCCTGCTCCAGATTGATGCGGCGGCGTGAACATTGAGACGCCGAAAGTCCGACTAAATCGCTGAGTTCCTGGTTGGTGAGGCGTCCGTTAGATTGTAGTAATGTCAATATCTTAAGGTCGTGATCGTCTACCTGAGTCATTCTGTTTCCACAGCGTTATAGGGTTCGCTTTGGTACAGATAACCTGATTAAAGCCGGGGTTGTCCAACACTATTTTCTGATGACGTGAAATGCATGCACAAATCGTGCATGCATACGGGGAGAAAGGATTATTCGTCGTCGTATTGCGGGCCAGCATAGTTGTCAAAACGCGACCATTGGCCATTAAAGGTCAAACGTACGGTACCGATCGGGCCGTTACGCTGCTTACCAAGGATGATCTCAGCAATGCCTTTCAGATCGCTGTTTTCGTGATACACCTCGTCACGATAGATGAACATGATCAAGTCGGCATCCTGCTCGATCGAACCGGATTCACGCAGATCCGAGTTAACCGGGCGTTTATCTGCACGCTGCTCCAATGAACGGTTCAGCTGCGACAGCGCCACCACCGGCACATTCAGTTCTTTCGCCAGCGCTTTCAGCGAGCGCGAAATCTCGGCGATCTCCAGCGTACGGTTGTCGGATAACGCCGGCACACGCATCAGCTGCAAGTAGTCGATCATGATCAGACTTAAGCCGCCGTTTTCACGGAAGATACGACGTGCACGTGAACGCACTTCGGTTGGCGTCAGGCCAGAAGAGTCATCAATAAACATGTTCTTCTTCTCGAGCAAAATCCCCATGGTGGCGGAAATGCGCGCCCAATCTTCATCTTCTAATTGACCGGTACGAATGCGCGTTTGGTCAACGCGCGACAGCGACGCCAGCATACGCATCATCAATTGCTCGCTGGGCATTTCAAGGCTAAAAATCAGCACCGGTTTGTCTTGCAGCATCGCGGCGTTTTCGCACAGATTCATGGCGAAGGTGGTTTTACCCATTGAAGGACGCGCCGCAACGATAATCAGATCTGAGCCCTGCAAACCGGCAGTTTTCTTGTTGAGATCCTGATAGCCGGTATCGACGCCGGTCACGCCATCGTGCGGCGTGGAAACCAGCGACTCAATACGCGAGACCGTCGCTTCCAAAATCTGCTCGATGTTCTGCGGGCCCTGATCTTTATTGGCACGCTGCTCGGCGATTTTAAATACGTTGGATTCGGCGAAATCGAGCAGATCTTCGCTGCTACGACCTTGCGGATCGTAACCCGCATCGGCGATCTGATTCGCCACCGAGATCATCTCACGTACCACGGCACGTTCACGCACGATATCGGCATAAGCGCCGATGTTCGCCGCACTTGGCGTGTTTTTGGCTAATTCAGCGAGATAAGCAAAGCCGCCTGCCATCTCCAGTTCACCGAGCGTTTCCAGTGATTCAGAGAGCGTAATCAGGTCGATCGGCTGGCCAGCTTCCAGCAAACGCTGCATTTCGCTGAAGATCATGCGGTGCGAGCGGTTGAAGAAATCATTGGCGACCACGCGCTCAGAGACGTTGTCCCAGCGCTGGTTATCCAGCATCAACCCACCGAGCACCGACTGCTCCGCTTCTATGGAATGCGGCGGCATTTTCACGCCTTCCAGCTGCCGATCGCGGGGTTCGTTCGATTTGTTGGTGGGTTTATTTCCTGCCATAGTGAATGCATTACCGATCGTGAAAGGGACGCGCAAGTATACCGTCCCAGGATGAACAATCACAGGAGTCAGAA
>NZ_JBCNNP010000100.1:0-5188 GCF_039594315.1 Pantoea sp.
ACGGTTAAATAGAGAAGATTCATCCGCGCATCTCGCTCACTGTGTCAATGTTCAGCGTCTGACGACGACGATAGAGCTGGAGCAACAGCGCCAGACCAATACTCGCTTCCGCCGCCGCAAGGCTGATGGCCAGGATGTACATCACCTGACCATCCGCTTGTCCCCAATAACTGCCCGCCACCACCAGCGCTAACGCTGAGGCATTGATCATGATTTCGAGGCCAATCAGCATAAACAGGATGTTACGACGCAATACCACGGAGGTGAGGCCGAGAACAAACAGCACAGCGGCCAGAATCAAGCCGTGTTGTAACGGGATCATGCGTGATCCTCCTTATTTGCTTGCGCATCAGCGGTGCGATTACTCAGCACTTCGCCGTGACGCTCTTCACGCCCAATATGGAAGGCCACAACCAGGCCCGCGAGCAGCAGCATTGAAGCCAGCTCAACCGCCAGAACGTAAGGACCAAACAAGCTGATGCCCACCGCTTTCGCATCGATAACGGTGCCATCGATACCCTGATCGGTTGCGGTGCTGATGGCATAAATCATCACCGCCAGCAGCAGCAACGAAACAATGCCCGGTCCGACCCACAATGAAGGTTTCAGCCACTCACGCTCTTGATCCTGTTGGGTTTTGCCCAGGTTCAGCATCATCACCACGAACACGAACAGCACCATAATGGCACCCGCGTAGACGATGATTTCCAGCGCACCGGCAAAATAAGCGCCCATGGAGAAGAACACGCCAGCAATCGACAATAGCGAAACAATCAGGTACAGCAGCGCATGTACCGGATTGGTGTGCGTGATGACGCGCAACGTCGTCAACACCGCCACCAGTCCGCAAAGATAAAACGCAAATTCCATACCTGGCTCCTTAAGGTAACAACCCTTTGACGTCGATTGGCTTGGCTTCGTTTTCCGCTTCGCCCTTCTCTTTTCCGTCGATCGCCATACCAGCCATACGATAGAAGTTGTATTCCGGATATTTACCCGGACCAGAAATCAGTAAGTCCTGCTTCTCGTACACCAGATCCTGACGCTTGAACTCACCCAGTTCGAAATCGGGAGTCAGCTGAATCGCGGTAGTCGGGCAAGCCTCTTCACACAATCCGCAGAAGATGCAGCGCGAGAAGTTGATGCGGAAGAATTCCGGATACCAACGTCCATCCTGCGTTTCTGCTTTTTGCAGCGAGATACAGCCAACTGGGCATGCTACTGCGCATAAGTTACAGGCAACGCAACGCTCTGCACCGTCTGGATCGCGCGTCAGCACGATACGACCACGGTAACGCGGCGGCAGATAAACCGGCTCTTCCGGATACATTTGGGTTTCGCGCTTGGCGAAGGCATGCATGCCTATCATCCAGATACTGCGCACTGTCGTGCCGAAGCCTACGACAATATCTTTTAAAGTCATCTCAATGTCCCTTACTGCGCGGTGGACAGAATCACTGCGGCGGTCGCCAGCAGGTTCAACAGCGTCAACGGCAGACACACTTTCCAGCCGAACGACAGCACCTGGTCATAGCGTGGACGCGGCAACGCAGCACGAATCAGGATAAACATCACCATAAAGAACGCCGTTTTCAGGGCGAACCAGATAAATGGCGGCAAGAACGGACCGTGCCAGCCACCGAAGAACAGCGTCACAATCAACGCTGAAACGGTGGTGATTGCCACGTATTCACCAACGAAGAACAGGCCGAATTTCATACCGGCATATTCGATGTGGTAACCGTCGGCCAGTTCCTGTTCGGCTTCTGGTTGGTCAAACGGATGGCGGTGACAAACCGCAACACCGGCGATGCAGAAGGTCACGAAGCCGAAGAACTGAGGAATGATGTTCCACAGATGCGCCTGACTTTCGACGATAGCGTTGAGGTTAAACGAACCCGCTTGCGCTACCACACCCATCAATGACAGACCGAGGAACACTTCGTAGCTCAGCGTCTGCGCCGAAGCACGCATCGCACCTAACAGCGAGTATTTGTTGTTACTGGACCAGCCGGCAAACAGCACTGCGTAAACTGCCAAACCCGCCATCATCAGGAAGAACAGCAGACCGATATTCAGGTCTGTGACCATCCAGGTTGGAGAAACCGGGACAATGGCAAATGCCAGCAGCAGCGATACAAAGGCGATGACCGGTGCCAGCGTGAAGATGAAGCGGTCAGTAAATGGCGGAACCCAGTCCTCTTTAAAGAACATTTTGATCATGTCTGCTGCTAATTGCAGCGAGCCGCCCCAACCTACGCGGTTCGGCCCATAACGGTTCTGCCACAAGCCGAGCAGACGACGCTCGGCGAAACTCATGAATGCACCACAAGCCACTACCACCAGCAGGATAACAATTGCCTTAACCACCTGGAGGATGATATCGATAACGTCCGGTGTCAGCCAACTCATTGCGCAGCCTCCTGCAGTTTGTCAATTTGCGCGCCTGAGAGGAACGGAGGTACGCCTGGCATACCGAGCGGTAAACCAACCTGCCCTGCTTGCAGAGAAGCGGAGAAACGCACCGGCAAGCGCAGCGTTTCGCCAGCACACATCAGCTCAACTGACGCGCCATTGTTCACGCCCAATTTCTCTGCATCAGCCGGGTTAATCACCAAGGTCGCCGGTGACATACGCTGCTGGAAGGTCGGTGAACGTTGGGTCATCTCCTCGCTACCAAACAATTGGTAGTAAGGTGCAACACGCCACTGGCTGCCTTCAACGAAGCTTTCAGGAATCGCGGTGAACCAAGGCAGAGAGCGATCGCTGGCTTCAAACAGACGTACACCTGGATCGCCATGACGCAGTTTGCCGCCGACTTCCGCCTGGAACTTATTCCATGCTTGCGGTGAGTTCCAACCTGGCGCCCAGGCAAATGGGATCTGCGAACGGGGTGCGTTTGGCTGGTTGTTACCTTCCATCGAGAAGGCAAACATGGTGTCGTTATCTTGCGGCTGACGCGGTTCGTGCACGCTAATGTTGGCACGCATCGCGGTACGGCCACTGTTACGATGCGGAGAACGCGACAGTTTTTGTCCACGAATACGGAAGCTGGCATCTGGCGCAGCATCTTTAATGCCTTTCAGTTGTGGAAGCGCCGCAACCGTGGCATCGATTACGTGATCCAGCAGCGTCCAGTCGATTTGACGACTTTCTACCGCGCTGTGCAGCGAATGCAGCCAACGCCAGCTTTCCAACATTACGACGCTGTCATCGTAATAAGATGGATCGTAAACCTGGAAGAAGCGCTGTGCGCGGCCTTCGTGGTTAATTGAAGTACCATCACTTTCCGCAAAGCTCGCGGTTGAAAGCACTAAACCGGCTTTCTCCAGCGTGGCGGTGCGTTGATGATCAACCACAATCACATGTGCGGTGTTGTGCAACGCCGCATCAATCGTGGCTTTTGGCGCGTGACGATAGAGATCGTTTTCCAGTACCACCAGCGCATCGGCTTCGCCTTTATCCAGCTGATCCAGCGCGTTTTCCAGTGTTTGACCGCCCATCAAGCCCAGACCAAAGCTGTTTGCAGCGCCCGCCAGCAAGGTAATGCCGACTTCTGCGCCACGCGCTTTCAATGCTTTCGCCACGTTAGCGGCGGCTTCAATCATGGCGGTGCTACCAGAATGCGTACCGGAGATAATCAACGGTTTTTTCGCACCTGCCAGCGCCTGAACAACCACATCCAACTTGCCGTTCAGCTTGCTGTCGAAACCGCTTACCGCTGGCGCGCTTTCATCCAGCGCATTGGCAATCGCAAAGCCAAGACGCGCCTGATCTTCAACCGGCGCGCGATAGCTCCACGCCGCGATGTCATCCAGACGGGTTTCATCAACGTTGGTCACGAACAGCGGATGTTTAGCATGCTGGCCGATATTCAGGATTGCCGCGATTTGCCAGTCAGCGACTTTCTGCGCGGCGGCCATCTCACGTGCTTTACCTTTTACCGCCTGGCGCACAGACAACGCGACGCGCGCACCGACTTGAGTCAGATCTTCACCCAACACCAGCACCGCATCGTAGCTTTCAATCTCGCGCAGCGATGGCGTGTAGATGCCGCCGTCTTGCAGCACTTGCAGCATCAGTTCAACGCGAGCTTGTTCGTTAGCAGGCATGCCAGTTGAGAAGTTTTCAGCACCAACCAGCTCACGCAGCGCGAAGTTACTTTCAATGCTGGCACGTGGTGAACCGATACCGATGACTTTTTTCGCACTACGCAGCACATCCGCCGCCGCATTGACCGCTTGTTCAGCATTCAAGCTGATCCAATCGTTGCCGCGCAGTTGTACTGGGTGACGTGGACGATCTTTACGATTGACGTAGCCGTAACCAAAACGACCGCGATCACAGAGGAAGTAGTGGTTTACGCTACCGTTGTAACGGTTTTCGATGCGACGCAATTCGCCATAACGTTCGCCTGGGCTGGTGTTACAACCCACGCTGCACTGCTGGCAAATGCTCGGCGCAAACTGCATATCCCATTTACGGTTATAGCGTTCGGAGTGCGTTTTATCAGTGAATACGCCGGTCGGGCAAATTTCAACCAGGTTACCGGAGAACTCGCTTTCCAGCGTGCCGTCTTCCGGGCGACCGAAGTAAACGTTGTCATGCGCGCCATAAACGCCCAGATCTTTACCGTCGGCATAATCTTTGTAGTAGCGCACGCAGCGATAACAGGCGATGCAGCGGTTCATTTCATGGGAAATGAACGGGCCGAGATCCTGGTTCTGGTGGGTACGCTTGGTGAAGCGGTAACGACGGAAGCTGTGTCCGGTCATTACCGTCATATCTTGCAGATGGCAGTTGCCGCCCTCTTCACACACTGGACAGTCATGCGGGTGGTTGGTCATCAGCCATTCCACCACGCTTTCACGAAACTCTTTCGCTTCGCCATCGTCGATGGAAATAAAGGTGCCGTCTGACGCTGGCGTCATGCAGGACATGACAAGGCGACCGCGCGTATCTTCGGCATTCTGGAATTGCTTCACCGCACACTGGCGGCAGGCCCCTACGCTTCCCAGCGCCGGATGCCAGCAAAAATAAGGAATATCAAGGCCCAGAGAAAGACACGCCTGTAGCAGGTTGTCCGCTCCGTTCACATCATATTCTTTACCGTCTACATGGATTGTAGCCATAGTGAACATGCTTCCGTAAGGCTCGCCCTAAGACGAGCGTTAAACATCTAATTCTT
>NZ_JBCNNP010000101.1:0-5141 GCF_039594315.1 Pantoea sp.
CTCCGGACAATCCGGTAACGTAACGGCGAACGCGATGTGGATTGGTGTTATTAGCCTGTTTCCAGAGATGTTTCGCGCTATTACCGAGTACGGGGTAACTGGCCGGGCAGTAAAAAATGGCCTGCTCAACATTCAAAGCTGGAGTCCTCGTGACTTCACGCACGACCGGCACCGTACCGTGGATGATCGTCCTTACGGCGGCGGACCGGGAATGTTGATGATGGTGCAACCCTTACGGGACGCCATCTCCGCAGCGAAAGCGGCGGCGGGAGAAGGTGCTAAGGTGATTTATCTTTCACCTCAGGGGCGCAAACTGGACCAACAGGGCGTTTGCGAACTGGCGACCAACCAGAAGTTGATTCTGGTGTGCGGTCGCTACGAAGGGATAGATGAGCGTGTGATTCACACTGAAATTGATGAAGAATGGTCAATTGGTGATTACGTACTCAGTGGCGGTGAGCTGCCAGCAATGACGTTAATCGACTCAGTCGCCCGGTTTATTCCCGGCGTGTTGGGGAAACAAGCGTCAGCCGATGAGGATTCGTTCTCGGATGGTTTGCTGGATTGCCCGCACTACACCCGACCTGAAGTGTTAGAAGGGATGGAGGTTCCGCCAGTGTTACTGTCGGGCAACCATGCCGATATTCGCCGCTGGCGCCTGAAACAGTCGTTAGGCCGTACCTGGCTAAGAAGACCTGAACTTCTGGAAAACCTGGCTCTGACTGAAGAGCAAGCACGGTTGCTAAATGAGTTCCAACGGGAACATCAGCAGCAACAAAACGATGAGGCGGGAGAGTAATCTTCCCTCACTATCAGTTTACCCAGGATAAGAGATTTAATTATGAGCAACATTATCAAGCAACTTGAACAAGAGCAGATGAAGCAGGACGTACCTTCATTCCGTCCGGGTGATTCCGTGGAAGTGAAAGTATGGGTCGTAGAAGGTTCTAAGAAGCGTCTGCAGGCATTCGAGGGCGTGGTTATCGCTATTCGTAACCGCGGTCTGCATTCTGCATTCACTGTTCGCAAAATTTCTAACGGCGAAGGTGTTGAGCGTGTCTTCCAGACTCACTCTCCAGTAATTGACAGCATTGCTGTTAAACGTCGTGGTGCTGTGCGTAAAGCCAAACTGTACTACCTGCGTGAGCGTACCGGTAAGTCAGCTCGTATCAAAGAGCGTCTTGGCGCGTAAGCGACTTCTCAAAGTTAATAGCAAACAAGGGGTTGGCCTAAGGGCCAGCCCCTTTTTTTATGGACTTTTTAATGGGTAGATTACGGTATTGACAGTTCCACACCTCATGCTCACTTGCAGATAAAAGGGCCTATGAAGGCCATCAGAATACCCACCACCCTATTCCTGAAAATTATCTAATAACAGGGATTTAGCGCGGCGACTTTCAAAAATCATATTCAAAGCAAGCTTGGTGTAATTTAAAGTTTACATTTAACTTGTTATCTTAATTTATATAAATTGATGAATTTAAATGTTTTATTTGTATTTTGTTGGCTATTTTTTATTGATGGTAATAAAAGTGTACATGTATGGATTGCATGATTTACATGCTGTGGTAAAGTAAGCGCCATCCTCAGTGAGGATCCCAAACCGCATAAACGAGTAAAAAGGATCGCTATCATGCAAAAAGACGCGCTGAACAATGTGCATATCGCCGACGAACAAATTCTGATCACTCCGCAAGAGCTGAAAGCTAAATTCCCGCTCACTGCGGCGCAGGAAGCGCAAATCGCGTCTTCTCGCCAAACTATCGCCGACATTATTGCGGGCCGCGATCCGCGCCTGTTGGTGGTTTGTGGTCCTTGTTCGATTCACGATACCGAAGCGGCACTTGAATACGCTCGTCAGTTGCAATCTATCTCTGAACAGTTGAAGGATCAGCTGTACATCGTTATGCGCGTTTATTTTGAAAAACCTCGTACCACCGTCGGCTGGAAGGGGTTAATCAACGATCCTTACATGAACAACTCGTTTGATATGGAAGCGGGTCTGCACATCGCGCGTCAGTTGCTAGTCAATCTGGTGGAAATGGGCTTGCCGCTGGCCACCGAAGCGCTGGATCCAAACAGCCCGCAATACCTTGGCGATCTGTTTAGCTGGTCAGCAATCGGTGCGCGTACCACCGAATCACAAACCCACCGCGAAATGGCTTCTGGTCTTTCCATGCCGGTTGGCTTCAAGAACGGCACTGATGGCAGCCTCGGCACCGCAATCAATGCGATGCGCGCCGCAGCGATGCCTCACCGTTTTGTCGGCATCAATCAGGCGGGGCAGGTTTGCCTGCTGCAAACCCAAGGCAATCCAGATGGACACGTGATTCTGCGCGGTGGCAAAGCGCCAAACTACGGCCCGGAAGATGTCGCGCAATGTGAAAAAGAGATGCTGAAAGCGGGACTGCGTCCGGCCTTAATGATAGATTGCAGCCATGGTAATTCTAACAAAGACTATCGTCGTCAGCCTGGCGTAGCCGAATCGGCTATTGCGCAGATTAAAGATGGAAACCGCTCCATCATTGGCCTGATGTTGGAAAGCAACATTCATGAAGGCAACCAGTCTTCTGAACAGCCACGTAGCGAAATGAAATACGGTGTCTCCGTGACCGATGCTTGCATCAACTGGGAAACCACCGAAACCTTGCTGCGTGAAATCCATCAGGATCTGCAGGGAGTGCTGTCGGCGCGTCTGTCACACGAGGTGTAATGAGTCATGGTGGCTGAACTGACCGCGCTACGCGATCAAATAGATGAAGTAGATAAAGCACTGCTTGGGTTACTGGCGAAAAGATTGGAGCTGGTAGCCGAAGTGGGGGAAGTGAAAAGCCGCTACGGTTTGCCGATTTATGTGCCTGAACGTGAGGCCAGCATGCTGGCTTCACGTCGCCAGGAAGCGGAAGCGCTTGGCGTTTCACCAGATTTAATCGAAGATGTGCTGCGTCGTTTAATGCGTGAATCTTACGCACATGAAAACGATAAAGGCTTCAAGACGCTTTGCCCAACCTTGCGCCCGGTAGTAATTGTCGGTGGTAGCGGGCAGATGGGACGTTTGTTTGAAAAGATGCTCACGCTGTCAGGTTATCAAGTCCGCATTCTGGATAAAGGCGACTGGGATCGCTCCGATGAACTGCTGAAAGATGCTGGCATGGTAATCATCAGCGTGCCGATCCATCTGACTGAGCAGATCATCGGCGAGCTACCAAAGCTGCCGGATGATTGTATCCTGGTTGATTTGGCATCCGTCAAGAATCGCCCGTTGCAAGCGATGCTGGCTGCGCATACAGGACCGGTTTTGGGTCTGCACCCGATGTTTGGGCCGGATAGCGGCAGCCTGGCGAAGCAGGTTGTGGTTTGGTGTGATGGCCGACAGCCAGAAGCCTATCAGTGGTTCCTTGAGCAGATTCAGGTTTGGGGCGCGCGTTTGCATCGCATCAGCGCGGTTGAGCACGACCAGAACATGGCCTTTATTCAGGCTCTGCGTCACTTTGCCACCTTTGCCTATGGTCTGCATCTGGCGGAAGAGAACGTCAATCTGGATCAGCTGTTGGCGTTGTCGTCACCCATTTATCGCCTCGAACTGGCGATGGTTGGGCGACTGTTTGCGCAGGATCCTCAGCTTTATGCTGACATCATCATGTCATCTGAGAGCAATTTGGCGTTGATTAAACGTTATTATCAACGTTTTGGTGATGCGATTAAGTTGCTGGAGCAGGGCGATAAGCAGGCGTTCATTGATAGTTTTGAGCGCGTCGAACATTGGTTCGGTGATTACGCGAAACGCTTCCTGTTAGAAAGCAGAAGCATGCTGCGCTCGGCCAACGACAGTCGGCAATAAATAGAAAGGCATCCGTGAGGATGCCTTTTTTGCTTACAGGCGCGGTTCGACTGGCACCACATTCTCGCCTGGATAGCAGCCGAGCACTTTCAACGAACGGGTTAAGCCGCTGAGTTCTGCCAACGCCAACTGCATATTTTCGGATTGCAGATTGCCCTGCACATCAATGTAAAACATCTCTTCCCACGGATTGCCGTTGATTGGGCGGTTTTCCAGTTTGCTCATGATCAAATTGTGATTGCGCAATACCATCAGCGCTTCAACCAGTGCGCCCGCTTGCTGGCCGGTTGCCATGATCAATGTGGTTTTAGCCGGGACCTGAGTGGAAACTTCAATCGCTTTACGCGCCAGCACAATAAAGCGCGTGTGGTTCTGCTGCTGATTCGCCAGATTACGTTCCAACACCTGCAATCCATATAGCTCACCGCCCGCTTCACTGCCCAAGGCGGCCACTTTTGGAGAATTCATCGCGGCTACTTTTTCCATCGCCGCCGCAGTGCTTTCGGTGTACTCAATTTTCCATTGCGGGAAGCGATTGATGAATTGGCTGCATTGCTGGAAAGGTTGTGGATGGCTGTATACCGTTTCAATTTGTTGGAGATCGGTACTGCCATTCACCAGGACACAATGTTCAATCGGAATGGTTAGCTCGCCGACAATCGAAAGCGTGGTTTGCTGCAGCAGATCGTAAACGTCATTGATTGAGCCGGAGCTGGTGTTTTCAATCGGCATGACTGCGTAATCCGCCTGGCCGCTTTCCACCTGATGAATAATGTCGTGGAATTTTAGGCAACCCATCTCAACCATAGAATCGAAATGACGCGTGGCATACTTGCGTGCGGCCAGATGTGAGTAAGAACCTTTCGGGCCGAGAAACGCAATGCGTGGTGCGTGCGCATGAGGATGATTGAGGTTCTTTTGCAATAGCGCTTGCTGAGTGAGCACCGAATCCTCAATCACCAACTGGAATAGACGCGTGATGTAATGCGCATCTAACTGGTGCTTTTTGCCCAATGAGATCAGATTTTCTAGCAGGGCACGTTCACGTTCAACGTCACGGATCGGGCGATGAGTAGCCAGTTTGGCTTGAGCGACTTCAACGGCCAGAGTGCGGCGCTCCGACAACAGCGTTAATAACTTTTCATCAACAGCGCTGATTTTATCGCGTAACGCCAGCAGCGGGTTTTCGGGATTCATAAGGCTCACCTGTAAAATGTCCAATAAAAAAGCCTCCCATTTGGGAGGCTTTGTTGTTCGTCTTCGCATTCATTTTCACATGACGAATCGCCTCCCAATCAGG
>NZ_JBCNNP010000102.1:0-4907 GCF_039594315.1 Pantoea sp.
TGTAGGTACGACGATGTCCGCGGATTTCCGCTTCATCACGCACGCCACCCAGCGCCATACGCACGTATTTACGTCCGGTGGCCTTAGCAATCGACTGTCCCAGCGAGGTTTTACCCACGCCCGGCGGTCCAACTAGGCACAGAATTGGGCCTTTGATTTTGCTAACGCGACTCTGCACCGCAAGATACTCAAGGATGCGATCTTTGACGCGCTCCAGACCGTAATGGTCGATATCCAGCGTTTCCTGCGCTTTACGCAGGTCTTTTTTCACCTTGCTGCGCGCCACCCACGGAACCTGAACCATCCAGTCGATGTAGCCACGCACCACGGTCGCTTCTGCAGACATCGGCGACATCATCTTCAGCTTCTGCAGCTCAGCTTCGGCTTTTTCACGCGCTTCGGTCGGCATTTTGGCCGCTTCAATCTTACGTTTCAGCGCCTCGTACTCATCCGGCGCATCATCCATTTCGCCCAGCTCTTTCTGAATGGCTTTCATTTGCTCATTCAGATAGTACTCACGCTGGCTTTTTTCCATCTGCTTTTTAACGCGGTTGCGAATGCGCTTCTCAACCTGCAGCAGATCGATTTCTGATTCCATCATCGCCATCAGATATTCCAGACGTTCATTGACGTCGGACATCTCCAGCACGGACTGTTTGTCAGCCAGTTTCAGCGGCATATGCGCTGCGACGGTATCGGCCAGACGGGCCGCATCGTCGATGCTGTTGAGGGAGGTTAAGACCTCAGGTGGGATTTTTTTATTGAGCTTGATGTAGCCTTCGAACTGGTTGATGGCCGTGCGCACCAGCACTTCCTGCTCGCGCTCTTCAATTTCTGGCGAGATAAGGTATTCGGCCTGGGCAACAAAATGGTCGCCATTATCAGCCAGCGTGGTGATGTGCGCGCGCTGTAAACCTTCGACCAGCACTTTTACCGTGCCGTCTGGAAGTTTCAGCATCTGCAATACAGAAGCGACGGTCCCTACTGAGAAGAGATCGTTAATGCCAGGTTCATCCGTTGAAGCCTCTTTCTGTGCAACCAGCATGATTTTTTTATCATGATCCATCGCGGCTTCGAGGCACCGAATCGATTTTTCCCGGCCAACAAACAACGGAATTACCATGTGCGGATAAACCACCACGTCGCGCAACGGCAACACGGGGATTTCAATGCGTTCAGAACGCTCAGGATTCATAGAGCTCTCTCTTAGTTTAATGTCCGCCAGGTGATGGGTACCGCGCAATTAGAGGTTTTGCAGTTAAACCCACAGGATATTGAGTATATGGGGATGCTTGTACGACATTCAATGTCACTGGCGAGAGAAAAACAAAAGGGGAAAGATTTTTCCCCTTTTTTAAGATAACAACGTGGTGCAATTGTTTATTTATTCGCCAGAAGCCTGGGCTTCATGCTTTCCATAAATCAACATTGGCTCAGATTGACCGTCAATCACTGACTCATCAATCACCACTTTTTCAACGTCATCCATTGATGGCAAGTCGTACATGGTCTCGAGTAACGCACCTTCAACGATGGAGCGCAGACCGCGTGCACCGGTTTTACGTGACATGGCTTTTTTAGCAATTGCTGTTAAAGCTTCATCACGGAATTCCAGTTCTACACCTTCAAGATTAAATAGCGCCTGATACTGTTTGGTCAGGGCATTTTTTGGCTCACGCAGGATCTGAATCAGCGCTTCTTCACTTAGTTCACTCAGCGTTGCCACCACTGGCAAACGACCAATGAACTCAGGAATCAGACCAAACTTGATCAAATCTTCTGGCTCGACCTGCGACAGCAATTCACCTTCGCTCGCTTTCTGCGATTTGCCTTTAACGGTTGCACCGAAGCCGATACCGGATCCAGTTTCAACACGCTGAGAAATCACTTTATCGAGACCGGCAAATGCACCACCACAGATGAACAGAATCTTGGAAGTGTCAACTTGCAAGAATTCCTGCTGCGGATGCTTACGTCCACCCTGCGGCGGAACAGCGGCCACGGTGCCTTCAATCAATTTCAGTAACGCTTGTTGCACGCCTTCACCCGATACGTCGCGGGTAATTGACGGGTTGTCAGACTTACGAGAAATCTTGTCGATTTCATCGATGTAGACAATGCCGCGCTGCGCTTTCTGCACGTCGTAATCACACTTCTGCAACAGCTTCTGGATGATGTTTTCTACATCTTCACCCACGTAACCGGCTTCGGTCAGTGTGGTGGCATCCGCCATGGTAAACGGTACGTCCAGCAAGCGCGCCAGTGTTTCTGCTAACAGTGTTTTACCGCTACCGGTTGGACCGATCAGCAAAATGTTACTTTTGCCCAGTTCGATGCCATTGCTTGTATCGCCATTGCGCAAGCGTTTGTAGTGGTTATACACCGCAACCGCCAGCACTTTCTTCGCCCTTTCCTGACCGATAACGTAGTCATCGAGGTGATGGCGAATTTCATGCGGCGTCGGCAGTGAGCTACGCTCGCGATGCGGCGCAACTTCTTTGATCTCTTCACGAATGATGTCGTTGCAAAGATCAACGCACTCATCGCAAATATACACTGACGGCCCGGCAATTAGCTTACGGACTTCATGCTGGCTTTTGCCGCAGAAAGAGCAGTACAGCAACTTACCTGAACCGTCTTTGCGCTTATCTGTCATCAGCTAACCTCTTTTCTTTCTCAGACCTAATTTGTTGTACGGCACTGGCCGTACATCAACGGCCGATATTCATTCAACCCATCTGCCTGCTTCCCGTTAACTATAGCGTAAGGGGCAGACAGATGTGTCTTATTGGCGATGCGTCAGGATTGAGTCGACCAAGCCATACTCTACCGCTTCGCTCGCTGAGAGGAAACGATCGCGCTCGGTGTCGCGTTCAATCTCTTCCAGCGATTTGCCGGTGTGCTCCGCCATCAACTCATTCATGCGCTGTTTCACTTTCAGGATTTCACGCGCGTGGATTTCGATATCCGTCGCCTGGCCCTGATAGCCGCCCAGCGGCTGGTGAATCATCACACGTGAATTAGGCAGGCAGAAGCGTTTGCCTTTAGTCCCTGCCGTCAGCAGGAACGCGCCCATCGAACAAGCCTGACCCATACAAATGGTGCTGACGTCTGGCTTGATGAATTTCATGGTGTCGTAAATCGACATCCCGGCAGTAATCACGCCGCCTGGCGAGTTAATGTAGAGATAAATGTCTTTTTCAGGATTCTCAGCTTCCAGAAACAGCATCTGCGCCACGATCAGGTTAGCCATATGATCTTCAACCTGACCAGTCAGGAAGATCACACGCTCTTTGAGCAGGCGAGAGTAGATGTCGTATGAACGCTCGCCACGCGAGGTTTGTTCAACCACCATTGGCACCAGCGCCATGTGCGGTGCAGTAAATTCACGATCGCCACTGTATGACATTACCGTCTCCTGATAATTTTATTGGCAACATTCTGTACCGATTTTACGTGAGGCGCGGCGGGAAAACTACGCGCCACAGTCTCAGTCCGCGATAATGGGACGGTTAATCAGCCAGTCTCACTGTTTTCATGCATGCTCCCTGTATCTGGGGATGCTGCCCAGTTGTTTCAAGCATAACAACCTTTTGCCCATTCGCTAACACGGAAAAAGAGCTTAGCGGATAATTTGCCGATTAATTAAGCAAATAGACGACAAAACTACGCTATTAAGCGCTAGAAACGAAAAAGCCCGCGACTTTTCAGTCACGGGCTCAGCACTAACGGTTAACGAATGAATCAGGCCGCTGAGGTCTGGTTCATCAGTTCCTGGAAGTTAGTGGCTTTATCGGTCACTTTAGCTTTCGCCAGAACCGCTTCAACCGCTTGCTCTTCCAGAGCAACGTTGCGCATGTTGTTCATCAGCTCGTTGTTCTTGCTGTAGAACTCAATCACTTCCTGCGGATCTTCATACGCAGAAGCCATCTCTTCGATCAGTGCTTTAACGCGATCTTCGTCAGCTTTCAGCTCGTTGATGCGAATCACTTCGCCCAGCAGCAGGCCAACAACAACGCGGCGTTTAGCTTGCTCTTCGAACAGCTCGCGTGGCAGTTCCAGCGCTTGCTTCTCGTTGCCACCAAAACGCTGTGCAGCCTGACGACGCAGAACGTCGATTTCGCTGTCGATCAGCGCAACCGGAACGTCGATGTCGTTAGCTGCAACCAAGCCGTCGATTGCCTGAGATTTCACGCGGTTACGGATAGCGCCTTTCAGCTCGCGATCCATGTTCTTACGCACTTCTGCACGCAAACCGGCAACTGAACCGTCTTCAACGCCGAAACGTTTGATGAACTCTTCAGTCAGTTCTGGCAATTCACGTGTTTCAACTTTCTTCAGCACGATTTCGAACTTCGCGTCTTTCCCTTTCAGGGTTTCAGCGTGGTAATCGTCTGGGAATTTCACGTCGATGGTGAAGGTTTCGCCCGCTTTGTGGCCAACAACACCTTCTTCGAAACCTGGGATCATACGACCCTGGCCCATTGCCAGTACGAAGTCAGACGCTTTGCCGCCTTCGAACTCTTCGCCGTCCACAGAACCGCTGAAGTCGATGGTTGCGCGATCTTCAGCAGTCGCAGCAGCATCGGTTTCTTTCCAGGTCGCCTGCTGCTTCTGCAGGGTTTCCAGCATGGTATCAACGTCAGCGTCAGTCACTTCGACTACTGGCTTCTCGACTTCGATAGCATCCAGGCCTTTCAGCTCAACTTCTGGATACACTTCGAACTCAACCGCGTAGGTGAAGTCTTCGCCTTCTTTATATTCGCCTGGCACGTAGTTAGGTGCGCCAGCCGGATTGATTTTCTCTTTGATGATGGCGTCAACGAAGTTGCGCGTCATCAGCTCGCCCAGCACGTCCTGGCGAACAGAAGCACCGTAGCGCTGAGAAATGATGTGTGCCGGCACTT
>NZ_JBCNNP010000103.1:0-4603 GCF_039594315.1 Pantoea sp.
TCATTTTTTTTCAGAATAGATAGCGTAAAGATGACAGTCATTTTAAACTATGCGCCGCACTGGATGCGACTAACGGGTGAAAGATGCCGTAAACCGGCCTTTTTCTTTGACTCTATGACGTTACAAAGTTAATATGCGCGCCCTATGCAAAAGGTAAAATTACCCCTGACGCTCGATCCGGTCCGCGCCGCGCAGAAACGCCTTGATTATCACGGTGTTTATGCACCTGAATTGGTGGCGCGCTTGGCCGAAACGGTCGTGAGTGTGGACAGTGATGTTGAATGCGATATGTCGTTTGCGGTTGACAACCAGCGCCTCGCCGTTCTGCAAGGAACAGCGGAAGTGCAGGTGACTTTGTCATGTCAGCGCTGCAACCAATCGTTTCCCCATCATATCCACGTAAGCTATTGCTTCAGTCCTGTCTCTTCGGATGATCAGGCCGAGGCACTACCGGAAGCCTACGAGCCAGTTGATGTCAATGATTTTGGTGAGATCGACTTGCTGGCAGTGATCGAAGATGAACTCATCCTCGCGCTGCCCGTGGTTCCGGTGCATGATTCTGAACACTGTGAAGTGTCCGACGCGGACATGGTATTTGGCAAATTGCCTGAAGAGGCAGAAAAACCAAATCCCTTTGCCGTATTAGCCAGTTTAAAGCGTAAGTAATAGGAGTAAGGTCCATGGCCGTACAACAGAATAAACCAACCCGTTCTAAGCGTGGTATGCGTCGTTCACACGATGCGCTGACCACTGCTGCTCTGTCAGTAGATAAAGTTTCTGGCGAAACTCATCTGCGTCACCATATCACTGCGGATGGTTACTACCGCGGTCGCAAGGTTATCACCAAGTAATCCTTGCGGTTACGCAAGGCGATACCTTGACACGTTTGACCCTGGCAGTTGATGCCATGGGCGGGGACTTCGGTCCCTGCGTGACAGTGCCTGCATCCTTGCAGGCACTGGCCTCTCATTCGGAGCTGGTTCTTCTTCTGGTCGGCGATCCCGACATCATCTCGTCATTTCTTGCCAAAGCGGATTCCTCGTTACAGAGGCGTGTGCAGGTTATTCCTGCCGAATCGGTTATTGCAAGTGATGCCAAACCTTCTCAGGCGATTCGTAACAGCCGCGGCAGTTCGATGCGCGTGGCGTTAGAGTTGGTGAAAGAGGGCAAAGCGCAAGGCTGTGTCAGTGCGGGTAATACCGGCGCATTGATGGGCTTGTCGAAACTGTTGCTTAAGCCGCTGGAAGGCATAGAACGTCCGGCGCTGATGACGGTGCTGCCGCATCAACAGCACGGCAAAACGGTGGTGCTGGATCTCGGTGCTAACGTGGATTCCGACAGCGACATGCTGGTGCAGTTTGCGATTATGGGCGCAGTGATGGCCGAGGAAGTATTGGACATCGCCCAGCCGCGTGTGGCGCTGCTAAATATTGGTCAGGAAGAGACCAAAGGGTTGGAAACAATCCGTACCGCATCTGCGGTGCTGCGAGCGTCGCCGCAAATCAACTATATTGGTTATCTTGAGGGGAACGATCTCCTCACCGGCAAAACGGATGTGCTGGTCTGTGATGGGTTCGTGGGTAACGTCACGTTGAAAACCATGGAAGGCGTGGTAAGAATGTTTCTTTCTCTGCTGAAATCATCAGGAGAAGGAAAAAAACGGGCTTGGTGGCTTAAATTGTTGGGACGCTTTATTCAAAAACGTCTGGCTAAACGTTTCGGCCACCTCAACCCCGACCAGTACAATGGCGCTTGTCTGTTAGGATTGCGCGGAACAGTGATCAAAAGCCACGGTGCGGCGAATCAACGTGCGTTTGCCGTGGCGATAGAGCAGGCAGAGCAGACGGTGCGGCGGCAAGTCCCAGAGAGGATTGCAGCGCGCCTTGACACTGTATTAGCCAGGAGTGACAAAGCGTAGATGTTTACCAAAATTATCGGTACGGGCAGCTATTTGCCTGAGCAGATTCGCTCCAATGCGGATCTGGAAAAAATGGTGGAGACTTCGGACGAGTGGATTGTCACACGTACCGGTATTCGTGAGCGTCGCATTGCCGCACCGGATGAAACCGTTGCGACCATGGGCTTCACCGCAGCACAACGTGCGTTAGAAATGGCAGGTGTTGATGCCAATGACGTTGGGCTGATCATTGTGGCGACCACGTCCTCCAGCCACGCCTTCCCAAGTTCAGCGTGCATGATCCAGCAAATGCTGGAAATCAAAGATTGCGCTGCCTTCGACTTGGCTGCTGCTTGTGCAGGTTTTACCTATGCACTCAGCGTGGCCGATCAATACATCAAAAATGGTGCGGTTAAGCATGCGCTGGTGATCGGCGCGGATGTGCTGGCCCGTACGCTCGATCCTGAAGATCGCGGCACTATTATTCTGTTTGGTGACGGTGCAGGCGCGGTGGTTCTCAGCCAAAGTGAAGAACCCGGCATCCTTTCTACGCATCTGCACGCTGATGGCCGTTACAGTAAACTGTTAACGCTGCCTTATCAGGATCGTGCGCATCAGGATGAGCCAGCTTATCTGACTATGGCGGGTAATGAAGTCTTCAAAGTGGCCGTGACTGAACTGGCCCATATTGTTGATGAAACCCTGCAAGCCAATAACCTTGATCGTGAACAGCTTGATTGGCTGGTGCCGCACCAGGCAAATCTGCGCATTATTAGCGCGACCGCGAAAAAGCTGGGGATGGGCATGGATAAAGTGGTGGTCACGCTTGATCGTCACGGCAACACCTCAGCCGCATCGGTGCCAAGCGCGCTCGACGAAGCGGTGCGCGATGGTCGTATCAAGCCAGGACAACTGATTCTGCTGGAAGCCTTTGGTGGTGGTTTCACCTGGGGTTCCGCGCTGGTTCGCTTTTGATAGACAGGAACAGTAGATGACGCAATTTGCATTTGTTTTCCCGGGACAGGGATCGCAGACCGTCGGCATGCTTGCCGAATTGGCTGCAGAAAATTCGCAGGTTGAAGCCACTTTCCGTGAAGCTTCTGACGCGCTGGGCTATGACTTATGGCAGTTGGTTCAACAAGGACCGGCTGAAGAGCTGAATAAAACCTGGCAAACGCAGCCGGCATTGCTGGCGGCTTCTGTCGCGATCTATCGCGTGTTACAGAGCAAAAATGCGGTGCAGCCAACGTTGATGGCAGGTCACAGCTTAGGTGAATATTCAGCGCTGGTGTGTGCTGGCGTACTGAATTTCGCTGATGCGATCAAATTGGTCGAACTGCGCGGCAAATTGATGCAGGAAGCGGTGCCAGAAGGTACTGGCGCGATGCAGGCGATTATCGGTCTTGACGATGCGTCAATCCGTAAAGCCTGTGAAGAGAGCGCACAAGGCCAGGTGGTTTCACCGGTTAACTTCAACTCGCCAGGCCAAGTGGTTATCGCCGGTAATAAAGAAGCGGTTGAACGTGCTGGTGCCGCGTGCAAAGCCGCGGGTGCTAAACGTGCGCTGCCGCTGCCAGTGAGCGTGCCATCACACTGTGCATTGATGAAACCAGCGGCCGATAAACTGGCGGTTGCGCTGGAAAATATTACGTTTAACGCGCCAGCTGTGCCGGTGGTGAATAACGTTGACGTGAAATGCGAAACCGAGGGTGCCGCAATTCGTAGTGCGCTGGTGCGTCAGCTCTATAGCCCCGTTCGCTGGACCGAATCGGTCGAGTTTCTTGCGGCGCAGGGCGTTGAACAGTTGCTGGAGATCGGTCCAGGTAAGGTCCTGACCGGTCTGACCAAACGTATTGTGGATAGCCTGAGTGCTGCTGCCGTGAACGACTCTGCTTCACTGAGCGCAGCACTTACACAGGAATAAGAGGAAAAACATGAGCTTTGAAGGTAAAGTAGCGCTGGTTACCGGTGCAAGCCGTGGTATCGGTCGCGCCATCGCGGAAACGCTGGCTGCGCGCGGTGCTAAAGTGGTCGGAACGGCCACCAGTGCAAGCGGTGCGGAAGCAATCAGTGCTTACCTCGGCGACAAGGGCAAAGGCATGCTGCTGAACGTCACCGATGCCGCCTCAATTGAGAGCGTCCTCGAACAAGTTCGCGCCGAATTTGGCGAAGTGGACATTTTAGTCAATAATGCAGGCATTACGCGTGACAATCTGTTGATGCGCATGAAGGACGATGAGTGGGCGGATATCCTCGATACCAACCTGACATCAGTCTTCCGCCTTTCTAAGGCGGTTATGCGTGCCATGATGAAAAAACGCGTGGGCCGTATCATTACCATCGGTTCTGTAGTTGGAACCATGGGTAACGCGGGTCAGGCAAACTATGCGGCAGCAAAAGCAGGTTTGATTGGCTTTAGCAAATCACTGGCGCGAGAAATTGCGTCACGTGGCATTACTGTAAACGTCGTAGCTCCGGGCTTTATTGAGACGGATATGACGCGTGCACTGAACGAAGATCAACGTTCGGGTATTTTGGCAGAAGTGCCAGCAGGTCGTTTAGGCGACCCGCAGGAAATTGCCAATGCTGTTGCATTCTTAGCCTCTGACGAAGCAGCCTATATCACAGGTGAGACGCTTCATGTCAATGGCGGCATGTACATGGTCTGATAATCACGAAAACATTTGCTTTATCTGCGGTAAACAC
>NZ_JBCNNP010000104.1:0-4551 GCF_039594315.1 Pantoea sp.
ACGCCGCCTTCTGAGCATAAACATAAGGTTTTGATCTTAATTGGCGATCGGGGGCCGGATATCAGTGGCGTGCGGGAAACGCGAACGTCAGTGGATTCAGTCCCTCAAGCCTGGAGGCAGAAAATGGAGATGTTGTCAGGAGCCGAAATGGTCGTCCGTTCGTTAATCGATCAGGGCGTTAAACAGGTATTCGGTTATCCGGGCGGAGCAGTGCTCGATATTTATGATGCGCTGCAAACGGTCGGTGGCATTGACCACGTGCTGGTCCGCCATGAACAAGGTGCGGTGCACATGGCCGACGGCCTTGCGCGTGCGACCGGCGAAGTGGGCGTGGTGCTGGTGACTTCCGGTCCTGGCGCGACCAATGCAATTACTGGCATTGCTACCGCCTACATGGATTCCATCCCGATGGTAATTCTATCCGGTCAGGTGCCTTCTTCGCTGATTGGCTACGATGCGTTCCAGGAGTGCGACATGGTCGGCATCTCCCGTCCAGTGGTGAAGCACAGCTTCCTGGTTAAAAATGCCGAAGAAATTCCTACCGTTCTGAAAAAGGCTTTCTGGCTGGCGGCAAGCGGTCGTCCTGGCCCGGTGGTTATCGATCTGCCAAAAGATATTCTCAATCCAGCGAACAAGTTGCCGTACGTTTGGCCGGAAACAGTGAGCATGCGCTCCTACAATCCGACCATTCAAGGCCACAAAGGCCAGATTAAGCGCGCGCTGCAAACGCTGCTGGCAGCGCACAAACCCGTCATCTATGCCGGTGGCGGCGCGATTATGTCGGGCTGCGAAGCAGAATTACTGCAATTGGCTGAACAACTGAATATTCCGGTTACCACCTCGTTGATGGGCTTGGGCGTGTTCCCTGGCACGCATCGCCAATGCGTCGGCATGCTGGGTATGCACGGAACTTACGAAGCCAACATGACCATGCACAACGCCGATTTGATCTTCGGCATTGGCGTGCGCTTCGACGATCGCACCACCAACAATCTGGCGAAGTACTGCCCGAATGCGACGATTATGCATATCGATGTTGATCCAACCTCGATTTCAAAAACCGTCAGCGCCGATATCCCGATTGTTGGTGATGCTAAACAGACGCTGACACAGATGTTGGAACTGCTGGCGCAGAGCGATGCCAAGCAAGAACTTGATAGCCTGCGTGATTGGTGGCAGACCATTGAAGGCTGGCGCAGCCGCAAATGCCTGGAATTTGATCGCACCAGCGACAAAATCAAGCCGCAAGCGGTTATCGAAACGATTTGCCGTTTGACCAAAGGCGACGCTTACGTCACCTCTGACGTGGGCCAACACCAGATGTTTGCCGCACTTTACTACCAGTTCGACAAACCACGTCGTTGGATCAACTCAGGCGGTTTGGGCACCATGGGCTTTGGCCTGCCCGCTGCGCTGGGGGTGAAAATGGCATTGCCGGATGAAACGGTCATCTGCGTGACTGGCGACGGCAGCATCCAGATGAATATTCAGGAGCTGTCGACTGCGCTGCAATACGATTTGCCGGTGCTGGTGCTGAACCTCAATAACGGTTTCCTCGGCATGGTTAAGCAGTGGCAGGACATGATTTATTCTGGCCGCCATTCACAGTCTTACATGCAATCTCTGCCAGATTTCGTGCGTTTAGCCGAAGCTTACGGCCACGTGGGGGTTTCGATTGCGCATCCTGCCGAACTGGAAGAGAAGCTGCAACTGGCATTGGATACGCTGGCGAAAGGACGTCTGGTGTTTGTTGATGTGAATATTGATGGCAGCGAGCACGTTTACCCGATGCAAATTCGTGGCGGTTCGATGGATGAAATGTGGCTGAGCAAAACGGAGAGGACTTAATTATGCGTCGTATTTTATCGGTTCTGCTGGAAAACGAATCCGGCGCATTGTCCCGCGTAGTCGGGCTGTTCTCACAACGTGGCTACAACATCGAAAGCCTGACGGTGGCGCCTACCGATGATCCCACGCTGTCGCGCATGACCATCCAAACCGTTGGCGATGAAAAAGTGCTGGAGCAGATCGAGAAGCAACTGCACAAGTTGGTGGACGTGTTACGTGTCAGTGAACTGGGGCAGGGCGCTTACGTTGAGCGTGAAATCATGCTGGTGAAAATCCAGGCAAGTGGTTACGGCCGTGAAGAAGTGAAGCGCAGCGCGGAGATTTTCCGTGGTCAAATTATTGACGTCACGCCAACGCTTTACACGGTTCAGCTGGCGGGCACCAGCGATAAACTGGATGCATTTCTTAACACCGTTCGTGACGTAGCGGAGATTGTTGAAGTGGCGCGTTCAGGAATCGTTGGCGTGTCACGCGGTGATCGTGTGATGCGTTAATCACGCAGCGCAAACATCACATTCAGTGCTAACCCGGCGAAATGCCGGGTTTTTTTATTTTATGCGCTTCTCGATGATGCTTGAGAAAAGCGGTTGCTCAGCGTGGTTTTCTGCGGTTAGATGTTACAAATGTTTTACCCATAGCTACTCTGCGGATATTTTCGCCAGCGCTGGCTTATCAGAATTAAGGTGTCATCGTGAAACTGGATGAAATTGCGCGCCTGGCGGGCGTATCGCGCACTACGGCCAGCTACGTCATCAATGGCAAAGCGCGGCAGTATCGTGTCAGCGAGAAAACCGTTGAGAAAGTAATGGCGGTGGTGCGTGAGCATAATTATCACCCGAATGCGGTTGCAGCAGGCTTGCGTGCTGGGCGTACGCGTTCTATTGGTTTAGTGATTCCCGATCTGGAAAACACCAGTTACACGCGCATCGCCAATTATCTGGAGCGTCAGGCACGTCAACGTGGCTATCAGTTGCTGATTGCGTGCTCCGAAGATCAGCCGGATAACGAGATGCGTTGTATTGAGCATCTTTTACAGCGTCAGGTTGATGCCATCATCGTCTCTACTTCTTTGCCGCCTGAACATCCTTTCTATCAGCGTTGGATCAACGATCCACTGCCCATTATCGCGCTCGACCGCGCGCTGGATCGTGAGCATTTCACCAGCGTGGTGGGTGCCGATCAGGATGATGCACAAGCCTTGGCAGCTGAATTGCGTCAGCTGCCGGTTAAAAATGTGCTGTTTTTGGGCGCGCTGCCGGAGTTATCTGTCAGTTTCTTGCGTGAACTGGGCTTCCGTGATGCGTGGAAGGATGACGAACGCCCGATCGATTACATCTACTGTAATAGCTTTGATCGTGCCGCTGCCGCTGCTTTGTTTGAGAAGTACCTCGAAGATCATCCTATGCCGGAAGCGCTGTTCACCACCTCATTTGGGCTGCTGCAAGGTGTAATGGATATTACGCTGAAGCGCGATGGCCGCTTGCCAACCGATCTGGCGATTGCCACTTTTGGTGACCACGAATTGCTGGATTTCCTTGAGTGTCCGGTGCTGGCGGTGGGGCAGCGTCATCGTGATGTTGCAGAGCGTGTATTGGAATTAGTATTAGCGTCTCTGGATGAACCGCGTAAACCAAAACCGGGTTTAACGCGTATTCGTCGTAATTTATTCCGCCGCGGGCAATTAAGCCGCCGCGCTAAATGAAATCGTGGGCAGTTCGCTGCCCAATTTTAATTTGTGCCAACGATATTTCCTCAGAAGCTTCCGAAGTAAAAAAGCGTAAATTATCGCCACCTCAGCTAACAATTTAACCTGATTAACTTTTCTTATTTGTTTACATGTTCAGCAGCGCGGCGTAGCAGAGCTGGCGCGATGGTGCTGGGCTTCCTTTCGGAAATCCCCTAAAATGCAGCCGCTGTCGCAGATTGCATGGCAAATATATTTCGGCTTAAAAGCGCTTTATTTTTCGCCATTTTTTATATTGCGGAAATTTTTATTCCACTATTCATCAGGTTAATTTTTAATTTTGCCAGTTATCATCGATTTATTCCCGCCTCCGATTAAATTCACCCGGTGTAAATAGTGATATTCACTTGCCGTTGCGGCTTGACAAGGATTTCATCGGCTCCGTAAACTCGTTTCGTGGTAAAAAGTGGGATAAAGTGGTGAAAACGGGTGATCGAGGGGTAAGGCTGGCATGTTCCGTGGAGCAACGTTAGTCAATCTCGACAGCAAAGGACGATTGGCAGTACCAACACGCTATCGCGAATTGCTTGTCGCAGAGTCTCAGGGGCAAATGGTATGTACCATTGACCTCCACCAGCCATGCCTGCTGCTTTACACCTTGCCCGAATGGGAAATCATTGAGAAGAAACTGTCGCGCTTATCCAGCATGAACCCGAGTGAACGTCGCGTGCAGCGACTGCTGTTAGGGCATGCCAGTGAGTGTCAGATGGATAACGCGGGCCGTTTGTTGTTGGCGAACACGCTGCGACAACATGCTGGCCTAACTAAAGAAGTGATGCTGGTTGGACAGTTCAACAAGTTTGAGCTGTGGGATGAACAGACCTGGTATCAACAAGTTAAGGACGATATTGACACAGAACAGTCGGCTCAGGAGCCTTTATCTGAGCGGTTGCAGGACTTGTCGCTATAGCTATGCAGGAAAATTTTAAACACACCACAGTGCTGCTGGATGAGGCGGT
>NZ_JBCNNP010000105.1:0-4275 GCF_039594315.1 Pantoea sp.
TGTAAGCCTGTACCTGACTGCCGTTGCCACTACCGTGCGCGAAGGCCGTTCACAGGACCTGGCTGAGCAGGCTGAAGAAGCTGCTGAAGCTTAATAAGGTTCGCTCTTTCTAAGAGCCCTTAGACATCAGATGTTATCTGTTAAGGGGGCCGTTCAGGCCCCTTTATTTTATCTAAGTCTGTCACGCTTCTCTCTGAGCGAGCGGGGCAGAGTAAATTTTCCGCAACAAGTTTCTGACAGTGTGTGAACACACAGAGACGAATCGAGGATTCTGGAATGGCTGATATTACCGCTGCATTGGTAAAAGAACTGCGTGAGCGTACTGGCGCAGGCATGATGGACTGCAAAAAAGCGCTGACTGAATCAAACGGCGACATCGAGCTGGCGATTGAGAACATGCGTAAATCTGGCGCAATCAAAGCCGCTAAGAAAGCAGGCAACGTGGCTGCTGATGGCGTGATCAAAACCAAAATCGCTGACGGTTTCGCAGTGATTCTGGAAGTAAACTGCCAGACTGACTTCGTAGCAAAAGATGCCGGTTTCCAGGCGTTTGCTGACAAAGTTCTGGATGCAGCAGCTGCAGGCAAAGTTACTGATGTGGAAGCTCTGAAAGCGCAGTTCGAAGAAGAACGCGTAGCGCTGGTTGCTAAAATCGGTGAGAACATCAACATCCGTCGTGTTGCGATCCTGGAAGGTGCTGAGCTGAACAGCTATCAGCACGGCGCGCGTATCGGTGTTGTGGTTTCAACTGCCGGTGCTAGCGAAGAGCTGAGCAAGCATGTTGCTATGCACATCGCAGCAAGTAAGCCAGAATTCGTTACCCCAGAAGACGTTTCTGCTGACGTGGTTGAGAAAGAGTACCAGGTTCAGTTGGACATTGCCATGCAGTCTGGCAAGCCAAAAGAAATCGCTGAAAAAATGGTTGAAGGCCGCATGAAGAAATTCACCGGCGAAGTTTCTCTGACCGGTCAGGCTTTCGTTATCGACCCAAGCAAAACCGTTGGTCAGGCGTTGAAAGAGCAAAACGCTAAAGCCATCAACTTCATCCGCTTCGAAGTGGGCGAAGGCATTGAGAAAGTTGAAGCTGACTTCGCAGCAGAAGTTGCTGCAATGTCCAAACAGTCTTAATGGTCCGAAAGAACCGCCACAAGGCGGTTCTTTTTTGCCTGTAATTTAGTACGGCACTTTTCAGTCTCATCCCAATAGCTTTTTTAGCGCGCTTTGCGGATGATCGACCAGATTTTACTTCTCCTTTTCATCATATCTTCCAGGAAGAATTGACCATGGCGACCAACGCAAAACCTGTATATCAACGTATCCTGCTAAAACTGAGTGGCGAAGCACTGCAAGGTGCCGAAGGTTTTGGTATTGACGCGAGCGTGCTTGACCGCATGGCGCAAGAGGTTAAAGAGCTGGTTGAATTGGGCATCCAGGTGGGTGTGGTTATTGGTGGCGGTAACCTGTTCCGCGGCGCGGGTCTGGCCCAGGCGGGAATGAACCGTGTGGTCGGCGACCATATGGGCATGCTGGCCACGGTAATGAACGGTTTAGCAATGCGTGATGCGCTGCACCGTGCGTATGTCAATGCGCGTTTGATGTCAGCGATTCCGCTGAATGGCGTGTGTGATAACTACAGCTGGGCGGAAGCGATTAGCCTGCTGCGCAACAACCGCGTGGTGATTTTCGCGGCCGGTACCGGTAACCCATTCTTTACCACTGACTCTGCAGCCTGCCTGCGCGGCATCGAAATCGAAGCTGACGTGGTTCTGAAAGCCACCAAAGTAGACGGCGTCTACTCTGAAGATCCGGTAAAAAATCCGGATGCAACGCTGTATGACCAGCTGAGCTATGCCGAAGTGCTGGATAAAGAGCTTAAAGTGATGGATCTTGCGGCCTTTACGCTGGCGCGTGACCATAAACTGCCTATCCGCGTCTTCAATATGAACAAACCTGGCGCACTGCGTCGCGTAGTGATGGGTGAAAAAGAAGGCACCCTGATTACGCATTAATACCCGACGCAAGTTAAAATAAGGTATATTCTTTTGCCGCGGTGCTCCGTCATCGCGCAGCAATTAGGATGATCGATGTTTATCGATACCACTTCCGGTTCGCCCGGAGATGGCCAGGTCAAACCGAATCCAAGGGTTTCAACGTGATTAACGACATTAAAAAAGATGCTGACACGCGCATGGAAAAATGTGTGGATGCATTCAAAAACAACATCAGCAAAGTGCGCACCGGTCGTGCTTCGCCTTCACTGCTCGACGGCATTGTTGTTCCTTATTACGGTACGCCTACGCCGCTGCGTCAGCTGGCTAACGTGACCGTTGAGGATTCGCGTACGCTGAAAATCAACGTATTTGATCGCTCACTGAGCGCCGCGGTTGAGAAAGCCATCATGGCTTCTGACTTGGGTCTGAACCCAAGCTCAGCCGGAAGCGACATTCGTGTGCCGCTGCCACCGCTGACCGAAGAGCGTCGTAAAGATCTGATCAAGATCGTGCGTGGCGAAGCAGAGCAGGGCCGTGTTTCTGTGCGTAACGTCCGTCGTGATGCTAACGACAAGATCAAAGCGTTGTTGAAAGACAAAGAGATCAGCGAAGACGACGAACGTCGCTCGCAGGATGAGATCCAGAAAATGACTGATGCACATATCAAGAGTGTTGATACTGCATTGGCCGATAAAGAGAAGGAACTGATGGATTTCTAATTCCATCAATTGCCTGCCAAAACGCCGTACAGAGACGTGTTCTAGATGAATGCACTCTGGCGGCGTTTTACATTGTGCCCGGCGCCGTTGCGGGCACGATCCACGACTTCACAGGGATAGCATGATGAAGCGATTAACTCTGCTGGGATCAACCGGCTCAATTGGCACCAGCACGCTGGCGGTGATTGCGGCGAATCCTGAACTGTATCAGGTCACTGCGCTGGTGGCGGGCCAGAACGTGGCGTTGATGGCGGAACAATGCCTGCAATTCCAACCACGCTATGCCGCGATGTCTGATGAAACCTCCGCTAAAGCGCTGCGTGAGCGACTGAAAGCACTCAACGTTAATACCGAAGTGCTCTCCGGCGTTCAAGCCGCTTGCGAATTGGCTGCATTGGATGAAGTTGACCAGGTGATGGCGGCGATCGTCGGCGCCTCAGGTTTACAGCCCACTTTAGCGGCTATTCGCGCCGGCAAAACCGTGCTGCTGGCGAATAAAGAATCCCTTGTCACATGCGGCCGTCTGTTTATGGAGGCGGTACGTCATCATCAGGCGCAATTGCTGCCGGTCGACAGCGAGCATAATGCCATTTTTCAGAGTTTACCCGCTTCCATACAGCATCAGTTGGGGTACGCTGATCTGCGGGGGAACGGCATCGAGTCGATTCTCCTTACGGGATCGGGTGGTCCTTTTCGTGACACGCCACTAGCGGATTTAGCCGCGATGTCGCCGGATCAGGCGTGTGCGCATCCGAACTGGTCAATGGGACGAAAAATCTCCGTTGATTCGGCCACCATGATGAATAAAGGTCTTGAATACATTGAAGCCCGCTGGCTATTTAATGCGACTGACGCGCAGATGGAAGTTATCTTGCATCCGCAGTCTGTTATCCATTCGATGGTGCGTTATTGCGATGGCAGTGTGTTGGCGCAACTAGGTTCACCGGATATGCGAACGCCAATCGCGCACAGCATGGCATGGCCAGCACGTATCTCTGCGGGTGTAACGCCACTCGATTTCACTCGCATGAAGTCACTGACGTTTGCCGAACCAGATTACGAGCGCTATCCCTGCCTGAAACTCGCGATTGATGCCTGTGCAACAGGCCAGGCGGCCACGACGACGCTGAATGCAGCGAATGAAGTGGCGGTTGCCGCGTTTCTTGAGCACCAGATTCGCTTTACCGATATCGCTGCCATCAACAGTGAAGTTCTGGCGTCGCTGAGTTGTCAGGAGCCGGACAGCATTGACGCAGTGATGGAAATCGATCGGTTAGCGCGTGTGCGTGCGAAAGAATTGTTGCCACGCTACTGTTTAGCAGGTTGATAGTTCCCGCTATTTGTTCGCCTTGGGTGAAAATGGTATAGTCGCTCGCTCGCGTTTCACAGCCCGACATTGTTTCGATGTCATCTGGCGTGTTTGCCGGAGTTTGCTGCTGGCGCAATGTATTCAGAAACCACAGCATTTCTGATGAAAGGAATTATTACGCGTTATGTCGTCCAACAATCACAACACAATCGATGACGAGTCGTACTGCACGCCACGTCACGTGGCCATCATTATG
>NZ_JBCNNP010000106.1:0-4019 GCF_039594315.1 Pantoea sp.
CACTGAAACGTTGCTGCGTGAAATCCATCAGGATCTGCAGGGAGTGCTGTCGGCGCGTCTGTCACACGAGGTGTAATGAGTCATGGTGGCTGAACTGACCGCGCTACGCGATCAAATCGATGAAGTAGATAAAGCACTGCTTGGGTTACTGGCAAAACGACTGGAGCTGGTAGCCGAAGTAGGGGAAGTTAAAAGCCGCTACGGTTTGCCGATCTATGTTCCTGAGCGTGAGGCCAGCATGCTGGCTTCACGCCGCCAGGAAGCTGAAGCGCTCGGCGTGTCGCCGGACTTGATTGAAGATGTATTGCGTCGTTTGATGCGTGAATCCTATGCGCATGAAAATGACAAAGGCTTCAAAACGCTGTGTCCGACGTTGCGTCCGGTGGTGATTGTAGGTGGCCGCGGCCAGATGGGGCGTCTGTTTGAAAAGATGCTGACGCTTTCTGGCTATCAGGTCCGCATTCTGGATAAAGGCGATTGGGAACGCTCTGACGAGCTGCTGAAAAATGCGGGCATGGTGATCATCAGTGTGCCAATTCATCTGACCGAGCAAATCATCGGTGAGCTGCCAAAATTGCCAGAAGACTGCATTCTGGTCGATCTGGCTTCGGTGAAGAATCGCCCGCTGCAGGCGATGCTGGCCGCGCACACCGGACCGGTTCTGGGCTTGCATCCGATGTTTGGTCCGGACAGCGGCAGCCTGGCAAAGCAGGTTGTGGTTTGGTGTGATGGCCGTCAGCCGGAAGCCTATCAGTGGTTCCTTGAGCAGATTCAGGTTTGGGGCGCGCGGCTGCATCGTATCAGTGCCGTTGAGCACGACCAGAATATGGCGTTTATTCAGGCACTGCGTCACTTTGCGACTTTCGCTTACGGTCTGCATCTGGCGGAAGAGAACGTTAATCTGGATCAGCTGCTGGCGCTATCTTCACCGATATACCGCCTTGAACTGGCAATGGTTGGACGTCTGTTTGCGCAGGATCCGCAGCTTTACGCGGACATCATCATGTCCTCGGAGAGTAATCTGGCGCTGATTAAACGTTATTACCAGCGATTTGGCGATGCGATCAAACTGCTCGAGCAGGGCGATAAGCAAGCCTTTATCGATAGCTTTGAGCGCGTCGAACACTGGTTTGGTGATTACGCGAAACGCTTCCTGGTCGAAAGCAGAAGCATGCTGCGATCGGCGAACGATAGCCGGCAGTAAAAAACAAAAGGCATCCGTGAGGATGCCTTTTTGCTTAAAGGCGCGGCTCAACCGGCACCACATTCTCGCCTGGATAGCAGCCAAGAACTTTTAATGAACGGGTTAAGCCGCTCAACTCGGTTAACGCCAACTGCATATTTTCTGACTGCAGATTGCCCTGCACATCAATATAAAACATCTCTTCCCACGGATTGCCGTTGATGGGACGGTTTTCCAGTTTGCTCATGATGAGGCCGTGGTTACGTAATACCATCAGCGCTTCAACCAATGCCCCCGCTTGTTGACCCGTCGCCATGATCAATGTTGTTTTCGCCGGAACCTGACCAGAAACTTCAATCGCTTTACGTGCCAGCACGATGAAGCGCGTATGGTTCTGCTGTTGATTGGCCAGATTGCGCTCCATCGCCTGCAATCCATACAGCTCACCGCCCGCTTCGCTACCCAATGCGGCAACCTTTGGTGAATTCATCGCTGCCACTTTCTCCATCGCTGCAGCGGTGCTTTCGGTGTATTCGATTTTCCACTGCGGGAAACGATTAATGAACTGGCTGCACTGCTGGAATGGCTGAGGATGACTGTAAACCGTTTCGATCTGCTGCAAATCGGTGCTGCCGTTGACCAGCACACAGTGCTCAATTGGAATGGTCAGCTCACCCACGATCGATAGCGTGGTTTGCTGAAGCAGATCGTAAACGTCGTTGATCGAACCAGAGCTGGTATTTTCAATCGGCATCACCGCGTAGTCCGCTTGTCCACTTTCCACCTGATGGATGATGTCATGGAATTTCAGACAGCCGATCTCAACCATCGAATCAAAATGTCGGGTGGCGTATTTGCGCGCCGCAAGATGTGAGTAGGAACCTTTCGGACCGAGGAATGCAATGCGCGGTGCGTGAGCATGTGGATGGTTGAGATTCTTTTGCAACAAGGCTTGCTGAGTAAGAACCGAATCTTCAATCACCAACTGAAACAGGCGAGTGATGTAATGCGCATCAAGCTGATGCTTTTTACCCAGTGAAATTAAGTTTTCCAGCAGAGCGCGTTCACGCTCAACATCGCGGATAGGGCGATGCGTTGCCAGTTTAGCCTGCGCAACTTCAACGGCCAGTATGCGACGCTCCGACAAAAGCGCTAAGAGTTTTTCATCAACGGCGCTGATTTTATCGCGTAATGCCAGCAGCGGATTTTCGGGATTCATAGGGCTCACCTGTAAAATGTCCAATAAAAAAGCCTCCCATTTGGGAGGCTTTGTTGTTCGTCTTCGCATTCATTTTCACATGACGAATCGCCTCCCAATCAGGGGAAGGTAAAAAAGAATGCGAAGAAGAACGGGATATGTTTCATGGTTGTTTCCAAAACTAAAGTGCCTTGAGAGTAACCGCTGCGATTTAAAGCTGTCAATAAAAAACGCGCCCGTAGGCGCGTTACTGAAGATGTCTGTTTATTCCGTAGGAAGAAAATCTTTCACACTGCTGTTGGCGCGACGTGCTTCGGGTTTGTGCTGCGCTTTATTAAGTTGTCGCTCCAGCTTGGCGATCAAGTCATTGATGGCCGTATACATATCATCGTGTTTCGCGCTGGCGACCAGCGTGCCGTTCGGCGTATTGATGGTGGCATCTGCCACAAATTCTTTCGGCTCTTTCGATAACACTATGTGAGGGTTTATCAGATGTGTTTGCCATTTTTCCAGCTTGGCGAGGCGTTCTTCAACGTGATTGCGGATGGCCTCGGTGATTTCCATTTGTTTGCTGGTAATGTTCAGAATCATAGTTAAACCTCTCTGTCATTTCCGTGTGGGTAGGTCCAGCATACCGTGGATATTGAGAAAATATGTGATCAAGATCACATTGAAATGTCACTTTTTGTCAATGCCAGGTAATTGTGAGAAAGGCCGGGAAAGTGGCGGGAATTGCTTGAAGGATATGAGAGAAGGGCGCACTATCGACTGGATAACCGCAGCGATGAAAGCTCGTTTCTAACAACTTCTCGCTTAACAGACATAAAAAAAGCAGCCACTTGGGCTGCTTTTTTGTGGCTGTAAAATCAGGACTGGCTATTAGCCGCAATGATTTTTGCCACTTTGTCTGCTTCAGCCGTCAGCTGCAGCTGGCGATAAGCATTTTCCATCAATGGCAGCGCTTCATGAGTCGCTGCGGTATCCGGATAATCCTTCATCATACTCTCCACGCGGTTAACAACAGCGACATAGGCACCGCGCTTGGTATAGAATTGCGCCACCGAGAGTTCATACTTCGCCAGGCGCTCTTTCAAGAATGCCAAACGTTTCTGCGCATCCGCCGCATATTGGCTGTTCGGATAGCCGCGCAGTAACTGGGAGAAGTCACGGAAAGCATCACGAGCGTGCGTCGGATCACGATCAGAACGATCGATACCGAAGAAGCCCTGTAGCGCAGAATCATCCAACGCCATATCCGTCAGACCTTTCATATAGATGACATAGTCAATGTTTGGATGGGTTGGATTCAGACGCATAAAGCGCGAGATAGCGGCTTGCGCCAGTGGCAGATCGGCATTTTTGTAATACGCGTAGATCAAATCCAGTTGTACTTGCTGCGAATAAGGACCAAACGGATAGCGGTTATCCAATGCTTCCAGTTGCTTAATCGCCGCTTTAAAGTTACCGTCCTGCAGCTTTTGCTGGGCCGTGGCATAAATTTCAGACGGCGGGCTGTCTGGGACTGGATCCGATGAGCTGGAACAACCCACAAGCGCCAGGCTCAGGCTCAGTGTGGCAGCAGCCACCAGATGTTTCATACGCGTCATGACGAAATGATTATCCTCAAAGTGTTGTAGC
>NZ_JBCNNP010000107.1:0-3654 GCF_039594315.1 Pantoea sp.
TTGAACCATTTTACTGTACCCGTCTCCATGCTTTTACTTCCCTCGCAAGACATTTTGATAAGTAGGTGAGGTCATTGAAGCTGTGAGTCGAGTTTGTTTAAAACTCAATCAGCTTGTGTTAGTAGAATGTAGAGAAACGGACCTTATCGTCAAGCAAACGGCCCTGGCGGACGGGGAGAAATTCATCAAAATTTGAGGCAGTTAACGCTATTGCAAATTTTGTGATACAGGTCGCGCATGTGCTTTTAGGGCCAGTTTTTATCAACGAAAAACCCGCTTGACAGGCATGTTAAACTTTTAGGAATGGGCGCAGAAATGTGCACAACCGTAACGCAGAATTTCGACGGAACATTATGGCAAACACAAACGACTGGCTTAATTTCGAACATCTAGCCGAAGATAAAGTACGCGAAGGGTTAAAGCCGCCTTCAATGTATAAAGTCATTTTGAATAATGACGATTATACACCTATGGAATTTGTTATTGACGTTCTGCAAAAGTTCTTTTCTTATGATATTGAACGTGCAACGCAGTTGATGTTGAAAGTTCACTACCATGGAAAAGCTATCTGTGGTGTATTCACTGCAGAAGTGGCTGAAACCAAAGTAGCCCAAGTGAACAATTATGCTCGAGATAATGAACATCCTTTGCTGTGTACGCTAGAAAAAGCCTGAAGCCGTCTCCATATAGGAGATAGGTTGTCAGAGCGATAATTGGGGGAGGTGCCAAATGCTCAATCAAGAACTGGAACTCAGTTTAAACATGGCTTTCGCCAGAGCGCGCGAGCACCGTCATGAGTTTATGACCGTCGAGCATCTGTTGCTAGCACTGCTCAGTAACCCGTCGGCCAGAGAGGCACTGGAAGCCTGTTCGGTGGATATCGTGGCTCTGCGTCAGGAACTCGAAGCCTTCATCGAACAAACCACGCCGGTGTTGCCAGCCAGCGAAGAGGAGCGCGATACCCAACCGACGCTCAGCTTCCAGCGCGTGCTGCAACGTGCCGTATTCCATGTCCAGTCTTCCGGTCGCAGCGAAGTTGCGGGCGCGAACGTGCTGGTCGCTATCTTCAGCGAGCAGGAGTCGCAAGCGGCTTACCTGCTGCGCAAACACGAAGTGAGCCGCCTCGACGTGGTGAACTTCATCTCCCATGGTACGCGTAAAGACGAACCCGGCCAGCCGCAAAACAACGCGGAAAATCCGGTTAACGAAGAGCAAGCAGGCGGGGAGGATCGTATGGAAAACTTCACCACCAATCTTAATCAGCTTGCTCGAGTCGGCGGAATCGATCCGCTGATCGGCCGCGATAAAGAGCTGGAGCGTGCCGTTCAGGTATTATGCCGTCGTCGTAAAAATAACCCGCTGCTGGTGGGTGAATCCGGCGTGGGTAAAACCGCGATTGCGGAAGGCCTCGCCTGGCGCATTGTGCAGGGCGATGTGCCGGAAGTGATGAAAGAGTGCACCATTTACTCTCTTGATATCGGTTCGCTGCTGGCGGGCACCAAATACCGTGGCGATTTCGAAAAACGTTTCAAAGCGCTGCTGAAACAGCTGGAACAGGACAGCAACAGTATCCTGTTCATTGATGAAATCCACACCATCATCGGCGCTGGTGCAGCATCAGGCGGCCAAGTGGATGCGGCAAACCTGATCAAGCCACTGCTCTCCAGCGGAAAAATCCGCGTGATGGGTTCCACCACCTATCAGGAATTCAGCAATATCTTTGAGAAGGATCGTGCGCTGGCGCGCCGTTTCCAGAAGATTGATATTACCGAGCCTTCCGTGGAAGAGACCGTGCAGATCCTTAACGGTCTGAAACCTAAATACGAAGCGCATCACGATGTGCGTTATACCGCTAAAGCGGTGCGTGCGGCGGTAGAGCTGGCGGTGAAATACATCAACGATCGTCATCTGCCAGACAAAGCGATTGACGTGATTGACGAAGCTGGCGCGCGTGCGCGTTTGGTCCCGGTCAGCAAGCGTAAGAAAACCGTCAACGTGTCGGATATCGAAACGGTGGTGGCGCGTATCGCCCGTATTCCAGAGCAGAGCGTTTCAGCGACCGATCGCGATACGCTGAAAAACCTCGGCGACCGCCTGAAAATGTTGGTGTTTGGTCAGGACAATGCGATTGAAGCCTTGACCGAAGCTATCAAGATGAGCCGCGCGGGTCTGGGACAAGATCGTAAACCGGTCGGTTCATTCCTGTTTGCTGGCCCAACCGGCGTCGGTAAAACCGAAGTCACGGTGCAGTTGGCTAAAGCGTTAGGTATTGAACTGCTTCGCTTCGATATGTCTGAATACATGGAGCGTCACACCGTCAGCCGCTTGATTGGTGCGCCTCCGGGTTACGTCGGTTTTGATCAGGGCGGTTTGTTGACCGATGCAGTGATCAAGCATCCACACGCGGTGGTGCTGCTGGATGAAATCGAGAAAGCGCACCCGGATGTCTTCAACTTGCTGTTGCAGGTAATGGACAACGGTATGCTGACCGATAACAACGGCCGCAAAGCTGACTTCCGCAACGTGGTATTGGTGATGACGACTAACGCCGGTGTGCGTGAAACCGAACGTAAGTCGATCGGCTTGATTCATCAGGACAACAGCACCGACGCCATGGAAGAGATCAAAAAGATCTTTACGCCAGAATTCCGTAACCGTCTCGACAACATTATTTGGTTCCGTCACCTGTCGCAGGAAGTGATTCATCAGGTCGTGGACAAATTTATTGTTGAGTTGCAGGCGCAGCTGGATGCGAAGGGCGTCTCACTCGAAGTGAGCGATGATGCACGCGATTGGCTGGCTGACAAAGGCTACGATAAAGCGATGGGTGCGCGTCCGATGGCACGTGCCGTGCAGGAAAATCTGAAGAAACCGTTGGCGAATGAGCTGCTGTTTGGTTCGTTGGTGGATGGTGGTTCAGTATCGGTCGCGCTGGATAAAGATAAAAACCAGCTGACTTACCACTTCCTGAGTGCGGAAAAACGTAAAACGGAAGGCACGGTTCACTAAGCGTGTTGCAGATATGAAAAAGGCCGGATGCGAATCCGGCCTTTTTTTTCGCGCTAGGTAAATACAAGCATCGCGAGATGTGAATATTTACTTAGCGACTACGGAAGACAATGCGGCCTTTGCTCAGGTCGTACGGGGTCAACTCGACAGTCACTTTGTCGCCCGTCAGGATGCGGATGTAGTTTTTGCGCATTTTACCGGAGATATGAGCGGTAACCACGTGCCCGTTTTCAAGCTCTACGCGGAACATGGTGTTCGGTAACGTATCCAATACGGTACCTTGCATTTCAATATTGTCTTCTTTGGCCATCGAATCCTCTGGGTGTACTACCAAACTGTTGAACCGGCAAGATAATGCCGAATTCCATGATTTATGTAAAGAACCGTTGATGATTTTGCCAACGCTTCGCCGTGCGTCGCGCCGTTGCGCGTGCAGTACGGATAAATTAGGGTGTTTTTTGACGTCTGCGGGGGATTAGCGGGCTAAGAATCTGTAGCAATCGGCATCAGTTGCACAATCAAAACAGCTTCGGGAAATGTGTGAGATTCCCAACCTGGCAATTCCGGCTCGCCACAGCGAAGCGCGGACGACATACCAAACTCGCTTATTGTATCACTTTTGTCGGGAATTGTGTGCAAAACATC
>NZ_JBCNNP010000108.1:0-3438 GCF_039594315.1 Pantoea sp.
GCTGTCAGCTGCGACAGTAATCGAAATGCGACGGCCCAGACCCTGAGTGGTTTCTACTGAAACTGTCATCTTGTTACCTCAAAAAATCACGTGCTCGGTCAACTTCAGACACCACACATAAATGCGCCGTATCCAACAACCGGGACGGCCTCTGCAGGCAGAACCTAATCCCTGTCACCAGAAGCGTCCCGAAGACATTCCGGAAAAATAGACGCAGCATTATAGCGGCATCGCTGGAATGAGTCGAGGCTGCAAACTCACCACTTTTTAGCGGTTTTGCTGCTTTTTTGCGCCGTAGATCGCGTTTGAGGGTAATAAATGAAAAGAAAACGGCCCGCAGGCCGTTTTGAGGGAGATCAATAAATCAGTTAAGCGAGTGTGCCTGCACCGCGACAATTTGGCGATGCCAGCACGGTATCTTGCAATCCATCCCACTCTTTTTGCGTGTAAGTATGCAGCGCCAACGCGTGCACGCTGCCCGCTAACTCGGTTGCCAACTCGCCATAAATGGCACGATGACGTTGCAGAAAGCGCTGACCGGTAAATTGATCGCTGACAATCACCACTTTGAAGTGACTTTCAGAACCGGCGGGCACGTTATGACGATAGCTTTCATCATGCACTTCAAGGTGTGCAGGCTCGAAAGCGTTACGCAACTTTTCTTCTATTTGTTCGCGAATCATGATTAACACTCCTCTCCGGCGAGCGCTGTGCCCATCTGTTTAAATATTAGTAGGTTTTTCACCGCTTCCGCAGGTTGGCCGGAAATAAATCCGCCGACGCTGCGCATAGTAGCTTGCTGATTGCTCAGGTCAACCGGCGGCGATTTCAGTCAGTCCGAAAAAAGCCTTTACAATCAATTTCCACTGGCACGGGGCTTTTTTCGCTGCTGCGCAATGCTATGATGGCCGCAGTTTTGCAAACCAACCCATATGCTAACGAGAATGAGTATGTTGAAAAAACTGTTATTCCCTCTGCTGGCTGCTTTTATTTTGGCCGGCTGTGCCAGCAACAACACGACCCTGGATATTCAACCGAAGATCCAATTACCGCAGCAAGATCCAAGCCTGATGGGCGTTACCATCAGTGTTAACGGTGCCGATCAGCGTTCCGATCAGGCACTGGCTAAAGTGAACCGCGATGGTCAATTGATCACGCTGACACCATCGCGCGATCTGCGCTTCCTGTTGCAGGAAGTGTTAGAGAAGCAGATGACGTCACGTGGCTACATGATCGGCCCAAGCGGTGCGGTTGATCTGCAAATCGTGGTGAATGGTTTGTATGCTGATGTGACACAAGGCAACGTGCGCTACAGCATCACCACTAAAGCGGATATCTCCATCATCGCCACCGCGAAAAACGGTAACAAGCAGGTGAAAAACTATCGCCAGACTTACAGCGTAGAAGGCGCATTCACCGCCACCAACGCGAAGATCACCAATGCAGTTAACTCAACCCTGAGTGACGTAATTGCTGATATGGCGCAAGACACCAGCGTTCATAACTTCATTAAGCAGAACGCCCGCTAATTTCCGCAGTAACTTGCCCGGCTGATCATAGCCGGGCTTCATTTCAGGTTGGTTATGACATCTCACTATCTGCGAATTTTTACCCAACGTAACGCGGCGGTATTGCTGCTGCTGGGCTTTGCTTCCGGTTTGCCCCTGGCGTTAACCGCCGGAACTTTGCAAGCGTGGATGACGGTAGAGAATGTTGATCTGAAAACCATCGGTTTCTTTTCCCTTGTCGGCCAGGCTTACGTATTCAAGTTCTTGTGGTCGCCGATGATGGATCGCTACACCCCGCCGTTTCTGGGTCGCCGTCGCGGCTGGCTGATCCTGACGCAAATAGCGCTAATTGGCGGCATTATCGCCATGGGCTTTATGCAGCCTTCGCGCGATTTAACCTTATTGGCCGCATTGGCTGTGCTTGTCGCCTTTTGCTCCGCTTCGCAAGACATCGTATTTGATGCGTGGAAAACCGATGTCCTGCCGCCGGAAGAGCGCGGCAGCGGCGCGGCGATTACGGTGCTGGGTTATCGTCTGGCGATGTTGATTTCGGGTGGATTGGCGTTGTGGTTGGCCGATCGTTATCTCGGTTGGCAAGCAACGTATTGGTTGATGGCCTTATTAATGGTGCCGGGCCTGATTGCCACACTGCTGGCAAAAGAGCCGATAACGCCCGCGCGTGAACCACATTCTCTGCGCCAGGCGGTGACATTCCCGCTCAAAGACTTCTTCCAGCGCAACAATGCCTGGCTGCTAATCACCTTAATCATCCTTTATAAGCTAGGCGATGCGTTTGCCGCCTCACTCACTACAACCTTCCTGATTCGCGGCGTGGGTTTTAGCGCCGGTGATGTCGGCTTGGTGAACAAAACACTTGGCTTACTGGCGACCATTATTGGTGCGCTGTACGGCGGCGTGCTGATGCAGCGCTTGAGCTTGTTCCGTGCGCTGATGATTTTTGGCGTGCTGCAAGCGGTCTCGAACTTTGCTTACTGGTTGCTGGCCGTTACGCCGCCGCATTTGTGGAGCATGGCGAGCGCGGTGTTTATCGAAAACCTATGCGGCGGCATGGGCACCGCGGCATTCGTCGCGTTGTTAATGACGCTGTGCAACAAATCCTTCTCCGCCACCCAATTTGCACTGCTCTCCGCCCTATCGGCGGTAGGTCGGGTTTATGTTGGCCCGGCAGCCGGTTGGTTGGTGGAATTATGGGGCTGGCCGACTTTTTACGCCTTCACTGTGTTTGCCGGCGTGCCCGGTTTGCTGCTGCTGTGGCTGTGCCGTGGCACCTTGCATGCTGTGCAACAAAGTGGCGAATTTGTTATGCGCAGTTTGTGGCCGCAAGGTTATCGCTGGACGGTGCGCCTGTTCAGCTTCGGCTGTGGTTTGCTGGCTTTGTGGTTGCTGGCGCTGGCGCTGAATGCCAGCGGTCTGATACAAACCGGCGCGCTGCTGGCACCGATGTTTGAGGCGGGAATGGCTCTGGCGTTGTTAGCGGTCGCACTTGGCGTAATTTTGGATAGTTTGGCATTAAGAAAAATGCCGCAGAACAATTTGAGTTGAGTAATCACTATTTGCCAACGCTAAATTAGTTGGCTAAAAAATATCAGTTAGTGATTTTACCAAATAGCATTTTTTTTAAAGCGAATTAGAAACATTAAATTAACAACTGCGGATAATATTACAATCCGGTGAGCAATTACTTTGTATAAAACTCACTGCCAAAATGATGCATAAATGTTAAATAAATGAGCATTAAGAGTACGGTTTATACTTTCCCTGATTTTTCTGCGGTTTCTACCATCGTTTTTTGTTATATTGACGCCAACTGCTTGTCGCAGTTAATAATTTGTCACCCTGCGTAACATCTGTGACACCCTTAGCAAAAGGTGTCAACAGCCTTCTGACACATCCTTAAGCTGGTTTACAC
>NZ_JBCNNP010000109.1:0-3349 GCF_039594315.1 Pantoea sp.
ACTGCTGTTGGCGCGACGGGCTTCGGGTTTGTGTTGCGCTTTATTGAGTTGTCGCTCCAGCTTGGCGATCAAGTCATTGATGGCCGTATACATATCATCATGTTTCGCGCTGGCAACCAGCGTACCGTTAGGCGTATTAATGGTGGCATCAGCCACAAACTCCTTCGGCTCTTTCGATAACACAATGTGAGGGTTTATCAGATGTGTTTGCCATTTTTCCAGCTTGGCGAGACGCTCTTCAACGTGGTTACGGATGGCCTCGGTGATTTCCATTTGTTTGCTGGTAATGTTCAGAATCATAGTTAAACCTCTCTGTCATTTCCGTGTGGGTAGGTCCAGCATACCGCGGAAATTAAGAAAATGTGTGATCTAAATCACATTGAAATGTCACTTTTTGTCAATGCCGCTTAATTGTGAGAAAGGCCGGGAAAGTGGCGGGAAATACTTGAAGACGACTGGGGAAGGGCGCATGATTGACTGGATAACTGTAGCGATAAATCTGTAAAAATGCTGAATTATCCACAAAGTGACATAAAAAAAGCAGCCTCATGGCTGCTTTTTTGTGGGTGTAATAATCAGGACTGATTATTTGCCGCAATGATTTTTGCCACTTTGTCGGCTTCAGCCGTCAACTGCAGCTGGCGGTAAGCATTCTCCATCAACGGCAACGCTTCATGGGTTGCCTCAGTATCCGGATAATCCTTCATCATTGTTTCCACGCGGTTAACAACAGCGACATAGGCACCGCGCTTGGTATAGAATTGCGCCACCGAGAGTTCATACTTCGCCAGGCGCTCTTTCAGGAATGCCAAACGTTTCTGCGCATCCGCAGCATATTGGCTGTTTGGATAACCGCGCAGTAATTGCGAGAAGTCACGGAAAGCATCACGAGCGTGCGTCGGATCACGATCGGAACGATCGATACCGAAGAAGCCCTGCAGTGCAGAATCATCCAGCGCCATATCCGTCAGACCTTTCATATAGATGACATAGTCGATATTCGGATGGGTTGGATTCAGACGCATAAAGCGAGAAATAGCGGCTTGCGCCAGTGGCAGATCGGCATTTTTGTAATACGCGTAGATCAAATCCAGCTGTACTTGCTGCGAGTAAGGGCCAAACGGATAGCGGTTATCCAGTGCTTCCAGTTGCTTAATCGCCGCTTTAAAGTTACCGTCCTGCAGCTTTTGCTGGGCCGTGGCGTAAATTTCAGACGGCGGGCTGTCCGGGACTGGATCTGATGAGCCAGAACAACCCACAAGCGCCAGGCTCAGGCTCAGTGTGGCAGCAGCCACCAGATGTTTCATACGCGTCATGACGAAATGATTATCCTCAAAGTGTTGTAGCAGAAGCTGTCCGTATAGCTCCCGGTTATGACCAGGTACGATAGCACATTATATTAAACGGCATCGCCGTGAAAACCCAACGTTAACGAAGAAGCTGTATATGGCACAACAAGTTCAACTCACCGCAACGGTGTCCGAAGCACAACTTGGACAACGCTTAGATCAGACTTTGGCAGAATTGTTCCCTGATTATTCACGTTCTCGCATAAAAGAATGGATTCTTGAGCGTCGCGTCAGCGTCAACGGCACCATCATCGACAAACCAAAAGAAAAAGTTTTTGGCGGTGAGCAGGTTTCGATTGATGCTGAAATCGAAGAAGAGCAACGCTGGGAAGCGCAAGATATCCCACTGGATATCGTTTATGAAGATGACGATATTTTAGTGATCAACAAACCGCGCGGCTTGGTGGTACATCCGGGGGCCGGCAATCCGGATGGCACAGTGCTTAACGCGCTGCTCTATCATTTTCCACCGATCATGGATGTACCTCGTGCCGGTATCGTTCATCGTCTGGACAAAGACACCACCGGCCTAATGGTGGTGGCGAAAACCGTTCCAGCACAAACGCATTTGGTCGAATCGCTACAATTGCGTGAAATTACGCGCGAATATGAAGCAGTAGCGATTGGCACTATGACAGCGGGCGGAACCGTGGATCAGCCAATGGCGCGCCACTCGACTAAGCGCACGCACATGGCGGTGCATCCGATGGGCAAACCGGCAACCACGCATTATCGCATCATGGAGCATTTCCGCGCCCACACGCGTTTACGTCTGCGTTTGGAAACCGGCCGTACGCACCAGATTCGTGTGCATATGGCGCACATCAACCATCCGCTGGTGGGTGATCCGCTGTACGGCGGCCGTCCACGTCCACCTAAAGGCGCATCTGAAGCATTCATCAACACGCTACGGGGCTTTGATCGCCAGGCGCTGCATGCCACGATGTTACGCCTTTATCATCCAATCACCGGTATTGAGATGGAGTGGCATGCGCCGTTGCCGCAGGACATGGTCGATTTGATTGATGCGCTGAAAGCCGATACTCACGAATTCCGCGATCAGATGGATTGGCTATGAGTGAGTGGATCATCCCGAACTGGCCTGCACCGCAGCGTGTTCGGGCATGTTCTACCACGCGCTTAGGCGGAGTGAGTGCTGCACCATGGAATTCATTGAATCTCGGCACGCATGTCGGTGATGTTGAAGCGCACGTTGTGCAGAATCGCCAACGTGTCGTTGAACAGCTGGCATTAGCGGCAATGCCACAATGGCTCGATCAAGTTCATGGTCAGGATGTTGTGCGTTTGCCTGCTGATGCGCGGCTCCCACGTGCTGACGCCGCCATCACGCGTGAAAGCGGCGTAGTTTGTGCGGTGATGACGGCGGACTGCTTGCCGGTGCTGTTTTGCAGCAAAGACGGCAGTGAAGTCGCCGCTGCGCATGCTGGTTGGCGTGGTCTGTGCAATGGCGTGCTGGAACAGACATTGGCGCAATTTCATTGCTCGCCAGCAGATATCCATGCATGGTTAGGGCCGGCCATTGGTCCACTCGCTTTTGAGGTTGGCGCGGAAGTCAGATCGGCATTTATGGCGGTCGATGCGCAGGCAAAAGCGGCTTTTCGTCCTGCGGGTGAGAAATACTTTGCTGATATTTGGCTTTTAGCGCGCCAACGTCTTCAGGCCGCAGGCGTTCATTCCATCACGGCATCCTCACGTTGTACCTTCCAGCAATCTGCTGATTTTTTCTCCTTCCGACGCGACGGAATCACCGGGCGTATGGCAACTTTGGTTTGGCTGAGATAACCTTACGCCACAAGACGGTCCAGTTAGCGTATTTTTTGCTCACAACTCAGGTCATTAACCTTGAAAAATTTGAGGGATGACCTCATTTAATCTCCAGTAGCATTTTGACCTGTAATGGGAGGAATTATGCGTCTGGATCGTCTTACTAATAAATTTCAACTGGCACTTGCCGATGCACAGTCCCTTGCTCTGGGACA
>NZ_JBCNNP010000011.1:0-100967 GCF_039594315.1 Pantoea sp.
CTTCAACTTATACAAAGTCGCTACGTATTAGTTTTTTTAATCCGAGACATTATAATTTGTCCGTTGAGGAAGCTCCAGCAAATACCTATAGTTGCCGCACTTCCTGAGCCGGAACGAAAAGATTTCTAGAAACGTGCGAGAGATCGCAGACATTTGGAGAGCTTTTGGCTTGTGGTCGTGATGTTGTGTTTGCATTTTGATCTGACGATTGCAGATCAAGCTTTTAATTCCTGTAGATTTACCCTGTCTGTCCATAGTGATTTTAAATAGCACCGCAAATTGCGGTGCTTTTTTTTATCTAAAAAACAGACCTTACTGGCCCATCTCTACCATCTCTTTGACGTCAGAGCGGTTAATCTGTTGCTTGTTGCCATTGGCATCTTGATAGCTGATCATACCGGTTTCGTCATCAACTTTAGGTTTGCCATCCGCAACAATGGTGCGACCATCATTGGTGTGCATCACGTAATTGCTTGAACATGCGGCCAGGGTAAAGGCCATGGTGCACACGGCCAGCACTGCGGTGAGTTTATTCATCTTCTATCTCCTTGCAGATTGATTGCATTAAACCACCCGCATGCGCGTGCCAGCGTTGGCAACAGTGAAATCAACTATGAATAGCGATTCGTTATGCGGGTTTCGGTTCAAACCTTGCAATAATTAGCATAACGCGCTTTTCCAGCTTTGCCAGGCAACAGGCCAGCTTTCGTCCTGGTCTTAAATCATTAACAGTGGACTGAGTATGACGCTTTTTTCTCCCACCACCTTTCGCCAACAGTTTCCAGCGCTGAGCGATGCGGGTATCTATCTCGATAGCGCCGCCACCACGTTGAAGCCGCAAGCGGTGATTGATGCCACCGCGCAGTTTTACAGCTTGAGCGCAGGCACCGTTCATCGCAGCCAATTCGCCGCCGCACGTGTCTTGACTGAAAAGTATGAACAAGCGCGCGGGTTGGTGGCTCGCTTACTGCATGCAGCTGATGACCGGCAAATCGTCTGGACGCGCGGCACCACCGAAGCCATCAATCTGGTGGCGAACAGTTGGCTGATGCCGCGTCTGCAAGCGGGCGACGAGATTGTGGTGAGCGAAGCTGAACATCACGCCAATCTGGTGCCGTGGTTAATGGTGGCGCAAGCCAGTGGTGCGAAGGTGGTGAAATGGCCGTTGGGCGCCGATCGGCTGCCGGATATCACACAACTGCCTGCGCTGCTTAATCAACACACTAAATTGCTGGCGATTGGACAGATGTCCAACGTCACCGGCGGCTGCCCTGATCTGGCGCAAGCCATTCAGCTAGCGCATGCCGTCGGCGCGAAAGTGATGGTCGATGGCGCACAAGGCGTGGTGCATTGCCCGCCGGATGTGCAGGCGCTGGACATCGACTTCTACGCCTTTTCCGCACATAAACTCTACGGACCGATGGGCATTGGCGCGCTGTACGGCAAAGCCGAATTGCTGGAAGCCATGCAGCCGTGGCAAGGCGGCGGCAAGATGCTGACGCAGGTGGATTTCAACGGCTTCACACCGCAGCCAGTGCCGTGGCGCTTTGAAGCCGGAACGCCAAACGTGGCGGGCGTAGTGGGATTAAGCGCCGCGCTGGAGTGGCTGGCACACAATCACACCAATAAAGCCGAAATGTGGAGCCAGCAACTGGCAAGCCTGGCGGAAGAACAGCTCAGCGAGATCCCCGGTTTCCGCAGTTTCCGCTGCGGCAACGCCAGCCTGTTAGCCTTTGATATTGATGGTATTCATCATAGCGATATCGTTACATTGCTCGCTGAACAAGGCATCGCGCTACGCGCCGGACAGCATTGCGCGCAACCGTTAATGGCGGCGCTCGGCGTCAGCGGCACGCTACGTGTCTCATTCGCCCCCTATAATAATTTGCAGGACGTGGATGCGCTGGTGCGCGCCATGCACCATGCCGTGGACTTATTGAGTGAATAACATGACCGCAACCATGCTCGCCCCGCATCCGTTTGGCGATTTGATTACCGCAACCAGCCTGACGGAAAAATTCAGCCATTTTCATCAATGGGAAGATCGCTATCGCCAGCTGATCCAACTTACCCGCCAGCTACCAGCGTTAGCGGAAGAACTTAAAACGCCCGATATCGAATTAACCGGTTGTGAAAATCGTGTCTGGCTGAGCAGCCAGTTGTTGAATAACGGTACGCTGCACTTCTATGGTGACAGCGAAGGCCGCATTGTGCGCGGTTTGCTTGCGGTGTTATTGACAGCGGTGGAAGGCAAAACGCCAGCCGACTTGTTGCAACACGATCCGCTGGCGTTGTTTGATACTTTAGGCCTGCGCGCGCAGTTGAGTGCGTCACGCAGCAGTGGTTTACAGGCGCTGGCGGATGCCGTGAAACGCGCCGCGCAGTTGCACAATCAAGCGGCCTGACGCGCCGCCTTAGCCAGAAACTTCTTCAGCGCATGGGAAACAGCCACAAAACCAAAGGTGGCTGTCACCATGGTCGCGGCACCAAATCCGGCGGCACAATCCATACGTTTCGGCCCTTCGGCGGTTGAACGTGAGGTACACACACTGCCATCCGGCTGCGGATACATCAGCGCTTCGGTCGAGAACACGCAGTCGATACCCAACTTGCCTTTACTGTTCTTCACCACGCCAAAATCGCCCTTCAATCGTTCACGCAGCTTTGCTGCCAGCGGATCCTGAATGGTTTTCGCCAGATCGCTAACCTGGATCTGCGTGGGATCGATCTGTCCGCCTGCGCCGCCGGTGGTAATCAGCGGGATCTTATTGCGACGGCACCAGGCAATCAGCGCCGCCTTTGGCCGCACGCTATCAATCGCATCAATTACGTAGTCAAAACCAGCAGACAACAGCTCGGCGGTATTTTCCGGCGTGATGAAATCATCAATGCAGATCACTTCACATTCGGGATTAATGGCGCGCATACGCTCGGCCATCACCTCGGTTTTCGCCTGCCCCACTTTGCCTTGCAAGGCGTGAATCTGGCGATTGGTATTAGTAATGCAGACATCGTCCATATCAATCAGCGTAATTTTGCCGATGCCGGTGCGTACCAGCGCTTCCGCCGCCCACGAACCGACACCACCAATGCCAATCACGCAAAAATGCGCGTCGGCAAAACGCTGTAACGCGTCCTGCCCATACAGACGCGCCGTGCCGCCAAAGCGTTGTCGCCAGACGTCGCTAACCACAGTCATAACCAACCTTTCTCTATAGAGCGGACCAAATGCCCGCCACCAACATTAATTAGAACCTAACAGCAGCGAACCGTTGTTGCCATTTTGTGGGTTGCTGAACACTGGTTGACCGGTGCCCGGCGCCGCTTTCAGCACCCAGACGCGACCATAATGATTGTAGAAGCCGGCCAAGTGGGCAGCATCCGGGCCAACCCCTTGATAGATATCAAAATGCTGACCTTTAATCGCGCCGCCCACATCCAGCGCCACCATCAAACGCATCTCATATTTGCCATTGAATTTGCCCTTCTCATTCAACTGCGGCACTTCCGCCAGCAGCACGGTTCCGGCAGGAATCAATGAACGGTCGGACGCGACAGACGCTTTGGCAATCAGTGGCACCGCGCTAGCGCCGCGTACGGGAACATACTCTTCAGGTTTGAAGAACACGAAGGATTGGTTGGTTTCCAATACCGAACGGACCTCTTCCGGCGAATGCTCTTGCGCCCACTGGCGAATCGCTTGCATCGACATATCTTCGCGCTTCACTTCGCCGCGATCGATCAGCTCTTTACCGACGCTGTGGTACGCCCAGCCATTTTTGCCGCCATAACCAAAGAAGCGCAGCGGGCGGCCATCACCAAAGTCGACGTAACCGCTGCCCTGCACATCCATCATAAAGTTATCAATCAGCGAATTGCTGTAAGCGATAACGTAGCGATCGTCGAGACCACCACTATAGATAGAAGCGCGGCTCGGCAATTTCTGCCCGCGCGTGCGCGGCGGCATGCGATAGATCGGATACTGGAACTCGCCCTGACGGGTATAACGCGCTTCGACCACTGGCGTGTAGTAACCGGTAAACTGTACGTTGCCGTAATTGTCGGTGCCTTCCATCTGATAGGCGTTCAAACCAAACTGGTTGAGCTGACGCGTATCGGCACCCGATAACAGCCAGTTTTGAATCGCGCTGTACGTGCCGTTGTTACGACCGAACAAGCCAGCCGATGCGGTTTGAATCTGCACCACCTGGTCACTAAAATCTTTGCCATTCACCGGACGCCCTTTGGCATTCGGCTGATTGACCAGCCCGAGCGGTTGCTCCAGCTTGCCATCTATATATTGTTGACCGCGATCGGTCGGTTTGGAGCTACAACCCGCGAGTAGCGCGAGAAACGCGCCCGTCAGTGCATACTTCGCCCAATGTGCTTTCATAACTTTCTCTTTTTATCGATTGTTTGCCCGGCGACGATAGCAAAGGGGCGCAGAGAATGAAATCCGTCGCTCGCGGCCTTGCTCACATCTGTATAATAAATAATCGAATGGTGGGTTTGTTCACCAACTGACTGTAAATTTGAAGCTTTGTCTCAAAAAGGGGTTGCATCACAGCGCGCCGAGAGTATAGTGCGCATCCACGGACGCGGGGTGGAGCAGCCTGGTAGCTCGTCGGGCTCATAACCCGAAGGTCGTCGGTTCGAATCCGGCCCCCGCAACCAATTCTTCTTAAATGAAGAGACAATGTGAAGTGTCGTGTAACGCGTCAGTCGGACGCGGGGTGGAGCAGCCTGGTAGCTCGTCGGGCTCATAACCCGAAGGTCGTCGGTTCGAATCCGGCCCCCGCAACCAATTGTCTTAAGAAGAATGGATGGGAAGTAAAATTTCGCGAAATGCGTCATTCGGACGCGGGGTGGAGCAGCCTGGTAGCTCGTCGGGCTCATAACCCGAAGGTCGTCGGTTCGAATCCGGCCCCCGCAACCAATCATTTAAACACCTTAACGGGTGTTTTTTTGTTTCTGCTGTTCGGAAAAAAGCGGCATTGCTGCCACTTTTCCTCTTATCGATGTGCCAGCGCCGCGCCCTTATCAAAATACGCCTTAATGCCATGCAGAATCGCCTCAGCCACTTCATGCTGATAGCGCGGTGTGCGCAGTTTGCGCTCCTCTTCCACGTTACTGATAAATGCGGTTTCCACCAGGATGGACGGTATATCCGGCGCTTTTAATACTGCAAATCCCGCCTGATCTACCGTGCGTTTGTGCAGATGGTTGATGCGTCCCATACGCGTCAGCACCTCTTTGCCAAACTTCAAACTGTCGCTAATGGTCTGACGCTGCACCATATCGAACATGGTGTGATCGAGGTAGCGATCGCCGCTCATACTGACGCCGCCAATCAAATCGGCTTCATTTTGTGTTTGAGCAAGAAAACGTGCCGCCGCTGAAGTCGCGCCGCTGGTTGAAAGCGCAAATACCGACGAACCACGCGCAGCTCGGCTGGTAAAGGCATCGGCGTGAATCGAGATAAACAGATCAGCACGCTGTTTACGCGCTTTCGCCACCCGCACGCGCAGCGGAATAAACACATCCTCGTTGCGCGTCATATAGGCTTTCATGTTGCGTTCTTTGTCGATCAGCGACTTTAGATAGCGACCAATCTTCAGCACAATATCTTTCTCACGCGTTTTGTTTTTGCCGTGCGCGCCGGGATCTTCCCCGCCATGACCGGGATCGATCATGATGATAATCGGTCGATCGCGCCCCGCTTTACCAGGTAACGCGGCTTGCACCGGCTGATCGCGCTCCAGATCGCCCTGATTGTAATCCTGTAGTAATGCCAGTAAGGGATCCTCTTCCTGCGACTTTTGGCTCGGATAGAGATCGATCACTAATCGATGCTTGATGCCCGCGACAGGCGCCAGCGTGAAGGTCTTCGGCGTAATACTGCGCTTTAGTTCCAGCACGATACGCACGGTATTGGCGTCGAATTGGCCGACACGCGCGGTTTTAATGTAGGGATCGTCAACACGCACCAATTTATCGACACCTTTCAGTACCGGATTAATGTGCATATTTTCGATATCAATCACCAGCCGATTAGGATTACTCAGCGTGAACTGCTTGTACTTGAGAGGAACGTTGGATTCCAGAGTAACGCGGGAGTAAGTCGATGATGGCCAGATGCGCACCGCCACAATATGCTGGCTAGCTGCCATCCCGGTGCGCGTGACGCTAAGCAGCCATAATGCGCCTGCGCCTTGTAATAATCGTCGTCGTGTAAAAGCTTCGGACATGCCGCTCCAACTGCTGTGCTTTGTCTAAAATATCGTCATTTGATGACCAGAAGGCGAAAACTTTATTCAATCAGGAATGTCTTGTCTTGCCGGAAAAACCAGATAATGCAGGCTGTTAGCGTGGGTTGCATCAGGAAAATCGTAAAGTAACGTCAGGTCCGACGCTTGCATTAATCGGCAAAAGAGCATAAAAATACGAAAATTACGAATAAACATGCATAGAGGGTTTGCCGTGAAGGAACGTAGTACAGAGCTGGTTCAGGGTTTTCGTCATACCGTTCCCTATATAAATACCCACCGTGACAAGACCTTTGTCATCATGCTGGGTGGTGAAGCCATCGAGCATGAGAACTTCTCTAGCATCGTAAATGATATTGGCCTATTGCATAGCCTTGGCATTCGCTTAGTGGTGGTATACGGCGCACGTCCGCAGATCGATGCCAGCATGGCCCAGCAAAATCTGGAACCGATTTACCACAAACACACGCGTGTGACTGATGCACAGTCGCTGGAACTGGTGAAGCAAGCGGCGGGCCGTTTGCAGCTGGACATCACCGCGCGTCTGTCGATGAGCCTCAACAATACGCCGCTGCAAGGCGCGCATATCAATGTGGTCAGCGGTAACTTCATTATCGCGCAGCCGTTGGGTGTCGATGATGGCGTAGATTATTGTCACAGCGGCCGTATCCGTCGTATTGATGAAGAGGCGATTCATCGTCAACTGGATAACGATGCGATTGTGTTACTCGGCCCGGTGGCCGTTTCAGTGACTGGCGAAAGCTTTAACCTAACCTCAGAAGAAGTGGCGACGCAGTTAGCGATTAAGTTGAAGGCCGAGAAAATGATCGGCTTCTGCTCTGAGCAAGGCGTAACCGATCGCGAAGGCAACATTATCTCCGAGCTGTTCCCGAACGAAGCGCAAGCGCGCATCGACGAAATGGAGAGCGATGGTGATTTCCTCTCCGGCACAGTGCGTTTCCTGCGTGGTGCGGTGAAAGCCTGCCGCAGCGGCGTGCGTCGCAGCCATTTAATCAGCTATCAGGAAGATGGCGCGTTGCTGCAAGAGTTGTTCTCGCGCGACGGTATCGGTACGCAGATTGTGATGGAGTCCGCTGAACAGATTCGCCGGGCCAACATCAATGATATTGGCGGCATTCTGGAGCTGATTCGTCCGCTGGAACAGCAAGGTATTTTGGTGCGTCGTTCACGCGAGCAACTGGAGATGGAGATCGATAAATTCACCATCATCCAACGCGATAATCTGACCATCGCCTGTGCGGCGCTTTATCCGTTCCCGGATGAGTTGATTGGTGAGATGGCGTGCGTTGCGGTACATCCGGATTACCGTAGTTCTTCGCGTGGCGAGTTATTGTTGGATCGCGTGGCGCTCCAGGCACGTCAGATGGGCTTGAAGAAGCTGTTCGTGTTGACCACGCGCAGTATTCACTGGTTCCAGGAGCGCGGATTTACGCCGGTGGATATTGAGTCGCTGCCTGAGAGCAAGAAGCAGATGTACAACTATCAGCGCCGCTCGAAAGTGCTGATGGCCGATTTGGGTTAACGCCTGATGTAAGTGGTCGCCATGAATGGCGACCCTACAACATCTCGGACGTAAGGTCGCCATTTATGGTGACCTGGCTGAAAACCGCACGGGATTGCCAACAATCACTCCCCGCCCAACCGCTCCAGCAATCCGCTGCGACGCTGCGTACGTAACTGCACCGCACGACGGAATACGCTTTCATCGCTATACAACGTCAACTGCTTACGCGCACGGGTAATCGCGGTATAGATTAATTCGCGTGTCAGCACCGGCAGGAATTGTGCGGGCAACACCAGCGCGGTGTGATCAAACTCCGAACCTTGTGATTTGTGTACCGTCATTGCCCATGCGGTATCGTGGGTAGGTAAACGGCTTGGCTGTACCGCTTTGATGCTGCCATCTGGCAACGGGAAAAAGACTTTCAACAAACCTTCATCATCGAACAAGGTAATGCCGATATCACCGTTAAACAGGCCAAGCGCATTGTCATTGCGTGTCACCATCACCGGACGTCCTTGATACCAGCGGCTGCCGCCCGTTGGACGGCGAATCAGTTGCAACTGAATCAATTTCTGCTCAATACGCTGATTTAATCCCTGCACACCAAACGGGCCCTCACGCAATGCGCACAACAACTGATAACGACCAAACGCCGCGATGATCTCCGCCGGATCGGCGCGCTGACTAATCAGCTGCAAGAACGGCTGATAACCTGCGGCAATCTCCGCTAACATCGCTTGATAAGCATCGCCATCATTCAACGGCTGCCGCGTGATATCGCTGAATCCTGCCATGAATGCTGCATCAACCGCTTTGGCATCACCGCGATTGACCGCAGTGGCAAGCTGGCCAATACCTGAATTGGCATCAAAGCGGTAACTTTTGCGCAGCAGACAAATCGCATCACGCACCGCAGGCGCGCTGTCATCATCAACACCTTCCACATTGCAGCCGGTTAACTCGCTCAACTGCACAGCGCGCGCCATGCTGTAACCGGCTTCGGCGCAACGACAGATATCGCCCAGCACCGCACCGGCTTCTACCGACGCCAACTGATCGCGGTCGCCGAGGAAAATCACCCGCGCCTGCGGTGGCAGTGCCGCGATGAGGTTTGCCATCATGCCGAGATCGACCATTGAGGCTTCATCCACCACCAGCACATCCAGATGCAATGGATTGCCCGCGTGATAGCGCAATCGCTGCGTTTCGGGCTGTGCGCCAAGCAAGCGGTGCAAAGTGGTGGCATCGGTAGGGAAGCGCTGGCGCTCTGCCTCGCTAACCGGCAGTTTTTGTAGTGCTTTACCCAATGATTCAGTGAGTCGCGCCGCCGCTTTTCCGGTTGGTGCCGCTAATTGAATGCGCAATGCACCTTGGCTAAGACGAATCAGCGCCGCCAACAGTTTTGCCACCGTGGTGGTTTTGCCTGTGCCGGGACCGCCGGAAATCACCGCGGTTTTCTGCGTCAGGGCCACAGCCGCCGCGATTTTCTGCCAGTTGTCTGACTCGGTGCCAAAAAGCTGATCCAGCACCGCCCTGACCTCTTCTGGCGCAAAATGTTGCATAGTGGATGCAGACTGGAAGAAGCGCGCCACTTGCCCTTCGTTTTGCCACAGTCGATGCAAATACAAACGGCCGTTACTCATGACAATCGGTGCCGCCTGTTCATCGCTACTCAGCGCAGACCAGCCATTAACCATCGAATGCCAATCTTGCGGCGATCCCGCTGCCTGCCAAATCGCATTGGCTAATTCTGAATGACGGCCATTAAAAAGATTGTCGCGGCTTAATTGCGTTAGCGGCAAGCAGACGTGCCCGTCGCCCGCTTCGGCACTTAGACATGCCGCAAGTAATAGTCGCGCAGGTTGCTGATCATCAGCCAATAGTTGGGCGAACTGCACATCCAGCGATCGCAGCAATCGCAGTTCAGCCGCCTGAGCTAATAACGCCGTCATCCCGCTCATGCTGCGGCTCCCGGCCCGCGAAACAGGCTATCCAGTTGTGAAACGAAGTCGAAAGTGGGTCGCGTATGGAACACGCCATTGTCCGGCGAGCTGCCATCCATGCCGCGCAGGAACAGATAGAAGACGCCGCCAAAATGCTGCTCATAATCGTAATCCGGCACGCGATGTTTTAAATAGCGATGCAGCGCCAGCGTGTAGAGTTGATACTGCAAATCGTAGCGGTGGTCGATCATCGCTTGCGCCATGGCTTGAGGCGTATAGGCTTCATGGCTTTCACCGAGCCAGTTAGATTTGTAATCCAGCAGGTAATATTTACCCTGCCAGCGGAACACCAGATCGATAAAGCCTTTCAGCATGCCTTGCACCTGACGAAAATCCAGCGGCGGCGCCTGTGCGGACAGTGCATCCTGCGCAATCAACGTGCTCAAATCACGTGCCGTCAGCACATTATCAATCGGCAGATAAAATACCATTTCCACTAAGCAATCACTGCGCTGCACGCCTGCCAGATGAATACCTTCTGCATTTAGCGGTGTGCTAACGACACGGGCGATCCACTCGCTGAGCATCGGCTGCCAGTGCAGCGGATAACCGTTGTTTTGTAGATGCTGCGCTAGCTTCTCGTCTGGCGGCGGCTGCGGGAAATCCAGTGATTCGAACAGTCCATGCAAGAAGGTGCCGGGAGCCGCACCGCGCGGAAAATGATGTGGCGTCAGCGCGGCCTGCAAATCATCTTCACGATCCTCTTCACCCGCCGCTTCAACATCAAAATTGGGCATCACCTCTAACACACGATGGGTGCCATGCTGCTGCAATCCAGAATAACTGGTGACGCGCCATGGATCGGCCAACAAACGCGTTATGCTGCGAGCATCAAGCTGGCTGTCAGCAACCGCGTCAATCTGCCAGCGCTCGGCCTGAATATTGTCTGCCACCACCACATCGGTGCCGCTGGCAGCTATTTCGTTGAGTAAGCTGGCGAGTTGCTCTGACGTTGCCGCTTCGCCACGTTGTAGCAAGTAACCCAGCGCACTTTTGTGCAAATCGCTCTCGCCCTCTTTTTTGCGCGTGCCTCGAAACAGCGGCGCGACGCCCACGCTACAGTGATAGATCGAACGCGTCAGCGCCACGTACAGCAAGCGCAGATCTTCAGCCAGACGCTCCTGCTCGGCCAGCGCCAAACTCTCCTTGTCGGCTTGCAGATCCAGCACCGCGTCAAAATTTTCACGGTCGTGATACAGCGCGGTATCCGCTTCCCGAAAACCGGCAGCAAACGGCAACCACACCAACGGATATTGCAGCCCTTTGGATTTATGGATGGTGACGATTTGCACCAGATGGCGATCGCTTTCAAGGCGCAATTGCTGGCTGGATGATTGGCTATCGGGCCGCGCAATTTGCTGTGCCAGATGACGCACTAATGCATGCGGACTGTCGAGTTGAGACGCGGCTTCCTGTAACAGTTCGCCGAGATGCAGCAAATCGGTCAGGCGTCGCTCGCCGTTTTCCGATGCCAGCAAGTTTTCCGCCAACTGACGCTCCAGCATCATTTCGCGCAGCATCGGTAATACGCCACGCTGCTGCCACACCAGTTGCCAGCGCGCAAAAGTATCCACCAGCTCATCCCAACCGCGTGCATCCTGATCCAGTGCATCAAGTTGCGCGGCGTCGAAGGCAAACAGCGACGTTGCCAGCGCGGTTCGTAGCATGCGCTCTTGCTCTGGCGCTAATATCGCCTGGAGCAACCACAGCAGTTCACGCGCTTCCGGCGTGGTGTAAACACTGTCGCGGTTGGAGAGATACACCGATGGGATGCCCAATTGATTGAGCGCCTCACGAATCAGGTTGGCTTCATTGCGACTGCGCACCAGCACCGTGATGTCAGACGCTTGCACCGGCCTTAACGCTGGCGCTTTGCCCAACATGGCACGCTGTTGCTGTCCGGCTTGCAACCAGCGGCTGATATCCGCAGCACATTGCTGCGCCATGCGCTGTTGATAATCGGCCACGCTGCAACTTTCCGGCTGTAACCAAAAACGCAATGCCGCTTGTTCAAGCTGATCGATACTCAGCGACAGCGGCTGATTCGGCGGCGCAAAATGCACCGGTAAGAAGGGAATTTCGCTGAATAAAAACGGTGAATCGAGGCGCGCAAACAGCTGGTTAACGCTATTCACCATGGCGGGAGAGGAGCGCCAATTAGTGTCGAGCGTGTAGTGGGCGCTAACTTCATTACGCGCGCGAATGTAGGTAAAAATATCCGCGCCGCGAAAGGCATAAATCGCCTGCTTGGGATCGCCAATCAGCAACAGCGCGTGCTGCGGTTGGTTGACATACAGCGTGCTGAAAATGCGATATTGCAGCGGATCGGTATCCTGGAACTCATCGATCAACGCCACCGGGAAACGCTGACGAATCGCTTGCGCCAATTGCTCGCCGCTCGGCTGTTGCAGCGCTTCGTCCAACCGACTGAGCAAATCGTCAAAACCCAATAACGCCTGCTGGCGTTTCTCTTTGCGTACCGCAGCGCGAATGTCCACTAACGCGCGCGCAATCACCAGATCGCGCAGCGACAGCGGCTGGGCGATAAAGCGGTCGATAGCGTCGAATAAGGCATGCTGCGGCGGATGGCCCTTTTTGGTCTTCTCATCCAGCATGCGTTGGCCGAAGCGCGCCAATTCAGCCGGCACCTGATAATCATGCGTTTCGCTCTGCGCCCAGAAACTGATTTTGTTCACCCAAACGGGCAAGTTTTTACTGCTGTAGCTGCGCTTATCCACATCGGATTGCCCAACCAGCGTCAACACATCGTCACCAACCGCTTGCCATTGCGCTTTAATCGCGGCGATACGCGCCAGGTTTTCGCTGTGACGTGATGCCAGCGTTTCATTATCGCCAGGTGGCAAAAGCAAGCTAGGTGATTCACCTTGCAGCCACGGGCGCAAGGTTGCCAACAGTTGTTCAGGGCCACTCCACTCGCTGACAATCACCCGTGCGACATCCAATGTTAGCGGATAGCAATGTCGACGCCAGAAATCTGCCGTCGCCTGGCGCAGCAGCAGTTGTTCATCTTCAATAAGCTGCTGTTCAAACAGCATGCCGGACTCAAACGCATTGAGATTCAGCATGCGCTGGCAGAAACCGTGAATGGTGAAGATTGCCGCTTCATCCATCTGACGTTCCGCCGCCAGCAACAACGAAGCGGCATCAGCGGGTTGCGGAATCTCTTGCAGCAGTTGCATCAGCATTGGGTTACTGCTGACGCCGCGCAGGCACGCTAATCGCAGCTCGTGGATATTGGCGCGAATACGCCCGCGCAGTTCAGCGGTGGCGGCCTCGGTAAAGGTCACCACCAGAATCTCCTCCACCGACAGCGGGCGAGAATAGGCGTTTGGCCCACCCAAGCCCAGCAGCAAACGCAGGTAGAGCAAACCGATGGTGAAGGTTTTGCCTGTTCCGGCGGAGGCCTCAATCAGACGTTCACCGCACAGCGGCAGCGTCATAGGATTGAGCGATTCAGGCAGTTGACTCATTGCGCATCACTCTTCACAGGCAAGGATTGTTGTAACTTCTGCACTTCGTCCCACGTGGTCCAGCCCGGCAGTTGCGCATAATCATCTTTGGTGGCGCCATCATGGCTACCGCCAATTTGCGAGATCATCGCCATGCCTTGTTGGCTTAACACCGCCTGATGGAAGAAATCCGCCAGACCAGTTGGCGTCAGTTTCTGGATCTGCTCAATGGCTTTTTCACGCGTATCGAAGGCAAAATTCTGCCGTTTAAAATCGCGATTGAAGCGGTTTGCTTCTTCATCAAGCGTTTGCGGGCGCTGCTTCATATCGTTGATCAGCGACTGTTGATACTGGGCGAAATCTTCCGCTTTCATGCTGCGCAGACGCTGTTCCGCCTGCGGATAGAACGCCTGGAAGCGTTGCAACAAATAGGCTGGCTGCTTGCTGTTACTTTGCAGCAAGAAACCGATGCCCCATTGGCGGCCAATCGGCATCTGATAAGCAAACACCGCGTAGCCAAGCTGCTCCTCGGTACGTAGCTGATTGTAGAACCATGGCTGCACGATCTGGCTCAACATAGTGCTGTTCGCCATGCTTTGGTACTCGTCATAGCCCAACGGCACATACAGCGCGGCCAATGCCGAATCGGTGCTGCTACCGGCTTTTTGCAGGTTGGCTTTCATCGCTTTATCCACCACCACGTAATCGCTGTGCCAGTAGCCATGACCATCGCTTTGTAACTGTTGCTGTAGCTCGCCGCCGAGCGTTTTGACGCGGTCGGCAGAGAGATTTCCCACCACCATCATTTCCGGCGTCGCGTGATGAATCAGCGCATCACGATAATCTGTGACCTCTTTCAGCGTAATGTCTTTCACCAGATTGCGACGGGTTTCGCGCTGGGTGTAAGGCAGTTGTGACAGCATCTGCATCGGCTGAATCGCCTGCTCGAAGGCTTTGCCTTTTTCTGCCGCTTCCAGACGATCCAGATACCATGATTTGGCCTGTTCCAACTGCTGCTGATCCGGCGTAAAGGTAGCGTAGCCTTCCACCAGTTTTTTCAGCAATTCCGGCAAGCGCTGCGTGAAGCCACTGGCGCTAAATACGATGCCATCATCTTCGCCAGTGGAGAAACTGATGCCGCCGACAGAAGCCTGCGAGTTGAGTTCATCCAGTGCCACGCTGGAAAGGTAGTCATTGAGACCAAACAGCACCTGCTGACGCGCATCGCTGATTGCCGCTTTGTTGCGCAGCGCCAGCGTAATCGCCGCTTTGGGTTCGCTGGCGAACAGCTGGCTTGGCATCCAATAGATACGCATGCTATCGCCATTAGTCAGGGCAACCGGGTGCTGATAGGTTTTGCCGTCTGAAGGCATGATTGAGAAATCAGAAGGAATGTAGGGATTCAACGTCGGCATCGACAGGTGTAGCTGTGTAGCGCGTTGCTGCCAATCGCTGAACTGGGCGGCGCTGATTTTATCCACCTGATACGGCGCATTGACAAAGTAGGCTTCTTTATTGTGCGGCTCTTGCGGGCTGATATACCAGATACGCGCATTTTGCGGCGTCATTTCATCAAGGCGAGATTTGATGGCGGCCGGATCAAACTGATCGGCGAGATAAGGCGCATCCAGCGTGTGTTCGACCGGCACGCGCAGCATGGTATCCACTAACCATTCGATGTAATCCATGTCACGTGTGATCGACGGATAACGGAAATCCAGCGCCAATACATGTGAGACTTCATCAAAGTAATCCTGACTGATGCCTTTATCGCGCAGCATGTTGAGATAGCTAAACACCGCTGCTACCACTTCGTCGCGCTGCGCCAGGCCTTTATCGGTTAACGATACGCTGATGGCAAACACGCCGCTGTTGCGTTCGGTCATTGGATCGGCTCCGGCACTGACACCGTCAGCTAAACCTTGTTTTTGCAGCCAATCATTCAACGTGTTTTTGCTGCGATTGCCGAGAATGTAACTGATCAGCGTATCGGTTTTACTGCGGAATTTGTCGCTGTTGTTGGCGATGCGGAATTCAATTTTTAACTGCTTGCGCGGCTGAGCGGGTACGTAATGGATGATGATGCCTTTCTGCGCATCGGTCACCACCGGCACTTCAATCTCCGGCACTTTGGTTTGGCTATTGGCCACGCGGCCAAAGGTTTTCGCCGCAATATCCGCCATTTCAGGCAGTGGTTTGTTGCTGTAGATCACCGCCTTCATCAGATTGGCTGAATAGTGGCTGTGATAAAAATCGGTCAACGCCTGATGCAGTTTGCTGTCCGGTTTGTCGCTCAACGTATCAAGGTTACCGCCTGAATAGCGCGAACCTGGGTGCGCGGGATTGAGGGTTTCCGCACCGACCTGCGCCATACGCAAGCCATCACGAGAACGCGCCATGGTCAATTCGGCATTGACCGCATGACGTTCACGATCGGCATTAACCGGATCGAGTAACGGTTCAGCAATCGCATCCGCCAGACGATCCACCGCCGGTTGCAACGCATCGTTCTCCACTTCCAGATAGAATGCGGTGCGATACGAAGCGGTGCTGGCGTTATGGCTACCACCGTGTTTTTTCAGGAATTCGGCGAGATTGTCAGGCTGTGGATACAACTTTGAACCCATCAACACCATGTGTTCGAGATAATGCGCCAGTCCCAATTGCTGATTGGGATCATCCAGTGAACCGATGGGTAACGTCAGCGCTGCCAGTGATTTTGGTGCATCAGCATCCGAAACCAGCAGAACCGTCATGCCGTTGCTTAATGTGATCGCCTGATAGCTGCGCGGATCGTGGTCACTTTTACGAATAGTTTCTTTGATAGGTTGCCAACCGCTATCGACATCGGCAAAGGCATTCAGCGCTACGGTACTCAGCAGCAGCGCGCCTATCCAGCGTGCGTTAATCCGCATTTAAACCCCTTTCATTACCCTATATCGCTGGCTGTGTGCCCAGCGATGAAATAAAACCAATTTTTATAGTGTTGGTAGCCGCGTAATACATGCGACCACCTGTTGCTATGCATCATTTTGCTGTGCGAGACGCACCGGTAAATACCATTGTTTTGCTGACGCGATAATCGCCTGAACCGCATCGTCATCTAAAGTTCGGCTTAGGCGCTGCAAATAAGGATCGCTGCCCTCGCCTTCCACTTGATAACCACCCTGCCAGGCTTGCAGCAGTTTGTTAAGTGCCTTTTTCTGCGTTGCTTCGTCTTCCAGCAATTGCTGTGACTTGCTATCAAAGCTGGCATCCAGCCATGCACCACCACTTTTATTCAACAACATCAGCGGCTGTATTAATCCGGCCTGATATCCTTCAACGTATTGATTAAGCAGATATAATGCCTGCTCGGCTGGCAGTACAGCAAAGCGCCAATGGCTTTGCTTGCGCCCATACATGCGACTTTCCCCATTGCCGCCTAAAGCGCAGTACACCAGATGCTCCAGCCAAAGTAGCAAACCATCGTTCATGTTCAGCACGCCAGGCCGCCAGCGCAGCAATCCGTCAGCTTGCACCTGAGTCAGCCAGCCGGTCAATTGCACGTCACCCAAGGTGAGGTTGATTTCCCAACTTTTAGCCGCTTGACGCTGACCGCTGACTTCTGCCGCCACTTCCTGCATCTCTTCGGTCTGACTCTGCCAGAAAAGTTCCCCAAACGCGCCATAGGGCAGATTGCCTGCGGCACGGTGGCGCGCATATAACTGCGCCGGATCGTCGCCGTTGACCAGCGTATTCAGCAGCTGAGCATTGATTTGGTAACGTTCTAAACTGTCAGGTGCGAACGGTTCGCTATCCGGCAGTTCGCTATCCTCCATCCAGAAAGCCACACCCAAACGCTGCTGGAACCAGGCGCGCACCGGATGACGCCAGAAGCGTAACAATTGCTCTAGCGATACGGTTTCCACTGGCTGCGCAGATAACGGCTGAATAAAATCAGGCTGCGCCACACCGCTGCCGGTGGCGGCTGGCAACCATTCCGCAGCAAAGCTTTGTCCATACGCGCCCGGCTGGAAGTTCTCCGCCGCAAACGGCATACGGCTATGCAGCGTTTGCAGATGCTCACGCACGCGTTGTTCGCTGACATCTGGCTCGCACGGTTCATCGCCCGGCAAACAAAAACTTTGCCCCAAGTAATCGGCCAGTTCGCTCACCAGAACCGATGGATAGCGTTCGGTATTGTCCTGAATCGCACGACCGATGTAGCTGATATACAGCTGTTCTTGCGCCGAAATCAGCGCTTCGAGGAACAGATAACGGTCATCATCGCGACGACTACGATCGCCTTTGCGCATTTGCTGCTGCATAAGATCGAAGCCAAGCGGCGCTAATGTTCGTGGGTAAACACCGTCGTTCATTCCCAGCAAACACACCACCTTGAAGGGAATGGAACGCATTGGCATCAACGTACAGAAGTTGATTGGACCGGCCAGAAAACGCTGGCTAATGCGCTGTTGGTCAAGGCGCGATCGCAGCTCATCGCGTAAGAGCGTGACCGGAATGGGTTGTTGATATGCTGCCTGCATTCCCTGTTCAATGATCTGCTGCCATTGCGTTTCCACCAGCAACAGCGCGGCATCGCTTTCCGCATCGCCAGCGAAGAAGCACTCCACCAGCTCACGGCACAACGGTAGCCAATCGGCCAGCGTGCGCTCAGCGGCCAGTTTTGCCCGCCAGTCTTCAAGCCGTGACAACAATTCCGCCAGATGTCCCGCCAATTCAGCAATTAAACCGCTGGATTCGTCATACGGCAGAATGCCTTGCCAGGCACCGTTGTGGCTCTCTAGCGCGTAGCCGAGCAGCATGCGCTGCAAGCCGAATCGCCAGGTATGTTGTCCGGTTACCGGCAACGCTAATGCTTCCACGCTGGCATCATCCAGGCCCCAGCGAATCCCCGACTCCATCACCCAACGGCGTAGCAAGCGCAATCCACTTTCATCCACTGAGAATCGCTGCGCCAGAGCCGGAACTTCCAGCAGCGCTAACACGTCTTCCGAAGCAAAACGGCTGTCTGGCAACGCCAGCAAGCTAAGTAACGCCAGAATCGCCGGGTGCGCCTGGCTAGCGCGGCGATCCGAAATCGCGAAGGGCAAATAGCGTTCGGCTGGCGCGCTGGCAAATGCTGCCTGAATAAAGGGCGCGTAGCTGTCGATATCCGCCACCATCACGATAATGTCGCGTGGCTTGAGGTCAGGATTTTCCTCCATCAATGCCAGCAGATGATCTTGTAGCACTTCCACTTCGCGTTGCGCGCTGTGGCACACTTGCAATGTAATTGAGCGATCTTGTGGATCGAGCTGACGTTTTTCGCTGCTGTTAGCCAGCTCACCGGCATTGAGGCCGATCACCGCTTTGTCATCCAGATTCAGCAGATCCGCTTGAAGGCTATGCAGCAGGTTGTCCGGCGTGAGCTCAACAAAAGCGTCAATATCGTTAGCGGCTGACTCCATCTGGCTGAGCAAAAACAGGTTGTCTCGCCCCAACTTGCCCCATGACGCCAGCAACGGATTTGTCAGTTGTTGCTCGCCAAGATCGTTGAATAACGCGGTCGCGCCCGCAGGATCGCGGAATAGCGGCTGCATCTCGTCGGATTGGATGCGGCGGCGCTGGCGGCTTTGCAGCTTCGCCAAAAATGCATAATCCTGAATGTCGCCCCAATAGTGGCGACAAGGATTGGTGAACAGCAGATGGATATCAATGTGACGGCCCAGTGCTTCCAGAGCCTGAAGATAGACCGGCGGCAGCGCGGATATGCCGCAGATGAACACGCGCTGCGGCAAACCTGGCGGCGGCGTTTGCGCCTGTTCCAGCTCGCGAATAAAGCGTGCATAGAGATTGGCGCGATGCCACATCGGCTGGCCGAGACTTTCGGTGAAACTGACCAGATCACACCACAGCGGCGCTTGCCACAACTGTGATTCACCTAAGCCGTCAATAAGTTCGCCACGCTCCCAACTGTTAAGCCAATCCGAGCGGTACACAAGATATTGGTCAAACAGGTCGGCAACGCGGGCGCTGAGTTGATACAGCTTGCGCTTGTCGTCATCATCGTTGAGATAGTGACGCAGCGGCTGAAATGCTTCTTGCTTCAGCAGAGTCGGCAAGCGATGCATTAGCTTCCAGCTCATGCTGGCTTTGGTAAAAGCGCTCTCTTCGGGAATATCCGGCAGCACCTTAACGAACATGTTCCAGATAAAACTGGCGGGCAGCGGGAAGTCAATATTGGCGGCGATGCCGAAACTGTTTGCCAGTTCCATTTGCAGCCATTGCGCCATACCGGGGCTTTGCACCAGCACTTGCTCAGCCGCGAGAGGATCAGCAAGCGGTTGATTTTCAATCAAAATGCCTGCCAGATTTTTCAACAGATCAAGTTGATTGGAATGGTATACCCGGAACATAAGTCTCCTTTGAGAGATATAACAGCGCAGCCGAGCCACTCTACCGTTTATCACCGGTGATGCCTACCGCTAGTGGCAATTGAGCTGCGCCAGCAAAGCGCTACGTTGCTGTGGCCCTGTAACGGTAACGCGCTCCAGCACGCAACCACCCGAAAAGCTTTGCTGCTGGCGCTGTATCTGCCAATCAGCAACCTCCCGCCCCAATAGCGCCTGACCTGCGACGCGCCATGCCTGTCGCTGCTGCCATTGCTGACTGAAACCCAAGGCTAAAGCGCGATGGTATTGCAGCAGCGTGCTGATGGTCATCGCCAGCAGCAGCATCGCCACCAAAGTTTCCGCTAAGCTAAAACCCTGCTGCTTCGTGCTGACACAAGGTTGTCTGCGACAGCGGACAGTAATCGATCCAGCCGTGTTCTTGTAATTGCGGCTGCGTATTGCGCATTGATACCCAGCGATACAGCCACAGCGCGCGCCCTTCTCCACGTCCCGATAACAACGCATTGTCATCCTCCATGCGTAATAAGCAGCTTTGCCATTGTTCAGCCGTCCATTGCTGGCATTGCCAGCCGGTTTGCTGTGGCCAGTTTTGCACGCTGCCCCAGGTTAAGGCGGAGTGCGCCAGCCAGAAATCCTGATGATGTTGTTGTTCATCCGCCACCAACACCATGTTTTGCGACAGTTGGCTGCGCGTCGCGTGCAACGTCAATCCGCCCATTAACAACATCATCAACACCATGCCGAGCGTACTGTTCCCTGTTTGCTTCACAGATTGATTCCTTCAATCCAGCTTTCAAGCTCAACGCTTTGATTGCTGGCTTTGGCAGCCAGTTGCAGGATAAGACGTGAACCTTGCCGCTCAAGTTTGAAAGCGCTGATGGTGAGAAAGGCCGGATCGGATAATCTCTCCCAGCCAGCGCTGTTACATTCATCGACACCGCGTTGCATTTCTAGCTGTCCACTGCGCAGCCGATAGCCGTAATAATCACTTTCACTGTGGCCAACACCCTCCCAGTGCCCGTTACTGTTCTCATCCCAACGCAGCAATACACAGCTTCCGTTGGCCGCCAGCGTCAATGCCGAACCGCTGCATTGCCCATGACAATAGCCTGCGCGGCGTAGCGCCTTGTGCAGTGTGTTGGCGATCTGCTGCAACTCTTGTTGTAGCTGCACGCGCTGTTGCAGGCGCAGATTTTGTTCCAGCAGCAGCGGCAGAAATCGGCCAACGCTGACCATCAAAACCGCCCCGACCGCCATGGCGATCAGCATTTCCAGTAGGCTGAATCCGCTTTGCCGCACTCTGCAACTTACTCGCATCCTTTCTCTCCCGGCTGGCAGGCGCGAATACGCGCTCTGGCGGAGATGATGAGACGCCAGCGTCCTGCAGCGCTTGCAATATCAACGCTGCCAGGACGAGCCACATCACGTCGGCCATAAAAACCCACTTCACCATTGAGCGCGACCAAGCGCACGCCTTCATGCGGCAGTTTGAATAACCAGCGTGAGGCATCGGCACAGCCTTCTGCGGGTTTTGGCCCCGCGCCCAGACAGCCGTTTTCGCCCGGCTGTAACCACAATACCAAGTCGCGATTGTGCCAGTTGGTATGCGCGCGTAATCGCAGTAGAAATCCCTGCAATTGCTGCACGCTGTCGCGCAGTTGTTGATACTGCTGCCAGCGCTGCCAACCTTGTAATGCGCCAACGCTGAGTATGCCGGCAATCACCATCACCAATAACAGTTCGGGCAAGGTGAAGCCGTGGTTAGGGTTTCTGTTCATGGCGAGTAATTTGCGCGTCAGGAAGAGAGACAACAAGTGAGAGAAATTGGTGTTGGAAAGCGTTACGCAAGGAATCGTTGCGGTGTGCAGCGGGATACAGATTTTTGCGAGCGGGATTCAGAATCAGGATGGTGCGAGGGTTCGGTCACCATAAAAAAGCCCTGCACGCTGGCAGGGCTGATATTCAATTGCGGAAGGGTTAAATCGCGACCGGCGCTTTAATTGCCGGGTGTGGATCGTAACCTTCAATCTCAAAATCATCGAACTGATAGTCAAAGATTGAGGCGGGTTTACGTTTGATCACCAGCTTCGGCAGCGGACGCGGTTCACGCGTCAGTTGCAGACGTGCCTGCTCTAAGTGATTGCTGTACAAGTGAGTATCGCCACCGGTCCAGACAAAATCGCCCACTTCGAGGTCGCACTGCTGTGCCACCATATGCACCAACAACGCATAGCTGGCGATGTTGAATGGCAGGCCAAGGAAGATATCGCACGAACGCTGATACAGCTGGCAAGAGAGCTTGCCGTTCGCCACGTAGAACTGGAAGAAGGCGTGGCAAGGTGCCAATGCCATTTGGTCCAATTCACCAACGTTCCACGCCGAAACGATGATACGACGCGAATCTGGATCGCGCTTCAACTGCTCAATCACTTTGCTAATCTGGTCAATCTCTTCACCAGAAGCCTTACCCCAGCTGCGCCATTGCTTGCCGTACACCGGGCCAAGATCACCGTTTTCATCCGCCCATTCGTCCCAAATGGTCACCTTATTATCTTTCAGATAACCAATATTGGTGTCGCCTTTGAGGAACCACAGCAGCTCATGAATAATGGAGCGCAGGTGCACTTTCTTGGTAGTCACCAGCGGAAAACCGTCTTGCAAATTGAAACGCATCTGGTGGCCAAAGATTGAGAGCGTGCCGGTTCCGGTGCGGTCGGCCTTTTCTGCGCCTTCATTCAGCACATGTTGCATTAGGTCCAGATACTGTTTCATTTTACCTCACGAGTTTGCTGCTGCGGATGGCGGCGATAGGCCCAGATCATCATAATCACGCCGGCCAGAATCATTGGAATCGACAAGATTTGTCCCATGCTGACGCCGCCTTCAAACAGACCAAGCTGCGCATCCGGCTGACGGAAGAACTCCACGATAATGCGGAAAGCGCCGTAACCAATCAGGAACAGGCCAGAAACGCTGCCCATTGGACGTGGTTTGCGAATAAACAGGTTGAGAATGATGAACAGCACGATGCCTTCCAGGCACAGTTCATACAGCTGTGACGCGTGACGCGGCAGCACACCGTAGGTGTTCATTAACTCTTGATATTGTGGATTATTGGCCGCCAGCGCGAGATCTTCGCTGCGTGAACCCGGGAACAACATGGCAAATTTGAAATCGGGTGCCACACGGCCCCACAGTTCACCATTGATGAAGTTGCCGAGTCGACCTGCGCCCAAACCGAATGGAATCAACGGAGCAATGAAATCACTCACCTGGAAGAAGGTGCGTTTGGTGCGGCGTGCGAAGATCAGCATCACCACGATTACGCCGATCAAGCCGCCGTGGAACGACATGCCGCCATCCCAAACCTTGAACAGATACAGCGGATTTTCCAGGAACAGCGGCAAGTTATAGAACAGCACATAGCCGATACGTCCGCCGAGGAATACGCCAAGGAAACCGGCATACAGCAGGTTTTCAACTTCCTCTTTTTTCCAGCCGCTGCCGGGTTTATTGGCGCGGCGCGTTGCCAGCCACATGGCAAATACAAAGCCCACCAGATACATCAAACCGTACCAGTGAAGCGAAACCGGTCCGATTGAGAAAATTACCGGATCGAATTGGGGAAACGAAATGTAGCCGTCAGTCATCTTTCACCATCGTTTATTCTGCCGTGAAACGGGTTTTGGCAATAAAAGGCTGCGCATAATAGCACAGCCGGTTTTTACACAGGTCGCGAAGAATGTAACTAACGTCCGCCGCGAATCAGACCGCCTAAACCTCGGCGCTCCATAAAGGTTGAAACCAGATGGCGCACTTCCGATGCGGTATGTGCCGCCAATCCATGCTCGCTCAGCTTCTGCGCTTCTTCAAAATCGAGATGACGCAGCAGATATTTCACGCGCGGAATGTTTTTGCCGTTCATGCTGAGGTGGTGATAACCCATGCCCACCAACAGCGCGACACACATTGGATCGCCGGCCATTTCACCACACAAACACAGCTCTAATTTGGCCTGGCGGGCTTCATGGGCGATGGTGTGCAGCGCGCGCAACATCGCCGGATGCAGCGAATCATACAGATTGGCGACACGCGTATTGTTACGATCAACCGCCAGTAAATATTGCGTCAAATCGTTGGTGCCAACCGAAACGAAATCCACGCGATCGGCCAGATGCGGAATCATAAACAGCATGGATGGCACTTCGATCATGATGCCGATTTGCGGTTTAGGAATCACATAGCCGAGCATCTCTTCCACTTCACGACCGGCGCGATCAATCAAACGACGCGCATCATCGATCTCATCGATGTGGCTGATCATCGGCAGCAAAATGCTCAGGTTGCCCGACGCCACGTTAGCACGCAGCATGGCGCGCACTTGCACCAGGAAGATTTCGGGTTGATCGAGCGTTAAGCGAATGCCGCGCCAGCCGAGACACGGGTTTTCTTCGCTGATCGGCATATACGGCAACTGCTTATCCGCGCCGACATCCAGCGTACGCAGCGTGACCGGTTTGTTGTAGAACAGCTGCAACATACCTTGATACTGCGCCACCTGCTCCTCTTCGGACGGGAAGCCGTTGTGCAGCATAAACGGGATTTCGGTGCGATACAGACCAATGCCGTCGACCCAATTATCCAGCGCCTGTTCATGCTCCGGGCTCAGTCCGGCATTCAGCATCACCTGCACACGTTCGCCGCTTTTCAGCTCGCCCGGCTGCTCGACCACGCCTTCCGCCATTTTGCTCAGCGCGTTCTCTTCGCTGATCAAACGCTGATATTCCTGCACCAATACCGGTTCAGGATCGATCAACACTTCGCCGCGATAACCATCAACGATCAACAAACGTTTGTTGAGCTGCGCCGGCAGGATATCCGCGCCCATTACAGTGGGAATGCCCATCGCGCGCGTCAAAATCGCCGCATGCGAGTTAGCGGCACCATCGCGCACCACTACGCCAGCGAGACGTTCCTGCGGCAATTCTGCCAGCGTGGTCGCCGTCAGTTCATCGGCCACCAGCACAAAGCGTTCTGGCCACGCGTTGGTGCCCACCAAAGTATCATCGAGGTGAAACAGCAGGCGTTGTCCGAGCACGCGAAGATCGCCGGCACGCTCGCGCAGATATTGATCCTGCAAGTTGGCGAACTGTTCGGCGAACTTCTCGATCACCGTTTTGACCGCCCATTCGGCTACCGATCCGCGTTCGATCTCGTCGAACAGATCTTTTTTCAAGCGCGCGTCGGTGAGCAAGTGCGAATAGAGATCGAAGATCGCCGCACTCTCTTTCTGCACGCTGGCGGCAAAACGCTTGCTGAAGCGGCGGAACTCGTTACTCGCATCCCCCATCGCCTGCACCAGACGTTCTCGCTCACGCGCCACATCTAATGTTGAAGCCGCAGAAACCTGATCAAGCAGCGGCTGGGTTTCATCTACCCAACCCGGCGCAACCGCCACGCCTGGCGCGGCAGCAATCGCTTTTACCCGCGTTTGGCGGAACTGACCAAACAGTTGACCAAGTTGCGATTGCGACAACAATCCGGCCATTTGTGTGGCAAGCGTGACGAGGAAAGACTCTTCGCTTTCATCAAACTGACGGTGTTCGCGCTGCTGAACCACCAGCACGCCAAGTAACTGGCGACGGCTGATAATCGGTACGCCGAGGAAGGAGCGATAACGCTCTTCTTTTACAGAAGGAATGTATTTGAAGCTGGGATGGCTTTGCGCGTCGGCGAGGTTGATCGGTTCGGCTAAACGTCCGACGAGGCCAACAATACCTTCGTCAAACGCCAGCGTGACCGTACGACCACGCGGCTTTTTTAGCCCGCGCGTCGCCATTAAGTAGTAGCAACGACGATCGTGATCGGCGAGATAAACCGAGCAAACCTCGGTTTCCATCGCAAGGCAAATTTCGTTGACCAGAATGTCGAGTGCTTCATTTAAACGTGGAGCACTCGCCACTTTTTCGACAATTTCGCGTAACTGAGTGAGCATAAAGGGCGTGGCCTATCCTCTTTTACGTCGTTGGGCGGCGTTATTACGCTGCCCGGCACTCTCCTGCATCGACATCACTACGCCCGCGAATTCTTTCATCACGCGGCGATAGACATCGCGTTTGAAAGAGACCACCTGACGTACCGGATACCAGAAGCTCACCCAGCGCCAGCCGTCAAACTCGGGCGTGCTGCTGTGTTGCACATTGATCTCCGCGTCACTACACATCAACTGCAGAAGAAACCACTTTTGTTTCTGGCCGATACACACCGGCTTTGTGTCCCAACGCACCAAACGTTTTGGCAACTTGTAGCGTAACCAGTTACGGGTGGAAGCAAGTATTCGAACATCTTTGCGGTGTAAACCCACTTCTTCGAACAGTTCGCGATACATCGCCTGTTCAGCGGTTTCACCCGGATTGATGCCTCCCTGAGGAAATTGCCAGGAGTGCTGTCCAAAGCGCCTGGCCCATAACACTTGTCCTTGCCTGTTACAGATTACGATACCAACATTCGGGCGGTAGCCATCATCATCGATCACTGGACTACCTCAAAGCTAAATTTGAATAGCCTGATTGTTTCACACTCCTTACAGGCGGTAAACCACTGGATATCGTGGCGATCGCGGAATAAAAGCAGGATAACTCACAGAGAATAGCCAAGTTATAAACAGCAAGGCAGATTTAAGGGTGATCTTATTCACCTTTTCTGTGGATAGCTTTGTGCAGAACACGGGAATGAATTGAATAACCTCTTCAGAAATATCTTAGTACCAATGATAAAAATAGCTATAAAGATGTTTTATTTCATAATGATATAAATAATTCACAGCCAAAATGCCATCAGGATCAAGTGCGGTATAGTTTTGCATTTTGGCGTTCGGTTAAAGATCCATCACCGTCGTTTTTATCCACAGAGAATGCCCTAAACCTGGTCAAAGAAAGGAAAAAAAGCGTTCAAAACGCGAAAGTCAAGGCTGTAAATGGAAACAGGGGTCGTTGCGCAGGGGGGTTATCCCACTTTTCTGTGGATAACTAGGCTCAACATCTGTTCATTGTCGATAACAAGCTGGGATAACCTTGGCATACCATTAACGGCATTCATCCTATCGCGATAAAAAAGCATGCTGAATCATGCTATTATCACGGTTATTCACCTTAATGCCGTGTGGACAAACTGATCACGAATTTACTGTTCACTCTTCAACCAATGTGAGTTTTAGCATGTCATCCGCCGCTTTATTGCCACCACCGCCTGAAAATGAAACAGAACTGCTGCAACGCGCGCAGGGGTTAGCAGGCCAAACCTTCGCTGCATTGGCGGCACAGATCAATCTGCCGATCCCGGCGAATCTAAAACGCGATAAAGGTTGGGTTGGCATGTTGTTAGAGCTGCATTTAGGTGCCAGCGCCGGCAGTAAAGCCGAGCAGGATTTCGCCCATCTCGGCATTGAACTGAAAACCATTCCGGTCGATGCGCAAGGTAAACCGCTGGAAACCACCTTTGTCTGCGTAGCGCCGTTAACCGGCAACAGCGGCGTCACCTGGCAAACCAGCCACGTGCGCCACAAACTGGCGCGCGTGTTGTGGATTCCGATTGAAGGCGATCGCGCCTTGCCGCTGGCGGAACGCCGCGTGGGATCGCCGCTGTTGTGGCGTCCTAACGAAGAAGAAGAGCAGCAGCTACGCGAAGATTGGGAAGAGTTGATGGACATGATCGTGCTCGGCCAGGTTGAGCGCATCACCGCACGCCACGGCGAGTGGCTACAAATCCGTCCGAAAGCCGCCAACAGTAAAGCCTTAACCGAAGCGATTGGTGAACATGGCGAACCGATCATGACCTTGCCGCGTGGCTTTTATCTGAAGAAAAGCTTCACCGGCCCGCTATTGGCGCGACATTTTTTACTGTAAATGCATATTGCTGCCGATAATTTTAGGAATGATGCGATTACTCCTAACGACGAAAGCATTTATTACTACACTTTTGCTGTTGAAGTTGCGTGAAGGAGAAAGGAATGAAAGGGTTGGCGAGTGCAGTGGGTTTAGCATTGGTAGCAGTATTGCTGAGTGGTTGCAGCAGTGATTACGTGATGGCGACCAAAGATGGCCGCATGATCATGACAGATGGCAAACCGGCCATTGATAAAGAAACGGGTTTGGTGCAATACACCGATGAGAAAGGCCATCAGATGCAGATCAATGGTGACGAGGTTTCCACCATCATTGAGCGTTAAGTGCCAAATTGCCTTGCCTGCACGCGTTTTCCCCCTGTGCAGGCGATTTCCCGAACTTTCCCCTCTTCCTTCCGCGCGGCTTCACACGTTATAGTCCCACAGGACACAACATTCCCTTTCATAATGAAAAAAGGATGCCGGCAAATGCACTATCACCGTATTCCCCATAGCACGCTGGAAGTGAGTCAGCTGGGGCTAGGAACCATGACGTTTGGTGAGCAGAACAGCGAAGCCGACGCCCACGCACAGCTTGATTACGCGGTTAGCAGTGGCATTAACCTGATTGATACCGCGGAAATGTATCCGGTGCCGCCGCGCCCGGAAACGCAGGGATTAACTGAACAGTACATCGGTAGCTGGCTGAAGAAGCGTGGCAGCCGCGACAAAATCATTCTTGCCAGCAAAGTGGCCGGTCCGGTACGCGGCGCTGATGCGTCGATTCGTCCCAATCAGGCGTTAGATCGTAAAAACATCCGCGAAGCGCTGGATGCCAGCCTGAAACGCCTGAATACCGATTATCTCGATCTCTATCAGCTGCACTGGCCGCAGCGTCAAACCAATTTCTTCGGCAAGCTGGGTTATCAATACAGCGATAACAGCGTGCCGGTTACTTTGCTGGAAACGCTGGAAGCGCTGACCGAACAAGTGCGCGCCGGTAAGATTCGCTACATTGGCGTCTCGAACGAAACTGCGTGGGGCGTGATGCGTTATTTGCAGCTGGCTGAGAAGCACGAACTGCCGCGCATCGTCACCATTCAAAACCCGTACAGCCTGCTGAACCGCAGCTTTGAGGTCGGTTTGGCGGAGATCAGTCAGCACGAAGGCGTTGAGCTGCTGGCCTATTCCAGCCTGGCGTTTGGTACCTTGAGTGGCAAATATCTGAACGGTGCGAAACCCGCTGGTGCGCGCAATACTTTGTTTAGTCGCTTTACCCGTTACAGCGGCGAGCAGTCAAATCAGGCCATTGCCGCCTATGTGGATTTGGCGAAGAAGCACAATCTCGATCCTTCGCAGATGGCGCTGGCCTATGTGCGTCAGCAGCCGTTTGTTGCCAGCACCTTGCTGGGCGCAACGACGCTGGAGCAGTTGAAGATTAACGTGGAGAGTTTCAATCTGACGCTGAATAGCGAAGTGTTAGAGGAACTGGAAGCGATTCATCGCCAATATACTTACCCGGCGCCATAAAAAAGGTGCGCATGAATGCGCACCCTACGATTTTCTGCCGTAAGGTCGCCATTCATGGCGACCTTGTTAATTACCGCACCCGCTAACGACGGCCTTTCCACCACAACACCGCAATCGCCACGGCGAAAATCGCGCCGAAGCCCACGCCGGTTGCCACCGCTGGCGCACCCAATTTTATCGCCACGGTATACAAACCCAGCATCAGCAACATCGCGGCATTCTCGCCGAGGTTCTGCACCGCAATCGCGTTACCGGAACCAACAGATTCCTTGCCGCGTTCCTGCAACAGCGCATTCAACGGCACCACGAAGAAGCCGCCCAGCGCGCCGATCAGCATCAGCACCAGATAGGCATTCAGCAGGCTAGTTTGCAGCGCGAATACCACCACCATCACGCCAATCAGCACACCCGCGGGCATGCAGCGACGCACGGTTTGCAGCGTCACCAACTTCGCCGCCGCCGCCGCACCCATCACGATGCCAATCGCCACCATTGCGTTGAGAGTGGTCGGGGTTTTGTTGTCGCTGATACCCAGCGCCACCGGCACCCACAGCACCAGCAAGAAACGCAACGTTACGCCTGCGCCCCAAAACAAGCTGGTGCCGAGCAGTGAAAAACGCGTCTCGCCGTTACGCCACAACAACTTGGTCGCCGCCACGAAACTGCGCAGCATCGCGCCAAAATGCCAGCTTTGCCCCGGTCGCGCCGCGCTCAAGCGTGGAATAAAGATGTTCGCCACCACCGCCATCGCGTAAGTCATGGCGCACACCACCAGCGCGGCGACCAGATTCCAGTCGGCTAAAAATCCGCCGGCCACCGATCCCAATAAAATCGCCGCGATGGTTGAGCCTTCCATCAAGCCGTTGGCTTTAACCAAACGCTCGCCGCTGGTGATCTCCGTCAAAATGCCGTACTTGGCGGGCGAATAAGAGGCTGCACCAATTCCCACCAGCGTGTAGCCGATAAACGGATTGAAGCCAAAGCAGATGGTGAGCGCGCCCAGCAGTTTGAGGCTGTTGGCGAACATCATCACCCGACCTTTGGCAAAGCTATCCGCCATCTGCCCGACAAACGGCGCGAGCAGAATGTAAGTGGCCACAAACAACATTTGCAGGATCGGCTGGCTCCAGTCGGGATAGAACTGATTTTTCAGCACCGCCAGCGTGACGAACAACAGCGCGTTGTCGCCAAATGCCGAGAAGAACTGCGCAACAATCACCGCCAGCATATTGCGCGACATTAATGGTGCGTCCGGATTAACCGTCTGGCTCATGCCTGCTCCTGTTCTGCCAGCTGTTTCAGGCTGACATAGTCCGGTTTGCCGCTGCCGAGGATCGGCAACTGCTTCATAAAGCGGATATCGCGCGGCACCGCCAGTTCTGGCGCACCCAGTTCGCGCGCGGCTTTCAACAGCGTATCGCGGCTCAATGCGCTGTCGGTAGTAAACAGCACCAAGGCTTCACCACGATTACCATCTGGGCGCAGCGACGCCGCATGTTGCTTCTCGTGCGAGGCTTTCAGGGCAATTTGCTCAACGATCTCCAGCGAAACCATTTCCCCGGCAATTTTGGCAAAGCGCTTAGCGCGGCCCTGAATTTGGCAGAAACCGCCTTCATCAAAACTAACGATATCGCCGGTATCGTACCAGCCGGCTTCCATCTCGCCTTCTCCGTTGTCCGCCACCGGCACTTCCAGCACGCCAGGATTTTCGACACGCAGATAGCCGTTCATCACGTTCGGTCCGCGCAATTGCAAACGACCGCCCTGCTCGATGCCCGGCACCGAAATCAGACGTGAATCCATGCCCGGCAGAATCCGTCCGACGGTGTGACTTTTCGCGGCCATCGGCACGTTGATCGCCACGACCGGCGCGCACTCGGTCACGCCATAACCTTCGAGGATGCGAATGCCGTATTTCTCCATGTAAATCTGGCGCGTGCCTTCCTGCAACTTCTCAGCACCGGCCACCACATAGCGCAAGCGGGCAAAATCGTAAGGTGCGGCGAAGCGCGCATAGTTACCGAGGAAGGTCGACGTGCCAAACAGCACGGTGCAGTTACGGTCATAAACCAGTTCCGGCACGATGCGATAGTGCAGCGGGCTTGGATAGAGGAACACTTGCGCACCGGTTAACAGCGGCGTGAACAACCCCACGGTTAAACCAAACGCATGGAACAGCGGCAGCGCCGACATAAAGCGGTCGCGCGGGGTGAAATCGGCCACGGTGCGAATTTGCTCAACGTTGGCCAGCAGGCTCTTATGCGAATGCACCACACCTTTGGGATGGCCTTCCGAACCCGAGGTAAACAGCACCATCGCGGCATCTTCCGGTTGCTGCGGCACCTGCGCGCGGCGTGGCATCAGCAGATGCGTCAAAATCCACAATTTGTCCTGCAACGTGACGGTATCTTTCAGATCTTCGAGGTAAATCCACTGCACGTCGGTTAAACCTTGCGGCAGATGCCACAAGTTGCCTTTTTCGAGGAACTGACGCGAAGTAAACACCGTTTTGACTTGCGATGCGGTTAACGCCGCACGCATGCCATTAACGCCTGCGGTGTAATTGAGCATCGCCGGGATACGTCCGCGCAGCGAAGCGCCCAGAATCGCCGCCGCCGTGACCGTGGCATTTGGCAGTAGCAGGCCAACGTATTCGCCCTGCTTGCTGTAACGCTCCAGAATGCGGCCAACGCCGAGCGATTTCTTCAGCAATCCGGTGTAGCTATCCGCTTTGAAATTGACGTCTTCAATGCACGGCTTCATCACGCCATAACGCTGACGCGCATTAAGGAAAGCGTCGAACAGCGTTTCACGCGGACGCACCGCCATGCGCGCTTCCATCATCACATGGTGTAAGTGCTCACCCGCCAGCGTACGGCGATCGCGCGCGCGTTTGGCTTCCGGCATCGGGATCACCGTCGGCGGCAACACGGTTAAGGTGATACGTGGGAACAGACGACGTTTAAAGATGCCCGCCAGACGACCAAACGGCGTGTACTCCGCGCCTTCAATACGCATCGGCACCACGGTCGCGCCAGATTTCGCCGCCACAAAGCCGGCACCGCTGTAGATCTTCATCAGCGAGCCCGTCACGGTAATGCGTCCTTCCGGGAAGATCACCACCGGACGGCCTTCATTGATCATGCGCACCAGATGCTTGATCGACATTGGCTTGCTCGGATCGAGCGGCACGAAGTCGATGATCGGCTTCAGCAGGCGCATAAACCATTGATCGCTGATCGACGAATAGACCGCGAACACCGGTTTGATCGGCAGGAACAACGCCACCAACACGCCATCAAGGAATGACATATGGTTCGGGGTGATCAGCACTTTTTCTTTATGTAGTGCCGTGAGATCGCCGCGCAATTCCACCCGCCACAGCAGGCGGAAGAGAGTACGGAAGAAGGTGAGTAACATGCCAGCTCCTTAGCAGTCGCAAAAAATGGCTCTTACGATGCCGGATAAGCGATGACAACTCAATCCGAGGCCAAAAAAATTGCGGCGCTAGATTATATTTTTTGGAACCAAGCGGAATCACCCATAGGAATTTTGTGTGACGTGGGAAAACCGCCACATGCTGCGTTGCGCCCATAGCTGCATCAACGGCAATGATGCTTAAGGGGATAAAATGGCTAATCGCCTCATTCTTCAGGTAATTTTACCCATGACGATCTATTGCGCCTTTTCTATAACCTGCAATCCGCAATCACGTGGTTGATCCCCAGCTTTAACGCTTTTTCTTATACAACAAAACGCCTGACATACTTCTGCATTCCAATCACATCATCCACTTAAATATAAAAATCCATTAAATATAATTTATATGAAATAAACAACCAATTTAAATTAAATAAATAGAACAATAATTAAATTCGCCACTCAAACCTTAACAAAGTCGCTCAAAAATCACTCCATTTACATGCTACACGTTCTAGTTTAGCTTGAATTGACCGGGCAGCATGAGCCGCCTTCTGTTCACTATAAAAATGACGCTTTGGAGTATGAACATGCCAACACCAGTTTCTTTTCGGGGAATAGCCAGCTCGTTGTTGTTACTCACTGCGGGAATGGGATACAGCAGTCTCAGCGCGGCAGCAGAAAGCACCACCTGCGCCAAAACCTACACCATCGGCTTCAGCCATCCGGTCGGTGAATCCCAATTTGCCATTGCATTGAAGAAAAAAGTGGCCGCTGCTGGAGAGAAAAACGGCTGCGTCAAAGTTCTGCTGGATAACACCCAACAGAGCAATCTGGAATCGCAGCGTTCAACGTTGGAAAGCTGGGTGACGCGCCGGGTCGATGCGATTGTCGTCTTACCGGTTGAAGCCACTGCACTTGATGGCTTGCGCAAACAAGCGCAGAAAAAAGGCATCAAATGGCTGACCTACGCGGGCGCAACGCCCGGTGCTGACGGCTCGGTTGGTTTCGATAACGTACAAAGCGGCGACTTAGTGGCAAAAGATGCCTTGAACTGGGTGAAACAGCGTTATCCAGATGGAAAAGTCAGTGCCGCCGTCACCACGCTCACCCCACTGAAAGGGTTTGCGGGTCGTTGGGATGAACCGCTGAAACAGTTCAAAGCCGCCAATCTACCGGTAGTGTCACAGCAGGATTGCGCGACCCAAGCCTGTGGTCTGCAAATTGCCGAAGACAGTCTGCGCCAACATCCTGATTTACGCGTCTTTATTGGCATCAACGATGATGCTGCTCTGGGTGCGCTGCGCGCCTTTAAGAATGCCGGAATTAAACCTGAAGACGCTTACATTGCCGGTCAGGATGGCACCGTTGAGGGCCTGCAAGCCGTCAAACAAGGCGGGGCTTATCGCGCCTCTGCGGCCATCTTATTGGACGACTTAGCGCGTTCCATTATTGAGAACTCGCTGGCCGCCATCACCGGCAAAGGCAGCACCAATTATGAAACGCCGGTCGAGTTGGGCACCTTACGTAACCCTCAACGACTTGATGCTCTGATTGCGCAGTACTAGGAGCCATTATGAGCATTAATCTCACGTCGAAAGGGCTGATTGTCAGTGATATTCGCAAGTCCTTTGATGCTCAGGCCGTTCTGAAAGGGGTTAATCTGGAATTTAAAGCGGGTGAAGTCCACGCGCTGCTCGGCCCCAATGGGGCCGGCAAATCCACCCTTTTAGGCTGTTTGAGTGGGGCCACCACGCCCGATTCTGGCGACATTACCATTGGCGAAAACGTCTACAAATCGTTCACGCCAACCTCGGCATTTGAAGCCGGCATCGCCAGCATTTATCAACACTTTCAACTGATTGGTCCGCTCAGCGTCAGCGACAACATTTTCCTGGTTAATGAGCTGACCAGCGCAGTCGGGACGACGCAGCAACGCGCGCAGAAACAGCGCAGCCGCGAACTGCTGGAATCACTCGGCGTGGAGATCGATCCTTCGCGTCCGGTGGACGATCTCAGCGTCGGCGAGCAGCAAACCGTTGAAATTGCGCGCGCGTTGCTGAAAGAACCTAAGGTGCTGATTCTGGATGAACCGACCGCCGCGCTGAGCGATAACGAAGTCACCGCCCTGCTGGAACTGGTGCGACGTCTGGCGCAAGAGCATGGCCTGATCGTCATCTATGTCACGCATCTGCTGCGTGAAGTGTTGGAAGTGGCGGACAAAGTTACGGTATTGCGCGACGGCAACGTGCTGTGGACCAAAGAGATCGATGCCCTGAATCTCAGTGACTTGGTTCACGCCATTTCGCCAGAAAGTGCTGCCGCGCGTAATACGCTGCCGAAGACATTTACCTCGTCATTAATTCATTTAGAGGATTACCGCTCAAGTTGGACTGGGCCGGTCGATCTCACGCTGCATGAAGGTGAAATCATTGGCGTATTTGGCCTGCTGGGTTCTGGGCGCACCGATTTGCTCGAAGGTCTAGCGGGCGTCAAACGCAGCAGCGGACGACTGCGTTTCGGCAGCCATAACTTACGCGCCCGCACGCCGCAACAGGCACGTCAGCAAGGCATTGTGCTGGTGCCCTCCGACCGCAAAGAGCAAGCACTGTTTGGCAGCATGAGCGCCAAAGAGAATTTGCTGCTGCCGCATTACAGCCGTTTATCGTGGCTGTGGCGCTCAGCCAAAAAAGAGAAAACCATTTTCCACCAACTGGCCCAACGCGTGGGATTGAAACCGGTTGATCCTGAACGTGAAGGAGCCAGTTTTTCCGGAGGTAATGCGCAGAAATTGATGGTCGGCCGCTGGATGACCGGCATCGATCAAAGCCATCTGTTGCTGCTGGATGAACCCACGCAAGGGGTGGATGTTGGCGCGCGTCAGGATCTGTATGACCTGATCCGTGATTACGCAGCCCAACCCCATCACGCAGTGATGTTCGCCTCCAGCGATCCGGAAGAAATAGTGGCATTGGCGACCCGCGTTATCGTGCTGGTTGAGGGGGAAGTCGCCAGCATTGTTGAACCCGACATTGGTGAAGAGAAGCTCATCGCGCTGGCGCATGGCTAACCCGACCTTGATTACCCGTAAAAGGCAAAAAGTATGTCAGACACAATCAAAACCGCCTCAGACATGACGAGCAAGCACTCTGCCGTTTCCGCCTCTGGGCAACGAAAAAAAATTGGCTTAGCCATTACGCGCTGGATTTTACCGGTGGCCACCATCGCCCTGATGATCTGGTTTGCCTGGCAGACGCCGGTGTTTTTCACCCTCGATAATCTGCTGTCGATCGCCACGCAGAACGCCCCCACCTTCATCGTTGCAGCGGTTTTTGCCATGTTAATGATGGCGGGCTATGTCGATCTTTCCGTCGGATCGGTACTGGCGCTGGTCGGTGTTTCAGCCGGTCTGGCGCTCAACGCCTGGGGATTGGTGCCCGGTATTGTGGTGGGATTAGCGGTGGGTGTAGCCGCTGGACTGGTCAACGGTGTGCTGATTGGCATGCTCTCCTTCTCCCCGATTGTGGTCACACTCGGCGGACTCGCCGCCGCGCGCGGCCTTGCTCAATATCTCGGCCAGGGTTCGATTTACGGTTTTCCCGATGCGTTTGCCAATTTCGGCTCGGATAGCACCTTCGGCGTGCCAAACCTGGTATGGATTGCTGCACTGGTGTGCGTTATCAGCATCATCGCCACCAGCTGTTTTCCGGTAGGTCGTCAGATCATTGCGATTGGCGTGAATGCGCGCGCCGCGTTTCTGATCGGCATCCGCGTGCGTCTGGTCACCACCGCGTTGTATGTCCTGACGGGTTTAGCGGTTGGCATCGCCGGTTTGCTGCAAATTGCCCGTTTAAACAGCGCCCCTTCGGGCACCTTGGGCGACGGTTTTGAGGTGATCATCCTTACTGCGGTGTTACTCGGCGGCGTGCCTTTTACCGGCGGCAAAGGCAGCATCTGGCGGGTATTAGTCGGCGTTTGGCTGATTGGCACATTGCGCAATGGGTTGATTCTACTGGATATCGGCACCGAACTCAGCGGCATTATCACCGGCGGCGTGTTGGTGATGGCCGCCGCGTTAGAAGCCGCGCGTTACTACATCCATAAATCAAAATAAGAGGAAACGAGCATGCTCATTGGCTACCTTTCTACCCTCAACTGCCGCGCAGGCGACAGTGTGGATGTGATGATAAGCAGCAGCGTTGCCGAGGTAAATGTTGACCTGGTTCGCCTGATCCACGGCGATGATAATCCCGCCGGGCCTGGCTTTATTTTTCAGCCGATCGCCGAAGTCGCGTCGCAGACGGTTAGCGCACAACCGCAGCAGACGCCAATCGGCTCCTGGGGTGAAAGTATCAAACCACTGCAACTGGCGGCCAACCTTCGCTGGGAGGTTGCTCTGTGGCCGACCTTGCTGCCACATCACGCCGAACAAGGCATTCTGGCACTGCCGGATGCCGGAATTACGCTGATTCTGGATACGCAAGGCTGTTTACAGTTGCGCCACCAGCAGCAATGTTTACTGAAAAGTGACGTGTTGAAATCCCGTCAATGGGCGCAGGTGAGCGTTACGCTGTCGCAGGAGTGCTGCACGTTACAACTCAAGACGGACACATCTGACACGACGTATCGCAGCGAAAGCGGCGTCACCTTGCCCTCTCACTCCAGCTTGTTGATTGCCACCACCCAGGTTGATGATATCGGCACACAGCGTTTTGCACGCAACGTCTACAACGGCAAACTGGCGCAATTGACTCTGGCGCTGGAGCAACAACCGGTGGCGAGGTGGGCGGCGGAGCAGCAGATGCAAAGTCAGCAGATCCCCGATACTGGCGAGCATGGCTATCATCTGCGTTTGATTAATGCCCCAACGCGTGCGATGACTGGCCCCAACTGGAGCAATGCCGAGCATGACTGGAAACAAGCGCCGCAACAGTACGACGCGGTGCATTTCCATGATGATGATTTGGCCGATGCATGTTGGCCGGTAGCGACGCGATTAACGGTGCATGACGATTTAAAAAGTGGCGTGTATGCCGTGCGCTTACGTGCTGCCGGACTGAAAGATGATTTTATTCCGCTGATCGTGCGCCCATCGGCCCAGCAGCAACCGGCAAAAATCGCCATGGTGATGGCGACGTACACCTATATCGCTTACGCCAATGAGCATTTAACCGAAGGTGACTTCGAACAAGGCAGTGAAATTCCGGTACAAACCGGCGATTGGGAAGATCTGGTAGCAATTCATCAAGAGTGGGGGAAAAGCCATTACGATCTGCACAACGATGGTTCGGGAGTTGCTTACTCCAGCTCACTGCGCCCGATCCCTAATATGCGGCCTAACTATCGCTTTTGGGGCTTCCACGCGCCGCGTCGCTTCTCAGCCGACCTCTACATGGTGTGGTTACTGCATCAAATGGGCGTAGATTTTGACGTGGTGAGTGAGCACGATTTGCACGCGGATCACGCCACTCTGTTGCAGCCTTATCAAACGGTGATTACCGGCAGCCACCCGGAATATTACAGCGGCCAAATGCTCGACGCCTACGAACAGCATGTCGCGCAAGGTGGCGGCTTAATGTACCTTGGCGGCGACGGTTTTTATTGGGTGACCACGCCATTCGACGATTTGCCGCATCTGCTGGAAGTACGTAAATCAGAAGGATTACGCCATTGGGACGCCGATCCCGGCGAACGTTATCACGCCAGCACCGGTGAACTGGGCGGCATCTGGCGCAGTCGCGGTCGCAGTGCACATCGCTTATTTGGTGTCGGCATGGGCGCACACGGTTGGGATAATAAAGCGCCGGGTTATCGTCGTAGCAATCGTTCTTATCATCCGGATGCGGCATGGGTGTTTGCTGGCATTGAAGAAGAGGTGATTGGCGACTTTGGCTTGATCATGAACGGTACCAGCGGCGATGAAATTGATCGTGCCGATAGCCGTTTTGGTACGCCCGATCACGCGATTATTCTGGCTTCGTCCGAACCGCATAGCGAATGGTATGTGCCTGTTCCAGAAGATGTCACAACGGTTTCGAACAAACTTAACGCAAGATATAATCGCGACGTGCGTTCCGACATGGTGTTAGTCGAACACAGCTCAGGCGGTGCGGTATTTTCAGTCGGCTCGATTATCTTTACTGGCGCCGTGCCGGTGAACGGTGGCGAGAATAACGTGGCGCAGCTGCTGCGCAATGTGATTGAAAACTTCACCGCGAGAAATCAGACCGACATCTAAGGGATGTTACGCAAGATGGTGCTGCATCATAGCTATGAATAAACCTGCAACCATGCTGACCAGCTCTGGCTTCGCGCTTGCCAGCGCCGATCAAGTCAGCAGTGCCCAATGGCGTAGCACCATCAATACTCGCTTTACCCAACCGCAATTCCTGGCGCTCAATGGCTTGTTGTATCGTCCAGGAATTGGTCACTATGAATTGGCGGATAGCGTCGGCGTGGACCGCGCCTCAATGGGGCCGATGCTCAACCGCTTGATTGAACAACAGCTGGTTGAACGCCGCAAAGATCCCAAAGATTCTCGCCGCTCAATGCTGTTTCTTTTACCGCAGGCAGAAGCATTGCTGGAAGAGATGGCCGCGCTGGTGGATACCGTCGATACCTTGCTGATGTCGCCGCTCAATGCCTCAGAACAGGCAGCACTGGTGCAAAGCTGGGCGATGGTGGTTGATGAACCGATCTTCTCGACGCACGACGTGGTGATCAACCCGATCATTCGCCCATTAACGCATTATCCCTGGTTCTATTTGCGTGAAGCCTGTCGGCATTATCGTCGCTTGTGGCGCGAACATGTTGATGATGCGATCAGCGCTTCGCTGTTCAGCTTGATGGAAGTGGTGGCTAACACGCCGGGCATTGATATTCGCAGTGCTGCGCAGATGGCATCGATTGAAGAGAGCAACGCGGTACGCATGGTGATGCGCATGGTGCGTACCCGCATGATGCGCGATCCCCGCGATCCCAACGATGCTCGCCGCTCGCTTTTGTCATTGACCGAGAGCGGCGATCTGCGTTATCGCGAACTCAGCACCCGCTTACCGCTGGTGCAAAGCGCGCTTACCCGCCGCTTGCCGCCACTGGCGATTGGCGAATTCCATCGCCTGACGTGTTTGGTGGCACGTTTGTAGCATCAGCTTGCCAGCCGCCGCCCAACGCAGCAATTAACGCCACGCTGCTCACCCATTGCGCGCTCTGCAACGACAGCAAACTCTGCTGCGCGCTCAAGCTGCTGTTTTCCGTGGTGGCGACATCGAGATAATCAATCATCCCGGCATCATATTGATTGCGCGTCACGCGCGCCGATTCCTGCGCGGCATCGGTCGCGGCCTGCTGCGAGGCGATTTCGCCCTGCAAGGTGTTGAGCTGCACCAGATAATCTTCCACTTCGCCCATGCCGGTGAGCACCGCCTGACGATAGCTGGCTACGCTGGCGTCATAAGCCGCTCGCGCTTGCTCAACCTTGGACGAGGTGGCGCCGAAATCCAGCAGCGTACCGCTGAGTTCTGGCCCCAATGACCACACGCGATTAGGCAGTGAGAACAAGCTGTTGATCGCCGATGAACTGACGCCGCCGCTGGCGCTGAGGGTTAAATCCGGATAGTAACCAGCAATCGCCACGCCAACCGCCGCATTAGCCGCCGCAACATTGCGCTCGGCGTAGGCGATATCCGGACGGCGCTGCAATAGCTGCGATGGCATGCTGTTGGGAATCGCCGGTAATGCGGCATCCAGTTTCGCCACCGGCAAGCTGAAATCAGCCGGTGCGCGGCCCAGCAGCAGCGCAATCGCATGCTCCAACTGCGCGCGCTGCCACTGATAATCCTGCGCTGAGGCGCGGGCGCTTTCCAACTGCATTTGCGCCTGCGCTAAGGTAGCGCGCGATTCGCTGCCCGCTGCATATTTGTTTTGAATCACCGTCAAATAACGCTGATAGGCATCAATGCTGCGTTGATACAGCGCGATTTTCTCGTCGATAATGCGCGTCTGGAAATAGTCCTGCGCCAGTTCAGATTGCGCGCTCAAGGTGATGTTGGCCAACTCGGCTTTGCTGGCCTCGGCGCTGGCGTTGTTCTCTTCCAGAGTACGACGCAATTTGCCCCACAAATCCAGTTCCCAACTGGCGCTGAGATCGGCGGCGTGGCTATTGCTGACGCTGCGCTGTCCAGTGGTGCTGGCGCGGCTGCCGCTACGCGTGGAGCTGGCGTCATAGCCGACAGTTGGCAACAACTCGGCACGCGATTGTCCGGCCAGCGCCTGCGCTTGGCGATATTGCGCAGCATAGTTAGCGACGTTCTGATTAGAAATGCTGACCTGCCTGAGCAGGCTATCCAGCGTGGCATCGTGGTACACCGACCACCAATCCCCTTTGCTTTGTGCATCCTGCGGCGTGGCCTGCGTCCAGCCTTTGGCTTCTTTAAAATGGGTCGGCATCGCCACGCTTGGGCGCTGATAATCCGGACCAACCGCACAACCCGCCAACAGCATGGCGACCAAAAACGGGGTTATTTTCATAGACATTTTCATCAATCAGGATTCCACATGACGCAACCGCTGCCACTGACGTCGTGTGGCGCGGCTTAAACGATCGAGCCAGAGATAAACCACCGGCGTAGTAAATAGCGTTAACAGTTGGCTCAGCGCCAAACCACCGGCAATCGCCAGCCCGAGCGGGCTGCGCAGATCGGCATCGCCGCCGCTGCCCAGCGCCAATGGCAGCGCGCCGAAGAACGCCGCCAGCGTGGTCATCATGATCGGGCGGAAGCGCATCAAGCAGGCTTGGGTGATCGCCTGCTGCGGCGTCATGCCTTTGCTGCGTTCGGCATGGATGGCAAAGTCGATCATCATGATGGCGTTCTTCTTCACGATGCCAATCAGCAGAATGATACCGATCAACGCGATCACCGTGAGCTGCGTGTTGGTCAGCAACAGCAACAACAGCGCGCCGACGCCCGCCGACGGCAACGTCGAAAGGATAGTGATCGGATGGATATAGCTCTCATACAGCACGCCGAGCACGATATACACCGCCGCCAGCGCCGCGATAATCAGCCACGGCATAGTCGCTGTAAGCTGAGCAAACGCCGCCGCCGTACCAGCAAAACCGGCCTGAATGGTGGATGGCAAACCAAGCTGCGCCATCGCCTGCTTTATTAGCGCCTGCGCTTGTTCCAGCGATACGCCATCGTTGAGGTTGAAGGCAATGGTGCTGGTCGCCGATTGGCCCTGATGCGCCACCGACAGCGGCGCGTTGCCGCCTTTAAAGCTGGCGAAGGCCGCCAGCGGCACGCGATCGCCGCTGTCGTTAATCACATATAGCTGCTGCAAAATATCGGGATCGCGCGTGTAGCTGCCCTGTAATGACATCACCACATGATACTGATTGAGCGTGTGATACAGCGTGGCGACCTGACGCTGGCTGAAGGCGTTATTCAGCATGGTATCGAGCATCTGCACATCCACGCCGAGCCGTTTCGCGCGATCGCGATCAATGTTGATCACTACTTCCTGACCGCCGGTTTGCGAATCGGAATCGACGCTGTTCAATTGCGGGATCGCCTCCAGCGCCGCCTGCACTTTCGGCGTCCATTCGCGCAGCACATCGAGATCGTCCGCCTGCAAACTGTATTGATACGTGGCGTTGGCGCTGCGCCCGCCGATGTGCAGATCCTGCGCCGCCATCAGGAACATCTGCGCACCGGCGATATGGCTGGTTTTCACACTCAGGCGATTCGCCACTTCGGTAGCGGTGGCATCGCGCTGGTCAAAATCTTTCAGGCGTACAAAGAAGTTGGCACTGTTACGCGAGCCAAACATGCCACTGCCCATTGACGACATCACGCTTTCCACCGCCGGATCGGACTGGATGATTTTGGTGAATTGCAGCATTTTCGGCTTCATCGCCTGAAACGAGATGTTCTGATCGGCGCGCAACGCGCCCATCAGCAGGCCAGTATCCTGATTGGGGAAGAAGCCTTTTTGCACCACCGAAAACAGGAATAGGTTGAGCAACACCGTCAGCACCAAACTGAACAGGGTGAGCTTTTGGTGCGCCATCACCCACGCCAGACCGCGTGCGTAGGCCGCCAGCAGCGCATTAAGTTGGTTTTCGATAAATTGATATAGCGGATGCGGCCGCTTGGTGACTTTGGCTTTCGGCTTGAGCAAACGCGCGCACAGCATCGGCGTTAGGCTCAGCGACACAAACATCGAAATCAGCAGCGAAATGGTCAGCGTGACGGCAAATTCGCGGAACAAGCGCCCAACGATACTGCCCATCAGCAAAATCGGGATGAACACCGCGATCAGCGACATGGTCATCGATAGCACGGTGAAACTCACTTCCTGCGCGCCACGCAGCGCCGCACGCAGCGGACTCAAGCCCTCTTCGATATGGCGCGTGATGTTTTCCAGCACCACAATCGCGTCATCGACGACAAAACCGGTGGCAATAATCAGCGCCATCAGCGACAGGTTATCGAGGCTGTAACCGAGCAAGTACATCACCGCGCAGGTGCCGATCAACGAAACCGGCAGCGCCAGCGCCGGGATCACCACCGCTTGCACGTTGCGCAGGAAGACAAACACCACGGCGATCACCAGCAGCATCGCCACCAGCAACGTCTCTTCGGTGTCGTACAGTGAAGCGCGCACCGTCGGCGAACGATCGACCACTACTTTGAGCTGGGTATCGGCGGGCAGATCTTTTTCCAGCGCCGGTAACTGCGCTTTCACCGCATCTATGGTGTCGAGCATATTGGCACCGGCTTGCCGCTTGATCCCCACCATCACCGACGGCATCGAATTGAGGAAACCGGCCTGATACTGATCTTCTACCGAGTCATACACGGTGGCGACATCATGCAGCCGCACGGCTTTGCCGTCTTTGTAGCTGACGATGATGTCCTGATACTGCGCGGCTTTATCCAGTTGGCCGTTGCTGTCCACCACCCACGATTGGCTGCTGCCCTGTAAAATGCCTTTGGGTTTGTTGGTGGTGCTGTTGGCGATGGCGCTACGCACCGTATCCAGCGAGATGCCGTACTGCGTCAGTTTTAGCGGCTGCAAATCAATGCGCACCGCCGGTAAGGCGCTGCCCATCAGCGACACTTCGCCAACGCCTTTCACCTGCCCCATCGCCTGCTCAATTTTGCTTTCGGCCAGATCGTAGAGTTCGCCCGGCGTGCGCGTGGCCGAGGTCAGCGCCAGCATCACAATCGGCGCATCCGACGGATTGGCTTTGCGATAAGTCGGCAGCGATTCCATGGCACTCGGCAGCAAGCTGCGTGCGGCATTGATCGCCGCCTGCACATCGCGCGCCGCACCGTTGATGTCGCGATCGAGATCAAACTGCAAAATGACGCTGGTCGATCCCTGCGAACTGCTGGAGGTCATCTCGGTGACGCCAGCGATTTGCCCGAGTGAACGCTCCAGCGGCGTCGCCACCGTCGCCGCCATGGTTTCTGGGCTGGCACCGGCTAAGCTGGCGCTGACCATAATGGTCGGGAAATCCACCTGCGGCAGCGGCGCGACCGGCAACAGCCGATAACCCAACGCGCCGAGCAGCAGGATCGCCAGCGTCAGTAACAGCGTGGCGACCGGGCGGAAGATAAACAGCCGCGTCAGGTTCATCGCTGGCCTCGCGCCTGTTGCTGTTTACGCTGCACGTAACGCTTGCCGCGCTGCGCGATGGCATCAAACCACAGGTAAATCACCGGCGTGGAGAACAGCGTCAGCACCTGGCTGACAATCAAGCCGCCGACAATCACCAATCCCAGCGGCTGACGCAGTTCCGCACCGGAACCAGAGGCCAGCATCAGCGGCAGCGCGCCGAGCAGCGCCGCCATGGTGGTCATGAGAATCGGGCGGAAACGCAGCAAGCAGGCTTGATGAATCGCGTCACGCGCACTCATGTGCTGTTTGTTTTCCGCTTCGAGCGCGAAGTCGATCATCATAATCGCGTTCTTTTTCACGATGCCGATCAGCAGGATCACGCCAATCAACGCGATCAGGCTGAATTCGCTGCCGGCCAGCAGCAGCGTCAGCAATGCGCCGACCGCCGCCGACGGCAGCGTTGACAGAATGGTCACCGGATGAATAAAGCTTTCATACAGAATGCCGAGCACCACATACATGGTGATCAGCGCCGCCAGAATCAGCCACAGCGTGTTGCCGGTGGCACTTTGGAACGCCGAGGTTTCGCCCTGATAACGCAGGGTAATGCTTGAGGGCAGATTGAGTTGCTGCGTCACCTCGGCAATGGCTTTCTGCCCATCTTCCAGCGAATAGCCGCTGTTAAGGTTGAACGACACCATCACCGCCGGGAATTGGTTCAGCCGCATGTGCATCAACGATCCGGTGCGCTGATGAATGGTGGCGATGGAAGTCAGCTTCACCATGCCGGTGGTGGTCGATGTGCTGCTATCGCTGGTAGACGATGTACTGCTATCGCTGCTGCTGGTTGATGCGGTGTCGCTGGTGACCGGCAAATAGACATCATCAAACGACGCGGGCGACTGCTGATATTGCGGCGCGACTTCCAGCACCACGCGATACTGATTGGCCTGGGTAAAGATGGTGGAAACCAGCCGCTGGCCGAAGCTGTTGTATAGCGCGGTATCGACGTCGGCGGCAGTTATGCCGTAACGCGCGGCTTTGTCACGATTGAGTTCAACATAGGCAACGCGCCCTTGATCCTGCAAATTACTGACTACGCCATTAAACTCCGGACGCTGCTGCAAGGCGGCAATCATCTTCGGCGTCCAGCTCACCAGATTTTCGCTGTCGGCATCATCAAGGGTGAATTGATACTGGCTCGGCGAAACCTGATCGTTAACCGTCAAATCTTGCGCCGGTTGCAGATAGAGTTGAATCCCCGCCACCTGGTTTGCCGCCTGTTGCAGCTGTTTGATCACCACATCCGCTTTGTCGTCGCGCTGGTCAAAGGATTTCAGGTTGATCTGGATGCGCCCGCTGTTCAGGCTGGTGTTGCTGCCATCAATACCAATGGTCGATGACAAACTCTCCACCGACGGATTTTGCAAAATCACTTTCGCCAGCGCCTGCTGGCGTTTTGACATCTCGCTAAACGACACATCCTGCGTTGCCACGGTCACGCCCTGAATCAAGCCGGTATCTTGCGTCGGGAAGAAACCTTTGGGAATCGCGATATACAACAGCGCGGTGAGCGCAAAGGTCGCCAGCGCCACCAGCAACGTCAGCTTCTGATGATTGAGCACCACGGTCAGCAAACGGTCGTAGCCGCGCACTAACTTCTCGAATACCTCACCGCCTTTGCGTGAAAAGCGCGACTGTTTTTCCGGCGGAATGTGCTGCAACAAATAGGCGCACAGCATTGGCGTTAGCGTCAGAGAAACCAGCATCGACACCAAAATCGACACCGCCAGCGTGATGGCAAATTCGCGGAACAAGCGCCCAACCACATCGCCCATAAACAGCAGCGGAATCAGCACCGCAATCAGCGAAAAGGTTAATGAGATAATGGTAAAGCCGATTTGCTGCGATCCTTTCAGCGCCGCCTGCATCGGCGTTTCGCCCTCCTCCAGCCGCCGCGAAATGTTCTCCACCACCACAATCGCGTCATCAATAACAAAGCCGGTGGCGATGGTCAGCGCCATCAACGACAGGTTATTCAGGCTGAAATCGGCCAGATACATCACGCCAAAGGTGCCAATCAGCGACAGCGGCACCGCCACGCTGGGAATCAAGGTCGCTGCCACGTTGCGCAGGAACAGGAAGGTCACCATCACCACCAGCGCCACCGACAACATCAGTTCAAACTGCACGTCGCTGATGGAGGCGCGAATGGTTTGAGTACGGTCTGACAACACGCTCATCTTCACACCATCCGGCAGCGCCGCCTGCAGTTTCGGCAACTGCGCTTTGATGCTGTCGACCACCTGAATCACGTTGGCGCCGGGTTGGCGCTGCACGCTGATGACAATCGCCGGGCTGTTGTTGGCCCACGCCGATTGGAAACTGTTCTCCGGTCCTTGCTCAATGTGCGCGATGTCTTTTAACCGCAACGCCGCGCCGTTTTGATAAGTGATGATCAGATTGCCGTACTCATCGGCAGTGCGCAGTTGGTCATTAGCGTCGATGGTCACCGAATGGTATTTGCCATCGAAGCCGCCTTTAGAGCCGTTGACGTTGCTATTGCCGATCAAGGTATTCACGTCTTCCAGCGACAACTTGTGCGCCGCCAGCGCTTTCGGATCCATCTGCACGCGAATCGCCGGTTGATGACCGCCCGCCAGCGTCACCATGCCGACGCCGTTGATCTGCGACAGCTTCAGCGCCACGCGGGTATTCACCAGATCCTGCACCTGCGTCAGCGGCAAGGTATCGGAACTCACCGCCAGGGTAATCACCGCGGTATCGGCTGGATTGACTTTTTTGTAGGTCGGCGGATTGGGCAGATCGCTCGGCAGCAAATTATTCGCCGCATTGATCGCCGCCTGCACTTCCTGCTCGGCGACATCCAGCGACAGATCGAGGCTGAACTTCAAGGTGACGATTGACGATCCGCCGGAGCTGGTTGAGGTCATTTGGCTCAAGCCAGCCATTTGCCCCAACTGACGTTCCAGCGGCGAGGTCACCGAGGACGCCATCACATCCGGGCTGGCACCGGGATAGAGCGTGGTGACCTGAATAGTCGGATAATCGACCTGCGGCAGCGCCGAAGTCGAGAGAAATTTATAGGCAAAAATCCCGGCAATCAGCACGCCAACCATCAACAAAATGGTAGCGACCGGACGCTGGATAAACAGGCGAGACGGATTCATTTGGCCTCGGCGGTCGCGGTGGTTTTGCTGTTATCAGCCAGTTGCACTTTGCTGCCGTTGGTCAATCGATCGATGCCTTCCGTCACCAACCGCTCGCCCGGCTCCACGCCTTTGAGGATCGCCTGCTGATCTTCGCCGAAGCTTGGCCCGGTGGTCACCGCTTTACGCGTTACGGTGTTGTCCTGATTGATGACAAACACAAAGCTGCCATCGCTGCTAAGTTGCAGCGCCTGCGCCGGGATCACCGTGGCATTTTTCAGGATGCTGGTTTGCAGACGCAGATTGACGAACTGATTGGCAAACAGCGATTCGTCTTCATTAGGGAACGTGGCTTTCAGCTCAATGGTGCCGGTGGCGGTATCAATCTGGTTGCTGATGAATTGCACCGCACCTTGCGCCAGCTGCGTGCTGTTGTCCTGATCAAACGCCACCGCGGGCAGACTTTGATCGCTGTGCAGCGCCTTGGTGAGCTGCGGGATATTGCTCTGCGGCACGCTGAACGTCACCGCGGCGGGCTGCATCTGCGTCACTACCACAATGCCGGTGGTATCGCTGGTTTGCACCATGTTGCCGGGATCGACCAAACGTAAACCCACGCGTCCGCTGATCGGCGAGGTGATGCGCGCATAGTCGATATCCAGTTTCGCGCTGGCGATTTGCGCTTCATCGGCGGCGACTGCGCCTTTGTATTGGCCGACAGTGGCGGTTTGCGTGTCGAGATCCTGACGCGACAACGAATCCTGCGCCGCCAGTTTCTGATAACGGGCCAGCGTTAACTGCGCGCTTTTCAGTAATGCCTGGTTCTGATTGAGATCGCCCTGATACTGCGCCAGCGTGGCTTGATAGCTGCGCGGATCGATCTGCGCCAACAACTGTCCGGCGCTGACTTTCTGCCCTTCGGTGAAGAACACTTTCTCCAGCTGACCGGCCACGCGGCTGGTCACCGTCACGCTGGCATTAGGGATCACCGTACCCAACGCGTTGAGATACACCGGCACATCGGCGGTGCTGGCCACGCCGCTGTGCACCAGCGTTGCGCCGCCGATCATCGCCATGCCCGGCGGGCCGCCGGCGCCACCACGATGACCGCCACGCCCGCCCTTCTCGCCGCCTGGCGGCATGCCGCCGTGACCGCCAACCACGCGCCAGATCACTCCAGCCACAATTAACAGCACAATCAACAGAAGCAGCCATTTCAGCCAGCGAGAAAAAGCGGAGCGAGGAGCGTTAGGTGTCATCAGGATCTTCAAGTCAGCAAGGAATAGGAAAATCCCCTGTAAAACAGGGGATTATTGCAAGGTTAAACTATCACTGCGCGCATTATCAGCTTAATGCTCGAACGATTTCCATACGCGAACCGTAAGGGTTTTGTTAAGACCATCAGGCTTTCCAACCGCCGCCCAGCGCCTTGTAAAGGGTGATTTTCTGGCTCAACTGCCCCAGGTGCGCGCTGATCAGCGACTGCTGCGAACTGTAAAGCGATCGCTGGGCCACTAATACATTGAGATAATTGTCTACACCTTGCTTAAAGCGCAATTCGGAATAATCGTAGTCGCGTTGGTTCGCGCCGACTTCCTGTTGCAGCGCCGTCAGCTGATCCTGCCAGGTATCCTGACCGGCCAACGCATCATTCACCTCTTTGAACGCGGTCTGAATCGCCTTCTCATAGTCAGCAATTTCAATGCGTTTCTCGATATGCGCGATGTTGAGGTTAGCCTCGTTTTTACCGCCGTCAAAAATCGGCAAATTGATCGATGGCATAAACGACCACGCGCCGGTGCCGCCGCCCAGCAAGCTGCCGAGCGAACTGCTGGTCGATCCGCCCGAGGCGGTCAAGGTGATGCTCGGGAAGAAGGCGGCGCGCGCCGCGCCAATATTGGCGTTCGCCGCTTTCAGCGTGTGCTCGGCCGCCATGATGTCAGGGCGACGCGTCAACAGATCCGACGGCAAGCCCGCTGGCGTTGGCGGGAATTGCCAGTTGGCATCCAGCGTGGCGTGCGACAACAGCGCGGCAGGCAAATCCGTGCCGACCAGCAGGCGCAGCGCGTCCACATCCTGGCGTACCTGCCGCGTGTAACTCGCTACATCCGCCTGCGCTGCCCGCACCGTGCTCTCCGCCTGGGCGAGATCCTGATCGCTGCTGGCGCCGCCGTCGTAACTGATTTTGGTTAGACGGTACGACTCCTGCTGACTTTGCGCGGTGTGTTGCGCCAGATGCAGCAGATCGTTATCCGAGCTCAGCGTCAGCCACGCCGTCGCCACTTCGGAAATCAGCGAAATGCGCGTGGCACGTTCGGTCGCCGCGCTGGAGAGATAGGTTTCCTGCGCCTGATCGCTCAGGCTTTGCAGGCGGCCAAAGAAATCCAGCTCCCACGAAGTGACGGCTAATCCGGCGTTGAGTTCATGATAAGTCACCGCGCCAGTGGTTTTGGTGTTGTAGAGATTAGCCGGTTCATGCGCCGAGGTTTGCCCTGCGGTAGCGTTGATTGACGGCATCAGCGCCGCACGCTGCACCGTCACGCCCTGCCGCGCTTCTTCCACATTCAACGCCGCGACGCGTAGGTCACGGTTATTGTTGAGCGACAGCTCGATCAGATTGCGCAGCGTGGCATCGGTGAAGAAGTTCTGCCACGGCAAATCCGCCACGTTATCGACCGGCGTCGCCTGATCGTATTTGGCATCTACCGGCATCGCCGGACGCTGATAATGCGGTTCCATGGTGCAACCGGCCAACACCAGCAGCAGCGGCAGTAGTGCGCGCGGGAAGGTTTTACTGTTCATTGTTGACCACCTCTGCGGATGTTTGTTTTTTGCGCGCAAAGAACTGCGAAACCACCACGTAGAACATCGGCACAAAGAAGATGGCGAGGAAGGTGGCGGTGATCATCCCGCCGGCCACCGCCGTACCAATCGAGTGCTGGCTACCGGCACCGGCGCCGTTGGAAATGGTCAGCGGCAGCACGCCGAGGATAAACGCCATCGAGGTCATGATGATCGGACGGATACGCAAGCGCGCCGCTTCTACCGCCGCTTCCACCAGCGTTTTGCCTTCGCGCTCATGCAACTCTTTGGCGAACTCGACAATCAAAATGGCGTTTTTCGCCGCCAACCCGACCGTGGTTAACAGCCCCACCTGGAAGAACACATCGTTCTGCAAGCCACGCAGCAACACCGCGCTGATGGTGCCGAGAATGCCGAGCGGCACCACCATGATCACCGAGAACGGAATCGACCAGCTCTCGTACAGCGCTGCCAGACACAGGAACACCACCACAATTGAGATCAGATACAGCTGCGTGGTTTGACTGCCGGACGCTTGTTCCTCATAAGAGATGCCGTACCACTGCACACGGAAGCCGCTTGGCAACTGCTTCGCCAGTTGCTCCACTGCTTTCATCGCTTCACCGGTACTTTGGCCCGGCGCAGGCGATCCGAGAATCTCTTCGGCGGTTAAGCCGTTAAAGCGCTCGAAGTGCGGCGAACCGTACACCCATTTGCCGGACGCAAAGGCGGAGAATGGCACCATGGTGCCGCTGCTGTTGCGGAAGTACCATTTGTCGAGATCGGATGGCGTGACGCGTGAATCCGCTTTACCCATCAGATACACCTCTTTCACGCGGCCGTTATACATGAACTGATCGATGTAGCTGGAACCCCACGCCACCGACAAAGTGTTGTTGATATCGGTCATGCTTAAGCCGAGCGCGCTGGCCTTCTCGTCATTGATCTCCAACTGATACTGCGGCTCATCTTCCAGACCATTGAGACGCACCTGCGCCAGATGCGGATCTTTGTTGGCTAGCGCAATCAGCTGGTGCGCGGCATCCATCATCTGCTGATGGCTGTGCGCGCCGGTATCCTGCAAGTAGAGATCGAAACCGGTGGCGTTACCCAATTCCATCACCGCAGGCGGCACCATGGCGAAGATCTTGGCGTTCTGATAATGGGCAAAATGCGCCATCACGCGGTTAGCCAGATCCTGCACACTTTGCCCGCTGTGGGTACGGTCACTCCAATCTTTCAGGCGCACAAACGCCATGGCGTTGCTCTGTCCACGACCGGCAAAGTTGAAGCCTGCCACGCCAAAGGTGGTGGTCACCACCGATGCTTCGTTCTGCTGCAAATAGGCGTTGAGATCGTCGATCACCTGCTGGGTACGCTGCGACGATGAGTTCACCGGCAGCGTCATTTGCACCATCATCAAGCCCTGATCTTCACCCGGCAGGAAAGTTGTTGGTACGCGGGTGAACAAAAAGCCCGTCACGCCGACGATCACCAGGTAGATCACCAAGAACAGGCCGCGACGGGAAATCACTTTGCTGACGCCGTTGGTGTAATGCATCGCACCGCTGTCGAACTTGCGGTTAAACCAACCGGCGAATCCGGTGGTTTTGTGCTCGGCCGCCGCCGGTTTCAGTAAGGTGGCGCACAGTGCAGGCGTGAAGATCAGCGCCATGATCACCGACAGCGCCATCGCCGAAACGATGGTGATGGAGAATTGGCGATAGATAACCCCGGTCGATCCCGAGAAGAACGCCATCGGCAACAGCACCGCCGACAGCACCAGCGCGATACCAAACAGCGCACCTTGAATCTGCTGCATTGATTTGATGGTGGCGCTTTTCGGATCGAGATGTTCCTCGTGCATCACACGCTCGACGTTCTCCACCACCACAATCGCATCATCCACCAATAGCCCGATGGCCAGCACCATGCCGAACATGGTCAAGGTGTTGATGCTGTAGCCAAACGCCGCCAGCACGCCGAAAGTCCCGAGCAACACCACCGGCACCACCAGCGTGGTGATCAGCGTAGCGCGCAGGTTCTGCAGGAAGATCAGCATCACAAAGAACACCAGCACTACCGCTTCAATTAGCGTTTTCACCACTTCTTCAATCGATGCGCTGACCACCGGCGAGGTGTCGTACGGATACTGCACTTCGACGTTATCCGGCAGCGATTGCTTTAGATCGGCGATGGTTTGGCGCACCGCTTTGGCGGTATCAAGCTCATTGGCGCCGGTCGCCAGACGCAGCGCAATCCCCGCCGCCGGTTTGCCGTCCATGGTCGCGTCAATGCCGTAGCTCTGCGGCCCAAGCGCCACGCTGGCCACATCTTTCAAGCGTACCTGCGAGCCGTCGCTGTTCACTTTCAGCAGCACATTTTCAAACTGTTTCACCGTGGTGAAACGGGTTTTACCGAGAATGGTGGCCTCGGTTTTTGCGCCCTGAATGGTCGGCAAACCGCCCAATGAACCCGATGACACCTGCACGTTCTGGTTATCGATCGCGGTAGTCACATCGCTCGGCATCAGGTTGTATTTGTACAGCTTGGCCGGATCGAGCCAGATGCGCATGGCGTATTCCGAACCCAGCACCATGAAGTCACCGACACCCGGCGTACGTGAGATCGGATCTTCCAGTTTCGATACCAGCATGTCGGCCAAATCGCCGTTGGTCAGCTTGCCGTCTTTGGAGATCAGCCCGATGACCATCATGAAGTTTTTCTGGTACTTACGGATGCGAATCCCTTGCTGCGTTACATCGGTCGGCAACTGTGATTCCGCCAGCGACACACGATCCTGCACCTGCACCTGGGCGATGTCGGGATTGATGCCCTGATTAAAGGTGGCGATGATCTGTGCGCTGCCGTCCGAGGCGCTGCTGGATTCCAGATAGCGCAAGCCATCAAGCCCGTTGAGTTGTTGCTCGATCACCTGCACCACGGTGTTTTGCGTGGTTTCGGCGCTGGCACCCGGATACGTCACCGAGATCGATACCGCTGGCGCGGAGATGTTGGGATATTGATTGACCGGCAAACTGATGGCGGCAATCGCGCCCACCAGCATCACGATAATCGCGATCACCCAGGCAAATATCGGACGTTCAATAAAAAACTTCGACATGCCGCCCCCTTATTGCGCTGCTGCGTCGGTCATGGAAAGACTGACCGCGCTGGCGGATGGCGTATCGTTGGTATTGGCGGCGGTGGTGGTGACTTTCACCCCGTTGCTCACGCTTTGCAGGTTGTTAACCACCACATTTTCCCCTTGCTGCAAGCCTGCGGTCACCAGCCATTCACCTTTGATCATCTCGCCGGTTTGGATAGTGCGCTGCTCGATGGTGTTGTCACTTTTCACCACGTAAACATAGGGTTGGCCTTTGGTGTCATGCATGATCGACTCTTGCGGCAGCAAAATGCCCTGCTGCTGAATGCCCTGCGGGAAGCTGGCGTGAACGTACATGCCGGGCAGCAACTCATTGTTAGGATTCGGGAACACCGCGCGCAGCACCACGGTGCCGGTAGCGGTATCGACGTTCACTTCCGAGAACGCCAACTTGCCTTGCTGATCGTATTGGCTGTTATCTTCCAGTGACAAGCCAACGGCGGCGGTGTTGTCGGCAACTTTGGCAATCTTGCCTTCCGCCAACGCGCGGCGCAGACGCAGCAGATCGGTGGACGATTCGCTGACATCGACATACATCGGATCGAGTTGGGTAATGGTGGCGAGATAATCGGTTTGACCGTTGGTGACCAGCGCACCGGCGGTATACAGCGAACGGCTGATGTGGCCGGAAATCGGCGCTTTCACCAGCGTGTAATCAAGATTGACCTTGGCGGTTTCGACATCGGCCTGCGCTTCACGCTCGGCGGCAATCGCATCATCGTAAGTTTGCTGGCTAATGGCATGCGCGGCGGCGAGCGGCTGATAGCGTTTCGCCACCATCGCATCGTTTTGCCAGGTCGCCATCGCTTTGTCGTAAGCGGCTTTATAGGTGGCCGGATCGATCTGGTACAGCGGCTGACCGGCTTTGACTTCACCGCCTTCGGTAAACAGGATTTTTTCAATCACCCCGCTAACCTGCGGGCGCACCTGCGCGGTACGCACGGCGGTGGTGCGGCCAGGTAATTGGCTGACAAGCGTAACGGGTTCTGCTTTCAGGTTTACCACGCCAACTTGCGGTGTTGCGGATGCGGCGGGTTTTGCTCCGCCCTGGTCACAGGCTGCCAGTAAAAACACCACGCTGGCAGAAAGAATTTTCAGGCGCATAGTTGTTCTCTAAAAGATAGGAGGAGAATAGTCACGAATGTAATGACTCTAAAAAGCCATTGTAGGGAGGAGGCTAAGGCGGGGTTGTTAAGGTTGCGTAAAATATATTTTCCAAAGGAAAATGGTAAACCTTTCGTGCCATAAATCGCTGGGATCTTTATCTTTTTGCGGGTTTTATGGGCCGCTATAAATGATGCCCTGACGTTCGTGCAGACATCACCTGTAGGGTCGCCATTAATGGTGACCGGAAAATGCACGGTGCGGCGATTGGAACGGTCACCATAAATGGCGACCCTACAGTTATCCCTTGGGCTCAATGCCGCGCCGCCGCAACTCGCGGCGCGCCAGATCCTTTAACCAGCACGACAACGTGACGTTATCGTCTTCGGTCAACTCGCGCAGTTGATCGTGCAATTCAGGATGAATACGCAACTGAAACGCCGTGGAGCGGCCTTCACCTTTAGGGGTACGGTCTTTGGTTTTGGGCATCGGGGTTGGCCTCAACGAATCGCAATAAAAACGCCCCAAAGCCGTGCTACCAACACGCTTTGGGGCTGGCGAACCGAAATGGAATGCGGCATCGCGGTGCGTTAGCGCTAGGTTACACGGCAAGATATTTTTATGTTGCCGGGGAAATGTTAAGACCTGGTTAAGAGGTGTGAACGATTTCGCGCGGCGGTAAATTCTGGGCAAAAAAAACCCACGCATCTGCGTGGGTCGGTGTAATAACAGGGTACTGCCGAAGCAGCTTGTTTCACACCCATCAATACCTCTGGGATGTCTATCCTCGCACCGTTTGACCGACGAAAGACAGGTGGAAAAAGCAACCGTATTCGGCGAAGTGAAACGAGGTGTGAATTTCCTGCACACCGCGCTTACACTTCTGATTTAACTAAGATTTATCTTACGCAAACATGACAAAATCGTTACTTTCATGGTGAACCTAAACGCCGCGCCAACCGTTCTAATTTAATCATCAAGCCCATAATCGTCACCACCAACACCACGGTAAGCGCGGAACCGTCCGCAATGCTGCCGCGGTCGGTCAGGCTGAAAATCGTTACTGGCAAGGTTGTCCAACCCGGAGGATAAATCATCACCGTGGCGCCCAATTCGCCCATCGACAGCGACAAACTCAGCGCTAAAGCCGATAACATCCACGGCATCAGCAACGGCAAGGTGATGCGCGTGAGTCGATAAAAAGGCGTGGCGCCCAAGCTGGACGCCGCATGTTCAATCTCCGGCGCAATGCGGCTTAATCCGGTAGAAACGTTGCTGAAGGTCGCGGCAGAGATCAGTACAAAGTGCGCCACCAACACGATCAGCAAGGTACCGTTCATCTGCATTGGCCCCTGGCTGAACGCCACCAGAATGCCCAATCCCACCGACACCGAAGGCACCGCGCTGGGCAGGAAAAACAGCATATTCAGCCGCTTCTGCCAGCGTGGCGCTTGCTGGCGCAATGCAATCGCCGCCCAAGTGCCACACAGCAGCGCAAACAGACTGGCGGCAAAACCGACTACCAAGCTAGCGAACAGCGAATCCCAGGCCGCACCGCGGAAGGCATTAACAAAGTGATTGAGGGTAAAACCGCTGGGCAGCACGCCGTTCCACTGTTGCGTCAAACTGGAGAGCAGAATCACCGATAAGGGCAGCAGGAAAAACAGCGTAAACAACATCATGCCGAGCAAACTGAGCGCCTTGCGCGCGCTACGTGACCAAATCAACATGCTTAGCTCCTTATTCCGGCACGCGACGCGGCCAAGCGATACAGCAGGAACAGGCCGACCGACAGCAGGATGTTGATCACCGCAATTGCGCAGGCCGCGCTGTAGTCCGATTCCAAAATGGCTTTGCTGTACACCATCATCGGCAGCGTGTTGACCCCTTTTGCGCCGATAAACAGCACGATGCCAAACTCATTGGTCGCCAGTAACAAGCACAAGCTGCCGCCCGCTAACAGCGCGGGTAACACGGCGGGGAAAATCACCTGACGAATCACGCGCGCCGGATGTGCCCCCAAAATGCTGGCGGCTTCCAACTGACTGCGATCAATCTGCCGCAGCGCCGCCATCAACGGACGCATGATCAGCGGGGTGAACACGGTGATTTCGGCCAGAATCACGCCGGGCATCGAATAGAGAAAATCCACCGGCGGCAATTCGAACGGGAACAGCGCCATCAATCCACCATTCACTAAGCCCGCCGAGCCGTAGATAAAGGTGAACGCCAGCGTAATCAGAAAGGTTGGCAGCGCGATAAAGGTATCAATGGTTAAGGTGATAAACCGGCTGCCTTTGAACGGGATAAACACCAGGATAAAGGACATCACCGCGCCTAAAATCAAGCAACCCAGCGTGGTGCAAAGCGCGATTTGCACGGTATTAAGCAACGCGCTGACAAAGCGCCGTGATTGCAACACCTGCCAGAATGCCGTGAAGGCAAAATGCCCGCTGTTATCCTGCAACGCCTGCTGCACGATCAGTAATAACGGATAGAAGAACAGCACCACAATCACCAGTAGTGGCGGCAAAATCGCCAGTACGCGTTGCAACTTCAGTCTCGAACGGTGCGGGTGCGCCAGAACACTATTCTCAGCCATTTCACACCTCAATTAACACGGCGTCTTCGGTTTCAAACCACAGCGTGAGCCGCTCGCCCGGCTGCGGTTGCGTGTTGAGTTGCGTCAACACCACGCGCACGCTTTCGCCCGCCACATCGCAAATCAAATGGGTGAGATCGCCCTGCCAGTGCGATGCCACCAAGGTGGCTTCTAACCGGTTACTGTGCGCGCTGCGCGCACTCAACGAAATGTGCTGCGGGCGCAGGCATAGCAGCTTATTGCGGCTGCGCATCGCGCCCTGCGTGTAGGCGTTAACCACGCTGCCGCCGCAGGTGACATGCACTGCACCGGCCTGCGTTGACAACTCCAGCGCCGTGGCCTGCAAGATATTGGCGCGGCCTAAAAATTCCGCAGCAAAGCGGTTGGGTGGATAGCGATACAGCGATTGCGTTTCACCGTAGGCGATCATTGAGCCGTCTTTCATGATGCCGATTTTGTTGGCTAAAGTGAGCGCTTCGGTCTGATCGTGCGTGACATAAAGGATGGTCAGCTCCGGCAATTCGCTGTGCAAACGCGCAATCTCCTCCACCATGCTGTGACGGATTTGCGCATCCAGCGCCGAAAGCGGTTCATCCAACAACAGCACTTGGGGACGTGTGGCAATGGCGCGCGCAATCGCCACGCGCTGTTGCTGTCCGCCTGAAAGCTGGTGCGGATAACGGGTGGCGTAATCGCTCATCCCCACGCTTTTCAACGCTTGCTGCACGCGCTCGCCAATCAACGCTTTGGGCTGTTTTTGCGCCCGCAAACCAAACGCCACGTTGTCTTCAACTTTCATGTGCGGAAACAGCGCGTAGTTTTGTACCACCATGCCAAGCCCACGTTGATAAGGCGGCAAGTGGGTGATCTCGCGCCCGCCCATCAAAATGCGTCCAGCGGCTGGCTCAACAAAACCGGCAATGGCGCGCAGCACCGTGGTTTTGCCGGAACCGGATGGCCCAATCAGGGCCAATACTTCACCGGGTTCGATGGTCAACGACAGCGGTTTTAGCACCACGTTGCCATGATAGGAAACGCGCAGATCGTCGAGGACGATGCCGGAGGTGCTAAGCGGGTTGGCTTGAGTTTTCATCAGCATCGCGCGTTACTCGCTGTCGGTGACCTGGTGCCAGCGGGCAATATCCGCTGAAAGCGTTTCTGCTACCTGGTTCCAGTCTGGCTGCCAGATATTTACCCCTTCGAGCGCGCTTTTTGCCTGCTGGTAATTGTCATCAGTTGGCGTGACGTCGTTGCGCACCGGCATGCCCCAGGAAAGCGAACTCACGTTGGTCTGTGCCGCGTTATCCAGCAGGAAATTGATCAGCTTCTTACCGTTTTCACTTTGCGGGCCGTTCTGCACCAAGCCAATCACGTACGGCAACGCCAGCGCACTGCGTTGGCCTTGTGCATCAGCAGGCCAGAAGATTTTGACGTTGGGATTGCGCGCCATCTGTGACAGGTTCATCTGCAAATCGCCGTTTGCCACGTACAGCTCACCTTTGTTGACCAACGCCGTCAGTTTGCCGGTTGAAGCGGATGGGCCAACATTATTGGCTTGCAGCTTGCCGAGATAATCAAAGCCCGCGTCTTTGCTGCCGTGACTTTGAATCGCTTGCAACATCACCGCGGTGCCATCGCCCGCCTGTCCTGGCGTGGAATATTGCAGTTTATTTTTGAAGCGACTATCCAGCAGCTCCTGCCAGCTGGCTGGGGCGCTTTTTAGCAGTTTCGCGTTGTAGATAAAGCTCAGATAGTTGTTCACCAACGGCACATAACGCGCGTTAGTACCGGCAATGTGGGCGGCGGCGTCGGGGGTAAAATCGGCTAACAGGTTCTGCGTGGCGGCGCGTTGGATAAACGGCGGCACGGTAACTAACACGTCAGCCTGCGGGTTGCTGCGCTCTTTCGCCAGACGCTCGACAATCGCGCCGGAACCGCCCTCAACGTACTGCACCTTGATGCCGGTCGCTTGGGTGAAGGCATCAAACTCGGTTTGATACCAGCTTTGCGCGCCGTCATGCAGCCCATCAGCGGAGTAAACCGTTACCACAGAATCAGCCCAAACCGGGGCAGCAACCAGCGCGAGGGCGGAGAACAGAGCGAGTCGGGAAAGTTTCATCAGGTGTTCCTCTTAGGTGGATTTTGCATTCTGGTATGTACCAGATTTTGTTTCACGCTAAGGGGAATTTATGACAAAAGGATGAAAGCGAAAAAAAAACCCGGAAAAATAATTTCCAGGGTTGTTATGAGGAGCGCGAGATTTTAGTGGGTATCGACGTCAATCCGCAGGCTGTCGTGACGCCAATATTCGATATCGAAGTCCAGTACGCGGCCATGTTGATCGTAGTTCAAACGGCTGAGTTGCAGCGCTGGCAAGCCTTCCATGATGCCCAATGCGGCGGCGGCATGCGCCGGAACCGAGGTGGGGAAGAAACTCAAATGCATGCTGGTGTAAATCAAATCGTAGTTGGCCTGATAGACCTCGGTCAGGCTGCCATTGAGATCGTGGCGCAACAGTTCCGGCACGCGCGCCGGTAAACAATGGTTTTCGCAATAGCAAATCGCGCGGCCATCCGCGTAGCGCAAACGGGTTAGCAGGTAGATTTGGTCAAAGGGTTGCAGCTCTAAAGGCAGCCTGACATCCAGCGGTACCGTAGTGAGTTTGCCGCTGATCAACACCGTCTTAGGTTCACGCCCTTGCTCAAGACACAGCTTATGGAAGTTGGTGTTTTGCGTGGGATCGAGTCGCAACCGCGCGGGCGTGACATACCAGCCGCGACGGTCAGAACGGTAAATCACCCCGCTGGCTTCCAGCTGCGCCAGGCTCTCGCGAATGGTGGTTCGCGTGGTGCTGAAGATGGCGCAAAGCTCGCGCTCAGAGGGCAACTTATCGCCGCTTTGTAACGCACCGCTTTGAATGCGCGCCTGAAGTTCTGCCTTGATCAGCAGATATTGCGGGATATCGGCGTTGGTTGTTTTCATGCTGACTCGCTGTTTTTTTATGGCGTCATTATACATGCTCAGATGAATTTTTTGTTGCAGCGGCCTTTTTCCTTTGACCTTCCAATCCGGATGTTTTGATAATAACGCCAATCTGGTACAGACCAATGGTGAGAAAATGCAATCCAAGCCCTATTTGCTGTTAACCCCCGGCCCACTCTCCACCTCGAAAACCGTGAAAGAGGCGATGTTGTTCGACAGTTGCACCTGGGATGATGACTATAACCTCGGCGTGGTACAGACCATCCGACAACAGCTGGTTGCGCTGGCAACGCCGCAAGCCGGGTTCACCAGCGTCTTGCTGCAAGGCAGCGGCAGCTATGCCGTCGAAGCGGTGTTAGGCAGCGTCGTCGCCGATCACGGCAAAGTGTTGATCGTCGATAACGGTGCTTACGGCGCACGCATGATTGAGATGGCCAGCATGATGGGCATTGCACATCATGCATATTCGTGTGGCGAAGTGACCTGCCCGGATGTCGCCGCCATTGAGCAGATTTTGCAGCAGGATCCAGCCATCACCCACATTGCGATGGTGCATTGCGAAACCACCACCGGCATGCTCAACCCGATTGCCGCCGTGGGCGAACTGGCGCATCGCCTGGGCAAACGCTACATCGTCGATGCGATGAGCAGCTTCGGCGGCATTCCGCTGGATATCGCTGAATGGCATATCGATTTCCTGATCAGCTCGGCCAACAAGTGCATTCAGGGCGTGCCGGGTTTTGCCTTTGTGATTGCGCGTCAAACAGAACTTGAAAAGTGCCGTGGGCGCTCGCGCTCGCTGTCGCTGGATCTGTATGCGCAATGGCGCTGCATGGAAGATCATCACGGCAAATGGCGTTTCACCTCGCCGACGCACACCGTGTTGGCGTTTGCTCAGGCGCTGCAAGAGTTGCAGCAAGAAGGCGGCGTGGCGGCACGTTATCAACGTTATCGCAATAATCAACACCAATTGGTGGCGGGCATGCGCGCGTTAGGTTTCGAGGCGCTGCTGGAAGATACGCTGCATTCGCCAATCATCACCGCGTTTTACTCGCCGCAACACGCCACTTATCGCTTCAACGATTTTTACCAACGGCTCAAGCAGCATGGCTTTGTTATCTATCCCGGCAAAGTGTCGCAGAGCGATTGCTTCCGCATCGGCAATATCGGTGAGGTGTATGAACAAGACATCGCGGCGTTGCTGATCGCGGTTGAACAAGCCATGTACTGGAAACAATAAGGAATGTCGTCATGTTAGGTATTAATGCTCTGATTCTGGATTGGGCGGGCACCACCGTCGATTTCGGCTCCTTCGCCCCGACACAGATTTTCGTCGAAGCTTTCCAGCAGGCGTTTGGCGTGGAAATTACCCTGGCGGAAGCGCGCGTGCCAATGGGACTCGGCAAGTGGCAACACATTGAAGCGCTGGGCAAACTGCCGAGCGTCGATGCGCGCTGGCAGCAAAAGTTTGGCCGCGCGATGAATAAGCAGGATATCGACGCCATCTACGCCGCCTTTATGCCGTTACAAATCAAGAAGGTGGTCGACTTCGCCGCCCCGATTGCCGGTGTCACCGAGGTGATTGACCAGCTGCGTGCCGAAGGCATGAAGATTGGCTCTTGCTCTGGTTATCCACGCCCGGTGATGGAGAAGCTGGTTCCGGCTGCGGCGGCTGCGGGCTATGCGCCGGATTACTGGGTGGCGGCAGATGATTTGCCGGTGGGCGCGCGTCCCGGTCCGTGGATGGCGCTGCAAAACGTGATTGCGCTCGGCATTGATGATGTGGCGAACTGCGTCAAAGTCGATGACTCGGCACCGGGCATTGTAGAAGGGATTCGTGCCGGTATGTGGAGCGTTGGGCTGGCGGTGAGCGGCAATGAATTTGGCGCAACGTGGGACGAATATCAGCAGATGTCGGCCAGCGAAATTGATGCACGTCGTCAGATTGCGGCTGAAAAACTCTATTCAGCAGGCGCGCATTACGTGGTGGATACCCTGGCTGACTTGCCTGGCGTGATCGCAAAAATTAACGCCCGCCTGAACAACGGCGAGCGTCCTTAAGCTGCTTTAGTGGTGCATCAAGCCGCGACGGCTTGATGCCACTAGGATTTACCGGCTGGCGGCGGCGGTTTGCTGTAAATCGCATCCGGCGCCACGTTCATGTGCTTCAGCACCGGCCCCATGATGTTGCCGAAAATCGGCGCAGCCACCGAACCACCAAAGTGGTCACCTGCGGTTGGATGGTTGATCATCACCACCAGCGCCACTTCCGGATGGCTGGCGGGCGCGATGCCGGCGGTGTAGTTGACGTAACCGCCATCATACTTGCCGCTGGTGCCCATTTTCTCCGCCGTACCGGTTTTGGTTGCCAGACGATAACCTGGCACCGCTGCTTTCACGCCGGTACCGCCCGGCAATACGTCACTCTCCAGCATGTGCACCACGGTTTGTACCACTTCCGGATTCGCTACTTGCTTACCCAGCACCGGCGGCGTCACTTTGGTGATCGACAACGGACGATAGATGCCATATGAACCAAGCGTGGCGTATTCACGCGCAATTTGCAGCGGCGTAACGCGTAAGCCATAACCAAAGGCAAAGGTGGCGCGTTCGATATCCGCCCAACGTTCGCGGTGCAGCGGGAAGTAACCGACGCTTTCGCCGGTCAAACCCAATCCGGTCGGTTTACCCAAACCAAAGGCTTGATAGGTGTTCACCAACGCTTCAGCGGGCATCGCCAGTGCAATGTGCGATACGCCGATGTCGCTGGATTTCTGCAAGATGCCGGTCATGGTCAAACGCGGCCAGTGGCCCACGTCGCGGATTAAGTGGCCGTTAACGCTGTACGGCGCGGTGTCGATCACCGAATCGGGGCGCACTAAATGGCGCTCCAATCCTTCCATCACCACCAGCGGTTTCACCGTAGAACCCGGCTCGTAGCTGTCGTTGATCGCCACGTTACGCATCTGTGCCGGTGTGGCGTTATCAAAGTTGTTCGGGTTGAACGACGGATACGACGCCATCGCCAGAATTTCGCCGGTATCGATTTTAATCAGCACCGCCGCGCCCGAATCCGCCTTGTTGAGCAGCACACCATCGCGCAGTTTGCTGTAGAGCGTGAACTGGTCGAACTTATCAATACTGAGCTGCACCGTTGGCGGCTGTTGCGGTGGCTGGTAATCGATCATCGCGATGATGTTGCCTTCTTTATCCTGGCGATACACCTCTTTGCCCGGATCGCCCTGCAACACGTGATCGAAGCCTTTCTCGATGCCGTTCAAGCCGTTGCTGTCCGCGCCGACAATGCCGATCAACGGCGCAGCGGCTTCACTCATCGGATAGAAACGGCTGTCGTTATACACCGAGCTGATGCCTTTCAACTTCAGCTCGGCAATATCTTTGGCGATGCCCAATTCGATTTTGCGTCCCAGATAAAGGAAGCGCTTTTTCGGGTTGGCGGTGATTTGCGCACGCAGATCGTCCGGGCGCAGATTGAGTGCCGACGCCAGATACGCCCATTTGGCACTGGTGAAATCGGGATTGGCTTCGAGTACGCGCATCGGATCGGCAATGATGTCACGCGCCGGAACGCTGAGCGCCAGCGCTTGTCCATCGCGATCCAGCAAGGTGCCACGGTTGGTCGGCAAGGTGACGGTGCGCAATGAGCGCTGATCGGCTTCATGCTCCAGCATTGGATGTTTAATCAGTTGCAAGTCACCGACAGCGACGAGCAACAGTACCAGGCAGCAGAGAACACCCAGACAAATCAGGCGAAAACGAAACGGGTTAAATGGCGCTTTGATCTGGTCTTTTCCCAGAAATTTTTTAATTGGGGGCATAGCGATCCACTGCAATAAAAACAAGGCTTAATGGAGACTGTTATAAAGAAAGGCACAACGGGTTGACAGGAAAACTGTGTATCAGTTCGTTAGCAAAAAAAAACCTGCGCATCTGCGCAGGTCGGTGTAATCAAGAAAACTTTTTGATGTTCACCCATCAATACCTCTGGGACCCTGACTGTAGCAAGGGGGCACGATGGGAAACCATCGCCTAAACGCAACAGTTACCGGCAAAATGTAACCAGCGATGAGATTATTCGTTGCCCATTCACATCAGATGTTTTTTGATTTCCACCAGGCAGCTCATGGCGTTTGGTCCCTGAGTTAATGACGAGGTGCCGATATCCAGCGTCAGCACATTCGGGTTGCCTGCGCGATCATACGGTTGCCACGCGCGACCAAAACCAGGATCAAACCACGCGCCGGTCGAGATGATCACCACGCCCGGCGTTAAGCCGTCGGTCAGGCTGACGCCCGCCAGCATGCGGCCACGCGCGTTGCTGACTTCAATCGCATCGCCATCCTGAATATCCCGCGCGGCGGCATCTTGCGGGTGCATGTACAAGGTTTCATGTCCGGCGGTTTTGTTGGCCTGCACCGACGGCGTGGCGTCCATCTGGCTGTGCAGGCGATCTTTCGGTTGGATCGAGATCATATGCAGCGGGAACTGCTCACTGAGCGGCGCGCCAAGCCACTCTTGCGGCTCGCGCCATTCCGGATGTCCGGCGAAATCATCCAGTTGATAATCGGCGATGGTTTGGCAGAACAGCTCAATCTTGCCGCTGGCAGTTTGGATTGGATGGCTGGCCGGATCGGCGCGGAAATCATCCATAAACACGTAAGGTTTGCCGCCTTCAGGGATCTCGACAAATCCGCGTTCCCAGAACTCACCAAACTCCGGGAAATGAATATCTTTGCGCGCGTGGGCCACCGCGCACTGCTGATACAGATGCTCAATCCACTGCATCTCGTTGCGACCTTCGGTGAACACCTCGCGATAGCCAAGGCGGTCGGCGATATCGGCGAAGATATCAAAGTCGTTGCGTGCCTGATGCTGCGGCTTAATCGCCTGATGCATCGCCAGCACAAAACGATCGCGCGAAGAACCGCCGATATCGTTGCGCTCCAGCGTGGTGGTGGCCGGCAACACGATATCCGCCATCTGCGCCGCCGGCGTCCAGACGATGTCCTGCACAATCACCGTATCCGGTCGCTGCCAGCCTTCGACCAGACGATTAAGCTGTTGATGATGATGGAACGGATTGCCGCCCGCCCAATGCACTAAATGGATATCCGGATAGTGCAGCGTTTCGCCCTGAAAACGATACGGCTGGCCGGGATTGAGCAGCATGTCGCTGATGCGCGCCACCGGAATGGAATGATTCCCCGGATTCGGGCCGGTGCTCATCAGCGGCGCAGGGCCATCCTGACGCGGATTGCCGACGCTGTTCATCGAGCCATGACCAAATGAGAAACCGCCGCCCGGCAAGCCAGGCTGACCCAGCATCGACGACAGCGCAATCATCATCCAGTACGGCTGTTCACCACGATGCGCGCGCTGCACCGAATAGGAACAGGTAATAAAGCTGCGTTTGCCGATCAACTGCTGTGCCAGCAAAGCGATGCGCGCCGCCGGAATGCCGGTAATGTGACTGGCCCACTCTGGCGTTTTGGCGATGCCATCGCTTTCGCCCAGCAGATAATCACGCAACTGCGGCCAGCCGGTGCAATGGCTGGCGAGGAAACTTTCATCCACGCCGTTAACACGGGTGATTTCAAAACCCAGCGCCAGCATCAGCGCCACGTCGGTATTCGGGCGAATCGGAAGCCATTCGGCGTTAACGAATTCCGGGCAATCATCGCGCATCGGGCTGATGTTGATGATCGGCGTACCTTTTGCGCTCAACTGCTCAAGCGCCGGTTTCAGGCTGTGCTGCCCGGCTCCGCCCGACGCCACTTGCGCATTTTTCAGCGCCAAACCACCGACAGCGATGAAGATCTCTGCGTGTTCGACCACTTCCGGCCAATCGGTAACGCGCCCGGTGAGCGGCATGTAGGTGCCAATCACGTACGGCAGGAAAAATTGCGCCGCGCCCCAACTGTAATTGCCTTGCTGATCCACGCCGCCGCCGCCCTGAAAATAGAAGCGGCGAATCAGCGTGCGCGCATGGTTGACGCGGCCGGCAGATGACCAGCCATAGGAACCATTAAAGATGCCCGATGCGCCGTAACGATCGCGCACGCGACGATTCTCTTCGGCCACCAAATCCAGCGCGGTATCCCAATCCACCGCCACGAAATCTTCGCGGCCTCGCAAGGTGCGATCGCTGTTCTCGCGCGACTTCAACCATGAACGGCGCACCATCGGCTGGCGGATACGTTTATCCGAATAGACCAACTCAGGAATGGTGTGCAGCATCGGCGACGGATCGGCATCGGCGAAGAACGGTTCGCAGCCAATCAGGCGATCGTTTTCGGTGACAGCGGTAAAAGCGCCCCAGTGCGCCAAATGTGGCACGCGATTTTTCATGGTTTTGGGTCCGGCAGGCAGGTGTGATTATGCATGGCAGCATAACATGAGGCTGATAGAGAGCTAAAGCAGCGCTGTGAGCGCCTGATTTTCCGTGCTTTTGCGACAGCGCTGACATTCTGCCGGGTTGCTACAGGGTGGCTTTTCCGTAACACTGGTGGCATGTGTAAACGTTTTCCCGGATGTCGATAATCGCATGGCTACCATTAAGGATGTTGCCCGTATGGCGGGGGTTTCGGTCGCGACCGTTTCCCGCGTTATCAATAATTCGCCCAAAGCCAGCGAGAGTTCACGCCTCGCCGTTACTCAGGCAATGGAGCAGTTGCAGTATCACCCGAACGCCAACGCACGCGCCCTGGCGCAGCAATCCACCGAAACCCTGGGTTTAGTGGTGGGCGATGTTTCCGACCCGTTTTTTGGCGCCATGGTGAAAGCGGTCGATGAAGTCGCCGGTCAAACCGGCAACTTTTTGCTGATTGGTAACGGTTACCACAATGAGCAAAAAGAGCGTCAGGCGATTGAGCAGTTGATGCGCCACCGTTGCGCGGCATTAGTGGTGCACGCCAAGAAAGTGCCCGACCACGATTTAGAGATGCTGATGAAGCAAGTGCCGGGCATGGTGTTGCTAAATCGGCTGCTGAAAGGCTTTGAATCCCGCTGCATCGCGCTGGACGACCGCTACGGCGCATGGCTGGCGACGCGCCATCTGATTCAGCAAGGCCATACGCAGATCGCCTTTATCTGCTCCACCCACACCATTTCTGATGCTGAAGATCGTTTGCAAGGCTATTACGACGCGCTGAAAGAGCACGGTTTGCCGTGCAATGACCGCTTTGTCGCGTGGGGCGAACCGGATGAAGTCGGCGGCGAGCAGGCGATGACCGAATTGATGGGACGCGGCAAGCAGTTTACCGCTGTGGCTTGTTATAACGATTCAATGGCGGCTGGCGCGCTGGCGGTGCTGAGTGATAACGGCATTCGCGTGCCGGAAGAGATGTCGCTGATTGGTTTTGATGATGTGTTGGTGTCGCGCTATGTGCGCCCGCGTTTGACCACGGTGCGCTATCCGATTGTCACCATGGCGCAACAAGCGGCGCAGTTGGCGCTGGCGTTAGCCAACGGCAGCCCGATGCCGGAAGTGACCAATATGTTTAGCCCAACTTTGGTGAGAAGGCATTCGGTGAGTGGGCCGGGTTGAGGTAGTGCGTGCTGTCCCTCATCCTAACCCTCTCCCACAAGTGGGAGAGGGAATGATTAGGTGGCGCGAATCTCACATTTATCGCTCGGACGGCCCCTTCTCCCACTTGTGGGAGAAGGCTGGGATGAGGGCCAGAGCGCACTAAACTCAATCATAAATCCCGCGCATACACCTTCACGCGCACATCCGGGAATTCCAGCGCCTCGCACTGATATTGCCAACCAAAGCGTTCGTAGTAGCCACCAAACGTTGACCACAACCACAGCTTGTCGTGTCCGCGCTGACGCGCAAAATCAATCACATGCTGCTGCAACGCTTCACTCAAACCTTTGCCGCGCGCGGACTCTTCGACATACAACGCGGCCACCCACGGCGTGAGATCCTGGCGGCTGATTAAATCGCAGCGCCAAAATCCCACGGTGCCCAACGGAATATCATCGTCCAGCGCCACAAAGGTTACCGGAAAATCAGCGCCGTTAAGACTGCTGCGCACGATGCTGTCATAAAACTCGCGCGAGGTGCCTTCGCCAAACGCTTGCCACAGCCAATCGGTGATTTGCGTGGCATGGTGCGGCGCCTCGCTGAGCGCGACGATCTTCATCAGATCAGCTCCAGCGCCAGCAGCTCCTGAATAGTCTGCGCCCGGCGAATTTCGCGCGCTGTACCGTTTTCGAATAGCACTTCTGGAATCAGCGGGCGGCTGTTGTAGTTAGACGACATCGATGCGCCATACGCGCCGGTGTCGTGGAACACCAGATAATCGCCGACCTGCGCCGCAGGCAGCGCGCGGGTTTCCACTTTGCCGCCTTCTAACTGCGTGAACACATCGCCCGATTCGCACAACGGCCCCGCGACCACGCTCTCGACGTTCTCGTCACCCAGCGCGCGACCATCAACCGGCAGCAGTGAAATGTGGTGATAGCTGCCGTACATCGACGGACGCATCAAATCGCTGAAACCGGCATCCACCAGCACAAAGTGACGGCTGCCCATCTCTTTCACCGCGCGCACTTGCGAAACCAGCACGCCCGACTCCGCCACCAGGAAGCGGCCCGGCTCGATTTCCAGTTTCACTGGATGACCGAGATGCGCGGCAATACGCTCACGCGCACCGTTCCACAAACCGTAATAGTGCTGAGTATCAATGGCTTCTTCACCAAAGCGATACGGAATTGATAAACCGCCGCCGGCAGAAATCGCTTCCAGATCCTGGCCCAGCGCGACGACCTGATCGACCATCGCGTCACACACTTGTTGCAGGTGGCCGTAATCGACGCCAGAACCGATGTGCATATGCAAACCGACCAGGCGCAAACCGTGCTGCTGAATGGCGGCCAGCGCTAACGGCAAATCCGCGTGCCAGATGCCGTGTTTGCTGTTCTCGCCGCCGGTGTTGGTTTTCTGGCTGTGGCCGTGACCGAAACCAGGGTTGATGCGCAGCCACACCGCGTGGCCCGGTGATACTTCACCGAGTTGATGCAGCATATCCACCGAACCGGCATTGACCGGCACTTTCAGCTCGGCGATGCGCGCCAAGGTTGGCTGATCAAACACATCGGCGGTGAACACGATGTCTTCGCCACCCGGTTGATAACCGGCCATCAGCGCACGCTCGATTTCACCCAGCGATACCGAATCCACTTTGACGCCCGCCGCACGCATCAGGCGCAGGATGTGAATGTTTGAGCAGGCTTTCTGCGCGAAACGCACCACATCGAAGGCGCTCAGTTGCGCGATGCGCTGCTGAATAATCGCGGCATCATAAGCCCAGAATGGACCGGCATTACGTTGCGCCAGCGGCAGTAAATTTGTGGCGTTGAGCGCCGTTTCGGTGTTGTTCAGTGGACGTGGCATGGCTAATTCTCCTGTGTCATTGCGGTTATTTAGCCACAGCTGAGCAATTCAGAAAAATATCTGTTTTAGCGACAGCTATGCAAATATGATATGGCTTGTGCGGAGGGCGCGATGGCAAAAATTAACTGGCGACATATCGAAATTTTTCACGCGGTGATGACCAGCGGCAATCTGACGCAGGCCGCCACGCTACTGCATACGTCGCAGCCGACGGTGAGCCGCGAACTGGCGCGACTCGAGCAGCAGCTTGGTCTGCAACTGTTTGAACGGGTGCGCGGCCGCTTGCAGCCAACGGTGCAAGGCCTGCGGTTGTATGAAGAGGTGCAGCGTTCGTGGTACGGCCTCGATCGCATCATGGATGCCGCCGAAGGGTTGCGTCAGTTCCGTCAGGGAGAATTGTCGATTGCCTGTTTGCCGGTGTTTTCGCAATCGCTGTTGCCGCCGCTGCTGCAACCGTTTTTGCAACGTTATCCGCAAGTGAGTTTGAACATCATTCCACAGGAATCGCCGCTGCTGGAAGAGTGGCTGTCGGCGCAGCGCTACGATCTCGGTTTGACCGAAACCCAACATGCGCCAGCAGGCACCGAACGCGTGCCGCTGCTAACCTGCGATGAAGTGTGCGTGCTGCCACCGCAGCATCCGCTGTGCCAGCGCGAGGTGCTGACGCCGCAGGATTTCCGCGGCGAAAACTACGTCAGCCTGTCGCGCAGCGACAGTTATCGTCAGCTACTGGATTCGCTGTTTCATGAGCAGGATGTGGAGCGGCGTTTGGTGCTGGAGACGCACAGTGCGGCGTCGGTGTGTGCGATGGTGCGCGCGGGCGTGGGGATTTCGATTGTGAATCCGCTGACGGCGCTGGATTACGCCGACAGCGGTGTGGTGATGCGTCGTTTCAGCATTGCGGTGCCGTTTACCGTTAGCATGGTGCGGCCACAGCATCGGCCGGCTTCAGCGCTGGTCGATCACTTCTGCGACCACCTGCAACAGCAAGTGGCCGCGTTTCCGCAACGCATTGCCGAACGGCTGGCTTAAGCGCGCACGGTTTCGCCCTGCCCGCCGGATTTGCGGAAGGTAATCAGGCAGATCCCCAAGCCCATCGCCGCCAATGCCGCTGCCGCAACCGGCACCGACGTCAAACCGTAACCTTTCTCGATCACCGCGCCACCGACCCACGCGCCGAGCGCATTGCCGACGTTGAAGGCCGAGATATTCAGCGTTGACACCAGATTCGGCGCATCTTTGCCGTGACGCACCACGTTAATCTGCAAGCCCGGCACGGTAGCAAAGGTCGCCATCGCCCACAGGAACAGGGTGATTTCCGCCAGCCACAGCGCATGGCTGGTCCAGCTGAATAGCAACGAGAATACCGCGATCAGCACAAAGCTGAGGATCAGGCTGAACGACACTTTCCAGTCGGCCAGCTTGCCGCCGAGGATGTTGCCTACGGTTAAACCGGCACCGATCAGGAACAGCGTCCAGCTCACGCCACGATCGCTGATGCCGGTGACCTGCAACAGCAACGGCGCGATGTAGCTGAACAGCGCAAACATCGCCGCCGCAAAGAACACCGTCATCAGCAGCGACAGCCACAGCTTGCCATTCGCCAGCGCGCTCACTTCACTCGCCAGATGTACCGGCTTCTCTTCCTTGTTGGTCGGCAAGCTGACGATCAAGGCGATAAAGGCAAAGATGCCGATAATCGCCACGCCCCAGAAGGTGGCGCGCCAGCCAAACATCTGACCAAACCAGGTGCCCAGCGGCACACCGAGCACGTTTGCCAGCGTTAAGCCGGTGAACATCAGCGCGACCGCAGAAGCTTGTTTACTCGGCGCCACCAGACTTGCCGCAACCACCGCGCCAATGCCGAAGAAGGCGCCGTGACACAACGCGGTGACGATGCGCGCCAGCATCAGCAAGTTGTAGGTATACGCCAATGCGCACAGCACGTTACCGATGATGAAGATGATCATCAGCAGAATCAGCGTGCGCTTACGCGGCAGTTTGGCGGTCAACAGCGCCATGATCGGTGCGCCGATAGCCACGCCCAGCGCATAACCGCTGATCAGCCATCCCGCCGAAGGAATCGACACCTGTAAATCGCCCGCCACATCCGGCAGCAATCCCATAATGACAAATTCCGTGGTGCCGATGGCGAACGCACTCAGCGCCAGCGCCAGTAATGCAACAGGCATAACACACTCTCCCAAATAATTTTGCAGGCGGGCCGCACAACGAACGTCGTACGGTTACAGCGGACGCTTATTAAAATTTGAACTGCGTCACATTGTCATTAAAGCATAGCCTTCTGGCAGCAACCACCCTGCCCACCGCAAAGCTATTTTGCTGCACGGGCAATAATCGCTGCGCGGGAAAATGACTCAACCTCACTACTAAGACAAATCGTAGATTCCGCGCTACGCTTGAAGCGGGATGTGATGCACATCACAACGACGTGGCTTTTGGCGAGAAATCAAACAGTAAAGAGTGGACGGGCACTGCCGATACCTCAATGGATTGACCGGTTATGTGATGTCAAAAAATCGAGGGGAGAGCGTATGCGATGGCTCATCGCGCTAGCAGTTGGCTGCCTGAGTGGCTGCTCTGTTGGCCATTACGAGTACAGTAAAGAAGCGGCAAAACGCGTCGATATGACCGTCACCGGCATTCCCACGGTGCTGGGCGTCGGGGCGTTGGGCACCACCATTCCTCTCACGCCCGAATACAGTCTGACCGCCGCGCACGTGGCGAAGTACTCGTTGTATCGGGTAAAGGCCTGGCATCCAGAGTGTGATATCGCCGTGGTGTATCACAAAAATAGTGAAGCCAATTTGCCGCCGCCGTTCCGCAATAGCCATATCGGCGACAACGTGAACTTGTACGGTTACAGCTTTATTTCGGCGATGCCGGTGGCGTCGAGCGGCAAGAATCTAATCAATACCACGCTGGCGAATGACTGGAATAAAGCCAGTTGCGTGGTGGTGGCGGCCAATGCCGGTGTGGTGAAAGGTATGTCCGGCGGCGCGGTGTATAACGCCAGCGACGATACGTTGGCGGGGGTGATTGTCGGATATAGTAGCCAGATCGATGACAATAAGAGCGGCAAGACGCTGTATAAGAATGTGGCGCTGTATGTGCCGTATGCGCGTTTCCAGGCGTGGCTGGATGGGGTGGTGAAGTCTTAGCGTAATGCGGTGTTAAGTGAATGTGCTCGCTGTCCCTCATCCCAGCCTTCTCCCGCAAGCGGGAGAAGGAGCTGTCCGAGAACGCTGAAATATCGAGATTCGCTCCACCAATTCATCCCCTCGCCCGCTTGCGGGAGAGGGTTAGGGGGAGGGACTGCGCGCATAATCTAAAAAATCACGCAGGAACCCAAGCGCCCTGCAACTGCACCTGCGGGAAGCCGCTGGTCAAAATGCGCAGTTCAGCATCGCGCGGGGTGTTGTCGCCCTGCCCCTGAATGCTGACGATATCCTGCGGACACGCAGAGAACGCCACGAAGCAATCCATCTCGGCGCGCAACACAATGTAGTCGCCAGGCTTGGTCACCACCGGCAGCGTCTTCAAGGTAATGCCGTCCGGCTGCACCTGAATGTTCATGAAAATATTAAACGATGCCAGATTGCCGTGCGGCAACGTAACGCCCAGTTCACTCATGCCTTCGAACAAGTTGTCGTGGCAGTTGCGATGCGGCTCGGTGCAGCCCAGCAGCTCATAACGGCGCGCGTCACACGCTGCCATAAAGGTGTCGTGCACACCGGGCGAAGTATCTGCCACCAGGGTTAAAATCGGATGACGCTGGCTGGTGATAAAGCTGTCGCCGACTTTAGGATTGAGGCGCTGATTCCACACCCGCGTCGCTTCCATACACATGTATTCACTGACGTCCTCTGCGTTGTACGCCCAGCAATCCACCACTTGCGTACCGTGGGTGTTAATCACCTGCACCGCTTCACCTTTCTTCAAACGCAGCGCTTTGCCGTAGCGCGCCGGGATGGTGATCGCTTCTCGATGCTGAAATTCAGCCGACATGTTGTTCTCCTGATTAATGCTGCATGGCGCGACGATAGCGCGTCATGCGAGATTCAAGGCCGCGCGCCAACCAATCGATGACGCTATTGAGCAGCCAGTAACAGAGCGCCACCGTGAGATAGATCTCCAGCGGCGCGTAGGTATCCGAGATCGCCTGTTTGGCGGCGTACATAAACTCCTGCACCGAGACAATCGACAGCAGCGCCGAGTCTTTAATCAATCCGATCATCAACCCAACCAGCGGCGACAACATCTGCGGCAAGGTTTGTGGCAGCACCACATCGCGCAACTGTTCGCGGCGACTCAATCCCAGCACGCGACACGCTTCCCACTGCCCTTTCGGCAGCGCATCAATCGCCGAGCGAATCACCTGCGCGATATACGGCGCGTAATAGAGCGTGAGCGCCAGCACGCCCACCACCGGCGACGACAGCGTGATGTCATATTCCGGCAGCACAAAGTAGAGCAGATAGATCACCACCAGCAGCGGCAGTGCCAGCGTTAAGCCGCTGTAAAGATTGAGCAAGCGCAGCCAAAATGGCGACGCACGCATCAGTAACATCGCCAACAGCGCGCCCCACGCCAGCGAACACAGTGCGGCGATAATGCACAGTTGCAACGTGGCGACTAAACCGTCCGCCAGCGACGGCAACGAACTAATGATTGCCTGCCAATCCATTACGCCAACCTCCGTTTTGCTTCGAGACGACGCGCCGCCGCAATCAGTGGCATGGCAATCAGCAGATATCCCGCCGCCACCAGCAGCAGCACCTGCGTGGCTTCATAGGTGCGGGCAATCACGATTTGTCCGGCGTAGGTCAATTCAGTGAGCGCCACCACCGACGCCAGCGGCGTGGTTTTTAGCAAGATAGTGAATTCATTAACCAGCATTGGCAGGCTGGCACGCATCACTTGTGGATTGATCACGTACCACCACGTCAGGAAACGGCTCAATCCCAGCGTGCGTGCGGCTTCCAGTTGCCCGCGCGTCACCAAACTGCGGTTAACGCGCAGGATTTCCGCCACATACGCGCCACTGTTGAGGCCGATGGCGATCACCGCGGCCAACATCGGCTGCCCCCCCACCCCCAAACGCGGCAAGGTAAAGAACACCACAAATAGCTGCACGATGGCGGGCGTTCCGCGCATCACGCTGACGTATGCACGCCCCATGGCTCGCCAGATCCAGGCACGACGCAGTTGCAGGAAGCAGCCAAGCTGCCCCATCACCACGCTGACTAACGATGCCAGCACGGTGAGCGCCAACGTCATCAGCAGGCCGTGTCCGAGTTCCGGCAGCGCGGCCACTACCTGTTGATCCAGCCCCATGCGTTACTCCGCGTTAAAGTCGTACAGGTTTTCCGCCACCGATAACTGCAACGGCGCAGGCTGATCGTTGCCTTCAATGCCGGTGTTGCAGGCGGAGACGATGAACTGCGTATCCATCACCACGCGACAGGTAATGCTGTCACCGGCTTTGGTCAGGTTGGTTTCCGGCAGAATATCGCCTTCGCGCGTCAGTTTGACGTGCATAAACAGATTGATCGGGTCCGGCAACTTCGGCACTACCATGCCGAGGCGCGCCAGCTCGCCGCTTACCGCTTCCAGGCAGCCCTGGCCTTGATAGCCGCGTTCAGCCAGAAACGCGCTGGTCGAAGCGGGCAACAATAAGTCGTGACGCTTTACGCTGTCTTTGCCCAGCACCATCATCGGACGGCGGCGGTTGTTGACCAAACGCATACCGGAACCGAGCAGGTAACTGTTGCTGAATACCCGCGTGTGGTGCACCGACAGCCACACCGCCGGATCGGCGAGGCTAAAGCCAAACAGTGAAGCCACCGCGCCATCGCCTAATGCCGTGATGCGCAGTAACTGGCCGCGCAGCACGCGAATCGATCCCACGCTGCCGGGCGCAACCTCAACCGTATCGGCCTGGGTGCGCAGCGCGGTTTCTTCATAATTTTCACGCATTAACAGCATGATTGATCTCCTGTGCGTGAAAATGGTCGCTGACCACGATATCGATTGGCGTCACTTGCAAACCGTTGCCCGGAATGATGTCCTGCGGGCAGGATGACACCGAGCAAATCAGGTCGCACAGCGCTTCAAAGGTGATGCTGTCGCCGGCTTTGCTGTTGGGATCGGTCACTTCCATGCGGCCATCGGCGGTGACCGGGCCGTTTTGGAACAGGTTGAACGGTTCTGGCAGCGAGAAGTAAGTCACGCCGAATGCCTTCATTCCTTCCAGTAAGTTATCGACGCAGTTGCGATGCCCGTCGACGCCGAAATCGACGCTGAAACGGGTGCGATCGCAGGCCGGTACGTTGGCATCGTGAATGCCAATGCTGTCGGCGAGAATGCGCAGCATCGGGCGATTTTCACTCGACCACAGCGCATCGCCGGGTTTGAAGAACAGCGAACGTAACTGCTGACGCGTGTGGACCGGCGACAGCTTTTCATTCAGGTCGGCGGCATTGACCGCCACGAAATCGGCGGCTTGCTGCCCTTCGCTATCAATGACGGTAATAAACTGGCCTTTGCGCACGCGGAAAGTTTTACCATGGCCCGCAGGCACCGTCAGGTTGGTGGACTGGCACATAATTACTCCTGAGGGATGAAGTCGCTGGCCGGCACGGTAAAGGTGGTACCGAGATACTGCTGTTGCAGCTTGGTCAGCTCGCCATCTTTCTGCATCGCCAGGATATGATCGCTAATGGCTTTGTTCAGGCTGCCATCTTCTTTGCGTGTCGCCCAACCCATCCACTGCGACGGCCCAACTTCACCGACCTGTGCCACTTTTCCGGCGTATTTCTTCGCCACTGGCGCTAACACAGAAATGTCGTCGTAGACGAAATCGGCGCGCTTGGTCATCAAGGTGCTGACGGTTTGATCGAGTGAATCCACGTTGATGATGGTGATCGGTTTCTTGCCCTGTTTCTTCAACTGCTCGTTGAAGCCTTTAAGCAATTGCTCAGGCACGCTGGCGGTTTTCACTGCACCGCGCAGGCCAGATAAACTTTCCGGGCTGAGCGTTTTGCCGCTGAACGTTTTGGCAGCATCTTCACGCACCAGCACGCCGTTGACGGTTTTGCTGTATGGCACGGTGAACAGCACTTTTTTTGCGCGTTCGGCGGTGACGTTAAGGGAAGAACCCTCGGCGTTGAACGAGCCAGAAATCAGGCCCGGCAAGATGCCGCTGAAGGCGGTTTTCTGAAACTCCAGTTTCACGCCGAGATCTTTGGCGAACGATTGCATGATCGCCACGCTGTAGCCGGTGATCTCGCCTTTGTCGTCAGTGAACTCGTATGGAGGAAAAGTTGGATCGATGCCAACGGTGATTTTGCCGCTGCTTTTGATGTCGGCCAGCGTATCAGCTTGCGCCTGCGCCATGGTGCCAACGGAGAGAAGTGCGGCTATCAGCAGTGCTGTTTTTTTCATTATGGTGTTTCCCTGGTGTTGGTGAAATGTCTTTTTCTATAGAGCATATTTTGTGCCAGTTTTTTCACTCCTCACCAGGGAGGAACCACGTAATTACTCACTTAATGAATAGAATCAATGAGAAACATTTGTTTCTTTGTTTTGATATTTTATTTCTAAGGTTTCACTTGGCGTGGAAGCGGGAAGATCATCAGACAGAGAGCGAAAGAGGTTTGCACTGTTTTGGTGAATCTTCTGGCGCGCATTGCGCCAGTACAGAGCATTATTCGAGTTCGTCGAGGGATTGGTGCAGCGCTTCGATTTGCGCCAGATGATCGTTGCTGGCTTTGCCCATTTGTCGGGCCACCAGTGAGCAGAGCAGATTGGACACGCCAGACAACGCGGCGGTGCTATCGAAGATCAAGCTGCTATCGGTGTGGCAGCGAATTACCCATTGCGCATGACGCGCCGGTTTGCCGGACAGCACATCGGCGATATACAGCATCGGCACTTTACGTTCTGATAACGCGTTCATCGCCGCTTCCAGCGCGGGCATACGGCGGCGCAATCCGACGCAAATCACCACATCTTCAGCGGTGAGTGCGGCCATGTGTTCCGCCAGCGAATCACCGGGACGTGGCAGCAAACGAACATCGGAATGGATATGCACCAGATCGCGATAAATCAGTTGTGCGATGGTTTGGCTGTGACGCCAGCCCATCACCACCACGCGACGCGCCTGGCTGATGGCGCTCACCGCTTGCTGCAATTGTTCGCTATCTAGTGTGCGATAGCTGTTAACCAGATTGGCGATCTCTTTTTCCAGATGCTGCTGCATGATGCTGGCGAGCGGCGAGGCGCTGGGCGCGGCTTGCAGATAGAGCGGTGAACCGCTGCTTTGCATCTCGCGTGCCTGACGACGTGCAGCTTCATAGCTTTCGTAGCCCAGATGGCGGAAGAAACGGGTGGTGGTGGCTTTGGAGACGCCCGCGCTGTTGGCCAGTTCGGTAGCGGTGTTCATCGCCAGTTGCCCCGGCGCGGCAAGCAGGACATCAGCCAAACGCTGTTCGTGGCTGGAGAGTTGATCCCAGTGCTGATGTATCCGGCCCTCTAACGTTGCCGCTTTTGCACTCATGGTGATTCCCTGAAAATAAAAAAACTATCCTGCACAGAGCGTGCCGGGTTGTCATCAGGAATTTTGTTGGAGGGGATTTGGGTGGTGCTCGCTGTCCCCCACCTCGGTCCTCCCCCACAAGTGGGAGAGGAAGAAACCCGGATCGGAGACAGCGCGCTGATTACTTAGCGGTTGGACGCAACGCCGGGAACAGAATGACGTCGCGGATGGTGTGGCTGTTGGTGAACAGCATTACCATGCGGTCGATACCAATGCCCAAACCGGCGGTTGGTGGCAAACCGTGTTCCAGCGCGGTGACGTAATCTTCGTCGTAGAACATCGCTTCATCATCGCCAGATTCTTTAGCATTCACCTGTTGCAGGAAACGCTCAGCCTGATCTTCCGCATCGTTCAGCTCCGAGAAGCCGTTACCGATTTCACGGCCGCCGATGAAGAATTCAAAGCGATCGGTGATTTCTGGGTTCTCGTCGTTACGACGCGCCAGCGGTGATACTTCAGCCGGATATTCGGTGATGAAGGTTGGCTGAATCAGATGTGCTTCAGCGGTCTCTTCAAAGATCTCAGTTACCACGCGGCCGAGGCCCCAGCTCTTCTCGACTTTGATGTGCAGTGATTGAGCAATCGCCACCGCTTTATCGAAGTCTTCCAGATCGTTGAGATCGGTTTCCGGACGGTATTTCTTGATCGCTTCACGCATGGTGAGCTTCTCGAAAGGCTTGCCGAAATCGAAGCTGTGATCACCGTAAGGCACTTCAGTGGTGCCCAACACGTCCTGCGCCAAAGTACGGAACAGGCTTTCGGTCAGTTCGATCAGATCTTTGTAATCTGCATATGCCATATAGAGTTCCATCATGGTGAACTCTGGGTTATGACGCGGCGAAATACCTTCGTTACGGAAGTTACGGTTGATCTCGAACACGCGATCAAAGCCGCCAACCACCAAGCGCTTCAGGTACAGCTCTGGCGCGATACGCAGGTACATATCGATGTCGAGCGCATTGTGATGGGTGATAAACGGACGCGCAGATGCGCCGCCTGGAATCACCTGCATCATCGGCGTTTCCACTTCCATAAAGTCACGATTCACCATGAACTGACGGATACCCGCCATGATTTGTGAACGGATTTTGAAAGTTTTACGCGAATCGTCGTTGGAGATCAGATCGAGATAACGCTGACGATAACGAGTTTCCTGATCGGCCAGGCCGTGGAATTTATCCGGCAGCGGACGCAGTGCTTTGGTCAGCAGACGCAGTTCGGTGATGTGGATCGACAGTTCACCGGTTTTGGTCTTGAACAGCTTACCGCGCGCACCGAGGATATCGCCGAGATCCCACTTCTTGAACTGCTCGTTGTAGACGCCTTCTGGCAGATCGTCGCGTGATACGTAGATCTGAATCTGGCCGCCAACATCTTGCAAGGTAGCGAATGACGCTTTACCCATGATGCGGCGCGTCATCATACGACCCGCCACGCTCACTTCCACGCCAAGCGCTTCCAGCTCTTCGTTCTCTTTGGCATCGTAGCTGGCGTGCAGCAGATCGGAGGTGGTGTCACGGCGGAAATCGTTAGGGAACGCCACGCCTTTTTCACGCAGCGCGCTGAGTTTTTCGCGACGCGCTTTCAGTTCGTTGTTTAACTCAAGGGCGTCATCAGCGCTCTGCGGTTGTTGTTCAGACATGTCGGTTCCTTATAGCCCTGCTTTTAAACTTGCTTCGATAAAACGATCGATATCGCCATCCAGCACCGCTTGGGTGTTGCGGGTTTCTACGCTGGTGCGCAGATCCTTGATACGCGAATCGTCGAGAACATAAGAACGGATCTGGCTGCCCCAGCCGATATCAGATTTGTTATCTTCCGCTGCCTGCTTGTCCGCGTTTTTCTTCTGCATCTCATATTCATACAGCTTGGCGCGTAACTGCTTGAAGGCCTGATCTTTGTTCTTGTGCTGAGAACGGTCGTTCTGGCACTGCACCACAATGTTGGTCGGCAAGTGGGTAATACGCACCGCAGACTCGGTTTTGTTGACGTGCTGACCACCCGCACCGGAGGCGCGATAGACGTCGATACGCAGATCGGCCGGATTGATTTCGATATCAATGTTGTCATCCACTTCCGGGTAGATAAACACCGAACTGAATGAAGTATGACGACGACCGCCGGAATCGAACGGGCTCTTACGCACCAGGCGATGTACGCCAGTTTCGGTACGCAACCAGCCAAACGCGTAGTCACCGATGATTTTAATGGTGGCGGATTTAGTACCGGCCACTTCACCGTCTGACTCTTCGATAATTTCGGTTTTATAGCCTTTGGCTTCGGCCCAACGCAGATACATGCGCAGCAGCATGCTGGCCCAGTCCTGCGCTTCGGTGCCGCCGGAACCGGCTTGAATATCCATGTAGCAGTCGGCGCTATCGTATTCGCCAGAGAACATGCGGCGGAATTCCAGTTCGCCCAGTTTCACTTCCAGCGCATCCAACTCAGCAACCGCTTCGTTGAAAGTCTCTTCATCGTCGGCTTCTACCGCCAGATCCAGCAAGCCCTGCACATCTTCCAGGCCTTGACGCATGTGATCCAAGGTGTCCACCACCGCTTCCAATGAGGAGCGTTCTTTGCCCAGCGCCTGCGCGCGTTCTGGCTCGTTCCAGACGTCAGGCTGTTCCAGCTCGGCGTTTACTTCTTCGAGGCGTTCTTTCTTAGCATCGTAGTCAAAGATACCCCCGAAGAACGTCGCTGCGCTCGGTGAGATCCTGAATACGATTTTTGACCGGATTAATTTCAAACATGGCTTTTCAGTCTTTTTTGACGATTCGGTGAAAGGAGATAAAAACTAACGCGCTAGTTTACCCGAAACCAGGCGCAGTTTGTAGCATTGCACGCGGCTGAACGTTGCGCGCGCGAGGGGAAAGAAAAAATATTTTCATGCTTATTGGAAAGTCGCTGAACCAGCGGTTTCCTAAAAGCACTGCCGCCTGCCTGTCGCGACGGAATCATCTTAAGAAATTTCCTACAAATACCAATCAATAAATGTCAGCAAGCGTCATTAAACCTCATGATTTAAAAAGAAATATAACCAATAATCCTGCCAGAGAAATTTCCTGCTTTTAAGCAGACGTGTCTCGATTAACGCCAGCAATCTAGTGATATTCAGGCCATTACTTTGCCCGCTCGCCGCTTATCATTTTCACCTGGTGACTATCTCACTCTGGACAACGTGAACGTCCGCACCGTTTGTCACCACGCCCGCCAGGAACGCATTACCCAAGACAAGGAATGACGCACTACGCAACGCCCGTTAACGTGAGCGGGCTCGACATGTCCTGAGAGACATGAAGGAGCATTGATGGCCATTCCCGGTTTGCGCACTTCCCCGCGCTTGCTTGCTGTGTTAATTCCCTTGTTACTCGCCGCTTGTGGTGGTGGCGGTGGCGGTGGCGGCAGTTCGTCGCCCGCGCCGACCGTCAATGAGCCACAAATCCCTTCACAGCCCAGCGCGGTCAGTAATGCCACTAAAGTCGGCATTATTGATTCTGGCTTGTCGCCCGGTCACAGCGAAATCAATTACGCCAACGTGCAGTTTGCCAGTTATATCGCAGGCGGCAGCAACACGCTGAATGATAATCAGGGTATCAACGGCCACGGTACTGTGGTGGCGCTGACACTGCTCGGTTTGTCCTCCAGCAGCGCGCTGTATATGGCGCAAGGTTCACAGAATAATATCTTCCAATATGATGACACCGAACGTGCGGTGAACGGCTTGCTCGGCCAGGGCGTGCGCATCATCAACATGTCGTTTGCCTCGACCGATCGCCTGACCAGCCAACAAGCGCTGCTCAATGCTCAACCGAGCTATCAAGCCTTGTATCGCAGCTTGCGTAACATTCAGGCGGCGGATGGTTTAGCGGTGGTGATCACCGGCAACGGCGGCACGGCAACACCTTCCCCGAACGCGCAAATCCCGCTGATTTATCAGGATAATGCGCTGAAGAATAATATTTTGGCGGTGACCGGCATTATGCCAAATACCGCCAACGATGCGGCGAATCGCCCGGCGTTGACCGGGCCGTTTGATGCCTGTGGCAACGCCGCCGCATGGTGTTTGAGCGCGCCAGGCTATACCGATTATCTCTATCAAAACTCTGATGGCAGTTGGGTGCGCGCCCGCAGTTACGGCACTTCGTTTGCGGCACCACGCGCCACGGCCGCCGCTTCGCAAGTGTTGCAACGCTTCCCGTGGATGAGCGGCTATAACTTGCAGCAAACGCTGCTCACCACCGCCACCTATCGAAGTGATGCTTATAACAACGTCGCCGACAGCGCCAACGGTCGGCCTTACAACGATACCTTTGGCTGGGGCGATCTCAATCAAGCCAAAGCGCTGAATGGCCCAGCGATGTTCTGGGCCAATGACTTCCACGCCAGCCTCGATGCCGGACGTTATGTGTTTGCCAATGCCATCAGCGGCGATCACGGTTTAGTGCTGGATGGTGCAAACAACGGCGGCGTCCTGCAATTAACCGGCAACAACAGCTACCTCGGCCAAACCAGCGTGTCGGCCAATACCTTGCTGATTGATGGCGCGATTGCCGGTAATGCCAACGTCAGCGGCAGCGGCACCTTGGGCGGTTCAGGGCAAATTGGCGGCAATCTTGTCAACCAAGGTGCGGTCAATGGCGGCTTGCAGGTGCAAGGTGATTATCAGCAGGCGAGCAACGGCGCACTGAATATCGCGCTGAATAGCCCGCTGCGCGTTGCAGGACATTCGACGCTGGATGGCACTCTTAATCTCGCTCCACCCTCTTCAAGTTATGTGGTGAAACAGCAGGAAACCTTGCTCACCAGCAGCAACGGTGTGAGCGGTCAGTTTAGCCAGGTGAATACCGGCGTGTTCCTTGATGGTTCGGTGAGCTACAACGCCAATAGCGTCACCGGCCAACTGACGCGTAAAAATACCGCCGCAGCGGCCTCAGCGATGGGCTTGAGCGGTGCCAGCACCCAGCAAACGGCAGCAAATCTGGAACAGGCATTTAGCGTGGCGGATAACTGGCAGCAACAAAGCTCGCTGAGCAGCACGCAGCAATCTGCCCTCGGTGCGGCGGGCGCATTTCAGACGCTGGCGGATGCCAGCAGCGCGCAGAGCGCCATCAACTCCCTTTCCGGTCAGGCTCATGCATCCAACAATGCCGTGCTGTTTAACGCGCTCGATTATCAATCGCGCCTGTTGAACAACCGCATCGCCGATGCCAGCGCCGACCAGCGTTACGGCTTCTGGCTGGAGAGCGGTCAATTGCGCGGCTCACTGGATCAGGATGGCTACCTCGGCACCGATTATCGCAACACGCTGACTGCGCTGGGCGTGGATAGCGATTTCGGCGTGCAAGGCCTGCGTTTGGGCATCGCGTGGACGCAAAACCAGATCGACTCCACTTACGCCGAAACCGGCGGCAGCAGCCGCGATCGTCTGCAAGGCGCGATGTTGTATGGTCGCTTTGATGTGACGCCTGAATGGTATTTCCAGGGCAACCTCAGCTATCAACATGGCAACAACGAACTCAAGCGTTTGGTGTTGCTGGATGAAGCCACGCCAGTTTCATCGTCCAGTAGCAGCAACAGCTGGCAAGCGGCGCTGCAAAGCGGCTACCGCTGGACGCTGGATGACAACTATCGGCTGGAGCCGTATCTCGGTTGGCGCGAAACGGGCCTGCAAACTGGCGCATTTGCCGATAGCGGAAGTGCGTTCGGCTTAAATGGCGACGGTGACAGCTATCGTCGCAGCGTTGGTTATAGCGGTCTGAGCGTCAGCGCGCGCCAGGATTGGTCGGCCGGTTGGTGGAGCATGTTGAGCTTGTACGGCGAATATCAGTACGCCTTTAACAATCCGTCGATGGATGTTAGCGCGCGCTGGAGCGGTTTCGGTGGCGAGCAGAACAGCTTTACCATTCCGGGCATGCAGCTTGATCGTCGTTCACAGTGGTTAGGCCTACGGTTGGATGTGGCACAGTCGGCTCGCGCGCGGCTGTTCCTGCGTGCCGATCAGCACTTCGCCGAACACGGTGACGAGAAAGTGCTGCGCGGCGGCGTGGATATGAGTTTTTGATTTAGGCCAGAAGAATGCGATAAATCGCGCCGCTACGAATGCATGCATATCTCGTAGCGGCGCGATTTTAGCGAGAATTACAGCGGCCAAACGTGATCGATAATCAGCTGCACCGAGCGATTACCGCGATACTCGTTGATGTCCAATTTGTACGCCAATTGCACCTGACGCACGCTGCTATCCGGCCACAATGTGGTATCGACATTGAACGCAATGCCATCCAACAACGGGCCGCCGCCCAGCGGCTCGACCATCACTTTGAGATGACGCTCGCCTACTAAGCGCTGTTGCAGCAGTTTGAATTTGCCGTCGAATACCGGTTCCGGGAATGCTTGCCCCCACGGCCCGGCTTCGCGCAGCATTTCAGCGGTGTGCAGGGTAAACTCCTGCGCGTGTAGTTCACCGTCCGACCAAATCACGCCCTGCAACGCTTCACCATCCAGCCATTCATCAATCAGATCGGCAAACCGCTGGCGGAATTCGTCGTACTTCTCGGTTTGCAGAGACAAACCCGCCGCCATCGCGTGACCACCAAACTTGATCATCAAGCCGGGATAAAGCGTGTCGAGACGTTCCAGCGCATCGCGCAGATGCAATCCGGCAATCGAACGACCTGAACCTTTCAGCGTGCCGTCACCGGCGGGTGCAAAGGCGATCACCGGTCGATGAAAACGTTCTTTCAAGCGTGATGCCAAAATCCCCACCACGCCCTGATGCCATTCCGGATGGTAAAACGCCAGACCAAGCGGCAGATCGGTGTGTTGGCGCTCCAGCTCATCGCACAGCGCCAGCGCTTCACTTTTCATGCCCTGCTCGATCTCTTTGCGCGTCTGATTCAGCGCATCGAGTTCGTTCGCCAGCATACGCGCTTGCGCGATGTCTTCAGTGAGCAACAGCGCTACGCCAACCGACATGTCATCCAGACGACCGGCGGCATTCAGGCGCGGCCCAACGGCAAAGCCAAGATCGCTGGCGGCAAGCTGGCGCGCATCGCGGTTGGCAATTTCCAGCAGCGCACGAATCCCGGCACGACATTTACCCGCACGAATGCGGCTCAAACCTTGCCACACCAAAATGCGATTGTTGGCATCGAGCGGCACCACATCGGCCACGGTTCCCAGCGCCACCAGATCCAGCAGCTCGGCTAAATTGGGTTCGGCGCGACCATCGTTAAACCAGTTTTGCTGACGCAGATGCGCACGCAGCGCCAGCATTAGGTAGAAAGCCACGCCGACGCCCGCCAACGAACGCGAAGGAAATTCGCTGTCGTTGAGGTTCGGGTTCACAATCGCTTCGGCGGCTGGCAAGGTTTCGCCCGGCAAGTGGTGATCGGTGATGAGTACCGGAATGCAGTGCTGATGCGCAGTATCCACGCCCGCATGGGAGGAAATGCCGTTATCAACGGTGAGAATCATCTCCGCGCCGCGTGCTTTAGCTTGCTCGACCACTTCCGGGCTTAATCCATAGCCATCTTCAAAACGGTTCGGCACCAGGTAATCGACATTGCCACCCAAACTGCGCAGCGCCAGCACGGTTAATGCGGTGCTGGTCGCGCCATCGGCATCGAAATCGCCGACCACCACAATACGCTTGCCCGCTTGCAGCATCTGATGCAGCAGAGTTACTGCGGCTTCAATGCCACCGAGCGTCTGCCACGGCAACAGATGTTTCGCGCCGCGTTCCAGCTCCTGCGCCAGTTTCACGCCGCGTTGCAGATACAAACGGCGCAATAACGGCGCTAGATCGGCGGGCAATTCGGCGTCGGTCTCGGCTTCGCGCCGACGCAATTCAACAGAATGCATCACGGTGCGTTAACCGCCGCGCTTCTGGCCGTCGAGCACCTGCTTCAGCTCTTGCGGTCCCTGATAGCCAGGAATCATCATACCGCTGTCGGTAAGAATCGCTGGCGTGCCCTGAATGCCAAACAGGATGCCGAGTTTGTATTGCTGCTCAAGATTGATTTTGCAGGTTGCTGGCGCTTCCATCTGCGGGGCATCGCCTTTCATCGCCGCATCAAACCCTTTTTTGCGATCGGCGCTGCACCAGATGGCGCGCATGGCTTTTTCCACCTGACCGTTCAGACCTTCACGCGGGAAAGCCAGATAACGCACGGTGATGCCCAGCGCGTTGTAATCCGCCATTTGCTCATGCAGCTTGCGGCAATAGCCGCAGGTGATGTCGGTAAACACGGTGATCACGTGCTGCTCTTTCGGCGCTTTGTAGACAATCATGTCTGGCTCAAGCGCGGTGACTTTTTTGTCCAACAGCTTGTTGGTGACGTTGATTGGCTGCGTACCGCTGACATCGTAAAGCGGGCCTTGAATCATGTGCTTGCCATCTTCAGAGACGTACAGCACGCCGCTGTCGGTTAACACGGTTTTGATGCCCGGCAACGGCGATGGCTGGATTTCTGACTGTTCCAGACCGAGTTTCTTCAGGGTTTGCTGAATGGCGCTGTCATCGGCATGCGCAAATCCAGTAAATGCACTGACCAGCAGAGCCAGCATCGTAAGCTGCTTTTTCATCTTAAATCCTTGTTACCGCATCTCAAGCGCGCGGATGATGCTGTTGATGTAACAGACGCAGGCGCTCGGTGGCGACATGCGTATAAATTTGGGTGGTCGAGAGGTCGCTGTGGCCCAGCAACATCTGTACGACGCGCAAATCCGCGCCGTGGTTCAGTAAATGTGTGGCAAATGCGTGGCGCAGCACATGCGGCGACAACTTTTCGCTATCGATACCGGCAAGGGTCGCATAGTGTTTGATGCGATGCCAGAAGGTCTGCCGCGTCATTTGCTGCGCGCGTTGGCTCGGGAACATCACGTCGAGCGTTTGCCCATTGAGCAGCCACGGACGACCATGTTCCATATAATATTCAATCCAGTAAACCGCTTCTTCACCTAACGGCACAAGGCGCTCTTTATTGCCTTTACCGATCACTCGCACCACGCCCTGACGCAAACTGAGATCGCTGATGGTCAAACTGACCAATTCGGTGACGCGTAAACCGGTGGCGTAGAGCAATTCCAGCATCGCCTTGTCGCGCAGTTCAAGTGGAATATCAATGCTCGGCGCTTGCAGCAAGCGTTCGACTTGGTTTTCGCTGAGATCTTTGGGCAAGCGTTGCGGCAATTTCGGCGCGGAAAGCAGCGCGCTGGGATCGTCACTGCGCACTTTTTCGCGGTATAAATATTGGCATAAACGGCGGATAGCGCTGAGAGTGCGCGCGGAACTGGTGGCTTTATAGCCGCCTTCAACACGTTCGGCGAGAAACTGCTGCAAATCCAATGCTTCAAGCGTCAGCAGCGTGCGATCATGGTGATGCAGCCAGCCGGTCAACGTTTGCAAATCCTGGCGATAGGACGCGAGCGTGTTCTGCGCCAGATTGCGCTCAATCCAAAGCGCATCCAGAAACTGTTCGATCAGATCGCTGTCCTGCACTGTCATCTCCCGCGTGTGAAATCGTGCTCATTATGCCTGAAAGTAGTCTGCTTCTGGTACAATTGCGCCCGAGTGAGTTTAAGTCAGAGCATTAATTGCATGAATATCGGTCTGTTTTACGGTTCAAGTACCTGTTACACCGAGATGACGGCGGAGAAGATTCGCGACTTTATCGGTGAAGAATTAGTCACACTGCACAATCTGAAAGATGACGATCCGTCGCTGATGGAGCAGTACGATTTGCTGATCCTCGGCATTCCAACCTGGGATTTCGGTGAATTGCAGGAAGATTGGGAAGCGATTTGGCCGCAAATTCCTACGCTGAATCTGCGCGGGAAAATTGTCGCGCTGTACGGGATGGGCGACCAGGGCGAATACGCCGAATGGTTCCTCGATGCGCTGGGCATGCTGCATGAGTTGCTGCAGCCGATGGGCGTGCAGTTTGTCGGTTACTGGCCGCTGGACGGTTATGAGTTTACCAGCAAGAAGCCGCTCACCGCCGATGGCTCGCAGTTCGTCGGTTTAGCACTGGATGATGTCAACCAGTTCGAACAGAGCGATGAACGCGTTGAACAGTGGTGCGAACAGATTCTGACGGAAACCGCCGCGCTGCTTTAAGGCAGCGTTTGTTCATCACGTAGAAAACAGCAGGCGCGCAACGTTCGCCATTCAGCAGGCGGCAGATTATCGTGCATCAACCACAGCCGCCAGCGCTGACCTTGTTGATTACGTAGCACCAGCAAAACCCCATACGGCAACCAATCTGGCTTACGCTCGGCTTGCCAGCGCAAGCCGCGCCACAGCCAATCGCCCTGCGCGTCCAATGCCAAACATCCCACGCGCTGTACTAAACGACGTTCATTGCGCCAGCCTTCCGCCCATAACAACAGTAATAGCGGTGCTTCACCCCACGCCCACTCAGCGGGCCAACTAAGGCTCAGCAGCAATACGCTGCACAGCAAAAACAGCGTCACATTCAGCGCGCGCGCACTGCGTGACGCCCGCAAATTACATTGCCACCGGACCGCGTTCACGATTGCGCTGCTGAATCAGTTTCACCATGCGTTTGAACTCGGGGTCAACCGGTTCACCGTGATTCATCAGCCAGTTGAACAAGTCAGGATCGTCACTCTTTAATAGCGCGATAAATACCTGCTTATCCGTGTCATCCAGCGAATCATATTCGTATTTGAAAAACGGCATGATGGCGATGTCCAATTCCAGCATGCCACGACGGCACGCCCATTGAACGCGGGCTTTGTCATTAATTTCCATGTCTCTCATTCCATGGCTAAAAACAGTGGGGCTAAGTGTACCTGCTTTTTTTTCTCGCTGCAGGCGCAGTGCTGATTGCTGTGCAATGTCACGACACTTCTTCCCTGTAATTGCAGAGGTCATCACGCGATTTGTGCGCCAGATTCAGTAAACAGGTTGCAATGCCGAACTGCTCTTTTAACATTGGCAACTGGATAACCTCATCAATCAGGAATGACACATGTCGATTTTTACCCTTCCACCTCGCCAGCCTGCTGCATCGTCACGCCTGCCTTTAACCCTGATTTCGCTCGACGAATGGGCGCTGGTCAAGGTGCAGGGCAATGACAGCACGTCGTATCTGCAAGGCCAGCTCACACTGGACGTTGCCGCAATGGGCGAGACGCAACACCGCCCGGCCGCGCATTGCGATGCCAAGGGGAAAATGTGGAGCAATATCCGTTTATTCCATCGCACTGAAGGCTACGGCTACATTGTGCGTCGCAACCTGCGCGAACAGCAGTTGACCGAGTTGAAGAAGTACGCGGTGTTCGCCAAAGTGACCATCGTGGCGGATGACGATGCCGTTTTACTCGGTGTGGCTGGTTTTCAGGCGCGCGCCGCGCTGGCGAATCTGTTCGATACGTTGCCGGATGCCGAAACGCCAGTGGTGCAGCAAGGTGAAAGCACTCTGCTGTGGTTTGAACAGCCCGCCGAACGTTTCCTGTTAGTCACCACGCTTGAGCAAGCCAATGCGCTGAAAGACAAGCTCGCGGGTGAAGCGCAGTTTAATGACAGCCTGCAATGGCTGGCGCTGGATATCGAAGCCGGTATTCCGGTGATTGAAACCGCCACCAGCGCGCAACTGATCCCACAAGCCACTAACTTGCAGGCGCTGGACGCCATCAGCTTTAAAAAGGGCTGCTACACCGGCCAGGAAATGGTGGCACGCGCTAAATTCCGCGGGGCGAATAAGCGTGCCCTGTATTGGCTGGCTGGCAATGCCAGCAAGGTGCCAGAAGCCGATAGTTCATTGGAATTGCAGATGGGCGACAAATGGCGTCGTACTGGCACGGTGCTAAGCGGCGTGCAGTTGGATGACGGCAGCGTCTGGGTGCAAGTGGTGATGAACAACGATCTGGAACCGGATAGCGTGCTGCGCGTGGAAGGCGACGAGAGTGGCAAATTAACCATTCAACCACTGCCGTATTCACTGGCAGAGTAAAAAAACGGCGGCCATCGAGCCGCCGTTTCTCTGTTACATCACGTAGAAATAGATCGCGCAGAAGTGCAGAACGCTGCCGCCTAGCACAAAACCGTGCCAGATAGCGTGGCTGTAAGGAATACGGCGCGAGACATAAAAAATCACGCCCAGCGAATAGACCACGCCGCCCGCCGCCAGTAACCATATCCCACCCGCCGACAGCTTGATCGCCAACTGGTAGATCACCACCAATGATAACCAACCCATGCTGAGATAGGTCACCAGTGACAGCGCTTCAAAGCGATGAGCAAAGGCCATCTTGAACAGCACCCCCATCAGTGCAAGGCTCCAAATCACTACCATCAAGCCTTGTGCCAGTGGAGAGTTCAGGCCCACCAGCAAAAACGGCGTGTAGGTGCCGGCAATCAACACATAGATGGCGCAATGGTCGAGTTTTTTTAACCAGTATTTGGCTTTCTGATGCGGAATTGCGTGATAAAGCGTTGATGCCAGATAAAGCAAAATAATGCTGCCACCGTACAAACTGTAACTGGTAATCGCGGTAACGTTAGCTTGTGTTTCAATGGCTTGCGTTAGCATTAATACCAAGCCGATGATACCAAATATGCAGCCGATACCGTGGCTAATGCTGTTGGCAATCTCTTCTGCCAATGAATAGCCTTGGGCAATAATTCGGTTCTGTACCATGTAGGTGTGTTCCTGAACATCGGAGGGAGCAATTGTGCTTTTTGTGCGCAACCAGAGTAACCAGGAAAATTTTCAGTGTACACATGTACGCTAAAATAATTATGTGAATGGGTGTGAATGATTAAGAGCGATTTTGACAAGGGTCGCCAAAAATGGCGACCCTACGGTGGGTGGCTTATCTTCCACCGGCAGCATCGATAAAAGTGCCGGTAACATACGATGCGGCATCGCTTGCCAGCCAGACAATGGCTTGGGCTATTTCATCGGCTTGGCCGCCACGTCCCATCGGCAGTGAACTTGCCAAACGATCAACTCTGCCCGGCTCGCCGCCATCGGCATGCATTTCGGTATAAATCAGACCTGGACGCACACTGTTGACGCGAATGCCCTGCGCCGCCACTTCCAGCGATAAGCCCTTGGTTAAGCTATCCATCGCCCCTTTCGATGCGGCGTAATCGACATATTCCCCCGGTGCGCCTAAGCGGGATGCGGCCGAGGATACGTTGACGATCGCGCCACCTTTGCCGCCGTGATGTGTTCCCATACGCTTTACCGCTTCGCGACAGCAGATAAAAGTGCCAGTGACGTTGGTGGCGAACACGCGCTGAATACGCTCAGCGTCGAGATCTTCAACGCGACACTGCGTAGAGAGAATGCCGGCGTTATTGACCAAAACGCGTAATGCACCTTGATTATCGATTTCGGTAAACATGCGCAGCACCTGCGCTTCTTCAGCAATATCCGCCTGCACGGCAAATGCGCTGCCGCCCTGCGCTTCAATCTCTGCTACCACCGCAGCGGCTTCATCCGCGCGTTGGCGATAGTTGATCGCCACGCGATAACCGGCCTGCGCCAGCAATAAAGCGGTGGCGCGTCCAATGCCGCGACTACCGCCAGTAACCAAAGCCAGATCCATTTTTGCCTCCAAAACAAAAGGGCCGCAATCGGCCCTTTAATTAATCAACGTTAACAATAGCCTGATTTACTGATATTCGCTCATTGGTACACAGCTACAGAAAACGTTGCGGTCGCCATACACATCATCCAAACGCTTCACCGTTGGCCAATATTTGTTGGCGCTGCCCGCAGGGAATACCGCCAGTTCGCGGGTGTACGGATGCGTCCAATCGCCAACGATTTCCATCTGCGTGTGCGGCGCGTTCACCAACGGGTTGTCTTCCAGCGGCCATTCGCCATCAGCCACGCGATCGATTTCCATACGGATGGCCAGCATCGCGTCAATAAAGCGATCCAGCTCGATTTTGCTTTCTGATTCCGTTGGCTCAACCATCAAGGTGCCGGCAACTGGGAATGACATGGTTGGGGCGTGGAATCCGTAATCGATCAGTCGTTTCGCAATATCCAACTCGCTGATGCCGGTTTGCTCTTTCAATGGACGAATGTCGAGAATACATTCGTGTGCTACACGACCGTCGCGGCCTGCATACAGAATCGGATAAGCCGATTGCAGGCGGCTAGCAATGTAGTTGGCATTCAGAATCGCGACCGAACTGGCTTGCTTGAGGCCTTCCGCGCCCATCATACGGATGTACATCCAGCTGATTGGCAGAATTGAAGCGCTACCAAACGGTGCCGCTGAAACTGCGCCTTGCTGCGTCAGGACGCCATCGATTTGCACCACGCTGTGGCCCGGCACGAACGGTGCCAAATGCGATTTCACACCGATTGGACCCATACCTGGACCGCCACCGCCGTGCGGGATGCAGAAGGTTTTGTGCAGGTTGAGGTGCGAAACGTCCGCGCCGATGTAACCTGGCGTGGTGATACCGACCTGCGCGTTCATGTTGGCCCCATCGAGATACACCTGACCGCCGTGCTGATGCACGATCTGGCACACTTCACGAATGGTTTCTTCATACACGCCGTGGGTGGATGGATAGGTCACCATGATGCATGACAGTTGTTCGCCAACCTGCGCGGCTTTCTCACGCAGATCGCCGAGATCGATGTTGCCTTGTTTATCACACGCGACCACCACCACCGCCATGCCCGCCATTTGCGCGGACGCTGGGTTGGTGCCATGCGCAGAACTTGGGATCAGGCAGACATTACGGCCGCCTTCATTGCGGCTTTCGTGGTAGCGGCGAATCGCCAGCAGACCGGCATATTCACCTTGTGCGCCGGAGTTCGGCTGCATGCAAAGTGCGTCGTAACCGGTTAATTGCACCAGCCATTGCGACAGCTGACCAATCATCTGCAAGTAGCCCGTCGCCTGCTCTGCCGGGCAGAACGGATGCAGCTCGGCAAATTCAGGCCAGGTGATTGGAATCATTTCCGCCGCAGCGTTGAGTTTCATGGTGCACGAGCCGAGCGGGATCATCGCCTGGTTCAGCGCCAGATCTTTTTTCTCCAGGCTGTGCATGTAACGCATCATCTCAGTTTCGCTGTGATGACGATTGAATACGGGATGCGTCAGGAATTCACTTTCACGCACCTGTCCAGCAGGGATCGCGCTGTTTTCCGCAGCCACTGCCGCATCCAGTGCGTCAATATCCTGGCCGTGCGCATCGCCCAGCAGAATCGCCAGTAGCGCCAGCACATCTTCACGCGTGGTGGTTTCATCCAGCGTGATACCAACGGCGTTAAGCACGTCGCTGCGCAGGTTGACGCCAAAGCTCAGTGCGCGATTCAGCACCGCGGCTTTATCGGCCACTTCCACGGTCAGCGTATCGAACCAGCTGTTGTGACGCAGTTTCAAACCGCCATTTTGCAGGCCAGCCGCCAGAATGCTGGTGAGGCGATGAATGCGTGAAGCAATGCGCTTCAGCCCAACCGGGCCATGATAAACCGCGTACAGACCCGCGATATTGGCCAGCAATACTTGCGAAGTACAGATGTTGGAGTTGGCTTTCTCACGACGGATATGTTGCTCACGGGTTTGCATCGCCATGCGCAGTGCAGTATTACCGGCGGCATCGCGGGAAACGCCGATGATGCGGCCAGGCATCGAGCGTTTGTGCTCGTCGCGGCTGGCGAAGAAGGCGGCGTGCGGACCGCCGTACCCCATCGGTACGCCGAAACGCTGTGCAGAGCCAAACACAATGTCAGCGCCCTGCTTGCCTGGCGCTTCTAACTGCACCAGCGCCATGAAATCAGCCGCCACGCTGACCACCACTTTGCGGTTTTTCAGCTCAGCGATCAGTGAACGGTAATCGTGAACTTCACCGTGCGTACCCACCTGTTGCAGCAGCACGCCAAACAGGTCGTCGTGATCCAGCACTTTGTCGGCGCTGTCGATGATCAGTTCAAAGCCAAAGGTTTCAGCGCGGGTGCGCACCACATCCAGCGTTTGCGGATGGATGTCATCGGCGATGAAGAATTTAGTCGCGTTCTTCAGCTTACTCACGCGCTTCGCCATCGCCATCGCTTCGGCTGCGGCGGTGGCTTCGTCGAGCAGTGACGCGGATGCGATATCCAGTCCGGTCAGATCCAACGTCAGCGTCTGGAAGTTCAGCAACGCCTCAAGACGGCCCTGCGACACTTCCGGCTGATACGGCGTATACGCGGTGTACCAGCCTGGGTTTTCCAGCATGTTGCGCAGGATAACCGGCGGGGTGATCACCGCGCTGTAGCCCATACCAATCCAGGATTTATAGCGTTGGTTCTGACTGGCAATGGCTTTCAACTCGGCCAGCGCTTGTTGTTCGGTCGCGGCATCGCCAACCGCAGGCGGGCCCGGCAGTTGAATGTCAGCAGGAACAATAGATGCGATCAACGATGAGAGCGAACTGGCACCAATCGTTTCCAGCATCAGGGCCTGTTGTTCCGGCGTAGGACCGATGTGGCGCTCAATGAAAGCACCGTTGTGTTCAAGCTGGCTGAGAGTCTGAGTCATGTGCAGTAAATCCTGAGTCGGGCTGGGTGACAAAAAAGGCATTAAATCAGGCAAAAAAAGAAGGTGCCGCCACGCGCCACCTTCTTAAGTTTACCGGTTACTCGTCGATAGATGCTTTGTAGGCATCGGCGTCCAGCATGGCGTCGAGTTCTGACTCGTCGCTGGCTTTGATGCGGAACAACCAACCATCGGCATACGGCGCGCTGTTAACCAGCTCCGGTGAATCACCCAGTTGGTCATTCACCGCCACGATTTCACCGCTCAGCGGTGCGTAAATGTCGGAAGCGGCTTTTACTGATTCGGCAACCGCGCAATCATCGCCCGCAGCAAAGGTCGCGCCCACGTCTGGCAAATCGACAAACACCATATCGCCCAGCAGATCCTGTGCGTGTTCAGTGATGCCCACGGTGAAAGTACCGTCAGCTTCTTTACGGACCCACTCGTGACTATCGCGATATTTCAATTCACTTGGCACATTGCTCATTGGCCATTTCTCCTGAAAAAATTACTGGGCGACCGGTTTACCGGCTCGAACAAAAATAGGTTTAGTCACTTTCACCGGCATTTCCCGGTTACGGATTTCGACAATGGCCTGCTCGCCAATACCTGCCGGCACGCGCGCCAGTGCGATGCTGCAACCCAGCGTTGGTGAGAAGGAACCGCTGGTAATAATACCTTGCTGTGGCTGACCTTGTTCATCGGTGAAACGTACCGGCAAACCGTTACGCAACACACCTTTTTCGGTCATGATCAGCCCAACCAATTTTTCGGTGCCGTGCTCGCGCTGCGATTGCAAAGCATCACGACCAATGAAATCGCGATCGTTCGGTTCCCAGGTGATGGTCCAGCCCATGTTGGCCGCCAGCGGCGAAACGCCTTCATCCATCTCCTGACCGTACAAATTCATGCCCGCTTCGAGACGTAAGGTATCGCGTGCGCCGAGACCAGCGGGTTTGACGCCCGCAGCCAGCAATTGCTGCCAGAAAGCAGCGGCTTCCGTTGCCGGCATGGCAATCTCATAGCCGGCTTCGCCGGTGTAACCGGTGGTGGCGATGAACAGATTTTCTGCCTGCACGCCAAAGAACGGTTTCATGCCGGCAACAGCCGCACGTTGAGCATCGCTGAACAACGTCTGGGCTTTTTGCTGCGCATTCGGACCTTGCACCGCGATCAATGCCAGATCGTCACGTTCGGTCAATTCCACGCCGAACGGCTGAGCATGCTGTTTAATCCACGCCAAATCCTTCTCACGCGTGGCGGAGTTCACCACCAGACGGAAGAAGTCTTCGCTCATAAAGTAAACAATTAAATCATCAATGACGCCAGCAGAAGCATTCAGCATGCCGGTGTACAGCGCTTTGCCTGGCTGGGTTAATTTGGCGACATCGTTCGCCAACAGATAACGCAGGAATTCGCGGGTGCGTGCGCCGCGCAGATCGACAATGGTCATATGGGAAACATCAAACATGCCGGTATCGTTACGCACCGCGTGATGCTCATCCATTTGCGAGCCGTAATGCAGCGGCATCATCCAACCATGGAAGTCCACCATGCGCGCACCGCAGGCTTGATGCTGTTCGAATAGAGGCGTTTGCTGAGTCATAACCATCCTGTGAAAACAAGTGAGTGTGACGCGCCTGCGCCGCCTTTTCAGGCCGACGCAAACGTTCTCTTTATGCTGAAGTTATCACCTAACGCGGCAATTAACCATGAGGAAAACGAGGGCGAAACACTACCACCTTTCAAGGTGCCATCGAACACCAACCAGCATAATTCACTACGTTATTGTGATTAACCTCGCACAAAATACGACTAAATTACTTTGATACAGCAAATTGAGGGAATCCACGCCACAACTTTATGAAATGGTTCGGTCTGGGTGGAGCATTAACATGAGATTAACTAATGCGAATTGATGGGTAAAATTAGAATAAATCAAATGAGGCGCGATTTGGGTGCATCGTTGCATCACAACGGTGCACTAAACAAAAACGGCGCCTGATTAGGCGCCGTTGGTAGAAGAGATTAACGTATCCAACTGGGGAGATCGTTGAGTCCCATCGCTTGTTTCAGCATCAGAGGTTTAACGCCTGGCAAGGTATCTGCCAGCTTTAAGCCCACATCACGCAACAGTTTTTTCGCCGGATGCGTCCCGGCAAACAATTCGCGGAAACCCTGCATGCCTGCCAGCATCATCGCTGCGCTGTGTTTGCGGCTGCGCTCATAACGACGCAAATAGAGGTGCTGACCAATGTCTTTGCCTTCCAGATGCAGACGACGGATTTCACCAATCAATTCGGCCGCATCCATAAAGCCCAAATTTACGCCCTGCCCGGCCAGCGGATGAATGGTATGCGCAGCATCGCCGACCAACGCTAAGCGATGCGCGGCAAAGTTACGGGCATAGCGCGCCATCAGCGGGAAGGTTTTGCGCTCGCTTTCTACCTGACACAAGCCAAGTCGCATATCAAACGCCACCGATAATTGCTGGTTAAACAACGCTTCCGGCATGGATTGCATGCGCGTTGCTTCCTGCGGTGACAGTGACCAGACAATCGAACAAAGATGCGGATCCTGCATTGGCAGGAACGCCAGAATACCATCGCCGTGGAACACCTGACGCGCGATGGCATCGTGCGGCATATCGGTGCGAATGTTGGCAACCAAAGCGTGATGTTCATAATCCCAGAAGGTCAGCGGGATATCGGCTTTGTCGCGCAGCCACGAATTGGCACCGTCTGCGGCAATCAGCAAACGTGCGCTCATCATGCTGCCATCTTGCAGCGTGACAAAGGCTTCGTTATCGCCAAACGCCACTTGCTGCAACTGCGCAGGCGCAAACAAGGTGATATCGCTGCATTGACTGGCGCGCTGCCACAATGCGCTGTGAATCACTTCATTTTCAATGATATGGCCGAGGTGCGATAAGCCTTGTTGCTCGTCATCAAAACTGATCGAGCCGAAGCTGTCCTGATCCCACACTTCCATGCCGTGATAGGCGCTGGCGCGCAGTGCCAGAATGCTCGACCACACATCGAGCTTTTGCAGCAGACGTTCGCTGGCAGCGTTGATGGCGGAGACGCGAATCGAAGCGCTCGCCGCCAGATCAAATTGTGGCTCAGGTGCTTTTTCCAGCACGGCAACGCGCAAGCCGCTGCCTTGTAATCCGCATGCGACGGCCAAACCCACCATGCCGCCACCGGCGATTGCCACATCAAAAGTTTGCATTGCTGCCCCTTAATTCATGCTTAACGCTTGACCCAGCCGAGCGTGCGCGCGGCAAGTGGGTTTCGCAGCCATGGCAGATGGTCCATTGCCACCAGCCCAAGATTTCGTCCTGCTACTAACGGCACATAACGATTGGCAAACATCCGCACTAAGCCGTCGGTGACGCCAATTGTCGCGGCACGATCGGGCTGACGCCGCGCGGCAAAATGCTGCAATACCGCATAACTGCCGGGATCCTGCTGCTGACGATGCGCGCTTGCCAGCGTTTCCGCCAGCGACATCACATCACGCAGGCCAAGATTGAAGCCTTGCCCGGCAATCGGATGCAGCGTTTGCGCCGCATTGCCGACCAACGCCAGACGATGCGTCACCTGACGTTCGGCGGTTTGCAGCGCCAGCGGATAGAGTTCGCGTTGACCGGTATGCGCGAATCGCCCCAAGCGCCAGCCAAAAGCGCGCTGAAGGTGTTGCAGGAAGATCGCATCATCCCACTGTTGAATCGCGGATTGCGCGTCAATCGGATGGCACCACACCAACGACATCCGATTGCCCGACATCGGCAACAACGCCAGCGGGCCGTGTTCCGTGAAGCGTTCAAACGCACGGCCTTGATGCGGCAGTTGCGTAGTGACATTGGCAATCACCGCCAACTGCTGATAATCGTCACGCTGCCAGGTGATGCCGCAAGAGGCAGCGAGCGGCGAACGTGAACCATCAGCAGCCACCAGCAATGCGCCATCGAGTTGCTCGCCGCTGTTCAGCGTGATTTGCACATTGTCTGCGCTTCGCGTCACGTTGGTTACGTGATCCGGACAGCGCAGCGTGACGCCAGGCGCCGTTTTCAGGCGCTGGAACAGGCGTTGGCCGACATCGAAAAGCTCGACAACCTGGCCCAACGCAGGCAATTGGTGATCTTCGGCCTTAAGTGAGACAAAACCAGTATGCCCGCGATCGGAAACGTGAATATCGGTGATCGGCGTGCCGCAATCCGCCAGCGAGCGCCACAGATCGATATCCGCCAACTGCTGGCAAGTACCCGCAGCCAACGCAATCGCGCGTCCGTCATAACCCGGATGCGCGCGGCTGTCGGGTTGGCTGCGTTCGATTAGCGTGACCGGCAATTGGCCTTGCGTCAGGTGCGAAATCGCCAGTGCTAATGTCGCTCCGGTCATGCCGCCGCCAGCAATCAAAATGCTCATGCGTGACGTGCCGCCGCCATCAAGGCTTCGATTGCATCAGCATCTTTTACCACGCTGTCAGTGAGGTTTTCGTTGCCCTCTTCGGTGATAACGATGTCATCTTCGATGCGGATGCCAATGCCGCGATATTGCGCCGGCACTTTGGCGTCTGGCGCGATATACAAGCCCGGTTCGATGGTTAACACCATGCCCGGTTCGAGAATGCGATCGCGGCTTGGCGTGCCGTAATGGCCGACATCGTGCACATCCAGTCCCAGCCAGTGGCTCAATCCGTGCATGAAGAACGGGCGATGCGCCTGCTCTTCAAATAATGTGTCGATATTGCCATCAAGGATGCCGAGATCGACCAAGCCAGTAATCATAATCCGCACCACTTCGTCGTTGACGTCATGGATGCTGATGCCCGGGCGGAACATCGACAACGCTTTGTACAGCGACGCCAGCACGATGTCGTAAATCTCACGTTGCGGTTTACTGAACTTACCGTTCACCGGGAAGGTTCGAGTGATATCGCCGGCGTAACCGTGGAATTCACAGCCTGCGTCGATTAACACCAGATCGCCGTCGCGCATTTCACTTTCGTTTTCGGTGTAATGCAGGATGCAGCCGTTTTCGCCAGAACCGACGATGGTGTTATACGACGGAAAACGCGCGCCGTGGCGATTGAATTCGTGGTGAATCTCACCTTCCAGCTGATATTCAAACATGCCTGGACGACAAGCTTGCATCGCGCGCGTATGTGCCAGCGCGCTGATTTTTCCGGCCCGACGCAGAATCTCAATCTCTTCGGCGCTTTTGAACAGGCGCATATCGTGCACCCATGGACGCCAATCGGTGACAGTGTTCGGCGCGCTGAGATTTTGACGGAAGCCGCGACGCAGTTTTTCCAGCGCGCTGAAAACTAATTGATCCGCCTCGGCGTATTCGCCCTGCGCGTGGTAAACCACATCCAGACCATTCAGCAATTGGTGCAATTGCTCGCCAATGTCATCCCACGGCAACGCGCGATCAACGCCCAGTTTTGCCGGTGCCGCATCTTGTCCCAGACGGCGGCCAAACCAGATTTCAGCGGTGAGATCGCGTACGCGGTTGAACAGCACGCTGTGATTATGTTTGTCATCACTTTTGATCAGCACCAGCAGCGCTTGCGGTTCATTGAAACCGGTGAAGTACCAGAAATCGCTGTTTTGACGGAAGTTATATTCGGTGTCGTTGCTACGCGTCACTTCAGGTGCCGCAAAAATCAACGCCGCACTGCCCGGCTTCATGCGAGCAATCAACGCCTGACGACGCTGCTGGAAGGTATCCAAAGTAATCATGTTTGCACTCCCTGTTGAAGACGGGCGACAACGTCCCGCATTAACGCGCTTAGTGTAACGTGGGTTTTTGCACTTCAGGTGCTGTTGGCTGATGCTGACGCGTGAAGGTATCGTGGCAAAGCAAAGCCGCGACGCGCACGTACTCAATCACCTCTTCCAGCGATTGCTCTAGCTCTTCCTGATCTTCATCTTCGTCATAACCGAGTTGGGCGATAGTGCGCAAATCGTCAATCGCTTCACCGGTTTCGCCGGTGACCTTTTCCAGTTTCGGTTGCGTAACGCCCAAACCCAGTAGGAAATGATTGACCCAACCGGCCAGTGCATCAGCGCGGTCGAATACCGTGATGTCATCATCTTCCGGCAGCATCAGCTGGAACATAAAGCCTTCGTCTTCCAGGGTGTTGGCCAGGCTTTCGTGCAGCGCTTGCAACGGTTGCGACAGACTTTGCGAAAACGCCATGCCTTCGTTGGTGAGGTCGTGCACCATGGTTTTCCAGCTGGTGTCCTGATTGCCGCCACAGAGAATTCCGGAAAGAAGTCCGTGCATTTCGGCTGGCGTCATGCCCACGCCCTGCTGTGAAAGGGCCGCGGCTAGCGCGTTGTAACTCGGCGTTGCGTTCTGTAAAGACATAAGCTTTGGTCGTCGTTGGCAGAATAAGTTCGTGTTATGCTACCACCAGGTGCCTCTGGGTTTCCAGAAAAGGGGTT